>CAYMDE010000034.1:0-25828 GCA_964389115.1 uncultured Paludibacter sp. | reverse complement strand
CCAAACCCGACACTTAATTTTGCCGGTTTTGGAATTATTCAGTGAATTCTAATTAAGCAGCAAAATGTAAAGCAGCAAAACAAGGGATGCGCGCGCTCCGGATTCCGGAGCATGTGGGTAGTGTTTCATTCAGTGTGTCTGGCAGTCAAATTATTGCACATTAAATTTTTATATTTTAAGAAATAGTATTTATATTTGGATGCTTTTATGGTTGTGTGATTATATAAAGTAATAATTTTGATTTGTTGTTTTTATTGAAGCCGAATTAATTAAAAAAAATAACTCAGATGAAAATCCAAAATCTGTTTCCACTTGTATTATTATGCGCCGGACTTATGCTAACATGGCTAAGTGCCTCCGCACAAACAAACGTAGATTTAAATGAGTTCATAGAACAGGAAGCCAAAAGGCATTCCATTCCAAATTCTGTGGTGGTTTGGGTAAAAGATGGAGAAGTTCACTATCAAAAAATCACTCAGGATACCGATTTGATTGGAAGCGAAGCAATAGATACCCAAAAATCATTGTTTCGCATTGGTTCTATCTCCAAGCCTTTTACGGGATTGGGAGCACTGATTCTGAAGAAAAATGGATTTATTGATTTTGATGCGGATATCAATAGCTATTTTGATCAGCAATTGATTCCATATAAATTCAGTAAAGCTATCACTGTAAATCATTTGCTCACTCATACTGCGGGATTTGATGACTTTTACATCAATAAAAGCGTTCGCTCAAAAGATGAATTGAGGTCATTAGAACATTATATTAAATCATCCATACCTCATCAAGTAACTGCTCCGGGTGAAGTTAGCACGTATTCAAACTATGGTGTTGCTTTATTGGGATATATAATGGAAAAGGTATCGGAAACTGATTTCCCGGAACTAATGAGAGATCTTGTTTTTAAGCCTTTGAATATGCAAAATACAGGTTTTGAGCTGAAAGAAAACGACTATCCAAACCTTGTTAAATCATGGTATAGTGCTTTCGATGAAATGAAAACAGCTCCATTTGACTATGTAAAAGATTTACCTGCCGGACAAATGTTCACTACCGTTGATGATATGGTTGGTTTTATGCGATTGATCACTGTGCCAACCCAAGGTCAGCCGGCAAATAGCGAAATGTACAATCTTTTTAAAGAGTCAATTACACCGAGGTTTACACATCATCAGAAGCTGCAGGGAGCCTGGGCTAGTTTATGGAATCTGGGCTATTATTCAGGACATGAATTGGTGAGCCACGATGGTGGATATGTTGGTACGGCAAGCAGGTTGTTTTATTTTCCGGAACACAAGCAGGCGTTGTTTGTTTTTTCAAATTTGATGAATTTTGGGTATATCACTTCTGTGACTAATGAATTGATTTCTCAATTCCTGCCTGAGACAAGCCCGAAAACTGACAACCCTGATATTTATCCAGTTGAAATAAGTGATAATTTTAGCTTGAAAGACTTCTCGGGCTATTACAGAAATACACGTTACAGTCGTCAGAGCATGCTCAAAATCAGCTCTTTGTTTTCACTATTCGGAGTCGGATCTGAATTAAAAATAAAAAATGATGGTCAGCACTTAGTTATGAGTGACCACATGGGAAATCCCCGCAGATTGGTCCGCACAGATACACTGCTTTTTTCATCAATAGATGATGATTATCATATCGCTTTTCGCAAGCAAGGGAACAAAATCACACATGTTTTTACCTCAGGGACTACTGCTTTGGAAAAGATTTCTTTCCTTGAAAGTCAAATCTTCAGTATGGTCATTTTATTCATTAGCGTCATTCTTTTTATTGTGTTGATAATAAATGGCTTAGTTGGAGTTTTTAAAGGTTTAATAAAAAAATCATTCAGGCATTTTAATTCTGTTTCTCTTTTGACGACCATAGTGTCGTTGGCCTATATTCTTCAATTTGTATTTCTGTATTTGGGGGGTATGACGATTGAACCTTATGAAATTCAAATTGGCTTTGCCTATGGAGTTCCCAAATTATTCTATTTGGCAAACTTATTCCCCATTATCGCTGTATTGTTTACAGTGGTACTGCAGTTTTATATTTCTAAGGAGAAAACAGTTGGAAGGCAATTGGTGTTTTCGATTTTTTTTACTCTAATATCGGTTCTTTATTTCTTCACACTCAATTATTGGAATCTTGTAGGATGGAAATTTTAAAGTTGACTATGTTGTAATTGAATGGAATGAGAAAACTCATTTAAAGGATATGGATACAGTTATCAGGGGAAATATTATTACGAAAATTGAATGCAGCAGCGCACTGAATAAACTTAAGCGAAAAATTCCTTATGGCTGGGATTTGAATATTTACAGGGGCTGTAGTCATAATTGCAAATACTGTTATGCGATTTATTCACACGATTTTTTAGGCGAACAAGACTTCTCGAAGGTTTTTGCCAAAACCAATATCGCTGAATTGCTTGACAGAGAATTAAGTAATCCAAAATGGAAGAGAGAGATAATCAATATTGGTGGTGTAACAGATAGTTACCAGTCGGCTGAGGAGGAAATGAAAATTATGCCTCAGGTGCTGAAGGTCTTGATTAAACATAAAACACCTGCGATTATCTCAACCAAATCGGATTTAATTCTTCGTGATTTTGATTTGATTGCGGAACTGTCGAAGCTTACTTATGTGAATGTTGCTGCAACAATTACGACAATGAACGAAGACGACCGTAAAAAAATTGAACCTTATGCCAGTAGCAGTACAGCAAGGTTTAATATGCTGAAGGAGTTCAGAAAAACCAATGCATCTGTGGGATTACATACGATGCCGATTATTCCCTTGATAACAGACAGTTATTCAAATATCGAAAGTTTATGTTCGGAGGCAAGTGCTTCAAACGTTCATTATATGCTGCCGGGCACTTTGTATTTGCGGGGAGCTACGAGAAAGCTGTTCTTTGATTTTATTAAAGACCAATATCCTGATAAGTACGAGGATATGAAAGAGCTTTATAAAACAGGCGGTGCTGATAAGTCATATAAAGAAAAATTGTATAATGAGATTGTTAATCCGTTGCGTCAGAAATACAAAATATCAAGCAGTTATATGAAGGTGTTGAAAGAAAAAATGCATAAGGATTGAAAATATGCGCCTCTATATCTGTACGCATTGTTCAACTTTAAGTCAGGAGGAAACATTATGATTACTATCAGGAGAGAGAACGAAAACGACCATTTGACAATTAAACAAATAAATAAATGATGAAGCTTTTGGTCAGCCCCAGGAAGGTATGGTCGTTGACAAGCTAAGGAAGTTGGATGCGAATGCATTATCTTTTGTTGCAGAGCTGGACGGTAGGGTAGTAGGTCATATTTTTTATAGTACCGCAGTAATCGGGTCCGACAATGAAAAGCTGGTAGGCTTGGGATTAGCGCCAATGGCTGTGTTGCCGGAATATCAGAAGCAGGGTATAGGGAAGGTGCTAATCACTGAAAGTATAAAACAGCTGCTGGAAACAACTAATACTCCGTTTATCATTGTGTTAGGGCACGAAGATTATTATCCGAAATTTGGGTTTAAGACAGCTTCGAAATTTGGTATTCTGTGTCAGTGGGAGGGAGTGCCTGATGATGCCTTCATGATAATGATCATAGATGAAGCAAAAATGAAGGGTGTGCATGGGGTTGCAAAATACAGGGATGAATGGAATGAAGCCATGTAGGTTTTTACTTAATAAAGTTTTATTGTAAGGTTTTATATGAAAATTACCAAAACTACTATTAGTCAAATCAAATCATTACGCAATGAGTATTTTTATTCAATGCCCCATTTTCAGGAATTATACCTTGAATTAATGGTTAGTGAATCTGATATTTATTTATTGCTGAATGAAAATGATGTAATTGGATACCTTGTTGTAAATAACGAAGGTGTTTTAATAGAGTTTTATATAAAAACAGACTTTATCCCTGATAGCAAAGCCATTTTTAATTACGTCCTTAGTGAATTGTCGATCAAAAAAATATATTGTAAGTCGTTCGATGCGTTGCTGTTAAGCAATTGCATGCTCAATGATTTTTCTTATTCGGTGATTGGAGTATTGTATAGAGACTATCCCGGAGCCAGAGTTGAGCGGGATGTATTTCTGCAAATGCAAAGGGCTGATCTTTCATATAAAGATTTGATTCTCAGTCAGGATGATTCTCTGAAGGAGCTTTATGAAACAGAGGAGTTGCTGGTCCGGTTTATCGAAAATGAACATGTGTTCGTCTTCTACAAAAACACTGAATTGATGGGATACGGAATGGTTATCAGAACACATCATGAATGGGATTTTTGTGATTTGGGGGTATGGGTTCATCCCGAAAAGAGAGGGTGTAGTTATGGTGCTCAAATCCTGCTCAACCTGAGAGAGTTTGCCCTTGATAATAATCTTAAACCCAGCTGCGGATGTGCTGTTGATAACATCGCATCACAGAAGACGATTGAAAAAAGTGGGTTTGTGAGTCGGTATAAATTGATAGAGTTTGAATTTTAAACCCAATTACAAATGAAAACAACAAACACAATTCTCAAAGTCTCTGCAGATATTGAGTTAGTTCAGTTAAAGCAATCTGATGCCAAAGATATTTTTAATACAATAAACAGTCAAAGAGATTATTTGGGTAAGTGGCTGCCGTTTGTGGCATTTACCCGGGAGGTTTCGGATACTGAAGATTTTGTAGAGTCTGTAATAGATGCTGATGAAGAGTGTTTTGAATATGTATTTACCATCAGAAAAAAGAATGAGTTTGCCGGGTTGATTGGGTTTAAAGATACCGACAGACTCAACAGAAAGACGGAAATTGGATATTGGCTTTCGGAAAGTTGTCAAAAACAGGGGATTGTAACGAAATCGGTTTCAAGGCTTTGTGATTTTGCTTTCAACGAACTTGGGATGAACAGGATTCAGATTAAATGCGCCGTTGAAAATATCCCAAGTAAGAATATCCCTGTAAGGTTGGGCTTCAGATTTGAAGGGGTTGAACGACAGGGAGAGTTGCTGACAGGGGAGATTTATACCGATTTGGAAATATACAGTAAGCTGAAATCGGATTTATAGATAAAAAAAACACCGCAGATGAAAACCTGCGGTGTTTTTTTAATGAGCTGTTACTTAGTTAAAAATGTAACGCAATGAGAACTGCATCGAATAAGTTGATCTGAAGCTCTGGTAGTCTCTGTAAGTTGAAGTCAATACTTCGTTGTTTACTTTAGGGAACGAATATTTACCTCCCGAATAAGAAAGGATATTCGATGATGTTACCTGTTTGTAAAGACCCCAATTGCTGTTAATCAGGTTGCCCAGATTGTTAATGTCAACGCCCAACTGCAGTGTATTGCGTTTTCCGCCTACATTCAGATGGAAATCCTGAACCACTTTCAGGTCGAAAGTACTACGCCATGGCATGATAGCACCACCACGTTCTGCATATTGACCTTTGCGTGAACTCAGGTATTTATCTTGCTCGATAAACGCCCAGAAATCATCACGTTGTTGTGCGCCGGTATAATTGGTTGCGTCAGCAAAATCCCAGGTGTCAAGTTCTGCCTTGGTTGCAGGGATATAGATCAGGTTGTTTGCTCCGCGGTCGCCTACCACATTACTCATGGTGTAAGAATAGCGGGTGTAAGAGAAATTGCCTACATAACCATGCTGACTGCCATCATAAACGAGATAAATCCCTGTTGAGAAGTTGCGCGCATAATCTTTTTTGTAACCAACAGTGGCAATGATTCTGTCGGGAGCCACATAAGTTCCGTAACCAATTTCATGGTCATTGATACCGTTCACGCTAAACAAGTTAGTGTTGAATGCAGAAGTAACCTGGTCGCCAATACCATCGCTGTAAACTTTAGAGTTTGAACGGGTATATGCAAACGACATATCAAGACCCATATCGAATTTCTTGCGCAACTGAGCTGAAACAGAATAATAGTAAGCTTTACTATCTTCTTTATTCATGATCATAAACGCATTTTGGTTGTTGATATGGTTGGTGTACGTTTTACGAATATCGTTTGGATTCAGTGTCAGAGTTCCTGATTCTTTCAAACCTTTGTTGTTGATAACAACCGGGTTGAAGTCATTGTTGTAAATACCTTCGAGGGTAAAGTCAACATCGCCCGGAAGTTTGGCATCAAATGCGAGCGACGATTTCCATGTTGCAGGCATTTTCAGGTCGGTGCTGAGAATTGTTGGTGACTGAGGAGCAGTTGGAACTGCAGGCGTAAAGTTGCCACCATACAACTGACTTAAAATGTCTGTCAAATCTTTATGGAAGTCGGGTTGTACGCCCGTTGCATCCTGTGGTCTGTTGTAGAAATACTGCGTTTGACCAACGTTCGAGTTTCCAACAACTGAAACCAGCCATACGTATGGCAGACGACCAACAAAGACTCCGGTTCCCCCTCTTAATACATATTTACGATCACCGTTGATGTCCCAGTTAAATCCAAGTCGGGGCGATACAGTCAACTTGGCTGCAGGAAGTTGAGCAGTAGAATACTTCTCGCCACCAAAATCCAAATCATAAAACGCCTGGTTGAAATTTGAACTTTCAATCGAAGGATATGCAGGCAATTCAAAACGAATACCGGCAGTCATTCTGAAGTTGTCTGAGAACTTCATGTTGTTTTGCAGGTAAGCTGAATACTGGTTAAATGCCAACTCAGATTTAAACTGCGACAAATCAGTTGAGTTTGAGTGAGTAATACCGAATGCTGATGGTTTTGCGCCATTGATAAAGTCATCCATCGATGCGAATACATAATATCCGTTTCCACCCTGCATAAATCCATTAACAGCATTCTGATATTCGTACTGTAAACCGGCAGTCATGCTATGGATGCCCCAGTTCCAGCTGGCTTCGTCAGTAACTACAATGGTGTTTACAACACGTGTATTGCCTGCAGTGAAAGGATCGGGACCAAACGACATGTAGCTGGCACCATCTTTTAAGATATCAACTGTTGGGAAATCTCCACCTACATATGAACGTGGCTCATTTTGATATGAATAAGTCACACGGAACATATTACTAACTTTGTTGTCGAATAACTTCGAGTTTAACTCTGCTGCAACTGACGAGAAGTTTTGCTCCTGAAAATAACGTGAACTTTCATAATACATTGAGTAGTTGGAAGTACGTCCAAACCCTCTGTTGATACTTAATCCGGAGTTGCCCGGATAGATAGTGTTAGCTGTAAGAGGACTGGTAGAGTTTGAAGGTGCACGGCTGTCTTTATTAGAAGTGTGTGACAAACGCAGATTCAATTTATGATTTTCATTGATGTTCCAGTCGAAACGACCCAACAACCTGAATCCCGGAGTTTCAGCCTGATAGTTTGAAATACGACCCGGATCATAATTGTATACTGATTTTAAATGGGCAGTCATAGCATCAACATCACTTTGCAAAGGACGAACAACATTGTCGGTACCAAAAGCATCTGTTTCGTTTTGACGTAAGATAAACGATGGACCGGGACTTACATTATCTTCGTATTCAGCATTAAAGAAATAGAATAATTTATTCTTGATGATAGGACCTCCTATGCTGATACCATGGGTGTTCGAGCGGGTCTGCTGGGCTGTAAGTTCATAATCTCCAACCATTTTACCCTGGAAGGTTTCGTTTCTCAAATACGAGTAAGCTGTACCCTTCACTTCGTTATCACCCGAACGGGTAACTGCATTGATTGAACCTCCAACGAATCCACTTTGACGAACATCGAAAGGAGTTACTGAAACAGTTAATTGCTCAAGAGCATCCAGTGAAATTGGTGAGCCACCGGCTGGTAAGTTAGCACCGATACCAAATGCATTGTTGTGCGCAGCACCATCCACTGTGATAAATGACTGGCGGTAGTTACCACCTCCCACAGCATAACCATTGCTGGTCATTGAGGATTGTGGCGAAAGACGCATGATGTCATTCATACTGCGTGAGATAGTTGGCATTGAACTAATCGCTGCACGATTAACACTGGTAATGGCACCCGCACGCTCAGTACTCATATTGGTACTACCGCTGATACCTACCACAAACACCTCCTGCAAGTCAACTCCTCTTTCAACAAGCTGAGCATTCAAAATGAAATTTTCACCAAGATTGATGAAAACATCGCTCATAGTATAAGATGAATAACCAACATACGAAACTACAATATTGTACGGTCCGCCAACACGCATACCCAGAATCTGGAAATTTCCTTCCAGATTACTTACTGTACCATATCGCGTTCCAGAGGGTGTGTGGGTAGCAACAATAGTTGCCCCAACAATAGATTCCGTGCCGGAAGTTACCTTACCGCTAATTCCTGACGTTGTAACCTGCGCGTTACTGTGGATGGTTGTAAACACCAACAAACACATGAAGGCCAATTTAATAACTTGTTTCATCTTAAGCAATTTTTTTGATTGTTGTTTTGTTTTTTGATTTAACTATCACTTTATTCACTGAATTTTACAATTTTTTCGATGCAAGTATAGCTTAATTTTCCGGAATATTATGCTCTTTCAAAAAATAGTTATTAACAATTATAATTGTTTTGTGACAAAAATTTGATGTGAAGTTGACTCACTGTTTCATTATGCTTACAGTTTCTAATTACAAGCTAACTCTGGAAAGTATAATAGCAAATGAAACACTATCTTTACGAATAAAATGTAATTTCTGCACTATCTGATTTTTTTTCTTGAAATATGAAATTTTTGTTACATTTTTGGCGTGACAAAGCAGTTGATTTGGATGCTGTCAATAGCAGGCTAAATCTATAAGCGTTATCAGTTTTTTTTGTGAAAGTTATTCATTGAATTTTTTAATTATAAAGTGCAATTGGACATGACAAAATACGTAGATATTCCGAACATTAAAATTCAGGAGCTTAATGAAAGTGATATCAGTAAAACCTCCTCCTTGCTCGTCGATGCTTTTAGTAAAGAGGGTATAACACTGTTTGTTCATAATCAGAATAAACTCAATAATGATGCAGCCTTTAAGTTGGTGGGAGAAATGAAATTGAAATTATACCTGAAAACCAATCAGAAAGTGTATGTGGCTAAATATAACAATGATATAGTTGGATGCTTCAGTTGGTATCAATGTTTACCATATGTTTAAAGCCAGGGACTCAGAATGTGTCAGGAATACGGGCTGTTTCCGATAGTTATTACAAATCATCTTCCTCTTCCTCTTCCAGATCCTTTTCAATTTGTATGGCATCACCCAACAATGCTATGCTTTGCTCCTGGGGTAATTCCTGTACGGTTCTGAGTTTCCGTTCAATGGCCCGGGATCGAACTCCGGCTTTGTCGATGACATTGGTTGCTTCTTCGAGTTTTTTCTTGGTTTTTTCGAGTACTGTGCCGAAGTGTCCGAACTCGGTCTTGACTGCACCAAGTATTTCCCATACTTCGCTCGAACGTTTTTCGATGGCAAGGGTCTTGAATCCCATTTGTAGACTGCTCAGAAATGCTACCAGGTTGGTCGGACCAACCACCGTGATTTTAAAGTCGCGTTGCAGGGTTTCAAATAGTCCGGTGCGACGAAGAATCTCGGCATAGAGTCCTTCGGTGGGGACAAACATGATTGCGAAATCGGTCGTCACAGGAGGGTTGATGTATTTGTCACGAATGTCTTTTGCATTCTTCTTAACCGAGTTTTCAAACTGTTTGGTAATGGTTTCGACTTCTTTCGGACTAAGATTTCCGATGTTTTCATAGGCATCTAACAGTCGCTGATAATCTTCAGTAGGGAATTTTGAGTCGATAGGCAGGAGCAGGGATTGGTTGTCGTTGTTCTTGCCGGGAAGTTTGATGACGTATTCAACGCGCTCCTGACTACCAGCTTTTACAGCTGCATTTTGGTCGTATTGCTCGGGCGACAGGATTTGTTCGAGTATTGCACCCAGCTGTATCTCTCCGAGATTTCCGCGGGTTTTGACATTGGTAAGCACTTTCTTCAAGTCGCCCACACCTGATGCCAGGTTTTGCATTTCGCCCAGTCCTTTATGCACCTCTTCCAAACGTTCGCTGATAAGCTTAAACGACTCATTGAATCGCTTCTCCACGGTTTCCTGCAGTTTCTCGTCAACGGTTCGGCGCATTTCCTCGAGTTTCTTGTTATTGTCCTCGCGTATGTTATTTAGCTTTCCTTCAACAGTTTCCCGAATCTCGCGGAGTTTCTCTTCTGTTTCTTTCCGGATGTTTTCTTGTCTGATAGTTAGATCGCCGAATTTCTGTGCCTGAAGTTCGTTAAAATCTTTGATGTTTTGCGTGAAAGCTGCTTCAAATGATTTCAGCGAATTAAATTGCTCAGTCCTGTTGTCGCGGAACGATTTCTGGTTTTCTTCTCTGTTACGACCCAATTCCTCCCTGAGGATGCTGTCGAGCCGTGCAATGTCAGAGTCAATTTTGATAAGCTTCCTTTGAAATTCATCGGTTTCACTGCTGTCCTTTTTTCTGGTCGATAGTATGATGTTAACTATCCCGATAATGACAAGTAAAATTAGAAAGATAATGAGTATGGGTGTTAGTGACATAGGGTTCGTGTTTAAATTCTGTCCAAAGATAGTCACTTGTTTTAATTCAAAGAAATTTTTTTAATGCTTTTGTTAATCATCCGGATTTCTAATATTTTTGCTTGAATTTAGCAAAAAACAAATGTGTTTTTATTAATCAATACTGCTTAATTATGATATTTTCAATTATATTTGCAGCGTTTTTTTTATCTCCTGTATATAAATAACTATCTATTATAAACTATCAAACTATAAATGATGAAAAAATTATTCATTTTCTTAATTGCAGTAACTTTTATCTCTGTTGGAAAAGTTGCTTCTCAGGAACAAGGTAAAATTCGTGTAGGAGCAAATTTAGGATTGGGATTCCCCAGGTTAGGATTCGGATTGACCGGAGATTACGACATCAGGTATAATGTGCTCGATAATGCCAATATCGGAATAAAGGGAGGATTTGGTGCAATGGTAAGGGATATGGAAGTAAATAATGCTCAAAGCACCGTGGGTATGGTAACTCACATGAGTAGCCATTTCTTGGTTCATGGCGATTATTATTACAACGATGGTAGTAGCATGTACGCTCCTTTCATTGGTGGAGGTCTTGGGAATTTTAAGGTGTTCGACTACTATTTAGAGTCGGCAGTAGGTGAGAATAAGCAGGTGCAGATTGACCCTTCAGGATATTTTGAAAATGTTTTTGGAGGGATGTTACGCGCGGGTTTTGAATTAGGTAGGTTGCGTTTGGCTGCAGAATATTATATTATTCCTAAAACAACATTGTATAATGAGGATTTAACAATCAGAGGATTATCGCGCAACAACTATCTAAATTTAAATCTGAGTTTTTATCTTGGTGGAGGTAGATGGAGGAAGCGTTAAAACTTCCTCATTTCAAGTATTAGTGCATCATTTTCTTCGGGGGTACCAACTGTAATTCTGAGGCAGCCCTGACATAATGTGACGCTGTTTCGGTTTCTGACAACAATGCTCTTTTCTATCAGGTAGCGGTAAAGGGCATTTGCATCTTCAACTTTAATCAGTACGAAATTGGCGTCTGTCGGGTAAATATGTTTTACAAGACTCAACTCCTGAAGGTTTTGTATCAATCGGGTTCTTTCCCGTAATATCACTCTGACCCATGCCTCAACTTTTTCGCGGTTGTTGAGTGCTTCCAATGCCTTACTTTGCGTTAATATGTTGATGTTGTACGGGTACTTGATCTTGTTAAGAACCTCGATTATTTCAACTGAAGCGAATGCCATTCCCAGTCGTATTGCTGCACTTCCCCAGGCTTTGGAGAATGTTTGCAGGATAACAAGGTTGGGGAATTTGTCGAGCTCAGTAGAAAAGCTCTTATGCTCGGAGAAATCAATATATGCTTCATCAAGCACCACGATGCCGCCGAAGCTGTTTAATAGACTGATAACCTGATTTTTGTTTAAACTATTGGCGGTTGGGTTATTGGGAGAGCAAAGCCATATTATCTTGGTGTTTGCATCAGTTGCTTCAAGTAAAGCTGTAGCATCGATATCGAAATTTTCATCGAGCGTAACTTTGCGGTATTCAACATCGTTAATGTCGGCGCACACTTTATACATGCCGTATGATGGGTCCATAGCCACCACATTGTCGGTTTTAGGTTCGCAAAATGCTCTGTAAAGCAGGTCTATGGGTTCGTCGCTACCATTTCCCAGAAAGATTTTTATTGCGTCAACTCCCTTGATTTCAGCGAGTTTATCCTTTACCTCCCATTGCAGTGGGTCGGGGTAGCGGTTGAATGGCGCGTTGTACGGATTCTCATTGGCATCGAGATATACCGAAGCCTCACCCTTGAATTCGTCGCGGGCACAGGAATAGGGTTTCAGTACTGCAATGTTTTTTCTGATTAATTGCTGAATATCCATGTTGTTAGTCTTTTTTCTAAATAATCAATTACGCTTTCTGCTTTTCTGCGCCCCGCCTGTGATTTCGCGACTTCCGATTGCTTCGCACTCTAAGGTCGCTCAATTCACAGTCGCTTCGCTGTCTGCTTTTCTGCTCCCCGCCTGTGATTTCGCGACTTCCGATTGCTTCGCACTCTAAGGTCGCTCAACTCACAGTCGCTTCGCTGTCATCATTCTTTCTCCAGTCGAATCTTTACAGCATTGCTGTGCGCCTGCAGCTGCTCCTCTTCTGCCATGAAAATGATGGCGTTGCTCAGGTTGGTAAGTCCGTCCTTGCTGATTTCCTGGAAAGTGATTTTTCTCAGGAATGCATCCATATTTACGCCACTGTAGGCTTTGGCGTATCCGTTAGTGGGTAGGGTATGATTAGTGCCTGAGGCATAATCGCCTGCGCTTTCGGGAGTGAAATTTCCTAAGAATACAGAGCCGGCATTCACAATGTTTTCAGCCACACCCTTATAATATCTGGTAGAGATTATCAGGTGTTCAGGAGCATACTCGTTGGTCATGGCAACTGCTTCTTCCAGCGTTTTAACGAGAATGATTTTACTGTTTTCGAGTGCTTTGACAGCCAGTTCTCTGCGGGGTAATTCTTCGAGTTGTTGCTCTATTGCTTCCTGGACCAAAGGAATCAAATCCTCGCTCACGGTTATCAGAATCGACTGACTGTCAACTCCATGTTCAGCCTGTGATAGTAAATCGGCAGCCACATAAGCCGGAACCGCCGATTCGTCGGCAAGCACTTCAACTTCCGAAGGTCCCGCAGGCATATCGATGGCTGTGTTATGCAAAGAAACCAATTGCTTGGCTGCGGTAACGTATTGATTGCCCGGACCAAATATCTTATAAACTTTGGGCACAGACTCAGTTCCGTAGGCCATCGCTGCTATGGCTTGTGCTCCGCCAACTTTAAATACGCGGTGTACGCCAGCGACCTTGGCTGCATACAATATCGCGGGGTGAATGTTGCCCGACTTATCCGGTGGGGTGCACAGGATGATTTCCTTGCACTCGGCAATGGATGCGGGGATGCCAAGCATCAGTACGGTCGAAAACAAAGGCGCAGTACCTCCCGGAACATACAATCCAACCTTTTCGATGGGTACGGCTTTTTGCCAGCAATACACTCCGGGTGAAGTCTGAATTTCCTTAAATTCAGGCATTTGTTCGGCATGGAACTTTGCGATATTACGGCGAGCCATCTCAATTGCCTGCTTCAGGTTTTGTGAAACCAGTGCTGAGGCTGCATCAATTTCAGCTTTGCTGACTTCCAGCTGATCGATTGCAACCTGATCAAATTGTTTGGTCAGGTCTTTCAATGCCTTATCGCCATGCTCACGTACATCGTCAATGATTTTCGTTACTGAGCCGTAAAGGGCAGAGCTGTCATGTGTCGGTCTTTGCAGTATTTCAGACCACATTTCACGGGGTGGATGGCGGAATATCTTCATTGTTTTGTTTTTTAAAACTTTATCATGTATTCGATTACGAATTTTGTATCAGTGTTGAGATTGTTTTCCCAAAAGTACAATTCATAATTTAAACGGATGTCATTGCGGAAAGGTCTGTCGGCCAGACTTATATTTATACCGGTACTGAAACGACTTCTTGCCTCGTCGGTTCTCATAACGATTGAATTAGCATTTTGAATTTCATATTTTAAATTCTTACTCATGGCATCGAAACGCATTACTGGCATAATCTGATGTATGTTCTTTAATTTTGGTGTTTTTATGCTATATGATCCCAGAAGAACATAGCCCATGGTACTGCTAATGTTATGTGCTGACTTTGGTTGATGAACGTATGTTTTGAGCAAATACTCTGCTTCGAAATGAAGATTGTTCACATTGTATTCAACTCCTGCATTATAATAATTCATTCTTACATTACCGGGCATAATGGTATTGAAGTTGAATGAGGGTCTGATTGGATTGTCATGATACAACACTAATCTTGCTGCATAACTCATTTCCGCTGGTAAAAAAGTTTTTTCCTGGGTATAGAGCCCCATACCATTATAAATGCCTGCAGTGAAATCAAACGGGACAATTTTATCATTGATATAATTGAATGATACCCCGACATCACGCAGATTGGTAAGCTGTTTCGCCATAAATGACCGGTTGGCAAAATACAATTGGTGCGGTGAGCGCAGGTTTTCGGTGCTAAACGGAATCTTTTGCTGTCCTATGGTAATGCTCCAGTTCGACTGAGGAATTAATTGTACAAATGCATCAAGCATGCGTGTCCTGCCTTCATCCGACAAATCTATTTCGGCTTTGTAAAATGAGATGCTGTTGAAATTTCCACGAACACTGAATCGGGCATTACGCACCTGAAAACGGTGCTGGTCCAATTCTGTGAAGTACTCGTACTTCCCCCTGATGGTTCCTTCGATACGCGGAGTGAATCCATTTCCGGAATTATCCTGGGCATACAGTCCCAGACAAATTGAAAGAAAATAAAAAGTAATCTTTTTCTTCATCTTTATATTGAACATTTTGATTTCTGAATTGCTGTTGCCGAAAATGCAGGCCAAATGTTATTCAATTCTTCCATGCCACCTGCTAAAACAAGATGTGCTCCACTGTCCTGTAAAACTTTAGGATTCAAAGGTCCCGTGTTTACAGCAATGGTAAACAGTCCGGCAGCCACAGCCGACTCAACACCAAGTGGTGCGTTTTCGATGACTACCACCTCCCACGGATTCAGGCCGGATTTCTTCAAAGCTTTCAGGTAGGGTTCAGGGAATGGCTTGCCCTGCTTTACATCAAAAGCTGTAACCATATGATCTCTGTCGAATTTTCCCGGAAAGTTACGTTCCAGGTTGTCAATCAAACTTGCCTGAGCTGAACCGGTTACAACCGAAATCTTTAAATTTTGGTTCTGAACCTGTTCCAATACTTCAGCAGCGTATGGCATCGTTTCAGTTTCACCATACGACTCAAAGTGGATCGTCTTCTGATTGTAGATGGCTTGTTTTTCATCTTCGGTAGCTGAACGACCAAACTCGCGGTTGAAAACACCGTCGATGGTAGAATGGCCAGTTCTGCCTTCATTCATGTAAGCCTCAGTAATGGTGAATGGTATCTTCAAATCAAGCATGGCATTGACCCAGGCGTTGGCATGAAATTTCATGGAATCGTAAAGCACACCATCCATGTCGAAAAAGACTGCTTTTAAATGAAAGTCAGGGTAGTTATTTTTGGTTGTGAACTGTTTCAGAATGGATAAAAACATATGGTCGGAAATTTTCGCACAAAGATACAATTTTTGAGTTTAAAATCCATGTAATTACTTGTTCTCAGTCTTTTAGTTTTGAAAAAAAACCTGTACTTTTGCACACCATTTCTGAGCAGCGGGGTGTGGCGCAGTTGGTAGCGCGCTACGTTCGGGACGTAGAGGTCGCAGGTTCGAGTCTTGTCACCCCGACATTTGACCATAGATCGGCTTTGTAAGGCATGATTATTGCTAAGTAGAGTCGGTTATTTTTTAAGTTTAATTACCAACCATTTTCGGTATGAAGAAACACTTGCTTGCCATCATGGCATTCGCATTGATTGCTTTTGCTTCATGCGATCTTTCAGGAGAATCCAATTTTACGCCTGATATTTATTTTCTTATAAATCCGGTAAAGAATAATACCGACACACTAAACAGATATTTTACTGATAAGGCCGGGGTTTTTGTAATGGATACTATTGAAGTGGGTGATACTGTGCAGTTCTTCCTTTATCTGGATGCTTATGCCAATCATTTGCTTTCCTTCAGACTTCAACATGAACCGGACAGTAGTTTGAAAATATTATTGCCTGATAAATCATCGATGGACACTATATTCCTTGCAGAATCACAATACGATAGGGGGATATTTCTTTTGGATGGAAAAAACTCTGCGCTTTACTTTCCTTTCAGAATAGTAGCTTTAAAGCCTTCAAATTCAGCAAAACTTGGATTTACAGTGATTTCAGATGCCCGGTTTGAAGGGATGTTTGGAAGTAACTCCAATGGCTTTGAACTGAAAACTCCAATCAAACCCAAACAGGAATAAGTTACTTGTGTTCAAATAAGCTGAAATTTACATTGCCATAAACTCTTTGTTCAACGAAATTGGGATGGTCGCTGAACAGATGTTTTGCTGAATGTTCCAGAATGAAAAGCCCATCTTTTTTCAGGATATTCAGTTCGAAAATGATGTCCGGAATTTGCTGAAGAGTTTCAAGGGCATAAGGTGGATCAGCAAATATTACATCGTATTGCATTCCTGAGCTTTTAACAAAACGAAATACGTCCGACTGAATAATAAGCAGGTTGTCTGCTTTCAGTAAATTACAGGCGTTTTTAATGTACTGACAGTGCGCTTTTTCCTTCTCGATGCAAGTTGCTGTTTTACAACCACGTGAAACAAATTCAAGTCCGATGCTTCCCGTACCCGCAAAAAGATCGAGCACCTCAATATCTTCAAAATCGATGCGGTTATTCAAAACATTGAACAGCCCTTCTTTGGCGAAATCAGTTGTGGGTCGGGCAGTAATGCCCGATGAAGTGGCAATTCGCCTGCCTTTATATTTGCCGCTAATTATTCTCATACCATTTCCATTGAGGGATTGCGTTGACGTGTGCAAAGAATCCTTTAAACAAAAGCTCCGGTTGCATATCAGAAGTGTGATAGATTGTTACGGGTATTTGGTCTTTGCTGATTTTTAGCTCCTTGAAAACATTCAGCGAAAAGTACAGTAAATCTTCCGGAGTTTGATATTTGTAATCGTTAACAAGTAACACTTCACCGCCTATCTTCACTGCAATGTCCATGGCATCTTTTCTTATCCAAATTATCGCGGCGTCAGTATGATTTTGAAGAAGCGGCATCAGATGTAATTCAGGAGTCGCATCAGGGAAAACAAATTTGATGGTTTGGTCCCACAAAGCATCAACTGCATAGATGAAACGACTTTGACTATTAGCTAATACTGAAGAAAAAACCACGGAATCATCATCTAAATCGGGTTGATGTAGTCTTAGTAAATTATGAAATTCCGAATCATCGTCAAATACAGATGGAACCAAAGTGTAATAACCGGTTTCAAACCTGATTTTAACTTTGGTATATTGTTGTGTGAACTCTGCGGTGTTTTTAAATTCATCCTGTATACTGAGTTCGTTCAGCTCCTCACTTTTGATATGCTTCGCTCCAATATGATCCCCTTTATTGTCAATTATATATAAAGAAAATCCATCCGAAAAGATTCGGATGGATAATGTGTGCTGGTTTTTCATCGGGTTTGATTCCATAAAAACCGCTTATGTTATGTTATTCCCAGTTACCTGCAAAGTTGTTAGGTTCAAGTACCGAACCTGCTCTTAAGCCGGGAAATCTGTCCATTTTTCTTTGCAAGTCAATCAGGTTGATTGTTTCCTGACGATTTATATCCATCAAAAACGCACTGTATGGTGCACGTATTTCACAAAGTGGAATCCAGATATTATTCGAACTCAAATAATTATCGTTGGTTTCAATCTCGAAACGCACTCCATCGCTGAAGGGGATATATTTGAGATTGTTCAGACTCTCAATCGTATGTCTGTTGTTGTAAAGTGCTTGTTTTAATGTTTGGAAGGTTGTGTCTCTTCTGAAGCTTTCCAGCCCGTTTTCCTGAATTTCTCTTTGGTTACCCCTGCGAATAATTTGCATGGCTCTTTCTTCATTCAAACCTGCAGCCAACTGAGCGTCAGATAATGTACCTTCTTTCAGTACCACCCTCTTTTTGCCGGTTTGTACAAATAGAATCAGAGAATCAATGTCGGTTGTGAAATTTCCCTTTTGATCTCTGTACTCAATCTGGGCTGTTCTTAAGTCAATCAATGCCTGAACAACTGCTCTTTCTCTGACAGCTCTTTCACGTTCAAACTGAATCGGAGTCATAACACTCATGATGCACAAATATGCCAATGCAACAATAGCAATCAGGAGTAAAGCTTTGATGGTCGTTTTCATCTATTATGTATTTATTTTGTTTGTCTTATCAACTTACTTTTATTCAGTGCTTTCTAACAGCTTGCAAATTTAGAAAGAAAATTCAATCTCGCCAATAATAATGTCTGTTTTTTTGATTTATTTTCTTGTTGCATCTTTCTCCATTACAGATGCATGGTTTATAGCACGGAAAAGAATTGTATCTTTGCACTATTCACCGAAATCAGTTGTTTATCTTATGTCAGTTTCTCCTCATAATCCTGTTTTTCTTCAGTATCTGGGCTTAATCAGAACATATTCACATCTTTTTAATTTCAATGAAAGAAAGTTGTTGAAATCTTTGCTGGAAAAAAGTTTCTCTAAGAAAGATTTCCAAAGCGAAGCCGTGATGTATACTGTTCAGCAGAAACTGGATATCGTAAAAATAATACTCGATGAAATCGGCTTAGGTAAAACGGCTGTTACAAGTTATTTATTGTATGAGTTGGTTGAGTCGGGCGAAATAAGCGTCAGGGAGATTGATACACGCTTCGATGTTCGTGCTGCTGATGTAGTACAGGGACTATTAAAGGTTAAGGAGCTTTACAGTAAAAGTTCAGGCTCCATGGAAAGTGAAAATTTCAGGATGCTGCTGCTTTCCTTCGCTGAAGATATTCGTGTGATTTTAATAATGATTGCTGAGCAGTTGCATCGCATGCGTACGCTTCATTTGTTTGAACCTGATATAGCTCAACAGGTGGCTCGTGAGTGTTCGTTTTTGTATGCTCCACTTGCGCACCGCATGGGTTTATATTCAATCAAAACGGAACTGGAAGATTTGTCATTGAAGTTCACAAATCGTGAGATATATTCTGAGATTGCCCGAAAACTCAACGAGACAAAACGCTCACGTGATAAGTATATCCGGGAGTTTATTGTGCCGCTGGAGAAGAAACTCGAAACCCTCGGACATCAATTCAGTATTAAAGGTCGTACTAAATCGATTCATTCCATTTATAATAAGATAAAGAAACAGAATACTTCGTTTGAAAGTATTTATGACTTGTTTGCCATTCGGATAATTTTTGATGTGCCTGTTGAAGTTGAAAAGTCGGTTTGCTGGCAGGCTTACTCCATCGTTGCTGATATGTATCAGCCTAACCCAAAACGTTTGCGCGACTGGTTGACTATCCCCAAGAATAATGGTTATGAGAGTTTGCACACTACAGTAATGGGACCTCAGGGCAAGTGGGTAGAGGTGCAAATCAGGACTCAGCGTATGGATGAAATTGCCGAAAAAGGTCTTGCTGCTCACTGGAGATACAAAGGTGTTAAAGGCGATGCGGGAATGGATGAATGGCTGAAAAGTATTCGTGAGATTCTCGACAATCCGGAGCTTAATGCTGTCGATTTTATGGATGAGTTCAAGCTCAACATGTACAACGAGGAGGTGTTCGTGTTTACTCCCACCGGCGATTTACATAAGCTCCCGAAAGGCGCAACAGCCCTCGATTTTGCTTTCTCGATTCACTCCCGATTGGGGACTAAATGTGTTGGCGCCAAAGTAAATGGTAGAAACATGCCCATTAAATACGTGCTTAACAATGGTGATCAGGTGGAGGTGTTGACTTCGCCCAATCAGAAACCTACACAGGACTGGTTGAAGATTGTGGCCACTTCCAAAGCCCGAAATAAAATCAGACAGTCACTCAAAGAAATAGAGTATAAAGATGCTGAGTTGGGCAGGGAGTTGCTCGACAGAAGATTTAAGAACTGGAAAATTGATGCTGATGAAGGCAGGATATCCAGATTAGCCAAAAAGAAAGGATACAAAAAGGTAAGCGACTTCTATCAGGATATTGCATCGGAAAAACTGGACATCCATGAGGTTCGTGAGCTTTATCTGGAAATGGAAAAACGAGAAACAACAGTTGATCAGGTCGAGATTCGCAGTGCCGGCTCATTCACCAAAGATACTCCTGTTGATGAAACTACATCCAAAGAGGATGTGCTTGTGATAGGAGAGGACCTGAAGAATGTGGAATTCAAATTATCGAAATGTTGTAATCCAATTTTTGGGGATGATGTTTTTGGTTTCGTGTCGGTAGTCGGTGGCATAAAAATCCATCGAACTGACTGTCCGAATGCACCCCAGATGAATTCAAAATTTGGATATCGTATTGTTAAGGCTCGTTGGTCTGGTAAGTCTGTTGGATCGCAATATCCCATCACGCTGCGCATTGTGGGTCATGATGACATAGGAATTGTTGCCAACATCACTTCGCTCATATCCAAAGAGAAAAGTGTAACCCTGCGTTCTATCTCGATCGATTCAAACGCGGGTCTGTTTCAGGGTAACCTAACTGTAATGGTGAGCGACAATAAAGAACTCGACAATATTGTGAAGAAAATAAAGACTGTGAAAGGTGTTAAGACTGTTTCAAGGAGCTAAGCATTCCGCAGGCAGCAAAAATATCTTCACCTCTTGATTTGCGAATGGTTGTCATCACCCCGTTTTGCGTCAGATAATCCCGGAATGCAATCATTTTTTGTTCATCAGAAGTTTTTAAATCAACTCCCGGTATGGCGTGAAAACGAATCAAGTTTACACGGCAGGGTATATTGCGAAGAAACTTCACCATTTCCACTGCATGTCGCATAGTGTCGTTCACTCCGTCAAACATGATATATTCAAATGAAACCCTGCGTTGTTTGCTGAAATCATACTTTTTAATTTCCTCCAGCACCTTTTCAAGTGGGTAGGGCTTTTGAACCGGCATCAGGCGTAGTCGTTCTTCGGCAAACGGACTGTGCATACTGAGTGCGAGGTGGCATTCCGATTGTTCCAGGAATGTTTTCATGCCACTCAACAAGCCAATGGTTGATACGGTAATTCGCTTCGGACTCCATCCCTGAGCATAGTCTGCTGTGAGGATTTCCAGCGTTCTTAAAACGTTTTGAATGTTATCCATCGGTTCGCCCATACCCATAAAGACTATGTTGGTGAGTTGCTCCGATTGGGGTATCGAGTAGAATTGATTCAAAATCTCTGTAGCCGTCAGATTCGCACTAAAACCTTGTTTGCCTGTCATGCAAAACAAACAATTCATTTTACAGCCTACCTGAGAAGAAATACACAGTGTAGCCCTGTCTTCTTCAGGAATAAAAACACTTTCGATGAGCTGATCTTTACTTGTCTTAAAAAGAAATTTCACGGTTCCGTCGATCGACTGTTGTTCCATGACCGGAGCAGAGAACCCAATATCATAATTGCCTGCCAGTAATTCTCTGTTTTTTAAAGATATATTGCTCATGTCATCGAATGACTTCACGCGATGTTTGTATATCCATTCGGTTATTTGTTTGGCAGTAAACGCCGGCATACCCAACGAAACGACTATCTCTTTAAGTTCTGCCTGGGTTTTCCCAAGTAAGGGTTCTTTATTTGTCATAATCAGCAAAGAAAATTTTCGTAAAAGTAATGAAAGTGAGACTAAAAAAACAACAACGGAGTGATTTTTCACCCCGTTGCATATTAGTTTAGTTTGATTAAGCTCTTAATCAATAGAAATTCAATCTGTTATCAGTGATCTTAGCTTTATCTCTCATGTCCATGAAAACTGAATTAGGGATAGAGAAGCTAAAGCGTGAACGAAGCATTTGTTTTTCTGATTCTAAATCGAAATTGTTTTCGAGTGACGTGATATTGTAAGCAGAAAGCAGGTAAACCCCGGCATTTCCTTTAACAGGAGCTGATAATTCATTCAGAGCAAGTGATGTCGCTTTGCCAATTACTGCAGGCTCGAATCCGGCCAAACCAAACTGGAATGAACCAAAGGTTACGTTATCAGCCTGACGAACTTCTTGTCCGATTGCTTCAGCAATATTCTCAAGAGTTAAATCATTGGTGATTTTCTGATTAAGTTGTTCAGTAATCATTTGAGCTTTCTTATCGCGGATAATTTCATTTCTGAGTTGATCCGATACAGCTTCCAATGAACGATATCTTGATTTGTTAACATCAGTAATTACAGCAACAATTAATTCTTTATCACATTCGAACACATCAGAAACTCTGCCTACATTATTATCGAACGCCCAACGAATAATCTGACGCGATTGCGGAATGTCAAGTATACGTTCGCTGGTTTGCAGCACCTCGCTGGCATATCTTACTGAATAGTTATTTTTTGCAGCAATACTATCAAACATATCGGCTTTCAATCCGGCAGCAAAACGTTTGGCGTCATTGAAAATCTGTCCTTCAGTTCTTGAACTTGCAATTACCGAACGCTCCAGAATAGCCAGTTTTACTTTAGGTTTAGGAGCAGTTTTCTCCATGATTTGAATAATCTGCGTGCCCTGAGCATTACTTACAGTAAATACCTCGTTGGTGTTTTTGCTGAAAGCATTGGTCATGATTTCTCTGTCAAGTGTAGGGTCTCCTTCGAATATCCAACCAATTTCGCCATCCATTTCGGCAGTTTGAGTAACCGCTGAATACTGTCTCGCAAGTTCTCCGAAGTTAGCACCTGCACGAATCAAACGCACCAGACTGTCGGTTTTTGATTCTTCGGAACTAATCAGGAAAATGTGGCGCAGTTTAACCGAATCGGGAGTCATAATGCCTGTCTCCATGATGCGTGCCATGCTAAATGTATTGTTAGAGAACTGAGGTCCGCTTACATCACCTTTTTTCCCTGAGAATGCAAACTCTCTGTAAATGAAAGGAACGGTATTTTGGGTGTAATTACGACCGGTATATGGGATGTCGGAATTGCGGTTTACCAATTCTATAATATCATCAGAAGATGAGAATTCTTCTTTAAGACTGTTGATGAATTCTTCAGTGTCGATGAAATCCTGCTGACTTGGTTGAATCCTGAAGCTTACAAATTTAAGCGATACATTCGGATCCTGACGGAACATTTTGATTCTCGAATTATAGCGGTCTCTGATTTCTTTTGCAGTTACTGTAACTTCAGAATCAGGAATTGAAAAATAAGGTTGTACTACATAATTCAGATCAATTGACTTGTTGTTCAATTCGAAATTCTTTTTCGCTTCAACTGAGTTTGCGACCAAAGAATTTGAAATCAGAGAATTGAATTTGTCCTGTAATATTGCAAACTTAACGGTTCTTTCCAGGAATATCCAAAGTTTTCTGTACTCAATGAGCATTTCATGCATTTGCATATCAAGTGGCTCTTCATCTTTGTAATTTAAAAACTGAAGCAATAAAGAGCGGTTGAAACGACCACTTTCATCGGCAAAGAACCTGCGTTGTTGAATGAGGGGGTGGATGTTGTTACCAATCAGATAGTCTGATAACTCTTCAGTGGTTACCGTCAGACCCATTTTTGCAGCTTCTGCAGTAATCAATCTTTCTCTGATTAACTGATCCCAAACATAAGCACGCATTTGCTGCATTGTCTGTTCATCGATATCGGCCTGTCCACTTTCATATTTTTGAAAGATAGTAATCTGGTCCAACATGTCCTGATAATCCTGGATTTTAATTTTTTCTCCATTGATTTCAGCGACCTTCTCCCTGTTTTGTCCCATGAAAGTTGAACCCTGTGTAAAGAAGTCACCTACAATAAACGACACCAAGGCAATACCAATTACCACGATAAGTAAAACTCCTTTACTTCTGATCTTTTCTAACGTTGCCATTGTTAATTTTAATAGTTATTTAATCTGATTTTTTGTGTAATTTTTGAGGGCACGAATATACAAAATATATTTCAACTACCCAAAATTAGCCTGACTAATTCAATTCTGTTATTTGTAACCTTGATGCATTTAAATGTAAGATTCTGTATTTGAATTACTTCATTCAGTTTCGGAAAGTGTTGATGATGATGTAGTATGAAACCTGCAATCGTTTCATATTCATCAGAAACAGGGATTGACAGTCCCATTTTTTCGTTAACATGTTGCACTTCAATGCGACCTGAAAGCAAAAACTCATTTTCAGAGAGCTTTCTTGCGATGTGTTCTCTGTTATCATGCTCATCTTCAATTTCTCCGAATATCTCTTCAATGATATCCTCAAGAGTCACAATACCATCTGTGCCTCCGTGTTCATCCACAACCACTGCAATACTCTTTTTTTGCTGCATGAAAAGCTTCATCAGTTTATGAGCTGTCATGTTTTCGGGAACTATGGGGATTTGTCTGATGAAATTTTGCCACTCATGCTGATGTTCAAACATTTCCGATGAATGAATATAGCCAATGATATTGTCAATATTATCTTTATAAACCGGAATCTTTGAGAATCCAGTTTCAATAAATGTTTGTTTCAGGGCGTTTACATCAATATCTGCATCAACTGCAACAATTTCAGTTCTGGGAACAGAGCAATCGCGTAGTCTTATTTTTGAGAAATCGAGCGCATTTTGGAAAATTCTAACTTCCTGATCAATGGTATTTCCCGAATCATTATTTTCCATGCTTTCCTGTATCAGATAGTTAAGATCGACACGGGAAAATACGGCGCTGTTTTCTTCAATTTGCGGGGAAAGTTTAAGAATTCGTAATAATTTTCGCGAAATCCAGGTGCTGAAATAGGCGATGGGATAAAGCAGGGTGTAAAATATCAGTAGTAATCCCGAGAAAAATCTCAACCAGATATGCGGATTAATTCTAAAGAATGTTTTGGGCAGAAACTCACCTGTGAATAAAACGATGGCTGTTGCCAGTACTGTCTGTGCGAAAGTTATCAGAAAAGTATTAGGCAGGAAAGCCAGCAAAGGGTTGAGTAGCTGTACCATGAACAAGCCGTAAATTACGAGTGCTATATTATTTCCCACCAGCATGGTGCTGATAAATTGTTGGGGATGATTATAGAATACACTCAGAATGGCAGAAGTAAGATTCCGTTGTTTTTTTTCAAGTTCAAAGCGCAGTTTGTTGGAAGAAATAAATGCTATTTCCATCCCTGAGAAAAAAGCAGAGAGTAAGAGTGATATGAGTATGTACGAGACGGTTTCCAAATGGCGTTATACAATATGATGCGACAAAGATAATACATGCAGGTCTAATATAAGCCAATTCAGCTATCAATTTTTTGAAGATTTAATTTTGCAGGAATGAAAAAATAATCTACCTTTGCACTCGCTTTTTGAAAAAACAGTAGATTCAGTAGCTCAGCAGGTAGAGCACATCCCTTTTAAGGATGGGGTCCTGGGTTCGAGCCCCAGCTGAATCACAATAATTTTCTAAAGCAAAACAGGGAAGATTCAGTAGCTCAGCAGGTAGAGCACATCCCTTTTAAGGATGGGGTCCTGGGTTCGAGCCCCAGCTGAATCACAATAATTTTCTAAAGCAAAACAGGGAAGATTCAGTAGCTCAGCAGGTAGAGCACATCCCTTTTAAGGATGGGGTCCTGGGT
>CAYMDE010000033.1:15782-25957 GCA_964389115.1 uncultured Paludibacter sp. | reverse complement strand
GAGATTGAGGCTCCAATGCGGGTTGGCATCACATCTTTGTAGGTTTCTGTTTTCGAAAGTTCTACATTAATAGCTTTTTCACCTTTCTCAACAGAATTTATCAGGTTAGGGATGTCAAGGTAAGCATCAGGGCCAACCACCATATTTACTCCATGATTGGTGATCAGATCTTCTTTTACCCTTTCGGCCATGCAGCCAATTACGCCCACTACCAGGTCTTTTTTCTTTCTTTTTATCGACTGATAATATTTCAGTCGTTGAATAACTTTCTGTTCAGCATTGTCTCGTACCGAACAGGTATTAACGAAAATAGCATCGGCCTCATTGATTTTTTCAGTTAATTCAAATCCATCCATTTGCATGATAGAGGCAACTACTTCGCTGTCTGCCACGTTCATCTGGCATCCATAGGTCTCAATAAAGAGCTTCTTGTCGTTCAGCGCGGATTTAGAGTCCGGCGATGCGACAGTCAAATTTGTTTGATCCATATTTTTATCGCTTTAAAAATGTTTCTACAAAGGTAAAGGTAATCTGTTGAATATAGAAATATATGTCAGAATGTTTCTGTAATCAACCAAGAAACTTAAAAAAACCAAAATCGATTAGCGGTTAAGTATCAGTAAATCAATAGAGTGAGGTTATTCGCATGTTAATTATGTATTAAAAATGTACCTTTTGCGCACTTTTCTTCAAAAAACATTTGTCGGATTCAAACATAGGGTGTATATTTGCAGTGTAAACAAACAGATAAATTTTTCATAGTTAAGGTTTAGGTTAAAATGTGCAATGGGTGGCTGGGAAGTTACCCATTGTTTTTTTACGTATTTTATGTTGAAGTATTGAATTGGTTTGTTTATATTTGCCGAAGAAATTTTTATGGAGAATCTTGGTGATTACATATATCTGATAGTTTTGGTGATTGCAGCAATCAGTGCTATTGCCAAAAAGAAGAAAAGAGCAGAACAGGAAGAGTTTGAACTCCCTGATTTGCCCGAGCTGGATGAATTGATTCCCGAGTATACGGAAGTAAAGCCAAGGGCAGAAGTAGTTTATCAGCCTATTCGAAGAGTCACCTTTGATAGCGATGTAAATAAGACAACTAAAAGCCCTAAAAATGTGAAGCCCCAAAAAACAACTGTTATAAAGCAGTTAGTTGAAGTAGAAGATACCGAGGATGAAATAAGGCTGGATACAGTCGAAGATGCCAGAAGAGCATTTATCTCTGCAGAGATTTTTAACAGGAAATATTGAGCAGAATAATTGTTGTACAACATTAAATTCATTTTTTTCATCCGGAAATAGGTAGTATATTTGCAAACAGCTAAAATAGAAGTAACACAGGAGTTCCGGCCATGATGTCGGAATTCTTTTTTGTTTGAATAAATTATAAATAAAATATCAGGAGGATTTATCATGACAGTAACCTACATGACAGAAGATGGGTACAAGAAGCTCAAAGAAGAATTGTTTCAACTTGAGAGTGTAGAGCGTCCGGCAATTTCAAAGATGATTGCTGAGGCACGTGATAAAGGTGATTTGTCTGAAAATGCCGAGTATGATGCTGCCAAAGAAGCTCAGGGATTGCTTGAGATGAAGATTGCGCAGTTGAAAGAGACTTTGGCAACAGCTCGAATGATTGATGAATCTCGCATTAATACTGATGAGGTTCAGATCTTGAACAAAGTTCAGATTAAAAACCTTCAAACCGGTCAGATGATGACCTATACAATTGTATCTGAAAGTGAAGCCAATTTAAAAGAAGGCAAACTTTCTGTTACTACGCCTATTGCCAAGGGATTACTTGGTAAAAAGGTGGGAGATAAAGCTTCGGTTCGCGTTCCTTCAGGAATCATCGAATTTGAGATTATGGATATTTCTTTGTAATTATCTTATTATGACAATCTTCAGCAGAATAATAAAAGGTGAGATTCCATGTTACAAAGTAGCAGAGGATGATCGTTTTTTTGCTTTTCTGGACATCAATCCCATGACCAAAGGGCACACGCTTGTTGTGCCCAAACTGGAAGAAGATTACCTTTTCGATCTTGATGATCAATTGCTGGCAGATATGATGGTTTTTTCAAAAAAGATAGCTGTTGCCCTGAAGCAAACTGTACAGTGTGTGCGGGTAGGAGTTGCTGTATTGGGCATGGAAGTTCCTCATGCTCATATACATCTTGTGCCCATCAATAAAGAATCAGACATGAGCTTTGCCAAACCCAAAGTGAAACTCAGTCAGTCGGAAATGGAAGAAGTAGCCAGGGCCATTTCTCATGCGGTAAAATTGTAGTTTTTTCCGATATATCTTTACATTTCAATGTTTCGACGAAATGAATAGGGCATTTTCTCAGAGTAGCCCAATCTGATAAGTAACTGGGGCTCCTTTTCCAAAAGATTGAACTCACTCATCAAACTTTTTCTGGTGCTCTCAATTTGACATGGGGTGTTCAGGTATGAAAGGTTTAAACCCATTTTTTGGATTGTAAGAGCAAAACGCTGGAATGTCATACCGGTTTTTATCCAATGTTCCACATCATTTTTTTCGGAGGAGAACAGCGCAATTGCAGATGAATGTTTCAGTTGTTTAATCAATCTTTTGTTTTCGCTCTCAGCAGGATAAAAGTATTTTAGCACAAAACTTCCGAGTGTTCTTCCTGTTGATGGAACTCCGATGCATGATGTGTACAGCCCGTCACCTTTTTGCATTGCCTCTTTTCTGCTGAAACGCATCCATTGAATTAGCTCTTTGCCGTATTGAGGATTGCTCATTTGAATGGCATTGGCTTTTGTAATCAGCGGGGCAAATCGCTCAATATCGTCATTCGTTGTGAATACTTGTATTTGTACTCCATCCTCGCATCTCAAACCCTGAATAGCCGCAATATCATTTTCAGCAATTTTCTGTTGTGAATATAAATTACGCGTTGTTTGTCGCTTGTTGATATGTGAAAAGAGTTCAGCATTGAATGCTCCTTCACTTTTTTGCATCATAATCTTCACCGAAGATTCAGGGTCTGTGTCGTTAATTTTTACCACAGACTCGTAGCCATAAAAGCCTGCAGTAATGATTGTTGTCTCAACAGCACAGCCCAAACTGATATACAATTCTCGATTATCGGGATCGGTTGCCGGTAGTGACTTGCTTAAATCTGGTTTAATCAGTATCCCATCTTCCTCCCTGAAGAAATGCCAGGGTTGTGTGTTGTGGCTGGATGGCGCTTTTATCGCATGTCTCACAATTCTCAGAAATGTCTCATTAGTAAAATTCTTCATCTTGGTTAGTTTTAATTGTTCTTTATGATTCTGCCGTTACGCGTCCAGTCTGACTTAAGCTCCCAACCGGATTCAGTGTTTTGTTTAAGAGTAGCATCCCATTGATATGTTGTAGGCCATTTCTTAAAGACCCGGGCAACAGTAAATAAAAATCCTGTAGTGAATTTAGTTACTTTAGGCTTCCAGCCTTTAGAAGGTATCATAGTAACATGAATGCCCTCATTCAATGTCTTAATTCTATAAATGCCTGATACGCTACCAAGTGAATCATGACCATATATGCGAAATTTGCCGCTTACATTGGATTCTTCTTTCAATGTGTTAAGGCACGGGAAAGCAGGGTTGAAAGTCATGTTTAGCGTTTTTGTCTCATGGTGAACCGTCATTGATTTAATTGCCGCAGATTGATTTTTCCACTCAATTTCATAAATAAAATCACCCTGTATAATTGTTTCTTGACCAATTTCGGCTTCTATGATTGATACATTATCATGTTGTGAAGGATTCACTGTTGCGATTAAGGGTTTCGCACTGTATCTGGTAAAGGTCATTTTACTTCCGTCGATGGGTAAGGGTAGCATGTCGGGTTGGTGATTATTATTGTCAATTGAGATTCTGATATCAGAGAAATCACTTCTCACAAAATAAAAATCCTCAAGAAAAATAAGCGGGAGTGATGATGGATTTGTTGCTGCATCACCCATGGGTGCCAAAATTCCGAAAGGTTTTCTTTTTGCGGTATTATTTTCATTGATGGCAATTTTTACTTTTCTACCCGACAAGTCGAAGAAAGTATAATGTGCCTGAACCCCATTTTCATTGATTTCAAAATATGCCTTCTCCATTTCAACAGGTATTAGTTTATTTAATCCTTCTCCGGCAATATTATAATTTGCCGGGTTTGGGTTTAAAGACTTTTGATGGTAAACATCAACTTTTTTGTCTTTTCTCCAGCCAATAATTAGATGACCAACACCATTGATTTCATCATTAAATACCTGTGGTTCAAAACCAATGTATATCGAATCAGCATCTTTTTCGAAATTAACCAACAGTAATTTTTCCATCGGATCTATTTCAATCCTTAATGGGAAAGCAATTTCTTTTGTAATATTATCTGTTGAATTATTTTGAGATAAAGCACTGTTCATAACAAAAAATAAGAGGATTATTGGTGATGCAAATTTAGTCATAATATTGTTGATTTGTCAAGATTGTAATTATACTTTATATCCACAATTTCAAGGTTCAGCCAGGTCCAGTCACCCTCTTCTAGTTTCCAGGTAGCTTTCATTTTGGAGGGCACTTTGATGGTTTCGAAGTATTGATAATCTTCAATGTCCATAATCCAATCAAGTCTTTTTGAATCAGTTTTGTTGCCCATGTATCGCTCAGTTTTAAATCTTATCACATCTCCTGAAGAGTTGAAGTAAAAGTATCCCGAACATTTAGTTTGCAAATGTGACATTGTTGCTTTTGCTGTTGTGTCGTTAATTTGCTCCCAGCTTATATAATCACTTAAAGCCATTGTAGGGAACCAAACCATTTCACCCAAAAACCTTTGCATTGTAGCTTCATTCATTTTTTGGCCCCGCTCATTGACTATATTAATGATTGAGTTTATCTTAATTGTCATTTCGCCTTGTCCGTTTTCGAACTTGTCGCGCCCCTTAAACCATACAAATCGATTCATCTTTACATCGGCAATCCAAATAAAAGCAGGCTTATCTATTGTTGTATATTGAGTTGCTTGCGCAGCCATCCAGTTTTTCTGTTTTTGATTCATTTTTATTTCTGCTTTTTGAATCACTTTTGCTGTGTTGATATAATGCTTTCCGAGAGTGCCTGAGATTATCAGCCATTTTTTTACCGGTTCCGGAAGTTCAGACAAATCATCTTCAGTAATAGTATTGTTGCCTGCAGTTGGGCTATGTGCCAGAATATCTGTGATTTCTGCGCTAATTCGATTCGCGAAGCTTTGTGAAGAGTAAAGATATACTGAGAAAAGTAGAATTATGAGATTAGGTATAGAACCAAACCGGGCATCTTTCCAAAACATAATTATCAGGATTTGAGAAACTATAACAGCAAAAACACCTAAAATCCATCCGAATTTGTAGTTATAGATACAGGCAAACCCAAAACTGATATATAGTATGAATGCCGACAGCCACAACACTGCAACAGGTTTGGAGACAGGCAATGTTAAATTCTCAATGTGTTTAAGATTGAACCCTTTGACAAATCCCAAGAGGTGAATTAATCCATGTATGATTGCGATTGCACTTACTATGTTTTTCATATTGAGAACTGAATTAATTGTTTTTAAACTGATATCTTAATCCGATTTTTAAAAATGCAGAACCAGGCATTTCAAAATCTTCCTGATTGTAGAAGTCATTATACATACTTGTACCACGATACAAATCAAAGTATAAACCTAATTTTGAGCCATCACTGAATAAAAACGGATTTACTGAGAAGCCCATAATTGCGCCAGCCGTCCATTTTTTTATTGAGTAGTCAGGTAAACTGATAATTTCATTGTCTGTTACATCAATAAAATTTCGCTGCCTTAAAAATCCAAGTTTTAATTGAATATCATAGTTTGGTAATATGCTTTTCAAAAGTGAAAAGTTGTAGCTTACCGGAAGCATGACTTGATTTACATTGATTTTTCTTGTTCCAACAAATCGATTTTCATAATCAGAATATATGAAAAGCTGCTGGTTGTACATGTATATTATTCCGGTCTCAATTTCGCCATATCGCAATGGTTTGTTTACATGCAATCCTGCATTAGCACCGCCTTTTGTTGCGCCTGTAAATGCATCAACATTTGTTTCTGATACATTTGCGATGTTTGGAACTAATGAAAGATCCGTGTTTTCAACTATTCCTCCGGTATTGTATCCTCCGGAAACTGATAATTTAATTCGTCGTTCTGCCTTTTCGGTTGCAATACAAGAAGTGAGTATTAAAGTAATACCTAAGATTTGCAGGAATTTCTTTTGAGTCATTTTTTTAGATTTTTGACACAAAAGTATAATCATGAGTTTTTATGAGAGTCTCACTTTTCCTTATTGAAGTCCCATTTTAGATGATAATAAGTCTCACTTTCTGTGAAGTTGTTGATATGTAGGTAGTTGGGGAGGTGCCTTCGAACTTATTGAATGCACGATAAAAAGCCGCTTTCGAGTTGAATCCACATTCGTAGGCAATACCCATGATGGATAAATGTTTATTTTCTTTATTAAGACACCTGATTTTGAATTCTTCTATCCGATGAGAATTGATGAAGTCAAAGAAATTCTGATTGAAAGTATTATTCAATATGCCTGATATTATTTCAGGCCTTACTTGCATCATTGAACTTAATTTTGCCAGGGTCAATTCAGGGTCTAAATAAGGTTGTTGGAGCTCCATCAGTGAGGTTAGTTTCTCAATTATCTCGTTATTTTCTTTATTTTGATTGAGATTTTCTTTTGTCTTCGTTTCCTTTTCAATGTCTGTTTCTAAATCATCAATCTGATAACCCGTGAAAACGCGACCCTGTCTGATTCCAAAATAACCAATATAAAGCACATAAATTGATGCAAAAACATAGGCGATAACAGAGAGTTCGTAATACCCTGAGAAATTCAGGATATCATTCAGATTATATAGAAGCACATTGACTGAGAAGATAATTAATGATGCAATTGCCAATCCTTTCAGCCATTTTAAATCAATATACTCAATATTGGAATAACGGTTTTTGATATTTCGAAGGTGTTTCTTTAAAAGCACCAACGCCCAAACATTGTATGTAAGTGACGAGATTCCTATTGCAGGTACTGAAATCTTGTATAAAAAGAAATCACGGAACAGCTCATTTCGCATTATGAGGATTTTTTCCTGTGCCGGAAGTATCATGAAATCAAACAGATGGAAAATAAAGAAAAAGAGAAATGGCGAAAAGTGAATGAGTTCTTTCGCTTTGAATTTGAACCTTTGAGATATTAACGAATTGACATAGAGCCATAATAATGGACCATGTAAAAGAAGAAATAGCCAGCTGATGTTCATCAAATGCGGCAAAAGCAAATCATTTACATGATTATAAATTTCAATGTATGCTCCACAAATAGTAAGAGCATAAACTGAAAAAATGCTGAGGAGATATTTATCAGAAAGGGTTTTGTCTTTTTTGCTCAATAAAAGAACAAAAAGGAAAAGCGACATGAAAAATCCGATTATCAGGATTATTGATGTGATGTTTTCCATTTATTCTTCAGGCATTTTTGAGATGTTATTCCTTAAAAAATAATTAGTTCTTTCTCAATACCATTGCGCTTCTGGCAGGCAGATATAACATAAGCCAATCTTTGCCACTTTCATGCACAGGCTCCGAAACTGTAAAGTGCTCGATGCTGTCGTCTGAGATTCCAAAGCCTGCAAACTCGGGATTGTCGGTGTTAAGAACAACTTTGTAAGCACCTTTGTCGGCCAAGATACCATAATCGCTAAAGGATTTATCACCATTGAAATTGAAAACAAACACGTGTTTACCGCGTTGGTATGCAACAACCTGATCACCTTCATTGTCCCATAATTTTATAATGGGCTGAAGGTTAAATTCAGGTACAGATCTTATCAAATCGATCATGGCTTTATCGAACTTACCTAAGTCATGGTATAAAAATGCAGGATTATCAACTAATTCCCATTGTCTGCGAGCATATTTATGCGACCAGCCATTTCCTTCACGGGGGAAATCAATCCATTCGGGATGTCCAAATTCATTGCCCATGAAGTTTAGGTAACCGCCATTAATGGTAGTGGCTGTAATCAAACGTATCATTTTATGCAGTGCAATTCCCCGGTCAACCGTGTATGTGTTGTCGCCCTTTTGCATGTGCCAGTACATCTCGGCATCTATGAGTCTGAAAATGATTGTTTTGTCGCCAACCATAGCCTGATCATGACTTTCGGCATAACTGATGGTTTTTTCATCAGCCCTGCGATTTGTAAGCTCCCAGAAAATATGCCCCGCTTTCCAGTCTTCATCCCTCACTTCCTTGATATATTTTATCCAGAAATCAGGAATTCCCATAGCCATGCGATAATCGAATCCAATACCGCCATCTTCGGTTTTAGTTGCCAGTCCGGGCATACCACTCACTTCTTCAGCAACCGTAATCGCATTCGGGTTAATCTCATGAATCATCTTGTTGGCAAGGGTCAGATAGCAAATGGCATCACCATCCTGATTCAGATTATAATAGGAACTGTAATCGTTAAAATCTTCTCCAAGTCCGTGCGATTTGTACAACATCGAGGTCACACCATCAAACCTGAAACCATCGAATTTAAACTCTTCGAGCCAATATTTGCAGTTGGAGAGCAAGAAATGCAACACGGCAGGTTTGGCGTAGTCGAAACAAAGAGAATCCCATGCCGGGTGTTCTCTGCGATGACCTCCATGAAAATACTGGTAAGGAGTCCCATCGAAACGCCCGAGTCCTTCGACCTCATTTTTCACTGCGTGAGAATGTACGATGTCCATGATGACAGCAATTCCCATTTCGTGCGCATCATCAATCAGTTGTTTTAATTCTTCCGGAGTACCAAATCTCGAAGAAACAGCAAAATAGCTCGAAACATGATATCCAAACGATCCGTAGTAGGGGTGTTCTTGTATTGCCATGATCTGGATGCAGTTGTATCCTAAGCGTGCAATGCGTGGCAGTACATTTATTCTGAACTCATTAAAAGATGTTACCTTTTCTTCGTTACCCGACATGCCGATGTGACATTCGTAAATCAGTAATGGGTCTTTGGTAGGAACGAAATTTTTAATTTTAAATGAATATGGCTTGAACGGATTCCAAACCTGAGCACTGAATATCTTTGTCTCGTCATCCTGTACAACCCTTCGGGTCCATGCCGGGATTCTTTCGCCGCTGCCTCCTTCCCATTCAACCAGTAGTTTATAGTATTGAGTATGAGCAATGGCATAGTCGGGGAGCTTAATTTCCCAAATGCCGTTCGGATAGGATTTTAGCTGATAATCCGGATGTCGTTGCCAGTTATTGAAGTCGCCAATAAGGAAAATTGCAGTGGCATTGGGTGCCCACTCGCGAAAAACCCAACCATCGGTAAGGCGGTGCATCCCGAAATAAAGATAACCCGATGCAAAATCAGATAACGAACGGTGATTACTCAACAGCTTCTTTTCAATTTCTCTGAAATATTCATATCTGCCCCAAATAGCCGGAGCATATGGTTCGAGATAACGATCTGATTTAACTAAGGGTAATATCTTCATATTCAGTATGGTTTATTTCTTAATAACTTAAGTTTAGTGTCGGGCAGTTATACCCTCACTTTTACAATAATCTTTCTGTAGGTGCCTTCAGCAATTCCGGGCTGATGACCATCTTCAGGATAGAAAATGGCAAACTCGTAAGGCTTCACATCCAGCATGGTGGTTGCTTTGTCGGCAAAGAAAGTTAAATCTTTGGTAGCATCATAATCCTGCGTTGGTTCACTCAGGTCCACTGCAGCCTTCCATCCCATGCGTTCGGTTTTTCCGACAGGAATCTGGATGTCAATAAAATTATTATGAGTCTCCATTTTGGCCTCCTCTTCGGTCTTCCCGGTAATATCAACAATATTTATTATCAGGTCAGCACCTTCAAGTTCAACTTTTCCAGCCGGCAATGCAACAAGGTCATTATTCAGTAAGTATTCAAATGCTTTTCCGAAGCGGGGATGCAAGCATGTATATTTCATGCAGTTCTTTAGTGAATCAAGTATCATAAATATATCAGTTTTTATTCTTTTTCATTCATTACTTCATCAACGGTATAATTCAGAAAAACACTCAAAGGATGTGCAGCCAGCGCCATTTCAGAAAC
>CAYMDE010000033.1:0-15682 GCA_964389115.1 uncultured Paludibacter sp. | reverse complement strand
CGGTATAATTCAGAAAAACACTCAAAGGATGTGCAGCCAGCGCCATTTCAGAAACCTTTTCAATGAACTCGGAACTGTGTAACAAACCCTCGTTCAGTTTCTTTTCAACCATATAATGTTTTAGTTTGAGCAATTCTATCTCCGGAAAATCTTTCGGGAATCCTTTGGGAGCAGTTTTTAATTTATCCTGCATGAAGAAACCGTTTTCATAATGAGTTTTGAAACTCTGTTCATTGATTATCTCCAAAAACTCATCAATATTTTCATAAATTGTTTGACGCAAAGCTTTCAACAAATCGTTGGGTGGACACCAAACGCCCACTGCAATGAAGCTTCCTGCAGGGTCGAGATGCAGATAATACCCCCCACGAACACTTTTTCGTCCTCCTCCGGCAGCGATAAAGGCGCCATAATGAGTTTTGTAAGGTGTTTTGTCGGCAGAAAAACGAGTGTCGCGGTAAATTCTGAAAACACAGTCGCGTGCATCGAGGTGCCTCACCTCTTCATCAAAACGTCCGATTTTAGTAATCAGTTCAGTTGTCAATTGTTCAAACATCGCTTTGGTTTGTTCGTAGCGATGTTTGTTTTCAGCAAACCATTCGCGATTGTTATTTTCGCTTAGTTCACTTAAAAATTGAATGATATCCTTTGTTGGCATTTCTTTTTTTCTGATTTGTCAACAAAAATAAATTAATATTTTGATAATAGGAGTTATCTCCTTTAAAAAATGATATTAACTCGTGAATTGGGGAAAAATGATTAATTTTGCGGGCATTAAATAAAAGGCTTATAATTATACAATATATCGATGAAAGAGAAAATTGACAGATTGATGCAGGAAGTTGCCGATATGCAGGCTACTGATTTGGATGCCCTTGAACAGTTGAGAATCAAGTACCTGAGTAAGAAGGGTGAGATTTCGTTACTGTTTAATGATTTCAGGAATGTTCCTGCAGAGGAGAAGAAGTTGGTTGGACAGCTGCTCAACGACCTTAAGAATAAAGCTCAGGATAAGATTCAGTCGTTGAAGGAGGAATTATCTGCATCGAATGTTAATTTACAGAAAACTGATTTAACGAGGACGGCTGAACCGATTGCTTTGGGAACCAGACATCCTTTGTCGCTCGTGAAAAACGAAATTGTTGAGATATTTTCAAGGATAGGTTTTAGTATAGCAGAAGGTCCCGAGATTGAAGATGACTGGCATGTGTTTGGTGCACTGAATTTTCCGCCTGAGCATCCGGCGCGTGACATGCAGGATACTTTCTTTATTGAGCAACAGCCTGATGTTGTGTTGAGAACGCATACCTCTTCGGTTCAAACGCGTGTTATGTCAAAGCAAAAACCTCCCATACGCATGATTTTCCCCGGCAGGGTTTATCGCAACGAAGCAATTTCGTATCGTGCGCATTGTTTTTTCCATCAGGTAGAGGGATTATATATCGATAAAGATGTCTCATTTGCCGATTTGAAACAAGCTTTGTTATTCTTTGCACGTGAAATGTTTGGTGAGTCAACCCAAATCCGGCTTCGTCCGTCATATTTCCCCTTTACAGAACCAAGTGCCGAGATGGATATTTCCTGTAATCTTTGCGGAGGTAAGGGATGTCCTTTTTGTAAGCACACCGGATGGGTCGAAATTCTTGGATGTGGCATGGTTGACCCCAATGTGCTAAGCAATTGCGGTATTGACCCTGAAGTCTATTCGGGTTATGCTTTTGGGATGGGAGTGGAGCGTATTACCAACCTGAAATATCAGGTGAAAGACCTCCGCTTGTTCTCAGAAAATGATGTGCGCTTCCTCAGACAATTTGAATCAGCGCAGTAAAATTGCATTACGCAATTCTACTGCCTCTTTTTTCTTCCACTTTAAGCGGATTGGCTGCCAGTGCAATATTTTGTCTGCGGGCGATTAACGCATCGTAAGCCATAAATAAAGCTTGTCTGAATGATTCTTCCGAAGCTTTGTTCTGACCTGCAATGCTGTAAGCAGTGCCGTGTGCCGGTGAAGTACGAATGATGCTCAATCCGGCCGTATAATTGACACCCGTTTCCATCGAAACAGTTTTGAAAGGAATTAATCCCTGGTCGTGATACATGGCCAGAACACCATCGAATTTATTGAAGTAGCCCGAGCCAAAAAAGCCATCTGCAGGGTAGGGACCGGTACAAATCATGCCGGCTTCGTTTGCCTTTTCAATTGCCGGACGAATGATTCTTTCTTCTTCATCGCCCAACATACCTTCTTCGCCTGCATGCGGGTTTAATCCCAGCAAGGCAATGCGTGGCCTGATTACATTGAAGTCTTTTTTCAGTGCTTCATTAAAAGTATGCAATTTATCAAGGATGAGTTCAGTGCTTAGTTTTGCAGGTATTTCACTTACCGGGATATGGCCAGTCACCACCGCTACCCGCATGATGTCATTGATCATAAGCATTAAAGCAGGTTTCTCTGTTCCGAACTCTGATTCAAGAAACTCGGTATGACCGGGAAAAACAAAGCTTCCGTCCTGAATGCTCTTCTTGTTGATAGGAGCAGTAACCAATGCATCAGCTTTGCCTTGTTTTAAATCATTGGCGGCAAGCCTTAATGCCTGAAGTGCAGCTTTTCCAGCTTCGGCAGATGCGACACCTACCTCTACCTTAAGCTCCTCATCAGTACATGAAATAATGTTGATTTTTCGAGGGTTAATCTCGTCAATCGAATTCACGACATTTAAACTGATACCCTGAATGTCAAGAAGTTTCCTATAGAAACCGGCTGCTTTGGATGAGCCGTAAATTACAGGCGTAAACTCCTCATACACCCTTGGTTCTGCCAGGGTTTTAAGAATTACTTCGTAAGAGATTCCATTGATGTCGCCATGCGTGATGGCAATAACCGGTTTATCGTTCAACATAATAGTTTCGTTTTTTTTAGTTTATTGATTATTTCCCGCAACCACTGATACTTCATCAATTACATTCATTTCCTGTGGTAATTTGACAGTATAAACTGCAGCTTCGAGCAAGCGAATATAGTTCCTTTTTCTCTTACTTGGTGCAAAAACAAAACCTTCAACGGTAACCACACGTTTATTTACCTCATCAACCCTGGTGTGGCTGTAGAACGGACCACCCATGGAGCCACCTCCGAACATCCTCCATAAACCTTTTATTTCCATACAGTAGGTGTTGTTCAGATTGATTTCTCTGAGTATTGGGAAGTGATGTTTTGTTTCAGTTCCCATGTATGATCCTTCAAATTCACCCGGGATATTAGCTCTCATAAATGAATCACGTTTGGCAATCAGATATTCAGCAGTAAAAGTGTTTCGGTCGGTGTATGGGTACGAATATACCACCATATCCATTCTGTGGTGTGCGTGATTGTTAGTAATCCAGAAGAAGTCTTTGCCGGTTGAAATGCTGGTTAATTCTCTGGGAATATCAATCTGAATTCCAAACATTTCTTCGATCTGTCTCTTAGCGTTGTGGTTTGTGAATCTCTGAACAAAATCAATTTGTCTCAACCGCTCAGTTGTTAAAAAGAAATCCAGAATCTGATCACCTTTTTCTTTGATGAAAGCTTCAAATACGGAATCGTTGGGTGCGGTTATTTGTGCGACGGACTGGGGATTTGACCACCGGTTGCGTCTGTAAACTACCTTGGCCTCGTCGAATCTTGGTGAAATCTCAGTTAACAGAATGTTTCTTGAAGGTCTCAGCAAATCGCTGAAGTCTTCGGGACGACATTGATTGATATTCATCATAGGTTCCGGTTGTGGCATTGCCGGCATGTCGCGGTCAAACAAATCGAATACAGTACGACCTGCAGGAGCTCTCCAGTATTCATTTTCCATCACAATCAGAATTTCATATCGTGTTCCGGTAGCTGCGGGTAATACAGGTCCTCCTTTCCCACATGATGAGAACAGCACAGGAACGGCCACCAAGAGAAGCATAAGTTTTTTCATAAAGTTCTTATTATAGATTGTTTTTATTGCAATTATCTTCTTCTGAATAAAAAATAGAGTATTGAACTCATGAGTTTATTACGTGATTCTTCGTCGTTTATTGTTTCGAATGGGATTGATAAAGTACAGGTTCTGTAATTTCCTGCCCAGGCAATGCCAACGGCTGCATTTTCATCAGCTCCATGCATTCGCATAAACACAAAAGCATCATTGTCTGATGGTTGAATTAAATCAGGATTCTCAACCACATAATATCGCTGATCCGGCACATGCTGATAGGTAAAAATATCATTACCGATGAAATGGCGGTTATTGTCGCTTTTATATAGTAATTCGCCTGTTGCTGATGCATCTGAGTTGCTGAGTTGAATTTTCAATACATCAGTTAAAAATGAGTTTCCGCCACCTGAAGATGTTAAATCAGAAGCTACATAAGCTCCACTCACCAGCATCCGCCCGCCCTGTTCTGAATATTGTCTGATTTTATGCTGAAGATTTTTGGGGAATGTCTCGAAATTCGGAAGGCTTCCATTCTTTCCGTTGAATGACTTTTTTTGTTTTCCCAAAATCAGATTAACAGCCTGGAATTTATTCAGATCAACTTCAGCATCAATCACTGATTTAACGCTGGCAGAAACGAAAGAATATCCGGCATTTTTGATTGCTATGCCATGGATAAAAGGATAATCGAAGCTGTTGCCTGCAATCACTTTATCCTGTTGGTCGGTTCTGCTGGCACCGAATCCCGGTCGCTCATTGCTTACGTATTTCGAGTTTGGATTAAAATCGTATTGCGCACCAATATGACTCAGGTCGTACAGGTAAGGTACGCCATTGTCGGTTTTCGAATAAAAGCCGGGATCGGGGCCTGAAGTTATTTTGTCAGGACCGCTGATTCGTTCAAAGCCATTAACAATGAGAATTTCACCTCTGTTCCTCCAATCGCGGTATGCAGCAAGAATCTCGGAAGGAAAACTTTCACCTCCGGAGTTTATGGCGGTTATTTTAAAGCTGTAGATTTTACCGGGAACAATGGTCGTGTCAAAAGAATTGCTGTCAACCAACCTCCCGTTATCGAATGCACCGTCGTCAATTCGGGTATAAACCACATATTTTTCAGCCCTCGCAGATGGCTCCAATGGGTCAGGAACTTCATTCCATTGCAGCCTGATTTTATGTCTTCCGCTGAAGTTAATCCTAAAATTTTCGACCGGTAGGGGTTGTACAACATAGTTGTATCCATTCACAAAAGCCAAATGTTTCAGTATTGCTTTGTATATTGACCTGCTAACAGTAAACCTGAATCTGGGGTCGAGTGCATACTTCATATCTTCAAAGTTTTGATGCGACAGTAGTTCGAGTAACATGGTCGGTACTTCTGGATTCCTGGATTCACTATAAGAGCGATTCCAGAGACCACGCCGCGTCCATTCGCTGTGAAATTCCTTCCGTATGTCATTCACTATTTGCGTTTGGATAATGTCAGCGAGGTCTCTGGACGCCCATCTTGATTTGCCGTTTCTAAAAACAGTTTCACCATTACTGTTGAGCACTGTGCTGATGGCTAAAGTTCCTATAATAGTGTCGGGTTTGATACCCGCATCAGTATGAAATGCGAATGCCAAATCAAGAGGAACATTCAGTCCGCCCACTCCGGGATTTGATGCAGAACCTCCTGATAGATAGTTGACCCAAAAGCCTCTCGACTGAAAATCGTCGGAATAATCGTTCGTGTTTGCTGTGCGACTGTAAACACTATCGGGTGCGCCAGCCCACTGAAGCCAGTAACGTGCACCTTCCATAAACCGGGGAAAATTGCTGACAGAGGGCGTTGGCGGTTCCCCGTTTCTGTTATTGTTGTTATTATTGTTGGTTCTAACCCTTGCCATGTTTCCAACGCCACCACCAAACTTAACAGCATCAGCAGTTATCACCTTGTCGGCATCTTTACTGACATTGCTGAGCACTACTTTTCCGTTATTGTTTGTGCCTTCTTCAAAGTCGAAATGACCTAAATAGAGCCATGAACCTCCAAACATGGTTTGGTTTACCGAAAATTCTGTCTGCCCACCGGCATGATAAACGGTATATCGGGCATCACTGGTGCTGTTCCCGACCGACTGATAGCTGACATAAACAGCGTATTTGCCTTGTTCGGGGATAAATGGTGTCCACTGAATCCTGCTTGCATGGTTCGGATTTGTTACAGTATAGGCTGCCCGTGCGGTTCCCATCCGAAAGGGGTTTTCACCAAAAAGATAATGCTCTTTGGGGTTTGCAAACCCATTTTCGAATGAAGTCCAGTGCTGTCGACCAACATATTCCTTGTATTTTGATGGTTTCCCTTCACAATCATTATCCACAACAACCTCATTCATCTGTATATCTCTTTCACGAGGCAAAAAAACATTGGCACCGGCATTCTCTAACATTGGCACCAGGTAAGGAATTACGAAGGCAGTTGTGAGCAAGTCCTCAACCGTTTGAAAAAGCAATGGACGCTGCCACTCCCATCGGCTGCGGGATTGGTTGAAATATACGCCATGACTGTTCCACAGGGCTATATGCCGATTTAGTAATCCATTAAACGGGTCGTAATGCTTAGATAGATTTTTCAGCACAGGAGGCTCATTGAACCCGGTGCTGAAGAGTCGGGTCGGGTCAGGCTTTTGCCTGTAATAAACCGGGATAAGATCTCTGATATCTCTGTTGTATGCTTCAACCCTTAACGTGTGATCAGGATAAGTGGATGCCAGAATGACGTTCATCGCATTGTAAATCCTATTCACGTTTTCTTCTCTGAAAGGAAAGAAGCCGAGGTTCTCGCTGGCAGTAACAACAACTGATTTTCGCTGGCGGTTGACATCAATCTTGATGCGGTTGATTCTTGCGGTAAAGAAATAGTCGTTGGCAATAACGGTCAGAGAATCGGAAATGCGCTGCTCTAACACTCTTTGAGCAGTTAAATCTGCCGACAGGAGCAATAAAAGAGATAATAAAATGTATGTAAGCGCCTGTTTTCTCATTAGTTATTTTTGTGCCCAAAAATAGTCATTATACCTCAATAGGCATGTAGGAAAAATGAAAAAAAAGAGTAAAAAATTCAGAAAATTATTACTATTCAATCAAGCTAATCATAAATAGGCTATCACTATGTCAGACAACAGGTAAGCGATATTCAGCAAAACAAAAATCATGAACAGGATGGTGTAGAATTTTGATTTGTACAATGAAAAGGGATGTGACAGTAAGATAGCGTATCCAAAAGCAATCATAGGCATTAATGCCATGATGTTATTGGAGAAAACGATTACTATTGCAAGCATAAAAACCAGATAAATCAAAATGAAATTCAGGTATTTTCTTGCCTGGATTGAATCGTTGAAATGATTGCGGTATATTCCGCTGATTCCTATAAACAATATGGCAAGTAATGCAACGATATATATTTGTTGGTGCAAACTTCGATCAGCCAATAGATTATCAGACAGGAAATCAATATTGAGATATTGCAAAACATTGAATTCTTTTCCGGTGATTAACAAAAACCCAAAAAATACAATCCATGGAGCAAGTGCACCCATTATTGATGCCAGGAATGTCCTGATCGAAAAAGCCTTGAGTATGAAAAAGCCTATCCATGATAGCGGGAAAAGAAACAGATAGACGGGGTTCAGTAATCCTGCAACCGATAGAAAAACGCTTCCCAGGAATGCAGGCTCTACAGCTTTGTCGTTTCGATACATGCTGAAAAACAACATTAAACTACCAATGATGATTGACATAGCAATGTGGGTATATGGCAGTAAATGAGTTTCTTTCCAGGAGGTAATCAACAAGGCATAGATAAAAAGTGGCAGGAAAGTCTTGGTTCTGATTACATTGTATTTATAGTTAAAACGATCAATCAGCAAAAGATTGAAGGCTGTTAATCCCAGAATTATCAGCATCGCAGAGCCCGGTTTACTTTCTGTCATACGGGCAGTAGAAGCATCGTAAGTCTCAAAATCAGGATAGAAATAGTAGTTGTAAACCCAGGTCAGTAAAAAGAGGATGACGAGGATTGCAGAAAAAGTAAAATCAGGTGTGACAATCTTTTTAATGTCGGGGAATCGCATTGGATTGAGTTTTTTTCTGTGTTATTCCGATAAAATGATATTCCTGTCGCAATTCAATTGCTGAATCAACGCTTCGATGGATGCAAACTTCTGTTCTTCTCTTATCTTTCTGATAAACCTTACCTTGATTTTCTGGTGGTAGATTTCTGATTCAAAGTCGATGATATGCACTTCAATGCTGATGTTTTCGCCATTATCCAATGTCGGCCTGTGGCCAATGTTCATCATTCCTTTATAGGTTTGCCCTTCATATTCAACCGATACCGAATATACGCCTACGCCCGGTATCAATTTGTCAGGACAATCCGCTTTGAGGTTCGCTGTCGGGAATCCGATTTTTCGGCCTACCTGATATCCGTTAATAACAAACCCGGTAAAGCTGTATCGGTAGCCTAATAAGTCGGCCGCGTAATGCACATTGCCATGCGTAAGAGCATGTCTGATTTCGGATGAGCTTACATGAGGAGTGAGGTCGGTTGAATATCTGCCGGCCTGCACAACTTCCATCCCTACTTCTTCTCCATACTTTGCATAGGCAGGGAATCCTTCTTTACGATTGTGTCCGAAACGATGGTCGTGCCCCACAAGCAAAAGCTTTATATTTAGTTCTGCAGCAAGGTAATTCTGAATAAATTCTGCTGCCGAAAGTTTTGCAATTTCGGGCGAAAAATCAATCACGTAAACCCGATCGACGCCCGTTCCATTCAGCAATTCAATTTTTTCATCCGGTTCATTCAACAGTCGGGGCTGAAAATCAGATTGTAAAACCTTTCTTGGATGTATGCGGAAAGTTATCACCATTGATTTGAGCCCATGTGCGGAGGCCAATGATTTCAGTTCATTAATCAGATATCGGTGTCCGGCATGAACTCCGTCGAAAAATCCAATGGTAGCTGCGTACATACTTATCGCTTTCTATTGTTATCAGTTTTGTTTTAGCAGAAAATCAAGATTCTGACCTTGTTCTGTCAGTAAAGAATTGATGCCGAGTTTTTTTGCAACATCAATATTTTTCTGACCATCATCCAGAAACAAACATTCCTCAGCACTAACCCCGGCTTCGCTAAGTAAACGATTGAAGATGGCCGGGTCAGGTTTTGTAACTCCCATTTCGTATGAAATGAAGCATTTATCAAAAACATCACAGATATCTAATCCATATTTGCCAAATTCTTTTTTGGCATTTACTTCAATGTGAAGCGGATTCGAATTGCTGAGCAGCAGCAGTCTGTACTTTTTCTTCAGTTCAAGCAATAATTTGATTCTGTGTTCCGGCACGTCGAGCAGGAAGGAACACCATGCGGCATCAATCTCTTCATCCGTAGGATTTCCTGAGCTTATTTCTCTTACTTTATTTCGAAATTCCATCAAATCTATTTCGCCTTTTTCCCACTGAAGGAAAAACCCTGCTTGACCGTAGCTGCCAATGTACTGTTCCGGGTTTTCTACTCCAAGTTTTTCGAAATTCCTGATGCATAAATTGATATCCAGATTGATTAAAACTCCGCCAAAATCAAATATAATGGTTGTTATGTTGCTCATTTAAGAAAAATATTACAAAGCTGTTGGAAGAAACACTAAATTCTATTACTTTTGCATTCGCTTTGCAAAAATAATAAAAAAATGCAGATGCAGGGCCCTTAGCTCAGTTGGTTAGTAGCACCTGACTCATAATCAGGGGGTCGTTGGTTCAAGCCCAACAGGGCCCACAAAAAAAAGAGAGACAATCGATATTTTTCGGTTGTCTCTCTTTTTGCATTTATCGCTTAATTATTCTGTTTGTTATAGTGCCTTCAGATGTTGTTATCCGAATCAGGTAGGTTCCTGCGTTTAGACTTTCTAAGCTAACGCTTTTGATATCTCCCTGAATCCGCTTAACCACGATACCCGACAGATTGAAGATTTCTATTCTTTGCACCGGAACATCTCCCTGAATGTGTATCCAGTCGGTTGCAGGGTTTGGATAGATGTTGACTGCGCTGAGTGTACTTTCATCCCGACCGGTTGTTGTGCTCTTCAGACTGATGAAGTACAGATTGGCTGTATCATTTTTCGTTATCTGATGGTTTCCTGAAGGCAAAGTGATTGTCAGTATGCCAGCAGTAGCTCTGTAGTCAATGCCATTAATTTTAATTCTTCCGTTAAAATTCTCATTAAATACCAGGGTAAGCATTGTTTCTTCAGTTGTGCTGAAAGCTATTATCGTTGCTGATTCTATCTTCAGACATTGGGTCAAGGTAAGTCCTGCATAGTTTACAGTTCCTTTAGTTGTCGATAAACTGCCTGTGATATTGAAGAACGTACTAACCATGCCTGATGCTGTAAAATTGTGGTTGATGCCATTGCCCAGATCAGGCACTTCAGGATCTTCATCATCCGGATTACTTCCTCCACCATGGCCATCGCCCTGAATTGAAACGAGCGAAGTTTTGTAGTTGTTGAGCGCATTTCTCAATGCGATATTTACATCAGATGAGTTGTCGTCCACTGCGTTGTTGAAAGTCCATTTAAAATCGCCACCATGCATTCTTCCTGCATAAAGAATTACTTTGTCGCGTGCCTCTTCAGGAGAATCAGGCGTATATTCATACATTATTTCGGGGTTAGTGTCGAAGTTATTATAGGTGTTAGATCCTTTGAATGATTTAATTTCAGACCCGATTGTTTCATTCCTGGAGTTCACAACAACGGCGTCGAAATCGACAGTCGAATTATTGTGTGATGCTGAGCCATAAGGAACGAAGCGCCTTGCTCCACTGATGAAGTTGTTGAAAGCTTTGATTATACCGCCATCTTCTTTCGAGAATGTAGGCATATTGTTATAGTCGTTGGCATTTTTCGATTCGTCCCAAACATCTGATCCCTGCATGGAAATCAACATGGGGTATCTGCAATTTCTAAAATAATTAGCTTCTACAAATACCGACGAAGCATTGGTTGAGCCAACACCGTATTTTGAATTTCCATCGTAGTAGTTGTTAAACACATGAACGCTATGACTTCTTACCCGTGGGTGTCTGCTGTCGGAGTGGTCGTACCAGTTATGGTGATATGTGAGATATCTTGGCGATTCAACTCCATTTCCCAAGAGATTTGATTTTCCTGTGTCCCAGAAATGGTTGTACGAGAAAGTTACATAGCCCGATTCTTTGCTGTCGAGAGCGCCATCGCCCTTGGTTTGATCCGACGCACTTCCGGGTGCACCATAGAATAAATCGCAATGATGCACCCAAATGTACTCATTGTTCTGCTGCAAACTGATATTGTCGCCTTCATCGCTGTCGCAATTCATCGTCCCGATATTCCTGATTTCAATATTGACAGCACTTTTAATTCTGATTCCCCATCCATCTGCCACGGCGTCATCGCCAATACCTTCCAGGGTGATGTATGAAAGCGGGTTGTTATTGTTTTCAATAACGATATCGCCTTTTAGCATGAAATCGAGGTCGGTAATCTGACCAATCATCCTGACGATTAAAGGTCGGTTGTCTCTGCCTTTCTTGAACCCATCCAATATCATCTGAAGTCCCACGCATGGATTCGCATTGGCGCCCGTTACATCAAGAGTAACCGTGTTTTTGGTGTTTTGAGTGATGTACAATATCACCGCATTTTCCCTTGGAGTTCCATCAGGCTTATATGCTCCCGGATTTCTGCCATTAGCAAACGCGAAGCCTGTGCGGTCGTGGGGCTTAACGGTAAGAAAAGGAGTTGAGGCTGCGATGCCTTCAGCATTATTTTCGAGTACCGGAACCACTTTAATGCTGTACGTTCCAGCCTTCAAACCGGGGATGTCGGCCCTGAAATATGTGCCATAATTGCGAATAAGCTGATCATCAATTTTTCGATCGGTGATTCCTTCGCCGCTGTAATAGACAGCAAACTGTTCAATGTCGGTATTTGCGGTCCATTTAACATACGCTTTCTCGAACCAGCCTCCCGATTCGGTAATTGTAACGCTCTGACTGCCTGCTGTCGATGTAAAGAGAATAAACAAAATGGCTAAGAAGCTAAATCTTTTCATGGGATTGATATATTGTGCTAATAAAACTTTTGCAAAGGTATGTTTAGGTTTGCATATCCTTGTCGATTTTTTGTTTTTTGATGTGCATAAATTGACAGAGGGGTATAGAATTGCCTGAAAAAGTCTAAATCTGTTTTTTTTGCCAAGATGTTAATATTATTTAATGAGTCTGTTGGAAAGATGCCATGCTTACTATGCATTTAATTGAAAATATATGTTGATTTTTCAAATTTTGAAATGATGCTAAATGGTTGATTTTTTTAATATTGTGTAATGATTGCATTTTAATACTATATTTGTTGTGCATTGTATGTCATAAATAATACAATTAATAGCAATTCAATTATTATCAAATATTGAATTTGAGTATGTTAAATAACTATTATGTATATATTAATAGGCTATTAATCAAAATGTAAGAGTTATTTTTGCAGCGTTTTAATGTGTAGTAAAAATTGTTACATTGAATTGTGTAATTTTTTTAAGTGTTATTTGAACAATTTTAGATTTTTGATGTTTGACATCATTAAGAGTTTTTTTAATATGTTATGAGCGTTAAGTTTTTTATATGAGAAAGAGTTTAGCAGTTGCTCTGTCATTAATATTTTCATTTGGAATAGTTTTATTAGCAAGTGAGCCTGATAGTCCTGATGATGTCATTTTCGTGAATTCGGGTATGATGAACATCCAAACGGGTGGGGTTAATGATGTAGCCATTTACATTCCATTTGGAATGCGTATGGTGGGTTCATCTGAGATAGTTTTAAATGGGGAGATGAACGTTGGGGGCAATCTTTATCAGGATGCTACAACTGCGGGATTTAAAGTTTCCGGAGTTCGTCAGACTTCCACCGGATTTTCAACAGGAAAGTTTCGCTTTGTAAAAAGTTACGGGTCGCCCAGAATTGTTAGTCCGCAAAACAGGGCTGGTGCATACGACAGGGGTGCTAATTTCGTGGCATTCCCAAATTTAGTATTGGCAAGCAATGATAACATTGAGATTGATGCACAGTCGGGTATTGATGCCATCAGTTTTAAGAGAGATAATGGTTTTAGCGGTAGGATGATTTTAAAATCTGACCGCAGCGGTGATAATGTATATGATGCCTCATTAAGAATTACAGGAACTGGATCCTCATCAACCTTAGTTGATCCCGGAACGGTAATCGTTGAACGAGAGATGTCATACTATCGAAGTGCAGTCGGTTCAGAGAAGATATTTGGTTTTGCCACCCCATTTAAAGACACGCAATACTCCGGATATTTCGCTGGTAACTGGGTCCGCCGCCCCATTGCAGATCAAGCTACCGGACATACCCGTTATGTGTTTGCAGATGAAAAGGGTGACGATGATTTTATCCTAAAGTCTCAGTACATTTATAACCCATTAGAAAAACTGCAGCCGGCACAGGCATATTTGATAAAACCTCGTCCTCCCGGATTTAACTATCAGGCATTGCGGGATGATAGCAATGGTTTAACCATAACCGATGGTGATATTGAAGGAGGTGCTTACGATCAATCAAAATTTGTTTTTGATGGTAAGGTTTACAGTTTTACGCAGTACGACGAGCAGCTTTTTGCTGATGATGTGCTCTATCAGAGTCCGCATATTGCATCTACAACATCAACTATCAACTGGCTTATAGGCAATTCATACACTGCACCCATTGATGTAGACTTGCTGGCGGATGCTATGAAAAACAGTCCGCTGAGGTTTTCTCCCAATATTTGGGTTTGGCCTAAAGGGGCTACAACTTACCATTCGCACCGTATAACAGGTACTGACAATATCATTGTGGAGGATTTGACATCTATACCTGCGATGAATATCTTCATGATTCGTGTTCAGGCCGGAACAGCACCCGGTAGTTTTGCTATTACCAAAAATATGTTGCGGCACAACAAGGTAACTCAAAGTGTTGATAGTGTTCCTGCCCCCAACCCTGCCCCTCAAATGGCTCCCCGTTCAGTCACTTCAGGTTTGTCGAATCAGGTTATATTCAGGGTGACTCCAGATGACAATAACAGGATATACGACATTGCTGCAGTAGGTATTCGCAATGGTGCTTCGGAAGGTTCAGACTCCTACGATCAGGCGAAGGTATATAATGCTTCAGATGTTTTTCAGCTCTACACCCTTTCATCGCAAAATGCACGCTTGTCGGCCAACGGCGTTCCACCAACCACACAAACAGTTCGGATGGGTTTCAGACCGGTATCGCAGCAAGCAAACTTTATTATCAGGGCAAGTCATCAGGAAACTTTACAAACAGAAGGCTTATGGCTGGAAGACACTAAAACTGGAAATGTAATTGATTTGATGTTTCATAACAGCTATACCTTTAGTTCTGTGCCGGGAGATAACGAAGAACGCTTCAGGATACACTTTGTTGCTCCTGAATATACAGGTTTAAATACAGCTGTTGGAGCTACGGAACTTCATATTTTCAATAACCAGAACAGGTTGACTGTAAGTAATCTGACTTCAGTAGATGTGGGTTCTGAAATTGCAATTTTTAGTGCAGCAGGTAGATTGATCCAATCGGTAAGAGTTGACAACTATCCAAGAATGGAACTCAATTTTGATGATAGTCCGGGAGTCTATGTGCTTCACCTGAGAGGAGTTCGCAATGGTGTTCATAAATTTATAATTCGTAAATAGGCAGGGCAATGAGAACAAATATACTACATGCACTTTTGGTCGCATTTATCCTGATTGCCGGATGGACGCTTTTTACGATTTATCAGGATATCAATATAAGTCAGGGAGGATTTAATCGCCAAACAGTGATGGTGCATGGCAGAAACTATTTACCTTTAAGTTCACCAGCCCAGCTTCCTGAAAGAAGGCTCCCTGTGTATAAGCCACCCACATCAAACAGAAATAATTTTGTGCGACAACCTGTAAACTCGGGCGGTGGTTCTTTATTCAGTGGTTCTGCTTTTGACATTTCACAGGGCAGTTCAATGTCAACCATGGGAGGATTTGTTGGGCAAAACCAACAGCCAAACATGGGAAGAACTAATCAGCAGGACAATGGTTCTGCTATGAGTCCGGGAATAAATGCCCCAATGTTTGCTGCACGTCCTTTCTCAAGAAGAATCAATACTAATGTTGTAATTGAAAGTCCACGTGAAGATAATTGAGCACAATTAAGTTCAAGATCTTCGATTTTCAGTAACGATAACCGATTCAGAGCATTTGGCAACCCCAATGATGAGGATGACTTTGAAATTGGTGGTGGCAATGAGAATCTGAATGCATACAATGATGTGCCGATAGGAGACGGATTGCCATTCCTGTTGATACTTGTAATTGGATATATAGTTGTCCGTCAAAAAATTAAAAAATATAACTCAGATTTAAATTCAGTTGTTGAATAGAAATAACAAATTAAAGATATGAAAAACTTTAGCCTCTTTTTAATAGTTTTCTTTACGATAGTATCGGTGTCAAGAATTGATGCTCAGGTAACTATTGGCTCAGATGCCCTTCCCAATGCCAATGCGGTGCTTGATCTTATAAGTAGAATTCACTGAATAATTCCAAATCCGGCAAAATTATATGTCGGGTTTGG
>CAYMDE010000032.1:0-26268 GCA_964389115.1 uncultured Paludibacter sp. | reverse complement strand
GAAGACCTATTGTATAAATCAATGGCAAATAATGATCAGGAGTCGGAATTGCTAACTGTATCGCTTTGTTTTTCATAATTGATAAGAGACTTATAATCTCCTTGTAACAAATAATTGTTGAGATTCTCTCTAGCCTCAATCGCCCAGTCGTAGCCGTAATTATCTTTATTGAGGTTTTTCCAGTCGACCAAACGCAGGTTATGAACTATGTTCCCACTTCCAATGATCAATACACCTTTATCTCTTAACTTAATGAGTCTTTGTGCAAGTTCATAATGGTATTGGGCTGGCTTAGAATAATCTATACTCATCTGAATTACCGGAATATCAGCCTTAGGATACAAATGCTTTATCACACTCCATGCACCATGATCGAGTCCCCACTGATAGTCAGACTCAACAACTGTTGGCAACAAAACCTCTTTTGTAACATTTGCCAAATCAGGACTACCCGGAGCCGGATACTGCACTTCATAGAGTTCAGTCGGGAAGCCACCAAAATCATGTATGGTTCGGGGCATCTCCATGGCAGTAACTCTGGTACCCCTGATATACCAATGAGCCGAAACACAAAGAATTGCATTGGGTCGTGGCATTGTACCGGCAATCTCCCTGAATCCCGCAACAAATTCATTTTCCTCAATTGCATTCATCGGGTTACCATGTCCCAGAAACAATGTTGGTAATGTTTCTGTATTCGGGAATTTTTCCAGAAGTGTCTGAAGCGAATTTAAACTACTCATAATATGTCATTTAAAACATGAATTAAAACCTCATAAAAAGATAATATCAAAAATAATTATCCCACCGGTGAAACCACATGTGTGATTCATTTTCCTCAGGGCGAATCTATGCTGTATGCATCCTTCAGATTCCAAATCAATGTCGACTCCCTTACCCATGGCCAGTCGTTGGCGATTTTGGTTCCCAATCATGGACTTGCACCACCAAACCACATTAAATACGGCACACAAAAGAAAGCCATTTTTTGTAAAATCTGATTGGCTTTTTTTGATTTTTCACAATAAGTATCTTTTTTAACAGACACAAGGGAATATAAAATGTTTTTTGTAGATTTGCGAGGCTGATAAAATACGAATCTGATTGCCTATGCACTTTAATGAAAATACCCGCGTGAAGATACCGGCCATACTGCATCTCTGCCGTTTGGGCTATCGGTATCTCCCGCTGAAAAGTGCATACCGGGATGAATCAATCAACATATTCCCCGATATTTTTAAAGCAAGTGTAAGGCGTTTAAACCCGGAGTTCGACGAGAAGGATGTACAACGTGTTTATGATGAAGTGGCACTTTGTCTGGAAAATGAAGACCTTGGCCGGGCTTTCTATGAGAAATTAATCAATCGCTCCGGAACCAAACTGATAGATTTTGAAGATTTCAGCCGGAATTCGCTGCATGTAGTCACTGAGTTACCCTGCCGGAAAGATGATGAAGAATTTCGTCCCGACATTACCCTGTTGATTAACGGCATGCCACTGGTTTTTATCGAAGTGAAGAAACCCAACAATCAGGATGGCATCCTGGCCGAACACAAACGCATTCAATCCCGCTTCAGCAACAAGAAATTCCGTAAATTCGTGAACATCACCCAACTGATGGTGTTTTCGAACAACATGGAATACGATAATAATTCCATTCAGCCCATCGAAGGGGCATTTTACGCCACCGCTTCATATCAGAAACCCACCTTCAATTATTTCAGGGAAGAAGATAAATTTGATTTGAAACAACTACTGGCCGAACCGGATGAGGCGCTGGAGAATGAGGTTTTGCAGGATAACAACTGCCTGAGCATCAAAAATTCTGCAGAATTCATCACCAATAAAAATCCGGATTCTCCCACAAACAGGATTTGCACTTCGCTGTTTCAGCCCGAAAGAATAGCTTTTATGCTGCAATACGGCATTGCCTATGTGAAAACTTTCGACGGATTGCAAAAACACATCATGCGCTACCCGCAGTTGTTTGCCACCAAAGCCATTGAAGCCAAACTGAATGCAGGCATCAAAAAAGGCATCATCTGGCATACGCAGGGAAGTGGGAAGACGGCGCTGGCCTTTTACAATGTGAAGTATCTGACGAATTATTTTCAGCTAAAGGGCGTGGTTCCGAAGTTTTACTTCATTGTGGACAGGCTGGATTTGCTGATACAGGCCGGACGGGAATTCAAAGCCCGCGGACTGGTGGTGCACGAGATTAATTCGCGCGAAGCCTTCGCACAGGATATCAAGTCAACGCAGGTGCTGCACAACCATGCCGGGAAAGCCGAAATTACGGTGGTGAATATCCAGAAGTTTCAGGACGACCCGGATGTGATTCAAAACAATGATTATCAGCTGGATATTCAGCGGGTGTATTTCTTAGACGAAGTGCACCGGAGCTACAACCCCAAAGGAAGTTTTCTGGCCAACCTGAATCAGTCGGATGCCAATGCGATTAAGATTGGTCTGACCGGCACCCCGCTGCTGGGCGACGACTACAACTCTAAAACGCTGTTTGGCAGCTACATCCACAAATATTATTACAATGCATCGATTGCCGATGGTTACACCCTGCGACTGATTCGCGAAGAGATAGAAACCACCTACAAACTGAAGCTGAAAGAAGCATTGGACAGCATTGATGTGCTGAAAGGAACCGGCGATACGAAGTACGTGTATGCCCATCACCGCTTTGTGGAACCGATGCTCGAATACATCATCAGCGACTTCGAAAAGGCAAGACTCATGCACAACGACCCGACCATCGGGGCCATGGTGGTATGCGATTCGGCGGAACAGGCCAGAAAGCTGCAGGAAGTCTTTACCGCCAATTATGCAGACGAGCAGCCGGCTGAAACGCTTATGATGGCAGCAAATCCGTTTATGAAAAAAGCGGAACCACTGTTGATGACTACTGATCCACCTGCAAGTTATGGCGCCAAACATGCCGCCAACAACAAAGTAAAAACATCAGCCGTGATATTGCACGATGTTGATACCAAACAGGGGCGCAAGGACATGGTGGAAGATTTCAAAGACGGTAAGATAGACATCCTGTTTGTGTTCAACATGTTGCTCACCGGTTTCGATGCACCCCGACTGAAGAAACTCTATGTAGCACGGGTGGTGAAGGCACATAACCTCTTGCAGACCCTCACGCGGGTGAACCGCACTTACCGCGATTTCCGGTATGGCTATGTGGTGGACTTTGCCGATATCAAAAAAGAATTCGACAAGACCAATCAGGACTATTTCCGCGAACTGCAAAACGAGCTGGGCGACGAGATGGAGCATTATTCCAACCTGTTTAAGTCGCCCGAAGAAATACAGGCCGAGATACAACAAATCAAAGAAACGCTGTTCCGGTTCAACATTAAAAACGCCGAAGTATTTTCGCAACAGATATCGCAGATCAACAGTCGCACCGAGATGCAGGCCATTGTGAACGCCCTCAACAACGCCAGAAGTCTGTACAACCTCATACGCTTGTCGGGCAACTACGACATGCTCGAAGCGCTTGATTTCCGCAAACTCAGCATCCTGTCGCGCGACGCCAACAACCGTTTGAGTCTGATCAACACCAAGGAAGCGCTGGAAAACAATGTGGACGCCACCAACCTGCTGAACATCGCCCTCGAAGATGTGATTTTCGCCTTTGCCAAAGTCTCCGAATCGGAAATGATGTTAGCCGACCAGTTGAAGAACATCCTGCAGAAAACCCGCGAGATGCTGGGTGGCAACTTCGACCCGGCCGATCCCGTGTTTATCAGTCTGCGCGAAGAACTCGAACGCCTTTTCAAAAAGAAAAAACTGACCGAAGTAAGCAAGGAAGAAATGGAGCACAATGTAAAAGCATTAGACCACATCTACCAGCAAGCCCGGGAACTCGAACGCAAAAACCAGTACCTGAAAGCCAAATACGAGAACGACGAGAAATACGCCCGCCTCCACAAACGCCTGATGGAGAAAGACCCCCTCACCGACAGCGAAGTAAAACTATTCGAGGCCCTGCAAAGTCTGAAAAAGGAAGTCGATGCCCAAATCCTGAAAAACTACAAAATGCTTGATAACGAGGACTATGTGCAAAAGATGATTGCCCGGCTGGTGATCAGCGAACTGAAAAACAAACATCATATTGAGCTGGATGCGCAGAAAACGAAACGGGTTTATGGGATGGTGGTGAAGGAATATTTGAGTGAGTATCGGGGGGAGAGGATTGCGTGAGGGAAAATGTTAAATTATAACAAAATACAAAGTTAAACCATTAAATTTAAAATGAAATGAACACAGAAATTACTAATGCAATTAAAAATCAGAATGTAATTACATTTGATTATGAAGGTGAATCGAGAACTGTTGAACCACACTGCTATGGACTCACAACAAAAGGAATTGAAGCTATAAGAGCTTATCAAGTAGATGGCTTTAGTTCATCGGGTAAAATGGGTTGGAAACTTTATGATTTATCAAAAGCTGATTCTATAGAAGTGTTAGGAGATAATTTTAATGTACGTCCTGACTATAAATCGGGCGATAGAGGTATGAGTAAAATTTTTTGTGAAATATAGAATTGAAGTATGGAAAAATATTTAAACAGAAGCGGTAATTCTCCAATTACTTACTACCATATTGCAGAAGCAAGCATTACAGTTTGGTTTAAGGGAGCCTCACGATCTTACACATATAGTTATCGAAAAGCTGGTAGTTATCATGTAGAAAATATGAAACGTTTAGCTGTTAGTGGATCGGGTTTGAGCGCGTATATAACAAAAAACGTAAGATTTGATTATGATTAAAAAAATTAACCATATTAAGAATTTTGGTTGTATTCAAGATTTTGTATGGGATGAAAAGCAGTTAAATAATTTTGGTAAAGTAAACCTGATATTTGGTTATAATGGATCAGGAAAAACAACTCTTAGCAATTTATTATATCTCTTTTCGGAAAAGAGCAATGATAAATCTGAAATAATCAATGAATATGTCAAAGGTGAGACTGGTTTTCAAATAGATTATTCTGCTAAAATATATTCCGAATCAAATTATCATACTTTTAATGGAATGTTGTATGCTTTTAATTCAAAATTTATCAATGACCACATATTTGATGGATCTAAATCTAAGATGTCGTCATTTGGACTTGACTCTAAAATTTCAAACGAAATAATCGATAAGATTGATGAAGATCTGAAAACCTTTATTAATAGAAAAAATTGGTTTCAAAGCATTGTTAGGAAAATTGATGATAAACAGAATAGTATATGGGATAAACATAAAAGTGATTTCAATAAAAAAATTTCAGGGAAAAGACTTACCGACAAACCTCAAAACAATGATTTCATTGGTGAGGATATCAATTTAAATATCCAGAAGTTGCAATCTTTGTATAATGATTTCTCAAAACTTGAAGATATTATACGTTCAAAAGAGATTATAGATTCATTAGAAGAAAAGGTAAATTCACTTACCTTATTTGGACTTGACTTTGAGAAATTATTTAAATACTTACAAAAACCAGTAAATCAGGATTCTGCTAATACCATTAGGACTAAAATTGAAAACATAAATAAAATACATTTTAATCCTTCTCAATCGATTAACTCACAAGACTGGTTAATGTATGGAAATTCACTCCTAAAGAGTGGAATTCCTAAAACTACAATATGTCCGTTATGTAATACTAATATCGAACAAATTATTTCAGATTTAATTGAAGAATACGATCAGTATTTTAATGCAGAATTAAAAGACTTATTTGATAGTCTGTCTGGATACGAACCACAGATTAAAATGATTACAGTAGGTCTTGATTCAAATAAGAATCTTCTGAACGACATTAATCTGAATCTAAAACATTTCATTTACACACCTCAGAATATTATAAAATATGATATTGATAAAATTTTCCAAAATCAAAAAGAAATAATAGAAAAAATTGCTTTTAAACGTAATCACCCTAATGAGGAAATCATTCCAAGTTACTATTTAAAGGATGAATTCGTAGCAATTAATAATCAATTGAACGTATTAAGAAACGAATTGAACGAATTTATTACAGCAAAAAAGACAGAACTTAAAAAGCTTCAAAATAGAGATATCGTAAGTGAAATAAAAACTCAAATCAAAAAAGTTGCAATCATTGAATTCAATCAAAAAGTGAATTGTGTCCTAACAACTTCTTTAAAGGCAAATTCAGAGATTTATAAAAAGACAATTCAGCTAAGCAAGACAAATCAGAATAGCATTGATATATTGACCTTAAGGAGAGAAAGTGAAGTAGCGAAGCTTGAATTAGAAACAAAATTTGTTAATATATATTTAAGCTATCTTGGTATTTCTGAATTTATCGTTAAGAGGGTAAAAGAAAAAGATAGCGAAAATATCACTATCTCTTACAAATCTGGAACCCAAAAGCGGTCTTTAAAGTATTCTTTAAGTGAAGGGGAAAAAACGGCATTGGCTTTTGCATTTTTCCTAAGCAAAATAAGGGCAGAGCAATTAGAAGGACAAGGAGAGAATTTCAAGAATATAATCATTGTGATTGATGATCCAATTTCAAGCTTGGATGAAAACAGACTATATCAAACAGCAAATTTGATTGATACATTCTTTCACTATAATGAATTTGCAGAAAATGAAATTCCACTTCAAACTTTTATACTAAGTCATAATATAACATTTCTCAAATACGTATGTAATATATTTTATGCTAATCCGGGTATTCAAGATAATATTCAAGAATACTTCATTGAAGCTATTAATCACACATTGACTAAAATTCCTAATGGATTAAAAAACTTCACTTCTACATACCTAGACAAGCTAGATGAAATTATAATGTACTTGGAAAAAGACTCAAAGATTGAGTATGATGTTGCAAAGAAATATATACCCAATTATATTCGAATTGTTTTAGAATCATTTTTATCATTTAAATTGGCTTTAGTAAAGGAAGATAGCAAAGGAAGGGTGCCCGGATTAAGTTTTCTTATCGGGAAAGCTCTAAAAGAGCTATCAATTTATGATGAGGATGTAGAAATTGCAAATATCAATAAAAAAGGGGTTGAAAAAAGATTAAATAATCTCAAACGTATTGCTGACAATGAATCTCATGGAAGTCTTGCTAAAATTGAGTCCTTAAACTACATATCTGAAAAAGAATTAAAGGAGTATTGCAAGCAAACACTTCAAATAATTGAGTATTTCGATAAGATTCATTTTCTAAAAGCTAAATCACTAATTACAAAGTAAAAAAACTTCAGAAAATTATTTATTATGATATTCATTGATACAAATATCTATTTAAGATTCTTTGATGGGAACCGGAAGGATTTAAAAAAGTTGTTAGAGACTTTGCTTAAAGTTTCAGATAAAATCTTTATAACTGATCAAATTGTTTCTGAAATTGAAAGAAATAAATTATCTGTATTTAAGCAGTCCATTAATAATTATACTAATAAATTAAAAATTGAAACTGTAGCTCTACCTGAACACTTTACTACTGATTTGAAAAATGTTGAAATGGAAGAATGGAATAAGAAAAGAGAAATAATTAGTAAAGAAAATATTAAACTAACAAAAGAGATTGACAAGATATTTGTAAAAAACTTAGAATTGATATCTAAATCACAAGATTCCGTTTCTCAAAAATTAAGTGGCATATATAAATATGTTATATATGCATCCGATGAGGAGATATTAGCGGCAAGAAAAAGACGAGAGTTAGGTAATCCCCCTGGAAAAGATTCAGATCCTTTAGGTGACCAAATCTCTTGGGAACAATTTTTAAACAGAGTTTCAACTTATGACGAGATTTGGATTATTACAAATGATAGTGACTATCTAACTGAATATAAAGGTGCGTTATTCTTGAATTCTTATTTGTTTTCTGAGATAATTAGAAGAAATCCTGTGGCTAAGTTAAATTGTTTTAATGAATTATTAAGAGGCCTCGAATCCTATGGTAAAAAGAATAATATTGAGGATTTTATTGATAAAAAGACAGCAAAAGAAATTCGTCAAGAAGAAAAGCATTATAGGATTGTAGTAGAATCAAGCACATTAAACTCAGTTGGATATGATTCCAATCAACAAATTCTTGAAATAGAATTTTCAAATGGATCTATATATCAATATTTTGATGTTCCAGCAAATATCTATGAAAATCTATTAAGCGCAGATTCACACGGTAAATACTTTGCAACAGAGATTAAAGGCACATATCGTTACTCAAAAATATAATTAAAATGATTCAGCTTAATCAACAACTCAAACGAGTTGAAATTTCAAATTTCGAAATAGAAAATTCAATCGTTTTCAATTACTTCGACAACCTTCCGGCCAATGAACGTGACGAGAAGTTGCTTCGTGCCATCTATATTGGTGTTTTGGCATTGATGGAAGACCGGATTTCATCATTTCTTTCTAAAACCAGTAACGAACTCGGAACTGAGCTCGAAAGCCTGAAGATGATTTTCGAGATGAAGAAAGAACTTTTCTATAAATCAACTATCAAAGGTACATTGGCAGAAGATGAGATTGCAGAGTTTCTGAATGATTATTTCAAAGATAAACGATTAAAAGATCGTGCCCACCTGACAGGTAACACAGCCGGTAACATATCCAGAAACAAAACCGGAGATATTGTATGTGAAGTTGATGGTCGCACAGATTTAAAAATTGCTATTGAATGCAAGTTTGATAAAAGTGTTCGGTTGGGTGATCTAGAATCCAAAGAAGTATTTACCCGAAGAACTGACACTGCCTGGAGTCAACTGATAGAAGCGCAGGCCAACAGGGAATCGAAAGTTAGTATTATTGTTTTTGATATCTCGTTGGTGGATAATTCAATTCTCAAAAACTACGAGAATGTGGGATATATTCCCTCTGTTGGATTTGTAGCTATTATCAATTCTCAAAAAGGAGATTATTCGAATCTGGCAATCGCTTATATGCTGGCTCGTGATATTGCATTAAATGCCAGGGAAGTAGAGTTGGACAAAGACTTGCTGGCTATGTTAATCAATCGGGTGATTAAAGATATTAATGAGGTGCTGACTATCAAGTCCCTTGTGTTGAGTAATATTGAAAATAACAAGCAAATTCTTAAACAGCTTGAAAAATCAATGTTGCTGATGGAGTTTAATCAATCGTACATGAAAAAATTTCTGCAGGATGGTACGCTTACCAGGAAAGATTTGTTGGATTTTTATATGGGTGAGGATGTAAAGGATAAATATAAATCAATTGAAAAGGAAATAAATGAAATTTAATTGCGCAATTATATCATGCCCGAAAGTCAAAACATAGTATATGAGCACAGCTGACACTATGAATACCCGATTTACATGGGGTGACTTTCTTCCTCCGGCATCACCCGTGGAAAACAAATTAATAATGACAACTATACTTTTCGAAAAACCCACCAAATCCCTCATCGACAGCCTCAAAAGCATTTGTTCCACCTATGATCTCGGCGGCGATGACAATGAGTTCAAAATCATCATGCAGGTGTCAAAAAGAGATTTTCATAACGGAAAACTTATGAGGGCTTTAGAGGAGACTTCGGAAGTAAAACAAACAGTATTGAAAGCAAGATTTTAATATTATGGCAAAGGAAATAATTAATACAATTGAACGATATTTAGACGGAATTCTTGAAGACAAGTTTCATCGGTACAAATCATGGGACAATTGCTATCAGGCTTTCCAGGAAAAGAAAAAAACTGAAATTCACACTTTACAATTAGCATTTTTCCTTGCGAGTTGGGGAATGTATCGGGGCTCCGGTGGCTTGCTTCAAAAAAATCACTTGATACATGAAGGTGCAGTTGAAATAATTTTACATGAAGAAAATTATAAGTTGAGATGTGACCGGAATAATGAAGTGAGTAAAGATAAAATCCCTGAGATACTAAAATTAAAGAGGGAATTGGCTGAATATTACTATGATAAGAAATTCATCAATGGGAAAAATGACGAAAAACGAATAACTCCAACGGATACTTTAATTAGTAAAATCTTACTTGGAACTTTGTGTTGTTGTCCTGCATACGACAGGTATTTTTTAGCCGGTTTGAAGGAAAAGAAAATGGAATATAATACTTACGGAATTAACTCCTTAACTGAATTATTCGATTTTATTGGCAACAACAATAACAAAACTGAGATAGAAAGCGCGCAAATGCTAATTGAAAGTAAGACAGGCAATTATTATCCGGCAATGAAAGTTCTGGATATGTATTTTTGGCAAATTGGTTATGATGCAGAATTAGAAGATTTACAACGGAAGTCCCAGCAATCGAACAAAGCAATGTCCTGAAAGGACTAAATACGAATAACCGCGGGTGTAGCCCGTGGAAAAGAATCATAGGTGCAGCCCGTGGAAAAGATCAACAAACCACGGGATTCACCCATGGCAAACAAAAACAAACTTATGTCAACTTACAAACAAATCATATATCATATCGTTTTCCGTACAAAATATGGAAAGAAAACTTTGCCATTAACACAATGTGACGAACTTTACAAGTATATTTGGGGCATCATCAAAGAAAAGGGTTGTGTGCTTTACAGGATCAATGGAATGGAGGATCATGTACATATTTTATCCGATTTACATCCTTCCGTGGCATTAGCGAATTATCTGCGGGATATTAAAACTGCTTCATCGTTGTGGTTAAAGGCAAAAAAGGAGTTTCCTGATTATGAGGGTTGGGCTGATGGGTATGGGGCTTTTACATATTCGATTCGGGATAAGGATATGATACTAAACTATATCAAGAATCAACGGGAGCATCATAAGGAGGTGAAATTTGAAGATGAGTTGCGGAAGCTGCTTGATGAACATGGTGTTGTGGTGGATGAAAGGTACTTTCCGTGATGTTCAACCCCTTCGGGGCTGGTGGGGTATGGTTGTCATGTCTTCCTCCGGCTTCACCGGAGGTTATGCATCTTTAGTCCCTCCGGGACATATGGCTGGGCTAAGTGCAATCGTACCGGGCAATGTCCTGAAAGGACTAAATATGAATAACCGCGGGTGCAGCCCGTGGAAAAGAACAACAAACCGCGGGTACAGCCCGTGGAGGCTACCGAAGATGAAGCATCGTAGTGGTTCATCAAACGAGCAAAAGCAATGTCCTGAAAGGACTAAATACGAATAACCGCGGGTGCAGCCCGTGGAAAGGAACAACAAACCGCGGGTGTAGCCCGTGGAAAGGAACAACAAACCACGGGTGCAGCCCGTGGAAAACAAAATAAGAATGATAACAATACTTTTCGAAAAATCCACCAAATCCCTCATCGACAGCCTCAAAAGCATCTGTTCCACCTATGGCCTCGGCGGCGATGGCAATGAGTTCAAAATCATCACGCAGGTATTTCTGTATAAGTTTCTGAACGACAAGTTTATCCACGAGATTAAGGCAATTGAGCCCAAACTGAAGGATGAAGAAAAGCTGCTGGAAGTGTTGCAGGCTTATCCGGCTGATGATTATGAGATGTTGCTGATGCAGTTGAGCGAAAGTACGGCGCAGTTGCAGCCGGAACATTTTATTGCAGCGCTGTTTAACCGGCAGAATGAGCCGGATTTCGATAAGATTTTCGACGAAACGCTGCTTTCGATTGCCAAACTGAACAACGATATTTTTTCGGTGATGACCAATGGCGGTGAGAAGATTCTGCTGTTCGAGAACATCAGCAAGTACGTGACCGACAACCGCGACGAGTTCTGTAAAGCCATCATCAACAAACTGGTGGGCTTTAGCTTCGAACCGATTTTTTCGCAGAAATTCGATTTCTTCTCCACCATCTTCGAATACCTGATCAAGGATTACAACAGCAACAGCGGGGGCAATTATGCCGAATACTTCACGCCTCACTCGGTGGCGTCGATCATGGCGCGCTGTCTGGTACAGACCGATGTAAGCAATGTGAGCTGCTACGACCCTTCGGCGGGTTCGGGCTCGCTGCTGATGAACCTGGCGCATCAGATTGGTGAGGATCGTTGCAGCATCTACTCGCAGGACATCTCACAGAAATCGTCGAACCTCTTGCGACTGAATCTGATTCTGAACAACTTAGTGCATTCTATTCACAACATCGTGAAGGGAAACACCATCCTCGATCCCTATCACCGGGAGGAAGATGGCAGTCTGATGAAGTTCGACTACATCGTGAGCAATCCGCCGTTTAAGCTCGACTTCTCCGACTTCAGCGCCGACCTCGACACCAAAGCCAACAACGAACGCTTCTTTGCGGGCATCCCCAATGTGCCCAAAGCCAAGAAGGAATCGATGGCCATTTATGTGATGTTCATCCAGCACATCATGTATTCGCTCAAAAAGGACGGCAAAGCGGCCATCGTGGTGCCGACGGGCTTTATCACCGCCCAGAGCGGCATCGAACGCAAGATACGCGAACGACTGGTGGAGCAGAGAATGCTTCGGGGTGTGGTGTCGATGCCCAGCAATATCTTCGCCAACACGGGCACCAATGTGTCGGTGCTGTTTCTCGACAAAGCCAACACCAAAGGCGATATTGTGCTGCTGGATGCTTCGAAACTCGGCACCACGGTGAAGGAAGGCAAAAACCAGAAAACCGTCCTTTCCGAAGATGACGAAAGGCTGATTATCGACACCTTCAACGGTCACAAAGCCGTGGAAGATTTCTCGGTGGTGGTGTCGTATGATCAAATCAAAGAGAAAAACTACAGCTTCAGTGCCGGGCAGTATTTCGAAGTGAAGATTGAATATGTGGATATCAGTGCGGAGGAGTTTGAGGCGAAAATGGCGTTGTATAAAAGCAATTTAAACCGTATGTTTGCGGAATCGAGAGAGCTGGAAAAGGAAATAAAGAAACAGTTAAACGGATTGCACTATGATTGAGAAATTGATTGAAAATGATAAAGTTGAGCTCAAAGCCATTCTCAACGAGAAGTTGGAAAAGGAGGTAGTTTCATTCCTGAATTCGAAAACAGGAGGTGATATTTACATTGGAGTAAACGATGATGGAAGTGTTTTGGGTGTTGAAAATGCTGATAAAACACAACTTGCCATCACCGATCGCATTAAAAACAATATCCAACCAACAACATTGGGACTTTTCGATGTGTTTGAAGAAGAAATTGAGGGAAAAACGGTGATTCATATTGTGGTGTCGAGTGGTACCGAAAAGCCGTATTATATCAAATCGATGGGGATGTCGCCCGCCGGTTGTTTTATGCGAATTGGTCCTGGTGTAAAGCAAATGGATATCGCCATGATTGACAGGCTTTATGCCTCCCGCACCCGAAATTCTTTGCGCAATATTGTTTCGCCCCGTTATGCCAATCATAGTTTTGCGCAACTGAAAATTTATTACGAAGAAAGAGGATTTAAACTGAACGAATCATTTTTACAAAATCTCGATCTTTATACTTCTGATGGCAAACTCAATTATGTGGCTTACCTGCTTGCGGATGTTAACAGCGTGTCGATGAAAGTAGCCAAATATTCCGGCAAGGATAAACGCGACCTGATAGAAAATGAAGAATACGGATTCTGTTCGTTGGTGAAAGCTACCGAAAGGGTGTTAGACAAACTCGAAATTGAAAACAAAACTTTCACGAAAATTACCGGAGCAGCACAACGACTCGAACGACGAATGATTGATAAAATAGCTTTGCGTGAAGCATTTATCAATGCAGTGGTGCACAACGACTATACCCGGGAAGTGCCACCGGTAGTTGAAATATATGCCGACCGATTGGTGATAACATCCTATGGCGGATTGATTGAAGGCTTATCGGTAAATGAGTTTTTTGGTGGCCGCTCCATGCCCCGCAACCGGGAGTTGATGCGGGTGTTCCGCGATTTGGAGTTGGTGGAGCAATTGGGTTCGGGCATGAACAGAATTTTGCATGCTTATCAAACTGATATTTTCCATTTAAGTGAAAATTTCATTGAAATTGTTTTTCCATTCGAGGAAGAATATTTGCAAATGACCCATCAGGTTAATGGCGTTACCATACATGATACCGACCATGTTACCATACATGATACCATACATGATGAACAAGTTACCGAACAAGTAAATAATGCTGATAAACAGGGATTTAGTGATTCTACCGAACAAGTAACAGCATCAACCGAACATGTTACCGATCATGTTACCATACATGACACCGACCATGTTACCATACATGATAGAGAACAAGTCATAAAGCTTATATTAGCATTGGATGAGGAACTTTCTCGTCTGGAGATAATGAACAAACTTAAATTGACAAATCGGGCATATTTTGTATCAGATTTCATTCAACCAGCAATAAATGAGGGTCTAATAGAGATGACATTGCCGGATAAACCTCAAAGCAAACAACAGAAATACCGTTTAACAGCAAAAGGAAAAGCATTAAAAGAAAAGTTTGGGAGGATTGAAGGATGAATAATTATAATATGAATGAAGTTCTCAACAACTCAGTTATTCGAGATTTTCGAATAACTGCGGACAATGGAAAAAATGGAGGAAAAAAGAATGAGTAAGATTTCTATTACAACTTTAGGTAATCTAATTGAATTTCAAAGAGGTTATGATTTACCTAAGTCAAATTTTGTTAAAGGAGACGTGCCTGTCATTTCTTCCAATGGAATACTTGGTTATCACAATGAATACAAAGTAAAAGGCCCGGGTATTACAATCGGAAGAAGTGGAACGGTTGGATTGCCACATTATATTGAAGAGAATTTCTATCCTCATAATACGTCACTTTATATCAAAGATTTTAAAGGAAACAGCCCCAAATATATTTATTATTTATTAAAAACTTTGGGATTAAATGATAGAGGTAGTGGTTCGGGAGTTCCAACTATGAACAGGAATCACTTACACCCTTTAAAGGTTTCAGTTTATTTAGATCTACTAACCCAACAACAAATCGTCTCAATTCTCTCTTCCCTCGACTCCAAAATCTCCCTCAACAACCGCATCAACACCGAACTCGAAGCGATGGCCAAAACCATGTATGATTATTGGTTTGTGCAGTTTGATTTTCCCAATGCCGAAGGCAAACCCTACAAAAGCAGTGGTGGAAAGATGGTTTGGTGTGAGGAGTTGAAAAGAGAAGTGCCAGAGGGATGGGTGGTTGGTGAACTGAAAGATGTAACTGAAATTAAATATGGAAAAGATCATAAAAAGATTCAAATTGGAGATATTCCAATTTTTGGTTCCGGTGGAATAATGAGATATGGAAATCAAGCAATTTATGATAAAAACTCAATTTTGATCCCCCGCAAGGGTTCTTTGAGTAATTTATTTTATCAAAATAAACCTTTTTGGACAGTTGATACAATGTTTTATACCAAAATGAGAATTGAAAATATTGGTAGATTCTTATTTTATTATTTACAAACACAAAATATTTCTTCACTAAACGTAGGAACAGCTGTTCCAAGTTTAACAACTGAGGTGTTGAATCAAATCAAAATAATAATCCCAAGTATTGATATGCTAGCAAAATTCGAAAAGATTACTTACTCATATTTTAATTTGATAGATAAAAATAAAATTCAAAACCACCACCTCTCCTCCCTCCGCGACTGGCTCTTACCTATGCTGATGAACGGGCAGGTGAAGGTGAATTCGGGTTATGAGGGGGATGCAGTGCATTTTATGGCGGCGGAGCCGGAGGAGAAATATGGGGAAAAGTAAAATCAGAAATATATTTTAAGGCAGGCTAAAGTAGTAGAAAAGCATATTATACCGAATATCCGTAAATATTTTTATTAACTAAAAGATATAGATATATGAATTATTTTCGTGCGGTTTTATTAATCGGAATTGTCATAACGTGTCTGCTTGATTGGGTCAGGTTGGATATTGGAATGATGAATTTCTCCATCTCCGGATTAAAATGGGTACCATCGCAAATCTTACTCTATTTATCCATCTTTTCAGCTGGTTATGCCATATACAATGGGTATAGAAAATTAAATCAGAACATATGGATATATTTAATCCTGGGTCTTTATGGGAGCGGAGTGAGCATTTTTATATTTCTCTCAGTCACAGGGAATTTAAATTTGATCAACTCATTATTACCTTTAAGCGAAACAATTGATTTTTCATATAAATTTGGCCCGGGACTTTACCTTACAGCTCTTTTGTCATTAATATTATTCATTACCGGTTTTGACAAGTCTGACAGGAAATTTCACGAAACTAGCATTGAACAGTATCCAGTCCCGACAGAACAAAATGGTAATATAAAACCCGATATAAAAGAGAAAACTGATAATCCCAGTCCGAAAGAATGGATGAAAGATAATCCCGGAAAATCTATTAATGACTACTACGCAAATTTAAAAGGAGATCAATGAGATAATTGACAACAACGTGATAAAGTGTGAGTCTGCCTGTTTAAAGTGGTCGAATTTGACCACTTTAAAAAATCAGGTTGGTTTCCCCTGAATTGTTTTAAGTAATTATTTATCGACAACATATTTGCATTACAACTAACAGAAAGTGTAAATTGTATTTTGACTATTGAAAAATGAATATTATCTTTGCAGACCGAAAACTTGAAAAATACGCCAATGATTTTAAACTGGCTCAGCGAAAGTTAGGCGCCCTTCAGGCGGAGTTGTATCAGAAAAGATTGAATGATTTGTATGATGCGGAAAGCTTTGAGGCATTACCTGATTTACCGGGACATCATCATCCATTATCTGAAAACAGAGCCGGAGAATGGGCATGCAATTTAGAACAACCCACGCGTTTGGTATATGCGCCAATAACAGAAGGAAAGAACAAAGGTTCAATAGAACTTAAAGAACTAAAGGAATTAACCATTTTAGAGATAACCGATTATCACGAAAAGAAAAACAAAAGATAATTATTATGGCAACCAATCAATTTATACCTTCCGTTGTTTTTCATCCAGCTGAAACCCTTCGCGAAAAAATTGCAGAAATGGGAATGAGCATCAAAGAATTTGCTTTGAGAACTGGTAAGCCTGAAAAAACAATCATTGCCGTGTTGAATGAAGAAAGTTCACTTACTCCCGAAATGGCGGTTTTGTTTGAAAATGTCACAAAAATACCTGCCGCATTCTGGATTAACAAACAAGCCAGATACAACGAATTCATTGCCCGGAAAAAACAGGAAGAAGCTTTGCAATCTTCAGTAGCATGGGCGAAAGAATTTCCATATGCTGAAATGGCCAAAAACAACTGGGTACCACCAACACGCAAACCTGAGGAGAAAACGCAATATTTACTTTCATTTTTTGGGGTAGCTTCACATACCGGTTGGGAAAAGCTATATATGCAAAGTGAATTGAAAGTTGCTGCCTATACCTCGTTGAAACATACCCACGAAGCGCATTCCATTTCGGCATGGCTTCGTCAGGGAGAACTTCAGGCCAGAGAAACAGTTGCACCGACATTCGATCTCAGGCGACTAAAGGAAAATATCCCTGCCATGAGAAAGTTAATGGTGGAGCAGCCGGATGATTTTTTCAGTCAGCTTCAGCAATTGTGCTTGGATGCCGGAGTCATTCTGTTGTTTACCCCAAAATTGCCTAAAGTACCGCTGAGTGGTTCGACACGCTGGATAAACGACACACCCCTGATTCAGCTTACGGCACGCTATGGACAAAACGATCGCTTCTGGTTTACATTCTTTCATGAGTTAGGTCACATCATCTTACATGGCAAGAAATATATATCGCTGGAAAACGTTGACTTTGCAGCTGCTGACGAACAGAAAGAAACAGAAGCACACGATTTTGCAGTGAAACTTACTTTTTCGAAGGAACAGGAACAGAAGCTATTGCGCGAACATCCAACGACTATCTCTGCGCATGATATCGCTAATTACGCCAAAGAGTTTAATACACATCCGGCTATGATTATTGGCAGATTGCAGTATTTACAGCTTATTCCATATTCGGTTGGTCGGGAATTTATTGTACCTGTGAATTTGACGGAGGAGAACGTATGAATTTAGCTTTAACCCATGCTGATTAACAGGCAGGTGAAGGTCAATTTGTCCTACAAAATGACCCGCTTTTTAAGTCAAAATTGAATTTTGCGCTTAGCACTTTTCGATTTTATGCTTAGCACAAATCAATTTTACGCTCAGTATAAATCAATTTTATGCTCAGCACAAATTCATTTTTGGCTCAGTATAAATTTGATTTGTGCTGAGCGTAAATTCAATATGTGATTAGCTGAAAATCGATTTGCGCATTATTAAAGCATCTGTTTTTAAAGTCAAATTGATGGATTTTGCAGGACTTTTTGATGGATTTAGCAGGACTATTTGATAGATTTAGTACCTGCTTTACTCCGAAATTATATCCTCCTGCATATTTAGGTACCAGGTGAAAATGAAATGTTTTAACGGCAACTACACCCCACCAAATGATCGTTGATAAAACCTGTTGCCTGGAGGTGGGCGTAACAAATGGTTGTTCCGAAGAATTTGAAACCGCGCTTTTTCATGTCCCTACTCATGGCATCGGATACAGGTAAAATGCTGGTAGTTCGCTCAGGCTGTTGAAAATGCATGCAAAAGGCATGTATGTAAAAACAAAAAAAGCAGCCACCTCATAAAGTGACTGCTTTTCATTCTCCGTGGAGATTACCGGACTCGAACCGGTCACCTCGACACTGCCAGTGTCGCGCTCTAGCCAGATGAGCTAAACCCCCATAGCTGATTTTGAAATTGCGCTGCAAAGATAAACAAGTTTTGGAAATTATTGGTACTTTTGCCGAATAAATTTTCCTGTATAAATCAGTAATGTATATCATCAATTTTACTTTCTTAGTCTCCGATGCTGCTGCCGGAAAATGGCTGCAGTGGCTGCGTAGTGAGCATATTCCCGGCATGGTTGCCACAGGTTTAATTCACACTCCGCAACTCACCAGGGTTTTGTCGCAGGAACAGGACGGTGGTGTGTCCTATGCCGTTCAGTACAAGTCTGATAACATCGCCAATCTGAACCAATGGCATCAGGAGCATGCGCAGTTAATGCAATCTGAATGCAGGTCGCTTTTCGGCGAAGAGGTTTTATTTTTCAGCACTGTGCTGGAAGTTTTAAATACACTATGAGTAAGGATACTATCATTCTCGGTATTGACCCGGGAACTACAGTAATGGGCTATGGTCTGTTGCAGGTAAAGGGAAATCAGGTAACAATGATTGCCATGGGGGTGCTGGATCTGAAAAAATACAGCGACCACTACGAGAAACTGCAGAAGATTTTCAACCGGACTGCCTCCTTGATTGATGAATTCAAGCCGGAATCACTCGCTATTGAAGCTCCATTCTTTGGCAAAAACGTACAGTCGATGCTAAAACTCGGTCGGGCGCAGGGGGTTGCCATGGCTGCTGCCCTATCACGTAACTTGCCAATTACGGAGTATGCACCCCTGAAAATCAAAATGGCTATCACAGGAAGTGGAAGTGCTTCCAAAGAACAGGTTGCCGACATGTTGCGGCGCTATCTGGATATTCCTGCCGATCAGATGTTACCACAACTGGATGCAACCGACGGATTGGCAGCTGCCTATTGTCACTATCTGCAAATGGGAAAACCCATGGGAAGCAGGGCCTACAATAGCTGGAAGGATTTTATTCAGAAGAACCAAACCCGTGTAAGCAAACCCCGCAATGGCAGTAAAGATAGTTTAGAACAGGGATAAAAGTTTGTCGATCCAATTGCCTATATCCTGACCCTGATAGATGATTAACAGGATGATGGATGCCACTATTATTAATACGAAAATTCCAAGCCAGGGCTGAAGCGGGTTTCGTGATTTGATTTCTTCTCCCAATTTTGTGAAGAAATGCTTGCCCTCATGTCCGTAGGCATATATATCGAAATGGTAGGTAACGAAATAAGTCCATAACACTCCCGCAAATAATACCGCCAGCAAGGTAAGTCCGAGCAAGGTAAATATCTTGGCAACCAACATGTGCCGGTTTTCATTGGCTAGGAACTGATACAATACTTCGACATCTGACAACAACAGCAACTGACTGTTACGATCTTCAACAATGTTTTTCAGTGCTATTTCAGCTTCTTCGATTTGGGCGTTGAGCAAGTCAATGGCATAGATTGCTGCCTCCCGACTTACAAAATAACTGCTCTCCGGAATTACCAAACTATCCGTTGCGGGCAACACCTCTACCATCAGCGATGGCTCAACACCTGTACCACAGCCACGGGGTTGTATAAGAGAAACGATATATTTGCCGGGGGCTCTCCACTGATGATAAAAAACCGAAGAACCAGAGCCTTCACCTCCGGGCATTTTCACCAATCGAACCAATGATTTTGTTTGAGCATTGATAATTTTCCATTGATAATCCCTGCATCCGGTTACTTCCGGAATACTGAAGCTCTGCATTTCGCCTACATAGGCGGCTCTATCGAATGTATGAATTGCATTATCCTTAATCGCTTCTTTCATGGCGATTGCGCCGTCAAGTTCAGCCTTCATTGAGGAAACCAATCCCCTGGCAGCAGATAGCCTTTCGTCACCGGAATTGATTATATCTTCCCTGTCCTGCCCGATATTTTCGAGCTTTGTTACATTTTCGCGTATGGCGGGGATATGATAATTAATTGCCAGCGATCGACTCCCAAGCTCGCAAAAACCAGATCCACTGATATTTTTAACGCCTGCGTTTAATCCAAGAAATATAATTAACGGAATGATAGCCGACACTGCCAACCCTATTAACTGATAAGGCTGAGAAACTATCAGGCGGGGCAATCTTTTGATGGTTGTTCTCCAAAAGTCGATAATTCCCGCGTTATACCCGTATTCTTTCATGTATGCAGGCAGGTAGAAGGTGGTTAACACGAATGCAAATCCGAAAACCACCGCCACTGGCAACAGCAGCTGAATCAATGTAATACTTAAAGCACTGATGATATAAACATCCGAAAACTGTTTGATTAGAACCATCAAAGCAGTAGCAACAGAAGAGAAACCAAGCCACAAAACCGACAATTTTAATGCGGGATATACTCCCCCATCGTCGAATTCATCTTTGCGTAAATGTGCAACTGAAATAAAAACGGCATGCTGAAACATGTAGAAAATCATCAGCATAACCAAAACCAAAACGATGATATGATATGTCAGAAGATAAATGATGATTAACGCCATGCTCACGAGGGCGGGAACAATCAGTTTCCTCCAGGCAAAGAAGATATTCTCTTTTTTAAGTCCTTCAGGAATCAGTAATACAGCATTTCGAAAAAAGCGGAATGCCCAAACCACAACATAGTGCCACAGGAGGCGTAGTAATGCAAAGATTGTCGGATGCAAGACTTCATACCAAACCCATTGAACACCCCACCAGACTTTCACGAATAAAAAAGCGATGAGTTCGGCCACCGACATGAGTCCGAATACAATCCAGGCAATAAGATTGAAAAGCAACAAAGGCAATGCAAAGAATGGCGCGAAATACGACATCCATTTATTTCCGGAGATCCATTCGTTCAGGACTTTTTGTATATCCATCACGAATCCCGGTTTTTGAGATCCGATAATACTTCTTAAGTAACCGATTGCCAATAGTCCTACAGCAATCCAAATTATGATTCCAATCATAGCATCAGGATTTTAATAGCACAAATATATGAAGATAATCTGAAAATCAGGAAAATAAATTCTTCTTTTTGACTGTCAGAAAGTCGCTGGCCATTATTTGGGCTTTTTCATCAAATCATCGGGACGCTTCAGCCAAACAGACGGTGCACTGTGATCCCAGTTTTCTTCTACTTCCCAATTGGCTCTGAGATTCAGTTTCTTGTTAAAATAATATACTTCTTCGGGCTGAATTCGTTCAAGCAGATTACCCGGATCCCACATTCCATTGCGATTGCGATCGGCAAAAACTCTGACAAAATAATCGCCGGGCTTCAGGTATTCAAAGGTATTTCCTCCTTCTTTCGCTATTTGAGAAGCTATAATCTTTTCAGCAGGGTCGAGAAGTTCAATTATCAGCGAATCAGCAGGGTGAGTCATACTAAACTTCAAGGTTGAATAATCTTCGGGCGATTTGGTTTTAAAACTACGCTTCAGCTGCATATTGGCTGTTCCGAAAATTCCCCTGACCGCTGCAGAGTCGATTATCAACTCATATTGCTGCTTGGGTTTGCGCACATACCTCAATTCGTACCTGATGCCGATGGTATCCATGGGAACCCATGAATAATTGACCTTTGTCAGGATCGAATCCTGCACCTCAGACAGTCGAATGCCCGACAAATCAACACTATCCACAGGTTGTTCGAAACTGAATTTTATATCATGATGGAATTCCATCTCATTAGCCAGATTTGATCTAAAGGCCAGCACATGAGCATCAACAGGTACCGATGTGGCAGTTCGGGCAGCCGATGACGCCCGGCGTACTGCCAAACGAATGGTATCCGAGGCAGGAACAAGATTAAAAACTGAGTCGGTTTTCAGATAATTTACAACCATCGATAAGGTATCGATATTGAAAACTTGTTCTTCCCGAATCCAATACATCAGGGTATCAGCACCGGGATTCAATTGTTTTATCAATGATGCACTTAAATCAGCATTCAAACCCACAATCTCAGGAATCTCTTTCAGTCGATCGTTAAAAATAAGGTTAAACCTGAACTTCTCGGGTCGCTCAGAATTTCGCAGGAACTGTCGCCTTCGTGTTTCAGTAAACAATCTCAGCTCAAGATCGTCAGGTAAATAGGTGATATACCTGTGCAGATGCACATGCTCAATGCTATCAGTACCAATGGTATCTAAACGTTCAACAATTTGAACAACAGGCACTACAATGGAATCATGAAAAGCGACACCTTCACCAATCTGATACAGGAAATCACGGTTTTGGTCGCGATGGGCATATAGCCTGTAACTACCTTCCCTGATATTACGAATGGTGAATCGTCCTGTTTCATCAGATCTTGTGGCACGAACGAAAGGCTCCTTGTACATGGCAGAATCCTGCAAATTGCGGTGCAATCCAACAATCACCCCATTCAAAGGTTCCAGCGTTTGTGCATTAACCAACATACCCGAGACCTGCAAAGTATCAATTTCGGGTCCTGTCGAAAAGGAAAAAGTAAAGTTTCTAAGCGGGTTCTTCTCGTTCAAATCAACCACAGCATCACCAAAAAAGAGGCTGTATGTGGTACTATCAAGCAACTCATCCTGCAAGGCAATACTGAGTAAGCGCCCGCTTGCCCTGATGATAGGCTGAACCGTTTGTGGAGGAGAGATAAATACGTTTTCCTGAACTTTTTCGAGGGTGATATTTTCGTCGAAGTAAACCTGAATCTCTTTTCTGCGATGATTCACAGCGCCTTCGATCGGCACGGAGCGTACCATCACGGGAGGAATTGAATCCCGGGGACCTCCGGTAGGACCCTCAGCCCTGTTGGCACACGACATCAGGACAAACCCGGAAATTACAACCAAAAAGAACCTCCAAAAACTCATTTTCGTATATTATCTGCTGTCAACACCTTATGACCGATGCGACATCTTAAACATTTTTTATCTTCACAATACTGACGGGATAATTGAATAAATGCCTGTGAATCATAAGCATTATTAATCTCCATTCCCGTCTCGCGCCAATGGCGCACTAAACTATTATTTTCTGCCGGAAGCTGTTGTAAAAAACCAATGGCCTTTTCCTTCAACTCCTCATTATTTATCTGAACACCATAAGCAAACAATATCGGAACAACGGCATTGATAATCAAAGATATAATGGAGACCTCCCCCATTGCCCGCTGATGCTCCTTCACTGGCTTTCCGAACATATAATGCGAATACCAGTACAGCGAGGGTGCTTTGCGGAATATCTGATTCAGTGTTTCCAAATCATTGACATTTCGAATACAGCTAAACAGCTTTGCTTCGGCATTTATCAACGCTGCTAACTGGGCAATCCGGATGTAGGGAAAATTATCGGGACGCATCCGCAGCATTTTCCATCGGCTTGCATCCATGGGCTGCAGTCCGAATTTTCTTTTCAGATGAAGATACTCTGCTGTCAGCTGCTCCACATATTCATCCTTTGGTTCGGCCTTTAACAGCAAACCCGACTGACCGAATAGCAATGCTTCCAAAACGAACCGGTCATGACTGCATTTCTGCACTATACTCCAATCAAGCGAACCAGCCAGCGCCAAAAAGGCATCTCCATTGACTGAAAAACCGAAGCTTTTACACAATACATGAAAAAACACTTCCTCCCAGTGATGGTTACCCGTAATCAACATTTTCTTTATTCCCTCTACCTTATCTGTCAGTCTTTCCGCCAGCAACGCTTCCTTCCACGAGTTTATTATCAGTGGGTTAATCGTTATCAGCTTATTACTACAGGGTATCCATTGCCTGCTCTCAAGCAATTCATTATAATTCTTTTCTATTTCCTCCGGAAACTGAAGTTCCAACTGAGGAATGATAACTCCGTTGGATAATTTCACTTCCACATCAGCATATTTAACAACATGCAAAATAACATTGTCGTATGCCGCATCAAATTGATGCTGATGTTTATACCAGTCGGACGAACGATGATGTATCTCTACGTTTCCGGCCCAAAGGGTATTTCCAACTTTCACCTTGGCATTGAAAAAATCGGGTCCCGAATTCGTATTGGGTTTCCCGACATCAATAATCTCAATCGGTTCTCCCAGGGTGCCAAACTGATTGAACGATCTGAACAGCTTTTGCTGCCAGACATAGTGTAAAACAAACTCTTTCATAAAAAACAGGTTAAAAGAAAATTGAACTAACCTGAAAGTACTGAACCACTGTATCCTTCAGAAATCCAGAATTCCAGTACCCGGGGTAAAACATCAAGTACCCTATCCCGGGCTTTTATTGAATCGTGAAAAACAACGAGCGATCCCTTTCGCAAATTCTTCTTCATCAATTGAAGGATAGCTTCTGAGGTAACTTCCTGATCGTAATCATAACTGATTAGATCCCACATCACTATCCTGTAATCTTTTTTCAAACTTCGAAGCTGTCGGGTATTAATTCTGCCATGCGGAGGTCGGAACAACCTGCCGGGTATCAACTCCGATGCTTTCAGAACATTGTCACAATACGCTTTCGTATCGCATTTAAAACCGTTCAGGTGGTTATAGGTATGATTTCCAACCTGATGACCGCGGGACAATATATCGTTAAAAACCCCGGGATATCTGGCTACATTCTCTCCAACACAAAAAAAAGTTGCCTTCCATTGAAATTGATCGAGAATATCTAAAACTGCTGTAGTAACTTCCGGTATTGGTCCGTCATCGAAAGTGAGAAAAATCTCTTTCTTTTTTGTTGGCACTCGCCACAGGACATCGCCAAACAAGGGTCGGAACAAAACCGGAAATTGCTGCATTATCTCATCCTTACTCTGCCGGAAAAGCTCTGGTATGCAGGAAGATATTTTTGAACTAACTCTTCAATACCATATTGATCAGCTATTCCCAGCACATGATTAAGTACGGCAAAATTATGACCGATACGACTTTCAACACTTTTACGTTGTCTGTTGTTCAGGTTGAAATACCAGGTCAGATTCTCCACACAATCATTCGCTACAAAGTCAATAATCTCGTTTCCTTTCTCGAATTCACCAAGCTGATAATAGAAATCGGCCAGCTGCGACGAAGTAAAGTCATGACGGACATTATGTCCCGGAAGCACTTCCATTGAGAAATCAAGTGCCTTCAGAGCTCTTGCAGAATCACCAGTTTCAATCAGCTTTCCAATCAACTGAGTGAACATTAATCTGTGTGTACGACACATTCTCAGGGTATTCTCATCAAGATAAACATTTGGATCAGCTACATTGCCCCATTTGAATTTATTCATCATATTATCGTACATAACATCAACGTTCACACCCGGACCAGCACCTTCGCTGTCGATTGGCATAATCCTGTAGGCCATACCGGTTAACTCAAAATGATCCATCAATCCGAGGTAATGACTATCACCTACAGTAACAGCGAAATACATGGGTCGCTTCCACCTGTTCTCTTTCAACATTTCCATAACCATGAGTTCGCTTTTCGTGAAACGATTTCTTCCGGTGTTGATGTTGATGCGTGATACAATCTCATCTAATCTTGTTGAATCCATGGTTCCTGATGCCAGTACATCCTGTGGATCTACCTCGATATAAAGCTGGCGTGAAGGAATAAACCCTTCTCCCTCTTCTCTGAACTGAGGATCGAGAAGAATACGGAAAGCT
>CAYMDE010000031.1:0-28444 GCA_964389115.1 uncultured Paludibacter sp. | reverse complement strand
GATTTTTCTGGTTCACTCGCAGTAATTGTGTCGAATGTACCAATAATCTTGTGTCTCTGCCCCGGTGTTGTGGGCTTTAATTTACGTACAGCCATTTTTCTAATTAAATATTGCTATAAAAGTCTATTTGATCTCCTTCTTTCAATGTAACAATCGCTTTTTTGTAAGCGGGAGTCTGACCATTGATCACACCACTTTTAGTAAAGCGGTTCTTCTTCTTGGGAGCAGCAATCATCGTATTAACGTCAGTAACGGTAACGCTATACAAAGCCTCAACTGCTTCTTTGATTTCAATTTTGTTTGCATCCTTCTTAACTCTAAAGCCGTAACGGTTGAACTTTTCGCCCAACTTCGTCATCTTTTCAGTTACTATAGGTTTGATAATAATTCCCATATTTATACCTCCTCTGCTTTAAAAATTTTCTCGACTGCGGCAACTGATTCTTCCGTCAACACTATTGCTTTAGCATTAAGAATTTCATAAGTGCTTAACTCAGAAACACTTACAACATCTACTTTGGCCAAATTTCGAGCCGACAAATATACATTTTTATTTCCACTTGCTAAAATAAATAATGGTTTTTTATCAGCAACCTTCAGATTCTGAGTCAAAGCAATCATTTCTTTAGTTTTAGGAGCAGCAAATTCGATTTGATCAACAACTGAAATCAGGTTTTCTTTTGCCTTGTAACTTAATGCAGATTTACGTGCAAGTTGTTTCACTTTTTTGTTCAGTTTGAAACTGTAATCACGTGGAACTGGACCAAAAATACGTCCACCACCTACACGAATCGGTGATTTGATGTCGCCCGGACGAGCACCACCACTACCTTTCTGACGTCCCAGCTTGCGGGTTGAACCTGCTACTTCACTGCGACCTTTTGTTTTATGAGTTCCCTGACGCTGATTTGCCAAATACTGTTTTACATCCAGATAAATAGCATGGTCGTTTGGCTCAATACCGAAAACCGAATCATTGAGTGTGATTTTTCTTCCGGTGTCTTCTCCTTTGATATTTAATACACTTAATTCCATGATTATTTATTGATGATAACGATTGAACCTTTAGCGCCCGGAACTGAACCTTTGATCATAATCAAATTGTGTTCGGGAATCACTTTTAATACCTGTAAACTCTGAACGGTTACACGATCGCCTCCTGTACGTCCACCCATGCGCATTCCTTTGAATACACGTGACGGATACGATGAAGCTCCCACAGAACCCGGAGCACGTAAACGGTTGTGCTGACCGTGAGTTGCTTGTCCCACACCACCGAAACCGTGGCGCTTAACAACCCCCTGATGTCCTTTACCTTTTGAAGTTCCGACTACATCAACAAATGAGTCAGCCTCAAACATCTCAACGGTGATTTGATCACCCAGTTTGAATTCCTGTTCGAATTCCTTGAACTCAACCAAGTGTCTCTGTGGAGTTACTCCTGCAACTTTGAAATGACCGGCCTGGGCTTTGTTAGTGTGCTTGTCTTTCTTTTCCTGAAAGCCTAACTGCACAGCCTCGTAACCATCTTTCTCAACTGTTTTGATTTGCGTAACAACACAAGGACCTGCTTCGATAACAGTGCACGGTATATTTTTACCGTCGGCACTGAAAACGGATGTCATTCCGATTTTTTTTCCTATTAATCCTGGCATTTCAAATAATTATTAGCCTCCTAAATCCGTTGTTTAGGATTTATCGAGAGGCGATTTTTAAACTTTATATTTACTATTCGACCCTCCACGTAGGGAGGATTGAAAAGACTTTACACTTTAATTTCTACTTCCACACCACTTGGCAATTCCAGTTTCATTAGAGCATCAACTGTTTTTGCTGAAGAATTGTGAATATCGATCAATCTTTTAAATGAAGAAAGCTCAAATTGTTCGCGAGATTTCTTGTTTACGAAGGTTGAACGGTTTACTGTAAAAATTCTTTTGTGAGTTGGCAAGGGAATTGGTCCGCTTACATGAGCACCTGTTGCTTTTACAGTCTTTACAATTTTCTCGGCTGATTTGTCAACCAGCGTGTGATCGTACGATTTTAATTTGATTCTGATTTTCTGACTCATCTTCGTTTTTAATAAATATTATTATACATGTTAATCATCCGGTTAAGAGTCATTCGCTAACCGGATGATATTTTTTTATTACAATAGATCTACCCTACCTTTTACTTCAGTCAGAACTTCTTTGGCAATCGACGCAGAAACCTCAGCATAGTGTGAGAATTCCATGGATGAAGTTGCTCTACCCGAACTGATAGTTCTCAGGGCAGTAACATAACCAAAAGTTTCTGAAAGCGGCACTTTAGCTTTAACGATGCGTGCACCGGTGCGGCTTGATTCCATGCCTTCCACCTGACCACGACGTTTATTAAGGTCACCAATTACATCACCCATATTTTCTTCAGGCGTAACCACCTCAATTTTCATTATTGGCTCAAGCAGTACTGGTCTTGCTTTGGCACATGCAGCTTTAAAGGCCATTTGCGCACAAATCTCGAAAGACAACTGGTCAGAGTCAACCGCGTGGAAAGATCCATCCAATACAGTAACTTTAAGTTTATCGACAGGATAACCTGCCAACACACCATTTCTCATGGCAATATTGAAACCTTTCTGGATAGATGGGATATATTCTTTAGGGATGTTACCTCCTTTAACCACATCGACAAACTGCAATGAACCATCGAAGTCTTTGTCAGCCGGCTCAACACGCACAATAATATCTGCGAATTTACCGCGACCTCCGGATTGCTTTTTATAAACCTCGCGAAGTTCAACTGATTGAGTAATAGCTTCCTTGTAAGAAACCTGCGGACGACCCTGATTACATTCTACCTTGAACTCACGTTTCAATCGGTCAATGATAATTTCGAGGTGTAACTCACCCATTCCACTAATAATGGTTTGTCCGGTTTGTTCCTGTGTATGTACAGTAAATGTAGGATCCTCTTCTGCAAGTTTAGATAATCCCATTCCCAGTTTATCCAAATCCTTCTGAGTTTTTGGTTCAACTGAAATTCCGATTACAGGAGCCGGGAAGTCCATTGATTCTAGGACGATTGGATTAGCTTCATCACACAGGGTGTCACCTGTACGAATATCTTTAAATCCGACACCAGCACCAATATCTCCGGCTGCAATAAGTTCAACAGGATTTTGTTTATTAGAGTGCATCTGGAATATACGTGAAATACGTTCTTTCTTCTGAGAACGCGTATTATAAACGTATGAACCTGCAGGTAACTGACCAGAGTACACACGGAAGAAGCAAAGACGACCTACGTAAGGGTCGGTTGCAATTTTAAATGCAAGTGCACACAATGGCTCTGTTGAGTCAGGATGACGAACCACATCTTTATCTTCAAAGCGTGGATCTTTACCAATAATTTCAGGCGTGTCAAGCGGACTTGGAAGGAAAGAACACACAGCATCAAGCATGGTTTGTACCCCTTTGTTTTTGAAGGATGAACCACAAATCATCGGGTTTATTTCCATTGCAAGAGTACCTTTGCGTACTGCCGCCATAATTTCCTCTTCGGTAATGGTAGATGGATCATCAAAATATTTCTCCATCAACACATCATCGAATTCTGCTACAACTTCGAGCATTTTATCTCTCCATTCCTTAGCTTCATCGAGCAAATCGGCAGGAATTTCTTCAACACTATATTGAGCACCCATGGTCTCGTCGTGCCATACGATGGCTTTCATCTTGATAAGATCGACAACACCTTTGAATTTCTCTTCAGCACCGATAGGAATTTGAATAGGACAAGGCGTTGCACCCAGAACTTCTTTTACCTGACGAACAACTTCGTAGAAATCAGCACCTGAGCGGTCCATTTTGTTCACATAACCGATACGGGGAACATTATATTTGTCAGCCTGACGCCAAACGGTTTCCGACTGCGGCTCAACACCACCTACAGCACAAAATGCTGCTACAGCTCCATCCAGAATACGCAAAGAACGTTCTACTTCAACAGTGAAGTCGACGTGTCCCGGAGTGTCAATCAGGTTAATCTTGTATTTCTGATCCTGATAGTTCCATGAGGTAGTTGTTGCAGCTGAAGTAATGGTAATTCCACGCTCCTGCTCCTGCTCCATCCAGTCCATTGTAGCAGCACCATCATGCACTTCTCCAATTTTGTGGGTCAAACCTGTATAAAACAGGATACGTTCCGAAGTGGTAGTTTTACCGGCATCAATGTGAGCCATGATCCCGATATTTCTGGTATATTTTAAATCTCCTTTTGCCATTTGTTAACTTGCGTTATAAACTTTCTTTTTCAATCTTAAAAAACTAACCAATTACATTAAAATCTGAAATGAGCAAAAGCACGGTTAGCTTCAGCCATACGGTGCATATCCTCTTTACGTTTAAATGCACCACCCTGACTGTTAAACGCGTCAACAATTTCGGCAGCTAACTTGTCAGCCATAGAACGACCTCCACGTTTGCGGGCATATAAAATCATATTTTTCATTGAAATCGATTCTTTCCTGTCAGGACGAATCTCAGTGGGAACCTGGAATGTAGCTCCTCCAACACGGCGGGATTTTACTTCTACTAAAGGAGTAATGTTCTCGAGTGCTTTTTTCCAGATATCGAGGGGGAGTTTCTCTTCATTAGGCAATTTATTCTTAACTACTTCTAAAGAAGAATAGAAAATGTCGAAGGCAGTAGATTTCTTGCCATCATACATTAAGTGGTTTACAAATTTTGTAACCATCGACTCATTGAAAACGGGATCTGGTAAAATGATCCGTTTTTTTGGTTTCGACTTTCTCATTTTTTTTAATTCTTTTTGTTTTTGGTTGCTTTTAGTTATGCTTCAACGACTCCTCCGAGCCATTTACTCAACCCTCATCTGCTACCGATAAAACAAGTTTGTTTACTTGAACTTTAACTTTTGAAAAGGATTTACTTGCAGGGATTTCGAATTACTTCTTTTTTCCACCTTTTACAGGAGCTCCCTTGGCTGCTGCCTGTCCCGGTTTAGGACGTTTAGCACCGTACTTAGAACGACGTTGCGTGCGACCATTTACACCGGCCGTATCCAATGTTCCACGAACAATGTGATAACGTACTCCCGGAAGGTCTTTTACACGACCACCACGCACCATAACGATGGAGTGCTCCTGAAGATTGTGACCTTCTCCCGGAATGTATGCGTTCACTTCCTTTTGATTGGTAAGACGAACACGCGCAACTTTACGCATGGCCGAATTAGGTTTCTTAGGAGTAGTCGTGTACACGCGCACACAAACACCACGTCGTTGTGGACATGAATCCAACGCCGGGGATTTGCTTTTGTCGATCAGTTCTGCTCTTCCTTTTCTAACTAATTGTTGAATTGTAGGCATTTCAAAATTGTTTTTAAACTTTAACTACTTTATTTCTAAATTTTTGGTATTATGCCAAAATGGGCTGCAAAGTTACAAAAAGTTTTTATTCCAACAAGCCCGCTTTTTAAAAAACATAAAAATAGTCAGTCATTTAGCTTTTCATCATCCGAAATCATGCATCAAAGCAATGGGCTAATGTAAGTAAATCCAGTTCAAAATGTAATAATTGTATAATTTACATTTATAATCGTTACTTTTTTTAATATATGAAATGTTTTGTCGTTAACTTCGCATTCCTTTAATAGCATCCACAACACCTTGTTTATAAGTGAAAACACATTTCATCTGCATATTACTGTGCTTTATATTGATCTATTTCAGCGCTTGCAGCAAATCTGATACAAACCAGACAATTTCTGTTATTGTTGAAAGGAGCACCTTTGACGACTTCCTGTCAATAGAAGGAACAGCAGAACCAATTCAAACGACCAATGTTATTTGCCCTCAAAATGTGGACGGCACAATCATTTTTCTTATTGAAGACGGGGTTATTGTTGAAGCGGGACAGGTTGTTTGTATTCTCGAAGATAAAAATCTGGAAAGCGAATATGATGATGCTGTTACCAATCTTGAATCAGCCATTGCAGAATTCAATAAAGTAAAAGCTAATCTTGAGATGCAATACACGCTTCTTGAGGCAGATGTGAGAAATAATCAGGCTCAAACAGAAATTGCTTTCCTTGATTCTCTGCAATTAAGATACTCTTCTGAAACAATGAGAAGAATCAGGGAGCTGGAACTTGAAAAAGCTTCAATTGAAAAAAGAAAATTGCAGAGTAAGCTTAAAAATCTGCAGGAAATTCAACAGTCTGAAATCAGAAAACATCAACTTATTATCCAACGCCATCAAAGAAATGTTGACAGCAGAAAACAAAGGTTAGAATCACTCACATTAACTGCGCCCAGTTCAGGCATTGTAAGGAGAGCTTTTAACCGACAGACATGGAAACAATATCAGGAGGGGGATAATGTTTGGACCGGAAGAGCAATTCTCACTATCCCTGACAATGAAAAAATGAAAGTGCTGTTTATGGCTTCAGAAGCTGACTACAAGCGTATCAATATTAACGATAAAATTGAATATAGCTTTGACGCTATGCCATCCAACATGGGATGGGGAAAAGTAACCAAAAAAGCAACCATCGGCAATCCCATCCGCAGGGACTCGAAAGTTCGATTCTTCGAAATTGAGGCTTCGGTTGACAGCCTTCTTGAACCTTTGTCGCCCGGACAATCAGTTAATTGCAAAATAATATTACGTACTGTAGCAGACACGATTGTAATTCCTCAGATTGCCATTTTTGAAGCAGACTCAACGCGGGTTGTTTACATCCCGATAGGTAAATATTTTGAAAAAAGGGAGATTCAAACAAGTCTTTCATCGCCCAAAGAGGCCATTATAACTCATGGTTTAAACGCCGGGGAGAAAATCAGTCTGAGTCGCCCGGATAGAAGGTTGGTTCGTGAAATCACCTTACTTCCGGATTCCGTCAAAACTCAGAACGATATTAAAAAACAAGATTTAAACAACGATAATCACGAATCGCAAAACTCTTATCAGATCAATGAATAAACCACACATCCTGAAAAAGACTTCTGTTTTTTTCTTTATCCTGATTTTACTATCAGCAGTCGGCTGTAAAAAGAAAGCAGAGAATGATGTTCCACTCACCAGGGTACTGCAGGGCACATTTTACCTTGAGATAGTGGAAGAAGGTGAGATTGAAGCTATTAATTCGACCAGTGTAACATCTCCAATCATTCCATGGAGATTCGGAAACCTGAAAATAACTCAAATTGTGACCGATGGAGCTGAAGTGAAGGCCGGAGATACACTCGTTGTTTTCGATCCTTCGGAAGTAAAACGTGGTGTTGTTGATGCAGAAGCCAGGTTAGAAATGAATATCGCTGAGCTGGCAAAAATGAACGCGCAACACCAATCTGACCTTGAAGAGCTTAAAGCAGATCTGGAGATTGCCAGAATTAACCACGAAATATCGAAAATTCGTTTTGAATCATCTGGCTACGAAGCTGATATTCGGAGAAAAGAGATTAAACTAAATCTTGACAGAGCTGCCATTGCACTTGAAAGGGCAAGCGAGCAGATTGAGAATCGCATCAGGGTTCAGAAAGAAGAAGTAAAACAACGCCAACTTTCTATCAGTCAGGACAGGTCAAGACTCGTGGAAGCAAACGAAACCCTCAATCGCCTGTTCGTCATCTCCCCATCGCCCGGTATTGCAATAATCAGTCGCAACTGGACAACAGGAAACAAATACCAGGAAGGCGACCAGTGCTGGTCGGGCGTTCCATTAATCCAACTGCCTGATTTGTCTGCACTAAAAGCCAACGTAAGCATCAATGAAGTTGATATTTCAAAAATATCGCCCGGACTATCGGTTGAAATAAAACCTGATGCGTTTTCAGACAGCACTTTTACAGGGAGGATAAATACTGTTGCAAATCTGGCAGTAAACCGGAATAACAGATCGAGCGTAAAGGTATTTCCTGTAGAGATTTACATCAATGAAACGAACGAAAAATTGCTTCCCGGACTAACAGTTAGCTGTAGAATTATTTTGGATAGGATTGAAAATGCAATTTATGTCCCAATTGAATCGGTGAATGCAAGGGGATCGGAACGATTTGTTTATAGAAAAACAGCGTCGGGCTATGAAAAAGTTGTGATTGAAACCGGAGAAAGCAACCGAAACTATGTTGTTGTGCTTAGTGGCTTGTCGCCGGGCGATGAAATAACATTGAGAGACCCATTTGCTAAAAGTGATGACAGCAATAACGAAACTCCGGCAACTCAAACATTGTAATATGAACATCAGTAAAACATCATACTATATAATTGTATTGCTTTTGACCGGACTTGTTGCATGTACGGGCAATAAAAAGGAAATTGGCGTTGCCAGCTTCAGCGATCAGGGGAATACCATCATTGAAACAGGTGAACTTGCTGCTGTAAACTCACGATCATTTGTAATGCAGCGCTACGGTCGCCATTGGTATTCGATGAAGATAATTGGTCTTTTGGATCACGGTGCTGAAGTACAGGCAGGCGACTCAATAATTCAACTGGATCCTACAGAGATTAATCGCTATATTATTGACAGGGAAAGTCAGCTTGAGACACAACTTGCAGTTTTAGAGAAACTTTATGTGGATCAGCAAAACAGAGAGCAGGATTTAGATTCAAGATTGAGAAGCGAAACTGCGGCATTCAACTTAAAAAGACTTGAATTGGAAGCTTCGCAATTTGAACCGGAAAAAATCAGAAAAATAAAGGAACTTGAATTCAAACAGGCTCAGATATCACTCAACAAAATTAAGAATCAAATTGAAAGAAATCGGGTAATTGCAGGTTACAACCTGAAAATAGAGAATATCAAGAGGCAACGACTAGAGGAAGAAATTCAGATGGCCAGGGAAATCTTACCTACCCTCACCCTCAGAACACCGATCTCGGGCATATTTCAAATTGCTTGGAACAACAGAACCAGAGCACAGGTGAAAATTGGAGATGATATTAATCAGGGCAACTTTTTAGGAAATGTTCCGGACCTCACCTGGATGAAAGTGAACACCTCAGTGAACGAAACAGATTTTCTGCGTGTATATCCGGGGCAAAAGGTTTGGGTACGATTGGATGCACTTCCAACGGTTAAGTTTGAAGGTAAAGTATCTTTTATTGCAAAACTATGCAGACCAAAAAACAACAATTCCCGACAGAAGGTATTTGAGGTCGAAGTAGAATTGCTCAAATCCGATAGCCGTTTAAAACCGGGCATGACAGTAAGTTGCGAATTCATTGAAAATTAAACCAACATGCAATTACAGGAAAACATACGCTTATCACTTCGCGGATTAATCGATCACAAATTCAGGTCGTTTCTGACAATGCTCGGAATTATATTTGGTGTTGCATCAGTAATTACAATGCTTTCAATTGGTGAAGGAGCAAAACGCGAAGCCATTGCCAAGTACCAGGATTTGGGTGTAAACAATATTATCATCAGAGAAAAAAGCATGACTGACGAGGAGTTGGAAGAAGTCAGAGCACGTTTCTCGCGGGGACTTTCATTGCAAGATGCTGAAATAATCGGAGAAATAGTTCCGGGCGTTATCAACACTGCTTCTCAGGCCGAAATAAACTCAGAGGTCAGATTTGCCGACCGATCGGTAAAATCAACCGTTATCGGTATCACGCCGGCATTCATCGAAATGCTTAATTACAATACTGAAAGGGGAAGTTTTATCAGCCAGGATCATTACGACCGCGGCCTGAGGGTTTGCGTTTTGGGAGCCGGCGTGGCATCAACCCTTTTTCGTAATGAAGACCCGATTGGCCAGATGATTAAAATTGAAGATCAATGGATGGAGGTTATCGGCGTTCTGCAGTCGAAAACACTTTTTACCGAAACGGTTGGGGAGCTGGCTGCGCGTGACCTGAACACTGACATTTACCTGCCATTATCTACCTTTCTGAATCGTTTTAGTCCGGGAAATCAACTTGCCAGTCAGATTCAGCAAATCACTGTTCAGATGGAAAATTCGAACCGCCTTGTCGAAAGTTCAGAATTAATCGATGCCATTTTGCTTCGCCACCATTTCAACAACAGAGACTATAATATTGTAATCCCTTATGAGCTTCTGAAACAGGAAGAAAAAGAACGTCAGATTTACAACTTTCTTTTAGGAGCAATTGCAGCAATCTCTTTGATTGTTGGCGGAATTGGCATTATGAATATCATGCTTGCAACCGTCATGGAACGTACCCGTGAAATTGGCATCCGAAGGGCGGTGGGTGCACGTAAAGCAGATATAATGAGTCAGTTTGTTACCGAAGCTGTTGCGATTAGTATAACCGGAGGAATTATTGGAGTAATTTTGGGAGTTTCACTTTCGATGACCGTTTCACTATTTACCGACATCAACACCTATATCATGGCTTATTCCGTTTTCATCGCCTTTGGTTTTTCGGTTTTGGTTGGAATCAGCTTTGGATATCTTCCGGCCAAGAACGCGGCAAACCTGAAACCAATTGATTCAATCAGATATGAATAAATCCGTATCAGACACACATTAATATTATGCTAATAGAAATCCGCAATCTTTCAAAGAAATACGAGATGGGCGATCAGGAGGTGCTTGCACTTAACGATATCAGCCTAACAATCAATAGAAACGAATACGTTGCAATCATGGGACCTTCGGGTTCGGGAAAATCAACACTGATGAATATACTGGGTTGTCTCGATACTCCTACTTCGGGCGACTATCTTTTCAACAAGACCAATGTAAGTACACTTGATGATGATGAATTATCGGCCATGCGAAACAAAGAAATTGGGTTCGTTTTCCAGAATTTCAATCTTCTTCCGAAACTAAATGCCTTACAGAACGTTGAAATGCCTCTGATTTACGCGGGCATCAAATCTGCCGAACGTAAACAACGGGCTGTGGATGCCCTGAATAAAGTGAGTCTGGCTGAAAGAATGTTGCACAAACCAAGTGAATTGAGTGGCGGACAGCGCCAAAGAGTTGCCATAGCCAGGGCATTGGTTTCAAAGCCCGGCATTTTGCTTGCCGACGAACCAACCGGGGCACTCGATTCGAAAACAGGAGCGGAAATTATGCAGCTTTTTCGTGATTTACATCAGGAAGGGAATACTATTATTTTGATTACGCACGAACAGGAAGTTGCCGACCATGCCAATCGTACCATCCATATACGTGATGGAAAGATATTTTCAGATGAACCAAATCATAAACCAGGGAAATAAAAACACATGAAACACACTTGGCTGCTATCAGCATTGCTGATTATCAATCTCAACATTTTTGCAGGTGATATTTATCATCTTGATTTAGATAAAAGTATCGCAATTGCCCGCGATAAGAGTTATAGCATGAAGCGACTTGAACAGGATTTGAAGATTGCGGAGTATAATTTAAAATCGGCAACAAGCAGATTTAAAACCCATATCAATCTAAACTTTGTAAGTCCGCAATACACCGAAACCATCAGGCAGTTCGAAGATAGTACAGGTATTTCATTTTACTCTGTGAAACAGTTGAACTATCAGGGAACCATCAATATTAACCAACCGCTACCAACTGATGGTTATATTTTCGTGCGAAGTGGCTTATCTAATTACGACGACTTATTCTCAGATTTCAGATCGACATATCTCAATACGAGGTTCGGACTTGTACAACCTCTTGATGCATTGTATGGTTACAACGCGATTCGTTCGTCATTCAAACGCGCTGAACTTGCTTTTGAACGTTCGAGCAGGCAATTAAAACGGGAAGAACTTAATCTTGTTTACGCAGTAAGCAGCGCGTTTTACAATCTGCTTTCAGTTCAGAAAAGTACCGAAATTGCCCAGATGGACCTAGACCGGCAAACTGAAGCATTCAATATTGCCCGCAATAAGTTTGAAGCCGGATTAATCCGGGAAGTTGACGCTTTGCAAATGGAAGTTGATTTGGCTGAAGCACAAAATAATTATGCACTGGCACATGTAAATGCAGGCTCTGCCATGAATAACTTTAAGGAGATTTTGGGCATCGAGCTATCTGACAGTGTTGTGCTTTCAAGCGATTTTCAATATGATGTCGTTATTGTGAATCCGGAACATGCTGTTCAGTTGGCGTTGGCAAACCGTCACGAAATCAGAGAACAGGAAATTCAGATTGAACAAAACAAACTCAATCTCAAACAACAAAGAGCTGCGGGGATGATAAAAGCCGACCTGACAGCCTACTACGAGAAAGTTGGTGTGAGCACGATGCCCATAGCTTCAGGTTTCACACAAAACCTGCAAAGCTCTTATAATGACTTCCTTAGCAGGCCACAGAACTACGGTATCGGGTTTTCTATCAGTATTCCACTGCTCGACTGGGGTGAAAATAAAGCGCTTGTTAATGCAGCGAAAGCCCGCCTCACACAGAACGAACTTCAGAAAACTGAAGTACAAAGGAGTATAGAGAGGGAAGTCAGGAATCTCGTTGCCGATTTAAACACCAGTTTACGTCGATTACAACTTTTGGAGAAAAACGTAGAAGTAGCCGAAAAAAGTTTTGGAATTACACGACAACGATTCAGCGAAGGTGATATTGACAGTCAGGCACTTGCATTGGAGCGCAACAGGCTTAACAATGCGTACAATTCCCATTTACGTGCTTACATTAACTATCAGCTTATGCTTGCCGACCTGATGCGTAAAACTTTTTACGATTTTATTAAAAAGGAAGAAATCAAGTAGCTGAAGGTTTTTTATCGCCCTGCCTGATGTCTTTTGGTGAAACGCCCATCGTTTTACGAAACATCGTACTAAAATGATTGGTGGATGTAAATCGCAGCATGTACGCTATTTCTTTAACTGAATGTGTTGTTTCGGTAAGCAACTGACGTGCCTTGTTCAATCTGAGTTCGCTGAAGTATTTAGCAGGAGCCATCCCCGTGTAGTTTTTAAACTGCATACGAAGCGTTACATATGAAACATTTAAGCGAGCCGCGATATCCTGAACCGATATATCCTCAAAGATATGTTCGTTCATTTGCCACTTAACCTGCTCAACAAGCTGAATATCTTTTTTCAGGCTGGCTTTATTTCTTGTTTCCGCAATAATTAACCCCAGCAAGTGCATCAGCATCCCTGAAAGATAGACCTGTGAGGATTTCAGACCATGCTCTACGACTTCAATTGCCCGATGAAAAATCTTGATGAGTTCTTCGTTGAACCCAATCTCGACAACCTGATTTTCTGTTCTGAAAAAATCACTGATGGTTTCGTAATAGACTGAGCCGGCAACAAAGCGGATGAAATATTCTTTCCACTCGGTTTCGGGACGATGATAGTAACGATATTGTTGATTGGGCATGACCAGCAACACCTCTCCACTGGTAATTTTTCGTTCAGCAGTACCCTCAAACTGCACATATCCTGTGCCGCTGGTTATATAGATGATTTTAAACTCATCCGACACCCTGCCTTGTTTGAAATGATACTTATAATCGATTATTCTGCCGGCTCTCGCGACCTTTTCGTTCGCGAGAATCGACTTGTAACCGACAGAATTTACACTGAGGCCAAAGTTGTGCTTCAACTTTTCCTCGTTGATATTACTGAATTCTGATAAGAGAGGTTGCTGTTTCATGATTTACATTAACGAAATCAGCGCAAAGGTATCAAAAAACCCTGTATTATCACCGATACAGAGGTCCGTATGTTGCACAGGCACGGTAATCTGAACTCTCGGCATCCATGCCAAAAGCAGCCCAGGCACTCGGACGGAAAATTTGATCGTCGGCCACATTGTGCATGCACACCGGGATTCGCAGCATCGAGCAAAGCGTAATCACATCCGCGCCTACATGTCCGTAGCAGAAAGCACCATGGTTGGCACCCCAGGCATTCATCACCGAATATACATCTCTGAAACTACCTTCGCCGGTGATGCGCGGAGCGAACCAGGTCGTAGGCCATGTTTTGTTGGTGCGATCGTCGAGCACCTGATGCACGTTGACAGGTAAATCAACTGTCCAGCCCTCAGCCAATTGAAGCACAGGTCCCAATCCTTTCACCAGATTCACGCGTATCATCGTTACAGGCATCCCTCCTTTGGTAACGAATTTTGAAGAAAAACCTCCACCGCGAAAATAACCACAATCAGCAGGATACCAGGTAGTGGCAGCCATACACTTCTCCTTCTCATCTTCGCTGATTTCCCAGAAAGGCTTCATGGCAGGCTGACCATCAACACTTTGCTCACCGCATCCATCGAGGGCAGCCGAACCTGAATTGATAAGATGTATCAAACCATTGGCGGCAGGACCATCGAGTTCATAGCCGGTTACACGTTTTACAGCATCCGGACTCCAATAGGTACGGACATCAGCAAAAACCTGTGCTGTGTTGGTAAGTAACTTGCCAAAAAGCATGGCAACACCATTCAGCGCATCGTTTTCGGTAGCTACGATAAATGCTTCGCGAATGCCGTTCCAGTCGAACGAACTATTGAGCATCGCTTCAGAAAAATCGCCGTTTGGCAAAAAATCCGTCCACTGCCTTTGACCCTGAAAACCTGCTGCAATGGCATTATGACCCAATGCTTCTTCACCATAACCCAGCTCGCGGAGTCTCGGATTCCCGATCATCAAATCGCGAATAATAATAGTCATTTTCACCACAAACTCCCACTCTTTGTCGAGTTGCCCACGCGATTTTTTCTTATCCTCATCGTTCGTATCCACTCCTTCATTGGCTTTGCAATACTTTTCTGTCCATGCCATAGCCTTTTCAAATTCAGCAGGATCGAAAATATCCAACTGAATACGGCGCAGCACTTCGGTCATATCCACATATTCGGTACGCATACCCAGATAATCCTGGAAGAAATCGGGATTCACAATAGATCCCGCGATACCCATGGAAACACCGCCCACCGAAAGATAAGATTTGCCTTTCATGCCAGCCACAGCGATGGCAGCTTTCGTGAAACGCAGAATTTTCTCCTGCACATCGGCAGGGATGGAAGTATCGCCATTATCCTGAACATCGCGACCATAAATCCCGAAGGCGGGAAGTCCTTTTTGCGTATGACCCGCCAAGGCGGCAGCCAGATATACAGCACCAGGACGTTCAGTACCATTGAAACCCCAGATAGCTTTGGGCATCAACAGGTCGGCGTCGATGGTTTCGCTTCCGTAGCACCAGCATGGCGTAACGGTGATTGTGGCGCCAACACCTTCGCGCTGAAATTTCTCAGCACAGGCAGCAGCTTCATCCACGCGACCGATGGTGGTATCGGCAATCACACATTGCACCGGTGTTCCATCAGTATATTTGAGATTGGCACATATAAATTCAGCCAGACTTACAGCCATATTCATGGTTTGCACTTCGAGCGATTCGCGCACACCGCCCTGTCGGCCATCGATGGTAGGGCGAATACCAATTTTTGGATTTTCTCCCTGCAAACGTCCGGTTTTATCTTTCCTTTGTTGCTGAAGAGTCTCAGTGATATCTTGATTAATATTTCCTGCTTTCATAATTTATTTGTCTTCTTAATATTTTAATATTGTTTTCATCTTAGTTCGATAATTCAATTCTCCGATTATTCGTAGCTATACACTTTCTCTTCCTTGTTTGCAAATAAACCGTAGGCGGCAATCACAACAAAGCAAGCAAGAGGAACAAGATATGAAAGTGAAACGCTGCTGTATGATGTTGATATCAGACCCTGAATCGAGGTAAGCACTGCACCTCCAAGGATAGCCATCACAAGGAATGAGCCTCCAACTTTTGCTTCGCCCGGACTAAGACCCTCGAGTGCAATTCCATAAATTGTAGGGAACATGAGCGACATGAAGAAAGAAATGGCTACCAGTCCGATTACCCCCGTCATACCCGTTGCAAAGATGGCAACCATAACAGCCAGAAACGCTCCGAGTGCAGCAATTGCCAGCAATAATCCCGGACGGATATATTTCATTAGCGCAGTAAAAATAAATCTTGAGGCAGAGAAAATCAGGATGGAAGTCAGATAGAAAGTATTCCCGATATTTTCGGCTGTTGATTCGATATTGAGCTGCCAAAGCGCACTCCATCCGGCATATTTCTGAATGAACCCTGTAACATTTTCGACAATAATCTGATCCGTAACGGGATCAACCAGCATAAGTGCCTTCATCACATAACGAATCGTATATGACCATACACCAATTTGCGCACCCACATAGAAGAATTGTGCAAGCACCCCTAAAGAATAATGCTTTCTTTTGAACAATCCTCCTGTTGTTTTCCAGAAGTTCTGCGAAGTAGCATCTTTACTGGAAGGCATCTTCTTATAAAAGAATATTACAGCCAATACAATTAGCAAAACGACACCAACCCCCATGTAAGTCAGTGTTACTGCAGATAATTCATGATGTTGAGCAGCCTGAAGCTCAATTTCGGTCATTTCAGACTTATTGGCACTCAATTGAGAAAGAATAAAAACCTGACTTAGCAAAATTCCCGTGATGGAACCAAGGGGATTAAACGACTGAGCAAAATTGAGTCGGCGTGTCATAGTCTCAGGTCGTCCCATCGTCAGAATATACGGATTAGCAGTAGTTTCGAGCACCGAACAACCACCGGCCATTACATAAATTGCAAAAAGGTAGAATCCGTATGAGTTCAACTGACTGGCCGGGAAGAACAAGAAAGTGCCAAGAGCATACATTCCTAGTCCGACCAGTATCCCCGATTTATAGTTAAACTTCCGAATAAGTAGCGCGGCAGGTATGGCAAAAACGGCATAGGAGCCATAAAATGCCATCTGGATAAATGAAGTCTGGAAATCAGTCATTACCAGGATATTCTTAAATGCCGCCAACAAAGTATCGGTCATGTTATTAGCCACTCCCCAGAAGAAAAACAGCGATGTGACGAGTATAAAGGGTATCAGATAATTGCGGCCATCAGCCCCTTTAAGCAATGAGTTAGATGTGTTTGACATATGTTTTCTGTACTTAGATTGTTATAACTTAAAAATTCGCTCCATCATCTTCCATTTTTGGGATGATCCGGCATTAGGATCACAATCCTGAAATTTTGCCATGAACTGTTCCCATTCTGATTGCAATTCAAGTTTTGCCAGTTCAGCAAAAGCTTCGTCCCACACAAAATCTTCCGGAACCTCAACGATCATAAATAAAAGATTTCCATGGATATAGATTTCCATGTCGAGTATTCCCACCTTTTTGATTCCCTCAGGAATCTCAGGCCATCTGTTTTCGGATCTGTGCCAGTACTTATACTCCTCAATCAATGCCGGGTCGTTTTTTAACTCCAGTGTTTGACAAACTCTTCTTGTTGCTTTCATAATAATGATTTTATCAGGGTTAATAAGGTCACTTCTACTCGTTAATCCTGCATATCCTGTCTATAAATTATTTATCTTTTTCCTGAGTGAGGCTATATAAACTTCACACTGAATTCCTTTTTCTGATTGTTGTAGGCAGATACTCTTGCACCAACTCTTTAGTAAGAATAAACTCCGCAGCTTTTTCTCCAAGTAACCCAAAATCAATCCCAATGGAAGTAATTCCGTTTTTGATTACACCCAGAATCGGATCCTCATTATATGCCATCAGTCCAATATCTTTTCCCAATTCAAAACCTTTTCCGTCAGCCTCATGAATTGTGCGCACCAAATCATCCGTTTCAACACATAGATAGAAAACGCCCTTTTCCACACCCTTCCATGCTTTCGTATTACGAATAATCTCACATTCAAAGCCCTCATCATGGGCAAATCGCTTGAAAAACTCGATGGCACTCACCGGATGGCAATTATCTTCCGGGAAAACCAACACCAACTTATTATATTTTCGAATTTCATCCTTAAACGACATCAAACAATCGTAAAGTGCCTGATCGAAATCCTGACAAAGAAACGAATAATCAGACTTGTTGAATCCTCCAAAATCGAGCAACAGTAACTTATCAGCCGGGATCTGCTTTAAAGATTCTGAAAAATGTGTATTGGAGAAATTCATAACTGCATAAGCACTGTACAACCCTGCACTTTCGCGAATTATTGTTTCAAAAAGATGTTTGTTATACTGATGAAAAATAACATCCACACTATACTTCTGAGGTAATCTGGAACGAAATCGTTTATAGAGATGTTGCTTGAATGGGGTATAATTATCAAGCAATAACAAGATATGATGCACTTCACCACAAACAAAATAACCCTTTTGAGGATTTGAATCTATCAGGCCTTTCCTCTTCAATTCTTTGTATGCCTTGAAAACAGTATCCCGCGAAACTCCGTAACGGACACTTGCATCATTAATCGACAATAAATTGTCACCTTCCCTGAATTCGCCCTGCATGATAGCAGAACTGATAGCATCGGAAAGTGCTTTGGTCTTTGAACGGGAGTGACTGAAATTTACCTGCATATATCTGTGCTGAACTGTGCTGCAAATGTATTACATCAAATCCAACAAGTGACACCGAAATAAATGTTATAAAACAGCTATTTTAGTTCTTGATATCTTCGGACGTTTGACCTGAACCTGAATCCACAATCACAGCGCAGGCCGCATCTCCGGTGATATTCAGCACGGTACGAAGCATATCAAAAACCCGATCGAGGGCATAAAGCAGTGGAAGTCCTTCGATAGGAATACCGGCTGAAACAAGCACAGCCACAACTAGTAAGGTAGGCCCTGGCACACCTGCCTGTCCAATTGAACCTACGCTGGCCGTAATTGCGATGGCAAGATATTGCGCCATTCCAAGATCAATTTGATAAAGCTGTGCGAAGAAAACAGCAACAAGCGTATAATAAATTGCATTACCGGTCATATTGATGGTCGCCCCCAAAGGCACAACAAAAGATGCGGTTTCTTTGCTAACACCCAGTTTATCCTCGCAGGTTTTGAGTGTTACCGGCAAGGTAGCCATTGAAGAAGAAGTCGAGAATGCAACAATCTGAGGCCGAAGCATCTCCCTGAAGAATCTTTTAAGACTCATTTTGGAAATCAAACGGATTGTTAGCGGATAAAACACCAACAGAATAAACAAAGCAGCGAGCAGATTCACCCAAAACAGATTTCCCACTTTAAGCAACAAATCGAAACCAAATGTTCCTGTAGCATCAGCCATCAAACCAAAAACTCCCAATGGAGCCACCCACATTACTTTTCCAATGCACCAGATAAGCGCATCAAGCAAGGTGTTAAGTCCTTTCAATACAGGCTGCTTTTTCTCAACAGACAGCGCACTGAGTCCGAAGCCAAAAAATAATCCAAAGAATATCAACTGAAGGATGTTTCCTTCGGCCATGGCCTGAAGCGGATTAGAGGGGATAACGCCGATTAAGGTTGACCAAAACTCCATTTTTTCAGGAGTTGAATCATATCCCTGCTCAGGAAGGAATGAACGAATCATCTCGATCGAAATTCCAGATCCCGGTTTAAACCACTCACCCAGCAATAAAGCAAGAATAACAGCCAGAAAAGTTGAGATAAAAATATAGGAGATGGTTTTGAATCCGATTATACCCGCGGATCTTGTGGCACCAAGTGATGCCGCGCCACCAACAATTGACACTAACACCAACGGAACCACCAACATGCGTATAAGTTGGATAAAAAGCGTTCCCAAGGGTGCGAAAATGGCAGCACCCGGACCCATGACAGTTCCAACAACAATTCCGATAAACATGGCTATCAGAATTTGTACACTTAAATCGGATATAACAGTTCGAAAACTACGGTTTTTCTTCATATAATTCTATATTTCTTCTCTTTATGCGACAATACTATCAAATAAACTAAAGTAATCAGGCAAATCAAGGCAATGGATCCGAAAACGAAAAAGCTGTTTTCATCACTGAATAGTGTTATTACAGAAAACAATGCAGTTCCAAACAGCACGAAAACAAAGGTAATCAAATTCATATAAGCCATTAACTGACCAGATAAAATTCCGGACTCAGCCCTTTGTACATGGGTAAGATTAGGCACGAGAAAAAAGCCTCCCATCAGTGCGAACAGGAAAATCAAAACCCCAAACAGCGTAAAAGTTGTTGAGGTAAAAACGACCACCCCAATTGTTAGCAACATTCCGGCAAGACCAAAAATCATCAGTGTTCCCGACCTGAACCATTTTGCAAAAATACCTGCAATCCATGTTCCCGCTCCAATTCCGATTGCCGCAGCAGCCATTATCAAACCGGTTTGTGAATTATCATTGAGATACACATATTTTGAATGTAATACTACTGTCATTTGAATCATCGCTCCTATCATCCAAAATATTGATATTCCTACAACAGCCCTGTTAACACCCGGCAAAGTTTTACAAAATTGATAACTCTGCCACAAAAATCGCAGTGGATTAATACTAACATTGGCAGATGAATCTACCTTAGTTGAGGCTTTAAGTTCTGCAGGAATAAAACGAACTGCAAAATATCCTGCGATAGCAAGAACAGCAAACAATACTACAACATACGAAACATGATAATAATCAGCAATGATTGAAGCGACAATAGTCCCAACGAGTATTCCGGCAAAAGCCATGGCTTCGAATCCCCCACTTCCGTATGCACTTCCTTCCTTTCCTCCAATCTCACGTATCAATCCATATTTTGCAGGAGAATATAATGAGCTCTGAATTCCCATGAGAAACATAGCAATAATTGCGGGAAGAATTAATTCAAAAATAAAAGAGATTGCTGCGAGTGTCATGATGGGAAACTCCAACAACTTGAAGTTGAGAAAAACACGCTTTTTGGGGTGTAACACTGCTATTCTTCCTGCCAAAGGAGAAAGGAGCAAATAAGGTAACACCAGAGAGGCCGAAACCAGTGAGATTAATTGCGAATGTGTTAACCATGCAGGCATCCTCCAGTTTACCGCGACAAAAATCAGGGCGTGCTTTAACAAGTTATCGTTAAACACACCAAAAAAGTTAGCAGTAAAAAGGGCAGTCCACCTCGACCTCATCCTACAATCTTTAATTTTTGCAAAGATAAAAGATAAAACCTCACATTGCCGTATAAATAAGCGAAAATACCGACTTAAGATATTTTTAATATATTTTCTAAAATTCAGAACATTCAATGCTTATATTTTGTTAAATTTAAGTCTATTCGTGATTTTAACATTCACTATTTAGATATATTTGTCACCATTATGAAACGTAGCACGATACTCATATTAATATTCTCCATGTTGATCTCCTTCATTGCATTGATCATCATTCAGGCAAGGTATGTTCACGTAAATGCCGAAATGATTGAGAATCAGTTCAATGAGAGCGTTCGAAGGAGTCTTCTTCAAACCATGATATTGGTCGAAGAAAATGAAGCTCTTGAATATCTCGAATTAACACTTGAAGGAATAGACCCACACAAAAAAGCGAATAAGGTCCCAAGTTTACAGGAAATAGACAGCAGCATAGATGTAACAATCGCAGGGAATAATCCTGAATCTCTGTCAACAGGAAAAATTGAAAGACCAACAGTCCGGATTTCAACCCGACATGGCAAGGCAACCATAGAAGAAACTTCCAGAAGATTACAGGAGAAATTCAGAGAAAACTTCTCAAGATCGAAAACCATTCTCGATCAGGCAGTATTTCGCTGGTTGCGGGACAACGACAATAAAGACATTAGCAAACGGGTTGATTTCGAAGAGCTTAATGGAATCCTTGAAAAGTTCCTGCAAAGCAATGGAATAACCCTACCTTTCCATTACAGTGTGGTTGACAGGAATGGCAGAGTGATATTCGAGTGCAATAAAGACATACATATAAAGTCAGAAACACAACAAAACAATGTTTACATTCAAAGATTCTTTCCTCTGACTGAATCTTCGCGTGAAGCATACCTTCAGGTCACGTTCCCAACCAAACAAAACTTCATCATAAGCTCACTTGAACTCCTTTATCCAACAATAATTCTTGTTTTGTTAATTTTATGCATCTTCATAGTTGCTCTAATTGTTATTTTTAAACAAAAACAGTTGAACAATATTAAGAATGACTTTGTTAACAACATGACACATGAGTTAAAAACGCCCATTTCGAGCATCTCTTTAGCCTCGCAAATGCTTCAGGATTCGGGTGTCGGAAAAACACCGGAAACCCTTAATCATATTTCCAAGGTTATTCGCGATGAAACAACAAGGCTGAGCAGGATGGTTGAAGAAGTACTGAAACTGTCGCTGTTTGAAACCGAGAAATCAACCTACAAGATGCGCGAAATGCATGTGAACGAGCTCATTGAACATACTTCGGAGATTTTCTCATTAAAAGTTTCGAATAAAGGAGGTAAAATGACAACTATACTGGGAGCAACAGATGACTTAATCATTGCAGACGAGGTTCACTTTACCAATGTTATACATAATTTGGTTGATAATGCTTTAAAATACAGCGACAAACCTCTTTTGCTCACACTGGAAACATGGAATGAGAAGGATAAACTGATGATAAGTGTTGAAGATAATGGCATTGGAATCCCAAAAGAGGATCATAAAAGAGTATTTGAAAAGTTTTACCGTGTTCCAACAGGCAACAAACATAATGTTAAGGGATTTGGACTCGGATTAGCCTATGTTCGTAAAATTATCAACGAACACAAAGGATCTATCAAAATCGATAGCGAAGTCGATATAGGAACAAAATTTATTATCTCAATACCCACCCTTAAAAGTAAAGATTATGAGTGACGAAAAAGTAAAAATTCTATTGTGCGAGGATGATGAGAACCTCGGCATGCTGTTAAGAGAATATCTTCAGACAAAAGGCTATGATGCAGATCTCCAACCTGATGGAGAGGCCGGATACAAAGCATTTACCCGTGGTAAATATGACTTGTGTGTGCTTGATGTTATGATGCCCAAAAAAGATGGATTTGCTCTTGCATCTGACATCCGTAATGTGAATTCAGAAGTGCCTATCATTTTCCTGACAGCCAAATCAATGAAGGAAGATATCCTGCAAGGCTTTAAACTGGGAGCCGATGATTATATCTCCAAGCCATTCAGTATGGAAGAGTTATTATCACGCATTGAGTCTATCCTCAGAAGAGTGAAAGGCAAAAAAGTAAAAGACATTGTTGTTTTCAATATCGGAAACTTTGTGTTTGATGCCCAGAAACAAGTGCTTACATTTGATGGAGAAACCCGCAAACTGACTACCAAAGAATCGGAATTGCTTCGACTTCTTGCATCAAACGCAAACAGTATTCTGGAAAGAAACTACGCGTTAAAGTCAATTTGGGAAGACGACAACTACTTCAACGCAAGAAGCATGGACGTTTACATAACCAAACTGCGTAAACTTCTGAAAGACGATCCTAATGTTGCCATTATCAATATTCATGGTAAAGGCTACAAATTAATCACTCCCCAGGGAACTGAAAGCTGATATTAAATTTGTGATTTCAATCTTTTAAAAAACCCCGACAAGTTTTTTTACTTGCCGGGGTTTGTAATATTTTCAGATTTAATTGAAGTTCGTTTAAAAGACATATTATTTTCGCGACTGTGGATTAAACATAGTTCTGTTTATTTAAATCTGCTTATCATTTCCTCTTCTGATAATATAACCATAACCGTTTTACCATCAGGGGTATAATGATGCATTTCGCAGGCAAAAAGTCGATCAACCAGATTTGCCATTTCATCCTGCGAAAGCTTTTGTCCACTACGAATAGCTGATGCCTCTGCCAGTTTCAGTGAAATACTCTCCCGAATAACGGCAACACCCTCGTCAGTAGCTTGTTTTGCCTGCTCAATAATCTGCTGAATGATTGAAACCACATTGGAAGAATCCTGAAGCTGTGCCGGCACGCCTTTAACCGAATATACAGCCTTGCCAAGTGTTTCGAAATCGAATCCTGTAGAAACCAACTCCGGTTTCAGATTTGCAAAAAACAAGTCATCTTCGGGCATTAGCGATAGTTCCTCAGGGAACAACAGCTGCTGAGAAAAACCTTTTCGCTGTTTTAACTCCGCTAAAAACTGGTCACTCAATATGCGGATATGGGCTCTGCGCTGATCAATCATCAACATTCCTGACTTCACAGAGGTAATAATATATTTATTCTTGAGTTGAAAATAGCTTCCCTGAAACTCTTCTTCCACATTGGAAGAAAAGGCTTCCAAGGCATTCTTCATCGGTTGAAAGGGTAAGGTTGTTTGCTCAGGTTCCGGAGTTGATTCAAAGCCACTATAAAGTTTCTCCCACTCCACAGGAGCTCTTTTATAAGATGAAGAGTTCGTAAATGGATTGTAATCAGGATTGAAATTCATTTTAGGTGGCGAAACAGGAGTTCCCGGAACATGCAGCGGTATGTCGGGCGCACCCTCTCTATCGAAATCGATAGAAGGAACCACGTTGAATTTACCTAATGCTTCTTTAACTGCTGCTGAGAGAATGGACCATATTGCCTGTTCGCTTTCAAACTTTATCTCAGTTTTGGTGGGATGGATGTTGATGTCAATGGTCTGGGGATCGGTCTCAAAAAAAATGAAATATGCCGGATTATCTGTTGGTTGAATCAATTGATTATAGGCCAGCATTACCGCTTTATGAAAATACGGATGTCTCATATACCTACCATTCACAAAAAAATACTGATGTGCATGCTTTTGAGCAAACTCGGGGCGACTGATAAACCCGTTGATATTGACAATACCGGTTTGTGTTTCGATAGTTAACAACTGCTGACTTATCTTCTTTCGCGAACTTCCAAAAACCTGCTCAATTCTTACTTTTACATTAGAAACAGGCAGTTGGAATATCTCATCATCACCATCGTACAATGAGAATTCAATTTGCGGATTGACCAAAACAATGCGATAAAACTCTGCCAATAAATGATTTTTCTCAACAGAGTCTGATTTCAAAAATCGCCTGCGTGCCGGCACATTAAAAAAAAGATTCTTAACCTGAAAGGTTGTTCCGTACGGGCATTGCACATGCTCCTGTTTGAAAATGCGGCTTCCGGCAATTTCAATCAGTGTGCCCAACTCATCCTCTTCGCGGCGCGAGCGCAATTCCACCTGTGCAACTGCAGCAATTGATGCGAGCGCTTCGCCTCTGAAGCCCATTGTTCTAATGCTAAACAAATCGGCAGCATCAGCTATTTTGGATGTGGCATGACGTTCGAAAGCCATTCGGGCATCCGAACCACTCATTCCTTTACCATTATCGGTAACCTGTATCAATGTTCGTCCTGCATCCTTCATTACTATCTGAATGCTTGTAGCACCAGCATCAACAGCATTCTCTACCAGTTCCTTCAACACAGATGCCGGACGTTGTATAACCTCTCCTGCAGCAATTTGATTAGCCACAGAATCGGGTAAAAGACGAATAATATCACTCATTGATTATGTCGGTTACCTTTAATTTTATTTCATCAGAAAATATGCAATAAGAATCAAAATGCCAATAATAACTACCAAACGGACATTAGACTTTCTGATATCTGATTTGCGGGATGTATCACGTTTGTCGGCCATCTCCCTGAAAGTACCCCTCCGAATAAAAGGCCTGTATGTACCAGAGTTTTCATCCTCAGTCCCTTCTGCCATTTGTTTCTGACGCTCCTTAGCTGCCTCTTTCTTCGGATCATAATAAATGGGCCTATACTTATAAACCAATGGTTTATGTAGCTTAAAGAAATTCATAACAAACTAATTTTGAAATTAAACATGTAAAAATCAAATATATTCATCATCGTATGACACCATGGCATCATTTACAAACTGACGAATTTTTGCCTCATCATCTTTTTTGCAGATAAGAAGCACATTCTCTGACTCAGCAACGAGGTAACCCGAAAGCCCATCAATCACCGCCAATCTCCCCTGTGGTAATGCAATGATATTATCATTACTATTATATATCAATGTATTACATTTCAAAGAGACATTGCCATTGTTATCTTTTTCCGACATTTCATAGAGTGAACCCCAGGTCCCTAAATCCGTCCACCCAAATTCAGCACATAAAACATACACATTCGGGGCCTTTTCAAGAATACCATAATCAATCGAGATGCTCACACAACTTGCATAAATCTCATCAATAAACTGTTGTTCTTCATTCGTATTAAAGACTTTCGCCCCTGCATTAAAGCGTGCACTCATATCAGGCAACAACTCATTAAATGCCTTATCTATGGCTTGTAAATTCCAAAGAAAAATTCCTGAGTTCCAGAAAAACTCGCCGGTTTCGAGGAATACTTTTGCCAGTTCTGCATTTGGTTTTTCTGTAAAAGTTTTCACCTTTCTGAGACTTCCTGTTCCTTCATCTATTTGAATATAACCGTATCCTGTCTCGGGGCGACTGGGCTTTATGCCTAAAGTTAGCAATACGTCATTATCCTGAATGAAGTCTAAACCTTCATTGATAGTCTGAATAAAATCATTCTCTTTCAAAATAAGATGGTCAGATGGAGCAACAATTATATTGGCTTTGTCGGTAATTGCTTTAATCCTGTTAACTGCATACGCGATACACGGTGCAGTATTTCTCCTGTGTGGTTCGAGCAAAACCTGATTCTCATGTAACTCCGGCAACTGCTCTAAAATTGTATCCTTATATATTACATTTGATACAATCAGAATATTCTCTGCAGGAACAAGTTGACGAAATCTATCGAAAGTCATTTGAAGCAGAGACCTACCTGTACCAAAAAAATCCAGAAATTGCTTGGGACGGTTATTACGACTGAAAGGCCAGAAGCGACTGCCTACACCGCCAGCCATAATTATGCAATAGTTTTGATTCATAGTGCTTTATTTTGATGTGTTCGTCATCAATCAATTGATTTTTTGACTGCACTAAGATAAAAAAATTATTCGGGCTAAAAAAACGGGATAATCATTTCTGACTATCCCGTTTTGATATTTGAATAACTTTTAAAGTTTATTCTTCAGTAGTGTCATCACCCGACTCAATGTCGAGCACATTACGACGTGCATCTACCTTCTTATCGTATTCATCACGTGAATAAACGATAATCTTATCCAGATCACGCTGACCTGTTCCGGCAGGAATCAGATGCCCGCAAATAACGTTCTCTTTCAAACCTTCCAATCGGTCGACTTTGCCATTGATTGCAGCATCGTTGAGCACTTTGGTTGTTTCCTGGAACGAAGCAGCCGACATGAAGCTGGTTGTTTGAAGCGCAGCTCGTGTGATTCCCTGCAAAATCTGGTTAGAAGTAGCAGGAACGGCATCACGGGTTGAAACCAATCGCATATCGCGACGTTTCAGCATACTGTTCTCGTCACGAAGTTTTCGTGGTGTAATAATCTGTCCAGGCTTCAAGGTTGGAGAATCACCGGCATCGATGATTACTTTTTTGCCCCAGATACGATCATTTTCTTCCATGAACTCGTTCTTGTCAACAATCTGTTTTTCAAGGAAACGGGTATCACCCTGATCAAGGATTTCAACTTTACGCATCATTTGACGAACAATTACTTCAAAATGCTTGTCGTTGATTTTCACACCCTGTAAGCGATACACATCCTGAACTTCATTAACGATATAATCCTGAACGGCAGTAGGTCCTTTAATCATAAGAATATCGGATGGAGTGGTTGCACCGTCTGAAAGCGGAGTACCTGCACGTACGAAGTCATTTTCCTGTACCAGAATCTGTTTCGACAATGGAATCATGTACTTCTTAACATCTCCTGATTTTGATGTTACCGAAAGTTCACGGTTACCACGTTTGATCTTTCCAAAGTTCACTTCACCATCAATCTCTGCAACAACTGCCGGGTTCGATGGATTACGTGCTTCAAACAGCTCTGTTACACGCGGAAGTCCTCCTGTGATGTCACCTGCTTTACCAACGGCACGCGGGATTTTCACAAGCATCTGACCGGCTTTTATCTTACTTCCGTTTTCGAGCACTAAGTGAGCACCCACTGGAAGGTTATAAGTACGAAGCACAGTTCCGGATGAATCAAGGATGTGGGCACTTGGCACTTTGTTACGGTCTTTCGATTCAATAATGATTTTTTCTTTCAATCCGGTAGCCTCATCGGTTTCTGTTTTGAAAGTAACACCTTCAATTACATCTTCGAATTCGATTTTTCCTTCAATCTCAGAAATAATCACCGCGTTGAAAGGATCCCATTCACAAATCATCTGATCCTTAACTCCATTATCTCCATGGCGTGCATAAAGCTTGGAACCGTAAGGGATATTCTGAGTAGTCAGGGTAATACCGGTTTTAGTATCGATTACACGCATTTCTGCTAATCGACTCACTACCACCTGATAATCTGAACTATCATCTTTCACTTCTACAGTACGTAACTCGTCAAACTCGAGACGACCATTATAACGCAAAACCACTTTCGATTCGGATGCAATGTTTGATGCAATACCCCCAACGTGGAAAGTACGTAGCGTTAACTGTGTTCCCGGCTCACCGATCGACTGAGCAGCGATAACCCCCACAGCTTCA
>CAYMDE010000030.1:3586-28611 GCA_964389115.1 uncultured Paludibacter sp. | reverse complement strand
GTCTTGAAGCTGAAAAGAAAAAGATAGAGGATGAGCTTTCGTCGGGGCAACTTTCAAACGATGATATCGTAGCAGCTTCGAAACGATTTTCAGCGCTTGCTGATGAGATTGATGAAAAAACAATGCGTTGGATCGAACTCAGTGATGTATGAAAACATATTTAGGACTTGGGACTAATCTTGGCGACAAAGAGCGTAATATTGCAACTGCATTGGAGTTAATTGCTGAAAGAGCAGGGGTGGTGTTGCGAACATCCTCATTTTATTATTCTGCACCACAGGGTTTTGAGTCGGAGAATACTTTTGTAAATGCTGTCGCCTCAGTTGAAACATCATTGCAGCCTCTCGAACTATTAAGCGTTCTACAGCAAATAGAAACGGAGTTGGGACGAGCATCAAAAACTAGAAACGGTCAATATGCCGACAGAATCATCGATATTGATATATTGTTGTATGATGATTTGATAGTTGATCTACCGGAATTAAAAATCCCGCATCCTCTGATGAAGACGCGGGATTTCGTCATAAAACCATTAAACGAAATACTTGGGCTAACTTAGCAAATTTTAAAGATCAGTCAGCATCTTTCTGATGATACTCTTTCAGTAATTCCCAAGATTTATCAAAGTCTTTTTCGAAAACCATCAACGCAATACCTTCGTTTAATTCGTATAGCATGGGTAGGATTTCCGCACCTGTTGAATGTTGAATTGTACTCTCAATCTTATTTTCACCGAGTATATGTTGGTCAAGCATTGCTTCCTCCATCCTCTCGTAGTTTTTTAGACGTGTGAGTTTATCTTCCATGACCGTGATTTTTTACAGGTTCAACATCTACATAAATAACATCAGCATTATTCAAATTGTTGTATGCTGAAAAGTTAATTTTTGAGGACCATAATATTTTTTTAATTTTGCGGGGTTAAAACAGGCTTTATGAGTATTGAAAAACTGCCGGATCACTGGGTTTACTCACCTTCGGTAATTGAATATATGACTGTGTCGGCGCAGGTTTGTCTGCTGCTCGAACACGCTGCTGAAACAGATAGGGAAACATTCGTGCGACAGGGTTTGGCTCTGCTCTCGATGTTGTATCTCAAAACCACAGTGCTTGAGAAGCCTGAAAGAATTTATGAAGACGATCCGGAACGTTTTGTGACCGAAGATGATTATAATGATGTTAAAGCCCAAATTGAAGTGTTGCTGGGAGAGCATGATAGCTTTCTGGAAACATTTCATCCCGACATGTCGCTGAGCGATACACCTATTGCTGCATTTATTTCAGAAAATCTGACTGATGTGTATCAGGAAATTAAAGATTGCGCTGCGAACTATCAGTTGGGTGAAACTGAGCTGATGAACGATGCATTGGTGGTATGTATCGATGCTTTTGCAGAGCATTGGGGGCAGAAACTCCTGAATGCCCTGCGTGCTTTGCATAATATCCGCTATTATTTTTCTAATGAAGAGCAGGATGCTTCCGAAGAACAATCCTCTATGCCTCGTAACAGAAATTCAATGATTGATTTTCTGAGAGATGATGAAGAGGAACAAATGAACAGTCTCTTATAATATGTTTGTACCCAATATATCGAAAGAAGAAGTTAACGAGTTGCCGGTTGTTATTTATCAGGGCGGGATAAGTCTGATTGAAGATTCCGCTGCTGCTCAAGAAGCTATCAAAGAGCTGCAAAAGGCTGATTTAATTGGGATTGATACAGAAACCAAGCCTTCCTTTACGCGAGGTCAGTATCATAAAGTGGCGTTGATTCAACTTGCTGTTGAAGATCATTGTTACCTGTTCAGATTAAATAAAATTCCTTTTCCCGCAGAGTTAGGCGAATTGTTATCAAATCCCAATGTCAGAAAAGTTGGATTGGCTTTGCGTGATGATTTTGCCGGACTTAACAGACTCTTTCGCTTCAAGCCAGACAATGTAATCGATTTACAGGCGATAGTAAAGAATTATGGCATTCTCGAATTGGGACTTCAAAAGATATTCGCGATTATTTTTCAGCAAAAAATATCAAAGAGTCAGAGACTTACCAACTGGGAAAGTCCGGAACTTACCGAGCAGCAACAACGCTATGCCGCCACTGATGCCTGGGCTGTGTTACGTATTTATCAGGAGTTGCAACGACTCAAACCGCTTACAGCCCGAGCCTTACAAAGGTTGATTGCCGAAGTTGCAGAAAGAAATAATGTGGAAGTAATCCCCCAGACAAATGGTTAAAATTTATCTCAAACCCAAGAAAGAGCAAAGTCTGATGCGTTTTCATCCCTGGGTTTTCTCAGGCGCTATACAGCGTATCGATGGAAAACCTGAGGAAGGTGAGCTCGTTGAGGTTTATTCTTTTGATAAGATTTTTCTGGGTAGTGGTCATTATCAGGTTGGTAGCATCTCAGTTCGTATTCTTTCATTTGTGAACAAACCGATTGATGAGGCGTTTTGGGTTAACGCAATCAAACAGGCATATCGCATGCGTGAAGCTCTCGGGTTGATTGTAGAAACCAACGACACCTATCGTTTGGTGCATGGTGAAGGAGATGGATTGCCTGGTTTGATTGTCGATGTGTATGGCGATACTGCAGTTATGCAGGCACATTCTGTGGGGATGCATCTGGAGCGTGAGATGATTGGTCGTATCCTGACTGAGGTCGTGCCGGCTGTAAACAATGTATATTATAAGTCGGAAACCACTTTGCCATACATGGCTCCCATCGATCCGCACGATGGATATCTTATCGGGAGTAATGTTGATATTCAGTTGGCAACAGAAAATGGTTTGCAGTTCAGGGTTGATTGGCTTCGCGGTCAGAAAACCGGATTCTTTATTGATCAGCGTGAAAACCGAATGTTACTTGAACATTATTCCCGCGGAAGAAGCGTGCTCAATATGTTTTGCTACACTGGTGGCTTTTCAGTTTATGCGCTCAGGGGCGGCGCAACACAAGTTCATTCGGTGGATAGTTCAGCCCGTGCGATTGAAATAACTGATGCCAATGTTCAATTGAATTTCCCTGATGATGAGCGACATACCTCTTTTGCTGAGGATGCTTTCAAATACTTGAATAATAATCAGACGGAGTACGATTTGGTTGTGCTCGATCCTCCTGCATTTGCAAAACATCGCGATGCCCTCCGTAATGCTTTGAAGGGCTATCAAAGACTCAATGCAAAAGGCATTTCACGTATCAAACCGGGTGGTATCCTGTTTACTTTTTCTTGCTCGCAAGTAGTAAGCCGGGAGCAATTTCGCCTGGCTGTTTTTAGTGCAGCAGCTGAAACCGGAAGGAAAGTACGCATTCTGCATCAACTCACTCAACCTGCAGATCATCCTGTGAATATCTATCATCCCGAGGGAGAATATCTCAAGGGATTGGTGCTTTATGTAGAATAGATTTTATCGCAAAATGTAAAAAAATCGGATAAAATGTTTGTATAATAAAACTATTCCTATATATTTGCACTCATAAACATATTTCAATAACCCCTAAAACTCAATTGCCTATCGCATAAAATTACGCTTAACACCCTAATAATTAAGCAGTAATGAAAACACTGATTCAATTAACCGATGATGTATTGGTTAAGCTATATGAAAAAGGTAATAATGCGGCATTTGAAGTTCTTTTAACGCGCTACAAGTCCAAAGTATATTCGTACATCTACCAGGTTGTGCACGATCGTGACCTTGCTGAAGATATTTTTCAGGATACATTTATCAAGGCAATCACGACTATTCAACAGGGAAAATACCATGATAGCGGTAAGTTTCTTGGCTGGATTAACCGCATTGCACATAACCTGATTATCGACAACTTCAGAAAGGAGAAAAACGAAAATACATTTTCTTCCGATGCTGTTGATTACGATATAACTAACAATGCTAAGCTAAGCGATCTTAGTTACGAAGATATCATGTCGAACGAAAAGGTTTATACTGATGCAGTCAAGCTGATAGATAGTTTGCCTGTAGTTCAGCAGGAAATTGTTCGTATGCGAATTTTTGAAGATCTTAGTTTCAAGGAAATAGCAGATAAGTTGGATATCAGTATCAATACTGCTCTTGGCAGAATGCGTTATGCAATCATTAATCTGAGGAAAATTGCGAAGGATAAAAAGTTTGAGGTGGAACTAAAATAAATTTTTTTACCGGGGATATACTATTTTAAAGGCAACTGCGTTATTAAATCAGTTCAAAATTAATAATCAATTTGCCTATGCAAAAAATCTCTACCCAAGTAAAAAAAACTGATTTAAAAACCACCGGATCTCCCAATGAGGAGGACAATTTAACAATGCAACCTTCAGACAAAACATTACAATTAATTATGCAGTTTGCAGCCAATTACAGGGCAATCAGGGTTGATGAAAATCAGTATATTGACATGAACCTGAGTTAGGATATTAAACTCATTCAAACGTGAAACACGCCTTTTTAAACAAGTTTTATTAAGGCGTGTTTCGCGTTTTTTTAATCCTGATAAATTTTTATTCGCCTCATTTCTTAACTTTGTGGTCAAAATAAATCTTTTGTATGACCAGAATTATCTCACCTTCGATTCTTTCAGCTGACTTCGGAGATTTGCGCTCCGATATTGAGATGCTCAACAGCAGTGCTGCCGAATGGGTTCATATCGATGTTATGGATGGCGTTTTTGTGCCGAACATCTCCTTCGGATTCCCGGTAATTGCAGCGGTGAAGAAGCACAGCAAGAAGTTCATGGATGTGCATATTATGATAGTAAATCCCGAGAAGTACGTTAGGCGGTTTGCTGAAGCGGGTGCCGGGATGCTGACTTTTCATTACGAGGCTGCCGAAAATCCCGATGTTGTTATTGAAATGATTCGCAATGAAGGCATGAAAGTGGGAATCACAATCAACCCCGATGTATCTGTTTCGGTGCTGAAACCCTATATTGCCAGGGTGGATATGGTGCTGCTGATGACTGTTTTTGCAGGGTATGGCGGTCAGAAGTTTATTCCTGAAAGTTATGATAGAATCGCAGAGCTTCGGGAGTATATTCTTCAGGATAATCCGGAATGTTTGATTCAGGTTGATGGAGGAGTATCGCTCGATAATGCGGCAAAATTATATAGCTGCGGTGTGAATGTGCTTGTTGCCGGTAGTTCGGTGTTCAATGCTGAAGATCCTGTTTCGACCATTGAAAAACTAATGAAAGCATAGATTTTTAGAGATTATTTATTTATCTGTTTTACATTTTTTGTTTGTTTACGTATGAATTTCCTGCAAAGAACTCCGTTCTTCAGGTTGTTGGTTGCGCTGATAACAGGTATTGTTACAGCCCGTTATCTGGTTTTGTTTACGCCAACCCTGATTTTTCTTGCTTTCCTGTCGTTGGTCGCAATTGTTGCCTCATTGCTTTTGCGTAAAAGTTCGAATCAATTCCGCATCAGATGGATGTTTGGTCTTGGTTTGATGGTTATACTCTTTCTGACAGGCTATCAGCTGGCTATTTTTAAAGAAAAATCAACCCGCTTTAATTCGTCGGTTCAGTCAGACTATTGGGTTGCTGTAATAAATTCCGGACCTGAGATTAAGGAAAGAAGTGTTGCCTGTGCCGTTACATTGATGCAGGTTCCTGATACATCGCGTATGTCCTGCAAAGGCAAGAAGGTTTTATTGTACATCAGAAAAGATACAGCCTCGATGAATTTAGTAAAGGGTGATGTGATCATGTTTCAGTCAGTTTTACAAGCACCCGGAAAACCCCTGAATCCGAAAGGCTTTGATTATGCTCGGTGGCTCAGGCGAAAAGGGATTGCAGCAACAGGATTTGTTGACAGTTTGAGATGGAGACAAGTCCATCACATTGAAAGTTTCAGTATCAGGGATTACGCGGAAAACAACAGGAAGAAGCTGTTGTCGCTGTACGAAGCCTATTTCCACGGCAAGAACGAATTTGCTGTGCTTGCAGCACTTACGCTGGGTTACAAAGATGCCATCGATCCGGAGTTGAGAGAGAGTTACAGTCATTCCGGTGCCATGCATATACTGGCAGTGAGCGGACTCCACGTCGGGGTTATCTATCTTGTATTGAATTGGTTGCTGTCGCTCATTTTCAGAGGAAGAAAAGCCGGTGTTTTGAAAGTAGCCTTTGTGGTGATACTGCTGTGGTTATATGCATTTATCACCGGACTGCCGCCCTCGGTAATACGTTCGGCAACCATGTTTTCGTTGGTGGCCATCGGGGCGGCACTTGAGCGTAAAGCGCAGATATATAATACGATATCGGTCTCGGCTTTTCTTATATTAATCAGCGACCCCGATTATATTTACGATGTAGGTTTCCAGTTGAGTTATGCAGCGGTGATCAGCATCGTGTATTTTCAGCCTTATATTGCCGGACTTTATGGAAGCAGATCGCGGGTAATGTGCTGGTTGCGCGACCTTGCAGCAGTGTCGTTGGCAGCGCAAATTGGTACGCTGCCGCTGGCGATATACTACTTCAATCAGTTCCCGAATTATTTCCTGCTTACCAACTTTGTTGCCATTCCACTTGCGACACTGATTATCTATGCAAGTGTCGCTTTTATCTCTTTGTCGTGGATTCCCATCCTGGCATCAGGGATTGCGTTTGTACTGAATTGGCTTTTAAAAGCATTGAATACCTCAGTGGCATGGATTCAGCAAATGCCGGGATCTGTTTCAGGTTTTTATATTGATGATATTCAGTTGTGGCTGATGGTTTTGCTAATTCTCGGTATCATTTTCTATATTGAAACCCGAAAGTATTGGTCGGTGATACTTGTGATGATTTCGTTTTTGTCATTTATAAGCGTTGATTTCTATCAGATTTATCATAACCAGAAGAAGCACTCGCTGGTGGTGTATGCCGATCGTGCTGCTACGCATTTCAGTTTGATACAAGGCAGGAGTCATATGCTGATAACTACAGATTCATTATCAGCTGAAAAAACAGCCAAAAGCTATTGGAAAAGCCGACGATTGAATTACACAGAGACTTACGGGGTTACGGATAATTTCTGCACAATGTTTCATGACAAGAAGATACTTGTGCTACAAAATGAGATGCTTCGTCGCATGCAAACCGATAAGTCGCTTCAGGTTGATTACCTGATTCTGGGCAATGGGATTAGCACTCCTCCGGGAGATATTTTCAAAGCAATTACTCCCAGGATGATAATTGCCGACCTGACTATCCCTGCATGGTATGCGCAACGAATGGCCGATTCGTGTCAGGTGCGTGATATTACATTTTATTATCTAAAGGACCATGGAGCTTACCTTTCTGATTTTCATGTGCTAAAACGCTGAAAATATGTCGCAGAATTTTGCTACTTTTGCAATCGTTTAAAACCCCGATACATGATATCAAAAATTATTGCTGAAGATTTAATTCACAAGACGCAGAAGGAGATTGAAAAAGCGGATAAGATTGTGCTTGTTACCCACGTTGCGCCCGATGGCGATGCTTTAGGTTCCGCACTCGGTATGTGGCATTATCTGATGACAATTGAAAAGGAGCCTGTTGTGATAGTGCCATCGGCCTATCCTTCGTTTTTCGACTGGATGCCGGGCATCAAACATGTAATGAATTATGAAGAAAATCAGGATCAGGCAACAGAGATTGTCAACGCTGCTGATCTGATTATTGCCCTTGATTTCAACGTGGCAGCCCGACTGGATAAAATGTCGGATCTGGTGTTAAGCGCTCCTGCTCCGGTTGTTTTGGTGGATCATCATTTGAATCCCGGAGATTTTGCCAAAGTGGCTATCTCCTATCCACAGATATCATCAACAAGTGAATTGGTTTTCAGGTTGATTTGTCGTATGGGCGATTTCTCAAAAATCAACCTGGCCTGTGCGGAGTGTATTTACACGGGAATGATGACTGATACCGGTGGGTTTACCTTCAATTCGAATAATGCAGAGGTTTATTTTATTATCGCTGAATTGCTGAAAATTGGCGTGGACAAAGATGATATTTACCGCAAAGTGTTTAACACCTACTCGGAACATCGTTTGAAGCTGATGGGCTATTGCCTTTACGAGAAGATGAAAGTTTATCCTGAGTATCAGGCTGCTTTGATAACCCTCACTGCGGAAGAGATGCAACGTTTCAATTTTGCGAATGGCGATTCTGAAGGTTTTGTCAACATCCCGCTTTCGATTGATGGGGTCGTGTTTTCAGTATTCATCCGCGAAGATAAAGACAAGATAAAAGTCTCGCTGAGGTCGCAGGGAACTTTCCCGGCCAATAAATTTGCTGCCGATCAGTTTGGTGGTGGCGGACATTTGAATGCTTCAGGTGGAGAGTATTTTGGTAGTTTGGATGAGGCAGTAAAGCGTTTCGAAGATGCGCTCCCCTTGTATAAAGATTTCTTATAACAGATAAATAATGGCTCTTTCGGATTACGTTTCCGAAAGAAGATAATAAATATGAAGTATTTGGTAATTTTAGGCGATGGGATGTCGGATGAGCCCATCGAGTCATTAGGAGGAAAAACCTGTTTGCAGGCAGCCAACAAACCACATATCGATGCATTAGCCACGATGGGGCGTTGCGGAATGTTACACACTATTCCGGCGGGATTTGCTCCCGGTAGTGAAATAGCCAACATGAGTGTGATGGGGTATAATGTGCCGGAAGTCTTCGAAGGAAGAGGTTCGCTCGAAGCTGCAAGTATGGGTGTTGATATTGATCCGGATGAAATAGCGATGCGTTGCAACCTGATTTGTATCAAAAACGGAATCATTAAAAATCATTCTGCCGGACATATCAGTAATGAGGAAGCTGCTGAGTTGATAGCTTTTCTGCAGCAAGAGCTTGGCGACGAACATGTAAGCTTCCATGCAGGCGTTTCGTATCGCCATCTTTTAAAACTGAAAGGAGGTAAAAAACAAATCAAGTGTACTCCGCCTCACGATGTGCCGGGTACCCCTTATGCTGATGTGATGATTACTCCTGAAAGTGCTGATGCTGAAGAAACTGCATCGACATTAAATGCACTCATTCTGCGCTCGCAGGAGTTGCTGGAGAATCATCCTGTAAATATTAAAAGAGCTGAAGAAGGTAAAGATAAGGCTAATAGCATCTGGCCGTGGTCGCCGGGCTACAAGCCTGCGATGCAGACACTTGAAACGCTTTATGGTTTGCAAAACGGTTCGGTGATTTCAGCCGTGGATCTTATCCGTGGTATTGGTGTGTATGCCGGTTTGAAAGTGATTCTGGTTCCGGGCGCAACCGGACTATACGATACGAATTATGAAGGTAAGGCGCAGGCTGCTATCGATGCACTTCGTGAGGGTGATTTTGTGTATCTGCATATCGAAGCAAGTGATGAAGCCGGTCATGAGGGCGATGTTGATTTGAAAGTGAGAACGATAGAGTACCTCGACAGACGAGTGGTAAAGTTGATTTTGGAAGAGCTTAAGCAATGGGACGAGCCGGTTACGATTGCTTTGTTGCCCGATCATCCAACACCCTGTGCCATCCGCACGCACACCTGCGATCCTGTGCCGTTTATCATCTATCGTCCGGGTGAAGAGCCTGATTCTGTACAAGTTTATGACGAATTTGCCTGCAGGCAGGGTAGTTATGGCGAAATCAGAGAGATGGAGTTTATGCAGTTGTTAATCAGTAAAAGTTAAATTGAGATACAGATGAATTACTACAGCACCAACAAACAAGTTCAGGGCGTTAGTCTGAGCGATGCAGTAATTAAAGGGCTGGCCGAAGACCGCGGTTTGTTTATGCCCGATCAAATTCCAGTGATTCCTGCGCGATTCTATGACAATATTCATATGATGAGTTTTCAGGATATGGCATATACGGCAGCTTACATGCTTTTTGGCGACGATGTTCATGCCAATATGCTGAAGATGATTGTAAACGACACACTCAACTTCGATGTGCCGCTTGTTAAGGTGGAAGAGAATATCTACAGTCTGGAATTGTTTCATGGTCCGACACTCGCGTTTAAAGATGTGGGTGCCCGTTTCATGTCGCGCATGTTAAGCTATTTTATTCAGCGCACCGACGATCGTCAAAACATGGTGAATGTGTTGGTAGCTACCTCAGGAGATACGGGAAGTGCGGTGGCCAATGGCTTTCTCGGGGTTGAAGGAATTCATGTTTATGTGCTTTATCCGAAGGGATTGGTAAGTCCGATTCAGGAGTGCCAGTTCACAACACTAGGTCAGAATATTACAGCCATCGAAGTAGATGGAACATTTGATGATTGTCAGGCTTTGGTAAAAAGCGCTTTCCTCGATGCAGAGTTAAATACTGCAATGAAGCTTACTTCGGCCAATTCGATTAATGTAGCGCGATTCCTTCCGCAGGCGTTTTATTATTTCTACGCCTATGCCCAGCTGAAAACGATTTCGGATGCTGCTGCCAATAATATGGTTGTATGCGTTCCAAGTGGCAATTTCGGCAATATCACAGCCGGTTTGTTTGCGCATCGCATGGGACTTCCGGTGAAGAGATTTATAGCGGCCAATAACCGCAACGATATTTTCCTCGAATATCTGAATACCGGCAAATACAATCCAAGACCTTCGGTAGCTACCATTGCGAACGCGATGGATGTGGGAGATCCCAGTAACTTTGCCCGGATTTTGGACTTGTATAATCATTCGCATGAGGCAGTTTGTGCTGAGATTAGTGGTGCCCGCTATACTGATGAAGACATTGCTGAAACCATGCAGAAATGTTATCGCGAAACCGGTTATTTGCTCGATCCGCACGGAGCATGTGGTTACCAGGCTTTGAAAGACGGATTGCAGCCGGGCGAAACAGGGGTGTTCCTTGAAACGGCTCATCCTGCCAAGTTCTTGGATACTGTAGAAGGAATCGTTGGAAGTAAACTGGAAATTCCGGAAAAACTGCAGGTCTTCATGCGTGGTGAAAAGCAGAGTGTAGCGCTTACAAAAGAGTTTTCTGTATTCAAATCTTTCTTGTTGGAAAGAGAGTGAATGTTTAATCAATAATAAAACTAATATTATGTTTTCAGGAATTGTAGAAGAAGCAGCAACTGTAGTAAGTCTGGTTAAAGAACAGGAAAATCTTCATATCACCATGGAGTGTTCTTTTGTGAACGAATTGAAGATTGATCAGAGCGTGTCTCACAATGGAGTTTGTCTTACCGTGGTTGAAAAAACAGATAAGACCTATACTGTAACTGCTATTAAAGAAACCCTCGACCGCACTAATCTTGGATTGCTTGTGCCGGGCAGTAAGGTGAATCTTGAGCGTAGTATGATGATGAATGGTCGCCTCGATGGACATATCGTGCAGGGGCATGTTGACCAAACTGCTGTTTGCAGGGAAGTGCGCGAGGCTGATGGTAGCTGGTATTTTCGCTTCGAATACGACTTCGATAAGGTAATGGCAAAGAAAGGTTATATGACTGTTGATAAGGGCTCGGTAACGGTAAACGGGGTGAGTCTGACAGTTTGCAATCCATCTGACAATGCATTCGAAGTTGCGATTATTCCGTATACTTATGAACATACAAACTTCCATCAAATTAAACCCGGAACTCTTGTAAATCTTGAATTCGATATCATTGGTAAGTACATTGCCAGAATGATGAGTTTCTGAGTTTTTTGCTGAGGCATAAACATATTTAGCCGTGTGTTGTTAATTACTTGAACAATACACGGTTATTTTTTTGAGATGCTGAAGAAGTTAATAAAAGAGTCATTTTTCAATCCGGTACTACATATATTCCCCGTACTGCTGTTTCTTTTCCTGAATGATGTTTTTCATCCGGGTGTTGCGTGGGCTGTAGCAGTTCCGGTTGCCCTGTTGATATTAGGATACGTGTATTATGTGTATCAATCGCTTTATCGTTGGTATTTGATTTCAATGACAGTATTTCTAATAATAGGAGTTATACTGACACTGATAAGTAATAAAATAATCCTCTTTCCATACAGCCGGATTTTCGGACAAGTAGCTGTAACTTTCATCCTGTTGATATTGGTCGTTTTGCGAAAACCCATAGCGTTAATTATCAAATCGGTTACCCCTTCGAAAGTTTCTATGCAAAACAACCTGAACGAACTGCTTCGGATGGTGAATATGTTTATCGTTGTATTGGCCGGATATTCTTTGACTTACGTTATTACTGTTGTTGTCGCTCCGGCCAATATCGCACAGTTACTCGATTTTTATTTTCAGTTGTACCACTTTTTCCTTTTGGTTGTAATTATCTATGAGTTTATACGTGTGGGGACTATCAGGGCAAAGTTGCTTCGTGAGGACTGGCTTCCGATTGTAAATGAAAAAGGACGGGAGGTAGGATCAATCAATTATCAGATAAGTATGTGGAATGAAACGGATAAGTTCCGTCATCCTGTTGCTCGTGTGATGTTGGTTGAAGATAACAAAATCTTTTTGCGTCAGCACCATGCCCGTGCCGGCGATGATGCTCTGAAGTGGGACAGTGCAATCAGCAGTCACCAGCGCTTTGGCGAGTCGATAGCCGATTGCATTAAGAGGATAAGTCTTGAATTATATAATCTTAGTCAACTTAAACCCGTTTTTCTGGGCAATTATCAACTTGAGAATTCTTGTGAACATCAATATGTTCATTTATTTGTGTCTTGTGTTTCAGAAAATGCTGTACGTCCTAATCTCAAACACATGGATCATTATAAATGGTGGACCATCAAACAGATCAACGAGAATATCAATGAGGGGATTTTTACAGCGAACTTCGTCCGTGAGTATGAGATTCTCGTTCGCAGCGGGTTGGTAGTTTCCGGTCGCTGTCAGTGCGACTGTAAATTAAGGGATGAGATAGACGGTAATAAGTCTTAGCAATTCCCTATGCCGTTTTTTCCAACTGTCTGCGGAAAATCTTCAATGCCTGATTGTAGTCAAGTTTACCACAAGGTCCCGAAATACAACCTCCTTCACATGCCATTACTTCAATGAAGTTCCCCGGAGCTTTGCCCTTTGCGTATGCTCTCAGGAGTGCTACATTCTTGCGATGAAGATCAGAGACCTGCACCGGTTTAATGGCCACATTCGGATACATTTGTTGAACAGCAGCAATTACACCACCCGCCTGAGCAAATCCCCGCCCTGAACGTGGAGCGTCAGCCTTTTTGTTTTCAGCAGCGCTAATTTCGATGCCTAAACCTTTCAGAACACAATCCAGCTCTTCGAAAGTAATCATATAATCGATATCGGGATGATCCATCACTTCTTTGCGTTTGCCTACACATGGTCCGATAAACACAATCTTTGCTTCCGGATATTTTTTCTTAGCCATTTCGATACTGTAATACATTGGAGATCCTGTAGTTGAAACATAGGGCTTCATTTCATGAAGATGTTTGCGCACAAGTTCCATGTATGTCGGGCAGCAGGAAGTTGTCATGAATTGTTGACCTGACTCCAGCTTTTCGTGCAGCTCTTCACCCTCTTTGCGCGTTGTTTCCATGGCTCCGTGCGCGACTTCCATCGCTTCGGTAAAGCCAATTTTTTCCACAGCAGCAGTAATATCGCTCATAGGATGTTCGAACTGCGACATGATGGATGGCGCCATGATGGCTACAAATTGTTCGTCCCTTTTGATTGCTGCCAGCACATCAAATACCTGTGATACTTCGAAAATGGAACCAAACGGACATGCATTGATGCACTTGCCGCAGTAAATACACTTGTCCTCATCAATCTGCTCAATGCCATTTTCATCCTTGGAGATGGCTTTAACAGGGCACACTTCCTCACAGGGAACGGGAATGTAAACAATGGTATGATACGGACAGGCATCCTTGCAAATGCCACAGTTCACACATTTGCTGTGGTCAATCACTGCCTGACCATTATCCTTGAAGTTGATGGCATCTTTCGGGCAATTCATGAAGCACGGGCGACCAACACATCCGCGGCATAGGTTGGTAACCACATAATTTGTTTTAACACAGCCGGTACAGGCTTCGTCAACAACTGTCAGTATCTGCTTTTTGGCACTACGAGGCTGAAGAGCTTCCCTGGCATAAGCCGAAAGCGGTGTTAGCTCGTCATCCTCCTCATGAATTGAATATCCCAGTAATGGAAGCATTTTGTATTTCAGGATGGCTCTTTCCTTGTAAATGCAACAACGCCCTCTCGCAGCAGAGTTTTTGGGCTTCAGCTCAATCGGAATGCGGTCAATCCTTTCCAGCAGCTGGTTTTCTTTGTAAAGAGCTGTTAGTCTGATCATCAGTTCACGGCGGATGATCATGGTGTTGTTAACAAAAGCCATATTTTTCTGTAATACCTGGTTGTTTTCGCCTGCAAAGGTACAATCATTTTACTGATTACAGAAATAATTCTTTAATTAATTTGATGCCTGTCAATCTATACTTTTAAGCATGAAAAGATAAAAGCCTTCCATGTTTGAAAAAATCAAAGATATAATTTGGAAGAATGGCATCAATGCATTATCTTTGCACCCGCAATCAGGCTCCGTAGCTCAACTGTATAGAGCATCTGACTACGGATCAGAAGGTTAAAGGTTAGAATCCTTTCGGAGTCACTAAGCAATAAAAAACACTTACAGGAAACTGTAAGTGTTTTTTGTTTTCAATAGATCTATGAGAATGCTATCGGTTTATATTCCTGTATGTGATTGATGGAGCGGCCTGAGCCTTAGGGTATATCAGTACATCAGCAATAGTAACCCTGTCAGGCGCATTCACAACATAACAAATCAAATCAGCGATATCCTCTGCAATCAGTGGCTCGAAACCCTCATACACCTTCTTTGCCCTTTCTTTATCGCCTTTAAACCTGACTTCTGAGAATTCTGTTTCGACAGCACCCGGTGCAATATTGGAAATTTTAATTCCATGTTCGGTCAACTCGAGCCGCATGCCTTCACTGATTGCTTCAACTGCTTTTTTCGAGGCACAATAAACGGCACCATTCGGATAGGTGTATTTTCCTGCAACAGAACTTAAATTGATGATATGCCCCTTTTTCCTTTCCACCATTCCGGGGATGATAGCTTTGGATACATACAACAATCCTTTCACATTGCCATCGATCATCGCATCCCAATCATCAATATCGCCTGTGTTCAGGGGAGATAAGCCGTGAGCATTCCCTGCGCTATTCACCAAAACATCAATGTTCTTCCATTCAGCAGGCAGTGATTTAAGCTGCGTTTCAACCGCTTCTCTGTCGCGCACATCAAATGTGAGTGTATGCACTTTAATATTATCCGGTAACTCATTCTTCAGCTCGACCAGCTTTTCAGTTCTGCGACCGCAAAGAATCAAGTCAAAGCCGAAATCCGCCAGTTTTATTGCTGTGGCTCTTCCTATTCCGGAAGTTGCGCCTGTGATAAGGGCGATTTTTTTCATTTGATTGTATATTAATTTTGTTCAATAGATATAACTGAAAACTACTCGCTTTTCATTATATAATAATGTCTCACATCAGAAATGTTTTTATCCCCCTCCCCTGATTAACAGGTCAAAACTTGCTACTAATTTCATCAAATAGTCCTGCCAATTTCATCAAATAGTCCTTAAAAACCGGGATTTTTTTAAAGCACAAATCAATTTCCAGTTCAATATTATTGAAATTTACGCTCAGTACTTTTGAAATTTACGCCAAGCACAAATCGATTTTATACTGAGCGTAAATTGAATTTAAGCTAAGCGTAAATTCGATTTGTACTGAGCGTAAATTTCAAAAGTGCCGAGCGTAAAACTCAATTTCGAAGAGCAAATGCCTGAATTTCCGTTCAGAAATTCCTCGTTTAACAGGACTATTTGATCAATTTAGTCCTTAGATATTTACTCTTCCACTATTAGAATCGACTCAATCACGTCGCCCTGGCGGATGGCGTCGATAACTTCGAGGCCTTCAACTACTTTGCCGAAACAGGTATGTTTGCGGTCGAGGTGGGCGGTGTTGTTGCGGCTGTGGCAGATAAAGAACTGTGAGCCACCGGTGTTACGTCCTGCGTGCGCCATCGACAATACGCCGCGGTCGTGGTACTGGTTGTCGCCATCGAGTTCGCAGTTGATTTTGTAACCAGGTCCGCCGGTGCCGGTGCCGTTCGGACAGCCACCTTGTATCACGAAGTCGGGGATAACCCGGTGAAAGGTTAGTCCGTTGTAAAAACCTTTTTCTGCCAAATCGCAGAAATTCTTAACTGTATTGGGAGCATCTTTTTCGTAAAACTCCACTTTCATTACTCCTTTGGAGGTGGTGATGATTGCTTTTTTCATTTTTGCTTGTTGTGTGTTATTATTTGTATCTTGTTTGTTTTCAATTACTTCTTCTTTCTTTTCTTCCTTAGCTGCGGGTAAATACAGTCCGTCACGTGGCAACAGTCGCGGAAGATTAGCCAGGTTGTATACGGTAACAGCTTGTGTTACTGTAGTGTAATCCATATACTCGGGTATGCTCATGTCGTAGCGGTCGCGGGTGGTATGCCATATTTCGCGGTAGCTGAAGTTGTAGCCAAAGGGGTCGGTGTTCTCGAAATGAATAACGGGTACACCGTTCATGGCAAAGTAAGCATGGTCGCTGCCCCCGGCCCTTGTGGGGATAGGTTGCGGTCCGCGGGTGCTTTTACGTACTGTGAAGGGGATGCGCGGATCGTAATCGGCTAAACCTTGTGTAACAGCCACAATGTCATCATACATATTCTCAGGAACTACTAGTCCTGAGGCGGCGGTAGGACCACCATCGCGATTGAAGTAGTTGGATATCTTATGAAGTTTGTCCTTGTTTTGTTCCACCCAGAAGCGTGAGCCAATGAGTCCGTATTCTTCTCCTGTCCAGAAGCAGAACAGGATGCTGCGGTCGGGCGAACCTCCACCGGCTTCCATAATCATGCGGGCCATTTCGAGGTTGGGGGCCACGCCTGTGCCACAATCGATAGCTCCGGTGGCAGCATCGTGGGAGTCGAGGTGACAGCCGGTCATTACATATTCGTCGGGATATTTCACACCCCTGATTTTCCCGATTACATTGTGGTGTTTTATCGGTCCCGGTCTGAAATAGTTGCGGATATCAAATTCAAGCAAAACGAATTCACGACGTTCAGCCCTTTCTCTGATTTTTTTGTATTGTGTTTCGTTCAGTTTGATGTCGGGAGTTGAAGGCAGATTATCGAACGACATATTCCATAGATTACTGTCGTATAAAGCAACAAGTGGTACGGGAGCCGATTGGATAATGCCTAAAATACCGGCTTCAACCATTTCGCGATAGAAAAGTGCCGGAACAGTTTTGCGTGTAGAATCATGTTTCTGTAATGCATTGAATGCTTTGATAGAGTCGCGCATCTCATCGGCTTTTTTCGAATGATCAATCGCCCTGCCATTGCTGTTACCATCGATCAACACCCATGCGCCTTTCAGCTTTCCCTTCATGCGCTCGAATTCCTGTTGCGTTTTGGGTTCCACGAGTACATGGCCGCGCTGCAATCCTTTGGTTCCCGAAGTATAACTCGGGGTTACAAATTCGAGCTGCATGGTTTCTTCGCCCATGGCACGACCCCACCAAGGTCCGCGGTTGAAGCCCACGGGTACTTCGCCAACTTCCTGAATTTCAACTTCGAGTCCCCAGCTTTCCAGTAACCCGGCCACCCAATAGGTAGCATTGGTATAAGCATTGGAGCCAATGGGTCGCGGTCCGATACGATTTGTCAATACATCAAGATGCTGCATGGTGCGGTTGTCGGTACGCCCCATTTCGATGATGCGTTCGGTTACCGGGTTGACAGCGAATAAATTAAAGGAAAGAATGCAGACTAATAAGGTGAGTGCAAAGCGAAATTTGTTCATGAGAATATCGAATTTTACTGAGGGTTTGCGCAAAAATACGAATAAATATTCAGTTGAAGCTGCATTCTCTCACTCAAATATATTTTCAAAAGTATAATATCCTCCTTCAAAAATGCTGTACGCGGCAATCGACATCCTCATGCCACAGTCGAGTTGCGACATTTGCAGCATGTCGTTTTCATCAAGATTGATTTTCAGGGAGTCGAAATTTTCTTTTATTCTATCCGGACGGATGGATTTTGGAATCACAGCATAGCCCCTGGCCATTCCCCAGGCAAGTAAAATTTGTGCGGATGTGGCATTGTGTTTTGCTGCAATGCTCATCACCACAGGGTGTACGAACAGATTTTTCTCACTTCGGATGATGGTTGGACCGCCAAGCGGATAAAAGGCCGTCATGAGAATGCCGTTTTGTTTGCAATAAGCCAACAGTTCTTTTTGTTGAAAATAGGGCTGTATCTCCACCTGATTCATCTCAGGCACGATGCCGGTTTTATCGATAAGCCGTTGAATTTTTGAAATGCTGAAGTTTGACACCCCCAAGTGTTTCACTAAGCCTTTTTCTTTGAGCGACTGCATGGCCATCCAGGTCGTTTCGATTGGAATGGACTCCAAAGGAATCAAATCCTCAGGACCGGAAGGCATCAAAACACCTTTCCTGAAAACCACTGGCCAGTGAATGAGGTAAAGGTCGATATAGTCGAGTTGCAATTTTTCGAGTGAAATCCGGAATCCTTCCTCCACATCATCGGGGTGATGAAAGCTGTTCCAGAGCTTCGAAGTAACGAACAGTTCTTCGCGCGTAACTATTCCATTGCTGATGGCATCCCGAATAGCTTGCCCCGTTTGTTCCTCATTCTGATACAGAAATGCACTGTCGATATGGCGGTATCCGGTTTTCAGAGCCTCATAAACCGAATCATAAACCTCGTCGGTTGTGGTTCGCCATGTGCCTATGCCGAAAGCCGGAACGGTGTCGCCATTTCGAAAATGCAGGTACTTCATTTTAATTTATGCTTACTCCCGAATAATTGTTTGTGCCCTGTCAGGCCCAACAGAAACAATTCTGATAGGAACTTCGAGTTCTTCTTCCAGGAAGCTGAGGTAGCCATTGAACTCTTCGGGGAACTCATTTTCCGATTGCATAGCAGTCATATCAGTTTTCCATCCCGGAAGTTCTACATATACAGGCTCCACATCGCCTTCGATGGAGTAGGGGAACTGTTCGGTTTCAACACCGTTGATGCGGTAAGCCACACATGCTTTGATTGTTTCGAAAGTGTCCATCACATCACTTTTCATCATGATAAGCTGGGTAACACCATTAATCATGATGGCATATTTCAGTGCTACGAGGTCAACCCATCCACAGCGGCGTGGTCTTCCGGTTACAGAGCCGAATTCGTTACCATATTTACGCATCAGGTCACCGGTTTCGTCAAAAAGCTCTGTAGGAAATGGTCCGCTGCCAACACGAGTACAATACGCTTTGAAAATCCCGAATACCTCACCGATATTGGAAGGAGCAACTCCCAGTCCGGTACAGGCACCAGCACAAATGGTATTGGAGGAAGTTACGAAAGGATAGGAGCCAAAATCAATGTCGAGCATCGTTCCCTGAGCGCCTTCAGCGAGAACTTTCTTTCCCGATTTGATAGCATTATTAATTAGATGCTCACTGTCGATTAGTTCAAATTTTTTGATACACTCAACACCGGCCATCCAGTCGCTTTCCAGTTTTTGGAGGTCGTATTCATAATCATAACGATTAAGAATGTCGAGGTGCTTCTGTTTCGCCTCCTGGTATTTTTGTTCAAAATTAACTTCAAGATCGCCAACTCTGAGTCCGTTGCGACTAACCTTATCAGTATAAGTAGGGCCGATACCTTTACCTGTTGTTCCGATTTTTCCTGCACCTTTGGCAGTTTCATAAGCCTGATCGAGCAGGCGGTGAGTTGGGAGAATCAGATGCGCTTTCCTTGAAATCTTCAATCTTTCAGTCAGGGGATGTCCTGATTCTTCCAGGGCATCAACTTCGGCCTTAAATAAAGCCGGGTCAAGCACTACACCATTACCGATAATATTGATTTTATCACCCTGAAAAATCCCGGAGGGAATGGAGCGTAAGACAAACTTTTTTCCTTCAAACTCAAGTGTGTGTCCGGCATTGGGACCTCCCTGGAATCGGGAAATTACGTCATAAGCCGGGGTGAGTACATCAACTACTTTTCCTTTACCTTCATCGCCCCATTGGAGCCCTAACAAAACGTCTGTTTTCATTCTATTGTAATAAATATTGTTGCAACCAAGCTCCCGATATGTGAGTGTTATGCATTATTTGAGTTATTTTTCTGTTTCCGGAAAAGCCTTTTTGCATTTTTTGCAAATGCCATATAGATATAGCGAATAATGAGTGCTCTCAAAATTGGCAAATGTTTTTGATTGAATGGCTTTTCTGATTTTCTTGTCGGTGAATTCCTTGATTTTTCCACAAACGGTACATACCGAATGGTGGTGTATCTGACTGCCCAATGCTTTCTCGTACTGCGATGTGGGTCCGCCAAAGCGGTGCTGTACGATTAATCCTATTTCCACGAAAAGTTCTAATGAATTGTATACGGTTGCCTTGCTAACACGATAGTGATCCTTCATGCTTTCGTATAAAGAATCTGCATCGAAGTGACCTTCAATTGAATAAATTCTTTCGAGTATGGCATACCTTTCCGGCGTTTTTCTCTGGTTATTTTTTACCAGATAGTCTGTCAAAAAACTTACTGCCGTAGGAAGTGGATTGTCTTCTTTCATTCGGATTTTTCTGCGACCCACAAAGATACATTAATTTCTACAAACGAGCTTTATTCGTAGCCCAAAAAAATCAATTCCTGTTTTATGAGTTCATATGTGTTGCTATCTTCCTGATTAGAAAGTGTTTCGTGAAGTTCTTGGGCAATTTCAGGATGATTTCTGCACAACGCTGCCAGGGCGATGGCTGCATAATGTGATATAAATGAACTCTCCGGGTTATTTAGAATAGTTATACAGATTGATTTGACTTCATCAGCATCCATATTCGAAAGTTTAGCGGAACATCTTACCGTCAGTAAAAAACCTGAAGCTTTGATTAACTGATTGTCTGCTTTGAGGCACTCTTTTACTATCTCCGAAGCAAAGCTTAACTGTCGTAACAGGTTCATCACCAGTTGTTCAACCAGCTCTATATTGTCACATTCACTGATAAGCTTAAGCGCTTCATCCATATCGGTCTTCTCTGGCTGATACAGCAATGTTGCAATGATTTTGGTTTCCCTGATGTTTAACATCCAAAGTCGGCGTGCAAGCGTATTGTCAGGCTCGAATTCTTTGGCAATTTTTCGCAAATCGGTGATGAGAACGCCATAATTTTTTGCGTAAATCAGTCCATTGTCACGCATTGAACTCACTGTTTCACCATTCATGTGCAGCTTGATTCTTCGTTCAATGGCACTGATTTGATGTTCTGATTTTTCGTTGTTATATATATATTTCACTTGTTGGTGTGTATTATGTGGTTAATTATCAGTATGATATGTTTTGTTTAAAAAAATCTTCAAATCTCTTGCGTATGATAACTGCCTGTATTATCTTTGCACCACTCAATTATGGTGGTTATAGCTCAGTCGGTTAGAGCGTCGGATTGTGGTTCCGAAGGTCGCGGGTTCGAGCCCCGTTTTCCACCCCAAAGCCGGTTCAGTATTGCTTGTTGATAGCAGCTGACCGGTTTTTTATATCCCTGCTTTTTTCTGATTGAGATATACATAAGTCTTTCTGCAGCTGCAAAAATAGCGCTTTTTGTCTGCCAAAACAAAAACGATTATTACGAAAAAAGTATTACTTTTGCAATCTGTTTTCAATCCATTCATACAGAGTGGTGATATTGAATTAAAAATGTATCGTATGAAAGTTTTAAAATTCGGTGGAACATCCGTTGGATCTGCAGCTCGAATGAAAGAGGTTGCAAAATTAGTTTGCGACGGCGAACAAAAAATTGTTGTTTTGTCGGCCATGTCCGGTACAACCAATAGTTTGGTTGAAATTGCGGATTATTATTATAAGAATAATCCTTCGGGTGCCATGGAAAAGATTAATATGCTGGAGCAGAAGTATCATGAGGTGATTGCCGAACTTTATAGCAAAGCCGATATTTTGAAACAGGCAAAAGAGCTCATCAAAAAGCATTTCGAATATCTACGTGGTTTTTCAAAGTCAGTTTTTACTATTTTCGAGGAAAAAGATATCCTTGCACAAGGTGAATTGATTTCAACCGGCATCTTTCAGTTGTATATGGAAGAGTTAGGCGAGAATTCATTACTACTGCCGGCATTGGATTTCATGAAGATAGATAAAAATTCGGAACCCGATTCAGCATTCATCTCAGAAAATCTTTCCAGATTGCTTGAGGAAAATCAGGGTGTGTCTTATTATATCACACAGGGTTTTATTTGCCGTAATTTCTATGGCGAAGTTGACAACCTGCAAAGGGGTGGAAGTGATTATACCGCTTCTCTTGTTGGCGCTGCAATCAAAGCTGAAGAAATACAGATATGGACGGATATTGATGGTATGCACAATAACGACCCTCGTTTTACTGAAGGTACGCGCCCTGTGCCATTCCTGAATTTTGAGGAGGCTGCAGAGCTGGCATATTTTGGTGCCAAGATTTTACATCCTACCTGTATCCTGCCTGCTAAATTGAATAACATCCCGGTACGATTGCTTAATACGCTCGAACCTAAAGCTCCCGGTACTTTGATTTCGCTGAAGAGCAATAAGGGCTCAATTCAGGCTGTTGCTGCAAAAGATGGCATTACTGCAATCAAGATTAAATCGGGACGCATGTTGCTGGCTTTTGGCTTCCTTCGCAAGGTGTTTGAGATTTTTGAATCGTATCAGACTCCGATCGACATGGTAACAACTTCTGAGGTGGGTGTTTCGGTAACGATTGACAATACCAAGAATCTGGATGACATCATTGATAGTCTTAAGAAACTGGGCACTGTTTCAATTGATCACAACATGGTTATCATTTGTGTGGTGGGCGATTTGCAGCCCGATAACCTGGGTTTCCAGTCGAAAGCAGTGAATGCAATGCGCAATATCCCCGTTCGAATGGTTTCTTACGGCGGAAGTAATTATAATATATCATTCCTTGTAAACGCAGCTGATAAAAAAGCAGCTCTACAAGCCTTAAGTGCAGAACTTTTTTAAATTTTACAGACCAATATGATTAAAGGTAATTTTCCTACAGATAAATTTCAGACTCTTCAAACTCCTTTTTATTATTATGATCTCGATGTTTTGAGAAAAACACTTGATGAAATAAACTGTCACACTTATGGTTTACCTTTCGAGGTGCATTATGCCCTGAAAGCGAACGTGAATTCTCAGGTGCTTCAGGTGATAAAGGAAGCCGGACTGGGAGCTGATTGTGTGAGTGGAGGAGAGGTACAGGCTGCACTTAATGCCGGTATTGATAGCTCAAAGATTGTTTTTGCCGGAGTTGGTAAGGCCGATTGGGAAATAATTCTCGGACTTGAAAACGACATTTTCTGTTTTAATGTGGAGTCTGTTCCTGAACTGGAAATTATCAATGAACTTGCTGCCGAAAGAGGGAAAGTAGCCAATGTGGCATTGCGTATCAATCCGAATGTGGATGCCAATACGCATCATTATATCACTACCGGACTGAATGAAAATAAGTTCGGCATCAATATGTCGGATCTCGATAAGGTAACTGCTATTGTAAAGGAACTGAATAACGTTAAGCTCATTGGAATCCACTTCCATATTGGTTCTCAGATTACCGACATGACTTCTTTCCACGGATTATGTGTAAGGATTAATGAGTTGCAGGAATATTTTGATTCAAAAGGAATTGCATTGGAGAATATTAATGTCGGAGGTGGATTGGGAATCAGTTATGAACACCCGAATCATTTCCCGGTTCCTGAGTTCGAATCATACTTCAAGGTGTTTGTTGATCATTTGGCATTGCGCGAAGGACAAAAACTTCACTTTGAACTTGGCCGTTCTATTGTAGCACAATGCGGTAGCCTTATTTCCAGGGTGCTGTATGTGAAAGAAGGTACTTCCAAGAAATTCGCTATCCTGGATGCCGGTTTTACTGAATTGATTCGTCCTGCGCTTTATCAGGCGTACCATCGAATCGAAAATCTAACATCCGACTTAAAAGAAGAATTGTATGATGTGGTGGGTCCGATTTGTGAATCGTCGGATGTGTTTGCAAAAGAATATCTGATGAATCAGACAAAAAGGGGCGACCTGATAGCTTTGCGTTCTGCAGGTGCTTATGGCGAGATTATGGCTTCACAGTACAACCTGAGAAAGCTGCCAGCTGCCTATACTTCGGACGAATTGAAATAAAAAGCGAAAGCACTATATAAAAAAACCTGACAACAATTAAGCTGTCAGGTTTTTTTGTGGGTGATAACTTCGCGTTAATCTTTAAATTTTGCGCTCAGGAACTGACGGTTCAGTCTTGCTATATGAGTGATTGAAATTGCTTTCGGGCACTCAACCTCGCAGGCTCCGGTGTTCGTACAGTTACCAAATCCAAGTTCGTCCATTTTCGAAACCATTGCTTTGGCACGGGCAGCTTTTTCAACTTGTCCCTGTGGAAGAAGAGCGAGCTGACTGACTTTTGCAGCAACGAATAGCATGGCTGATCCGTTTTTGCAGGCAGCAACACATGCTCCGCAACCGATGCAGGATGCTGCATCCATGGCTTCGTCGGCTTTTGGTTTCGGAATAGGAATGGCATTGCCATCAGGTACCCCACCGGTGTTCACAGATACGTAACCTCCTGATTGGATGATTTTATCGAACGCACTGCGGTCAACCATCAAATCTTTGATTACCGGAAATCCTGTTGATCTCCAAGGCTCAACAGTGATCGTGTCACCGTCGTTGAAACGACGCATGTGCAATTGGCAGGTAGTTGTTTCCGGATCGAGGCCGTGCGGATGCCCGTTGATATAAAGGCCACACATACCGCAGATACCTTCACGACAATCGTGGTCGAATGCTACCGGCTCCTTACGTTCACCAACAAGCTTTTCATTTAAAATGTCAAGCATTTCAAGGAATGAACTGTCGGTTGAAACCTTTTCAAGACGGTATGTTTCAAACTTTCCTTTTGCTTTTGGTCCGGCCTGACGCCAAACCCTGA
>CAYMDE010000030.1:0-3486 GCA_964389115.1 uncultured Paludibacter sp. | reverse complement strand
CGGTATGTTTCAAACTTTCCTTTTGCTTTTGGTCCGGCCTGACGCCAAACCCTGAGAGTTATATTGATATTCTTTTCCATGATGATCTTATGCTTTATAGTTGCGTTGCTGACGTTTTACAAACTCGTATTCAAGCGGTTCTTTGAAGAGTGTTGGTGCTTCGCCTTCTCCGTTGTATTTCCAGCAGGTAGCGAATGAGAATTCTTCATCGTTACGAAGAGCTTCACCTTCCTCGGTTTGGTATTCTTCGCGGAAATGACCACCGCAAGATTCCTCACGAATGAGAGCATCGCGCGCCATTAATTCCCCGATATCAATGAAGTCGGCCACACGTAGTGCCTTTTCAAGTTCAATATTTACAACGTCAGCGTTACCCGGAACAAAAACATTGCTCCAGAATTCTTTGCGAATTTCCTGAATCCTGTCAAGTGCATGTTGCAGGCCTTCTTTGTTTCTGGCCATACCCACGAAATCCCACATCACCAAACCAAGTTCACGGTGGAGCGAATCAACAGATCTTTTTCCCTGAACAGACATGATACGGCTGATTTTATCGCTGATAGCTTTTTCGGTCTCTTCAAACTCCGGCAGGTCGGTGCTGAAACGTGGCACAGTAATCTGATCGGCAAGGTAATTCTGGATGGTGTATGGCAGAATGAAATAACCATCAGCCAAACCCTGCATCAGTGCAGATGCACCCAAACGGTTTGCTCCGTGATCAGAGAAGTTGGCTTCGCCGATACAGAACAATCCTTTTACAGAAGTCTGCAATTCGTAATCCACCCAAACGCCACCCATGGTATAGTGGATAGCAGGGTAAATCATCATCGGTGTTTTATAAGGATTGTCGTCAACAATTTTATCGTACATCTGGAAGAGGTTGCCATAGCGCTCACGAATCACATGCTCTCCAAGTCGCTCAATGGCTGATGCAAAGTCGAGATAAACGGCCAGCCCTGTGTTTCCAACGCCATAACCGGCATCGCAACGCTCTTTGGCAGCCCTCGATGCCACGTCTCTTGGTACGAGATTTCCAAAAGCAGGGTAGCGTCTTTCAAGGAAATAATCGCGATCATCTTCTTTCAGATCAGTAGGTTTGAGTTTGCCGGTGCGAATTGCCTCAGCATCTTCTTTCTTTTTAGGGACCCAAATACGTCCGTCGTTACGCAGCGACTCCGACATGAGTGTCAGTTTCGACTGAAATTCACCATGTACGGGAATGCATGTAGGGTGAATCTGTGCATAAGCAGGATTTGAAAAGAATGCACCTTTTTTGTAAGCCTGAATAGCTGCTGAACCGTTTGAACCCATGGCATTGGTCGAAAGGAAGAATGCGTTTCCGTAACCACCTGTGGCAATTACCACTGCATGTGCTGAATAACGTTCGATTTTTCCTGTTACCAAATTGCGGGCAATGATTCCACGTGCGCGACCGTCAACAAGAACCACGTCAAGCATTTCATGACGTGTATAAAGTTGCACTGAGCCCTTGCCAACCTGTCTGCTAAGTGCTGAGTAAGCACCCAGAAGTAATTGCTGGCCGGTTTGACCGCGTGCATAAAACGTTCTTGAAACCTGAGCACCACCAAATGAACGGTTGTCGAGCAAGCCACCATATTCTCTGGCGAAAGGAACCCCTTGTGCCACACATTGGTCGATGATGCTGTTCGAAACTTCAGCCAAGCGGTAAACATTGGCCTCACGGGCACGGTAGTCGCCACCTTTCAGGGTATCGTAGAACAGACGGTAAACGGAGTCGCCGTCGTTTTGGTAGTTCTTAGCTGCGTTGATACCTCCCTGTGCAGCAATTGAGTGCGCACGACGGGGAGAGTCCTGTATGCAGAAGTTTTTAACAACAAATCCCATTTCGGCCAGACTGGCAGCAGCTGATGCGCCGGCTAATCCGGTACCAACAACGATGATGTCCAGTTTTCTTTTGTTAGCAGGATTCACTAATTTCTGGTGAGCCTTATAATTGGTCCATTTCTCGGCAAGTGGTCCGGTTGGTATTTTAGCATCAATTACCGGAGCTTCCGTTGCGGAAGCAGTTTGTTTCTTGGTCATAATTCAAATGATTTACAAATTAACATTAAACTGTCCAGTTGGTGCCGCCTCCAAGTAAGAAATATACCGGAATAGAGATAAACAACAAAACAATAATTGTGGATAGGATATTGGCAATAATTTTTATCCGGCGCATCCATACTGTGTTGTTCAATCCGAGTGACTGAAGGGAACTCCATACGCCATGAGTTAAATGGAACCAAAGGGCAACAAGCCATACAATATATAATATTGAGTAAACCGGTTGACTGAACCATTTCTGAACCCAATATGCTCCATTGGTTGCTTTGTCGAGTGCATAATCATCCACATGGATGCCCAACATATGATTAATCTCAACCAATTGCATTTTACTCCAGAACTGGTAAAGGTGCAATACCAGAAATCCAAGTACAATAACCCCCAGGATAAGCATGTTTTGTGATGCCCAGTCCACTCCTTTTTGTCTGCCAGTTACATCGTAGCGAATATTACCACGTGCACGCATGTTTTGGATAGTGAGGAAAATTGCATACAGGATATGAACTACGAACCCGATTGCAAGAATTTTGGTAGCGATCAGGGCATACCAGTTTGCTCCGAGAAATGCACTGATTGCATTATAGGCATCCTGAGAAAAGAGCACCACGAAATTCATGGTACCATGGAAGATTAAGAAGAAAACGAGTAATACGCCTGTAATACTCATAATCATCTTTCTTCCGATCGAAGAATTAATTAACCACATAGATTTTGATTTGTTATGATAATTGTATAAATAAGTTTCAGATATTCAGCGTATTGAGTTGATTTTTCGGCTGGATTTATCAGTTAGCAAAATTAATCAATTACACTAAATGGCGCAAGCAAATAAAGAAATAATTCTTCATTTTAATTTCCTTGTCATTTGTCGGTGAAAATCAATCAGATAACATCACCAAATAATGTTGCTGATGAAGCAGACCTTATCTTTACCCGTATGAACTCACCGATCCGTCGTCCCTCTCTCGGGAAAATTACAACTTTATTTTGTGAAGTTCGTCCAAACAGTTGTTCGTTGGATCTTTTCGAGAATCCTTCTACCATGACTTCAAATTCTTTTCCTATATCCTGCTGATTGCTTTCAGCAGAGATTTGGTTTTGAAGCGCAATGATATCATTCAAACGGCTGATTTTTAGTTCTTCCGGCACATCATCAGGCATTCGTTTGGCGGCCACAGTTCCCGGTCTTTCAGAATACCTAAACATAAATGCCTGATCAAAACGCACTTCTCTCATAAGAGCGAGGGTTTGCTGGTGATCTTCTTCGGTTTCACCACTGAAACCACAAAAGATGTCTGTACCAATGGCACAGTCGGGTATTATCCTCCTGATTGCATTGATTCTGTCGAGATACCATTCGCGGGTATATTTGCGATTCATCCTCTTGAGTACGTCATTGCT
>CAYMDE010000029.1:23348-29296 GCA_964389115.1 uncultured Paludibacter sp. | reverse complement strand
GTTAGCTCACGCGGGAATATTGAATTAAAACATCCCAAGCTGAGAATCATCTTTGAAGATAAGGATTTGATTGTGATTGAGAAAAAAGAAGGTTTGCTTACAGTGATTACAAATCGCGATGATGAGACCACTGCTTTCTCTATCCTGAAGAGTTATGTTCGTAAGAGTTCACCGGCCAACAGAATTTTTGTTGTTCACCGGCTCGATCGTGACACGTCGGGGATACTGATGGTTGCCAAAAGCAGGGAAATTCAGCTTAAGTTGCAGGAGAACTGGCATCGCGTGGTGACAAGTCGTGTTTATGTTGCTGTTGTTGAAGGAAAAATGGAAAAAAAGCAGGACACCATTGTCAGCTGGCTTTCCGAGAATGAAAAATCGCTTAAGGTACACTCCACCCGCCATGATGATGGCGGTCAGAAGGCTGTAACACATTATAAGTGTCTGAAATCAAACGATCAATATTCATTACTGGAATTACATTTGGATACGGGTCGCAAAAATCAGATTCGTGTTCACATGGAGTCTATTGGTCATCCTATTTTGGGTGACGAGAAGTATGGTTCACAAACCAATCCTTTGGGAAGAATGGCATTACATGCCCGGGTGCTGGAGTTTATTCATCCGGTAACGCTTCAAAAGGTACGATTTGAAACGGCTATACCTCCTGCATTTTTGAAAGTATTTCGTGGTTAAAAAATGAACCCCTCTCCAAAAGAGAGGGGTTTTATATATCCGGCAATCAAGTTATAACCTACCGATAAAAGACTTAACAAGAAAAGTTCAATCTGATTAATCAGCAAACTCCATCAGGAAGGCCTTGATAAAATCGTCGATATCGCCATCCATCACAGCATTAACATTGGATGTTTGGTAATTGGTACGATGATCCTTCACCCTGCGGTCGTCGAAAACATAACTTCGGATCTGCGATCCCCATTCAATTTTTCTTTTCCCGGCTTCCACTTTGGCCACAGCAGCACGACGTTTTTCGAGTTCGAGCTCGTAAAGCTGTGATTTCAGCAATCGCAATGCATTGTCTTTGTTTCCGAACTGCGAGCGACTTTCAGTATTTTCGATGATAATCTCGTCGGGTTCGTTGGTTACAGGGTTGGTGAACTTGTAATACAATCGCACACCGGTCTCCACCTTGTTAACGTTCTGTCCGCCGGCACCTCCCGACCTGAAAGTATCCCAACTCAGGTTCCCCGGATTAATCTCGATATCGATGGTATCATCAACCAATGGCACCACGAAAACAGAACTGAAGGATGTCATGCGTTTACCCTGCGCATTGAATGGCGAAACCCGCACCAGGCGATGAACGCCGTTCTCGGACTTGAGGTAACCATAGGCCATTTCACCTTCAATTTGCATGGTGACCGTTTTAATACCTGCTTCGTCGCCACCCTGATAGTTAGTCACTTCGCACTTATAACCCTGGCGTTCAGCCCATCGCTGATACATCCTGAAAAGCATATCAGCCCAGTCCTGCGCCTCAGTGCCCCCTGCTCCCGCGACGATTTTAATCACTGCGCCCAGCTTATCTTCCTCGCGGGAAAGCATATTCTGCAACTCCAATGCCTCAACGAGCGATTGCGCATGCGCATATGCCGCATCCACCTCCTCCTCAGTCAGCGCTTCTTCGCGATAGAAATCGTAGGCCAACTGCAACTCATCAGTGGCAGCTTTTACTTCATTATAACCCTCCACCCATTTGCGGAGATCTTTTATCTTGCGCATTTGAGCCTCAGCCGTTTTGGCATCGTCCCAAAAACCGGGAGCCTGCGTCCTAAGCTCCTCCTCTTCAATCTGTATTAACTTCGTGTCGACGTCAAAGATACCTCCTCAGCGCGATCTCGCGCTCCAACAGGTCTTTCAGTTGGTCTTGTGTAATCATTTTGTTTATTGTTTGAATTATTATTTCAGAAAAAGAGTTGCCGGAGCATGTCCGGCTTCATCAGGAGCTATCACCATCCTGTAAATACAGCCGGCAGAAACACCATGAGAAATCCCACGGTAAACCCTGCAAATGTTTGTCCGGGCGTATGCGCTTTAAGCTCGATGCGCGACAGGGCAGTGAGTGCCGACAAGGCTAAAATCGCTATCAGCAGGGGAAGCGGATTGGCATACATCACGTAACTATACGCGAAAATCCCGCCTGCAAGTCCGCCAATGCCCGACAAATGTGCACTGATTTTCCAGCGCAGATTAATCAGCGTGATAATCACAATCGACAAAGTTGATCCAGCTCCCATAGCCACTACGAAAGGCGGCATTTTAAGGATACGCCAAAGGAATATTGTCCAGAAAGTATATGCCAGCAAAGAGAAAAGATAGGGTATAGTACGCTGTTCTTTCTTCGAGATGTATAAATCACGCAGTTCGCCACGTTGAAGCATAATGAGAATTGGTGTTGCCGGCAACAATGCAGTGAAAAGAAAAGTACCAATCACGGCATACCACTTCCAAAGAGGAATGTACATTTCCGGAATACTGGTAAAGAGCAGGACTATAATCCCGAAGGTAGGCATCAGCAGAGGCTGAAGCACGAAAGAAACTGTTTTATAAAATTTGACCATCCTATGTTATATTTCCTTCCGGAGACGGGCTACCGGAATACCCAACTGTTCGCGATACTTGGCTACTGTACGGCGGGCTATATTATAACCCTTTGTCTTCAACACCTCAGCCAACGCATCATCATTCAGTGGTTTACGTTTATTTTCTATTTCGATACAATCCTGCAGAATCTTTTTAATTTCACGTGTCGAAACTTCCTCGCCCGAGTCGTTCATCAAAGATTCTGAGAAAAAATACTTCACAGGATATACACCCCATTCGGTTTGGATATACTTGCTGTTGCTCACCCTCGAAATGGTTGATATATCATATCCTGTTATATCTGCAATATCTTTCAGAATCATCGGTCTCAGAAATGTATCATCTCCCTCGATAAAAAACTCCCGCTGAAAATCGACGATGGTCTGCATGGTAACCAGCAAAGTCTGATGACGTTGTTTGATTGCATCGATAAACCAACGTGCCGAATCAATCTTTTGTTTAGCAAAGGTAACAGCATCTTTCAAACTTTGTGTCTGACTGCCATCTGCTTTGCGATCATTATACTCATGAAAAAGCTCGTTATAGGTGTTGCTCACCTTTAATTCAGGCACATTGCTGTTATTCAGGTGTACCGTAAGCTTATCGTTCTCATTTTCCAGAATAAAATCGGGCACCACCACCGACATGCTTTTCTCAAGCAAATTACCTCCCCAGGCATTCCCGGGTTTGGGATTCAGGTGCGCTATTTCCGAAACTGCATCACGCAACATATCCTCCGAAATATTCAATCCCTTTCTGATGCGATCGAAATGTTTTCGGGAAAACTCCTCGAAATAGTCATTTACAATCTGCAAAGCATAATCCGTTTTGGGCTTATATTTCCTGCGCTCAAGCTGCAATCGTAAACATTCCTGAAGTGTAGTTGCCCCTACGCCGGCGGGTTCAAACTCCTGAATCATCTCCACTATACGCTGCATTTCTTCATCAGTGGTATGTACTCCGGCATGAAACACGATATCATCAACCATCGACTCAACAGTGCGACGCAGGTAACCTTCTTCATCAATATTCCCGATAACATATTCGGCAAGTAATCGTTCTTGTTCAGTAACCTTCTGCAATCCAAGCTGTTCAATAAGATGTTCATGGAAGGTCATACCGATAGAAAACGGAATATCCTCGTGCTTATCATCCTTGGATGTATTGTTGGCTTTAAGTCTGTAATCCGGAATATCATCATCCATCATGTATTCATCGAGGTCCATATCATCGTTATTTCCCCCGTCATCATTAAAATCATCCTCTCCGGCTCCATCCTCATCCGAAGTCTCGCGACCTTCCTCAAGGGCAGGGTTTTCTTCCAGCTCCTGACGAATGCGCTCCTCCAACTCAAGCGTAGGAAGCTCAAGCATCTTAATTACCTGTATTTGCGCAGGCGAAAGTTTTTGTTGTAATCTTTGTTCTAAGGATTGTTTCAACATTGCTTATAGAAAACTAATAAAAACGGTTATACGCCTGCAAAGGTAATGAAAAATCGGCAGGCATTTACTTAACTGTTTCAAGAGATAAATCAATTCTTCCAAGATGAAGTCCGCTGCGACCAACCTGAGCTATCATCACTTCCCTGCCTGCTGCATTGGGTGTTGTTACATTCACGAGCATTTGATGTGAGTGACCACCAATAATCAAATCTATATACTCCGTATTTCGGGCAATATCAAAATCATTCACCTTCGCCGAAGTAGAATCGCTTCCGAGGTGCGACAGACAAATTATCAGATCACATTTCTTTTTCTTCTTCAGAAAATCAGACACTTCCTGTGCAGTTTTAATAGCATCTTTATATTTAACACCCTGATACAAACTTTCCATCACCAATCCCTTTGGGTCAATGCCGAGTCCCATCACACCAATGCGTAAACCACCCTTTTTGATAACCTTCCAGGGCTTTACATAAGGGGCAATCAGTGAATTTCTCACATCATAATTCGACACCACAACCGGGAACTTCGCTAATCGGAGCATCATAGCCAACGTGTCCATACCATTATCAAACTCGTGATTTCCAAGCACAACAGCATCATATTGCTTCATATTGTAACCCTTAACCTCTACCCTTCCAAAGAAGAAGTTGTAGTAAGGTGTCCCCTGCGAAAAATCGCCCGCATCAAAAAGCAAAACGTGCTCTTCCTGACTGCGAATCTGGTTTATCACACCCATGCGACGGGCATAGCCGCCCATATCGGGATTACGAGTGGCATTAAGTGCAGTGGGATCGATCTGACTGTGAGTGTCGTTGGTATGTAAAATGACGAGATTAACCTTTTGCTGTGCAAAAAGCGTAATGCCAAGCAGCAATAAGCCACAGAGAAAAATAAGTCGTTTCATGGCCTTCATGTCTAATTATTCAACAATATAAATTCTGCCATCCAGTTTTGCCTCAACATTTAAACCTGCTGCTGTCAGATTTCGAATATGTGTATTGAGCATATCCCGCACCTTGATGCCTGTATTCATTCTGAGTTCGTAGCCAGCTAATTGCTTCATGCCATCGTTTCCTTCAGCAAGATAGTCGTTGGTTGCCACTGCATACTTCTTTTCAGGATCAAGGGGTTCTCCTGCAATGATTACATTCACAGCCTTATCATCTTTGATACCCATCTTCAAACCGGAAACGCCCTGTCCACCAATCTCAGCAAAATGATCGAGCAAGTCCTGTAAATCTTTTCCTCTGAGCCACACAACGACAAGTTCGTTCTCAAAAGGCATCAGCTCGAAAATTTTGCCTACAGTTATATTACCCGATGATATCTGTGTACGTAAACCTCCCAAATTGACAATTGCAATTTCAACCGGACGTTGCAGGTGGTCGGCAGCAGTTTTCCTGTAAACATCCGCAGCGAAATTCGAGAGTAAACTTTCCGGTTTATGGGCACGCAATCCCACAGGAGCATAACCAATTACCTCATCCATTACATCTTCCAGCTCTTCGCGGTAGGGCTTAATCATTGCTTCCATTGCTTCATCGGCAATGGCTTCTTTGTCAGCACCCAGTGCAATACTGTTTCCCTCGATGCCGGTAATAACCCACGTTGGCGTTTTGCATGACATAGCCACAAAAAACACGCAGGCAATCCATAAAAATTTATTTAGCTTCATATCGTATTATTTTCACGCTTTGCGAAAGTAATAAAAATTGAAGAGATAATAAAACCAACATCAATATTGTCATATATTGGTCATAAATTAACCAATAAAGAAAATCCGGCAAGGCAAATTGTTAGTTTGCATTACCGGATTTCCAATGAAGTCAAATCTCAGAATTTATCAAAACTTCAGCGCAAAACTTGCCAGATAATGTCTTCCGGCCTGTGGGAAATAGCGCA
>CAYMDE010000029.1:15584-23248 GCA_964389115.1 uncultured Paludibacter sp. | reverse complement strand
AACTTCAGCGCAAAACTTGCCAGATAATGTCTTCCGGCCTGTGGGAAATAGCGCACATCAACATAGGAAGAATACCAAACATATCCATTCGTTACATATTTCGCATCGAAGAGATTGTTAACCTGGAATCTGAAATCAATCGATTTCATTTTTGGCATTGGCAGGCTATAAGATGCTGTCAGGTTACTGAAAAAATAAGCTGGCATCGACCTGTCTTCGTCTGAGGTATTGTCGAGATATTGTTTCCCAACATAACTTGATGTCAGGGTACATTCAAATCTTTTATAATTGAACGTGAAGAGATTGTTAAACACCACATTGGGCGACATGGCGATGTTAGTTGTACCTAAATCATTATTAACCAGGCCAATCCAGTTCCAGCTTGCATCGTATTCATCCACTTCCTGTTCGATGAAATTCAGAATCTTGTGCTGACTAAGCGAAAGATTCGCATTCCATCTGAACTTCTCTGAAAGCTTTACACCGCCCATCAATTCGATTCCTCTTCTGAAACTTTCAGGAATATTTGAAGTTAAAGGAACTCCAATTTCACTGATTTTTCCGGTAAGAATTAATTGATCTTTATATCTCATATTAAACAGGTTGACTGCTCCTGAAAAATTCGAGCTTCTGTATCTGTAACCAATTTCAGTATTGTACAATCGCTCGCTTACCGGTCTTTCATTCGGACCAGCCTCAGTATAATTTTTCCTGTTTGGTTCACGATTGGCAATTGAGTATGAAGCATAAACATCGCTGTTATCATCCAGAGTATAAGTTAATCCCAATTTAGGATTTAAGAAATGAAACGTGTGATCCTGAGTCAAGTCCACCATCTGACCTTTATCTTTATCATACTTATCTCCTTCACCGGTAAGGGCATAATAGATATAACGATATTGCAAATCGGCATTCACAAAGAGTCCGGGCATCACCTCCGCAGTAGCTTTAGCGTAGATATTGGCATCATCTTTCAATCCGTTTCCACGATACCACTCTTTGGATGCATCCAGATTGCTTGCATTCCTCACCCAGATAACCTTACCGAAGTGATCTCCATCATAGCGATTGACTGCTCCTCCTAAAACTGCTGCCAAATTACTGTTATTATAGTTCAGCGACCAGGCCAATCCTCCAAAATGATTATCGAGCCATTTCTGACGAATTAAGTCTGTTCTGCTCAGCGCAACACCATTCACCACGGGAGCAGTCAATCCATACTCGTAGTATCTTCTTCTTTCCTTATAATCTTCATAATAACCGATACCACGTGTATAGTGAGCGGTAACGTTTAGTGCCAGATTACTGTTAAGTTGTTGCAGCCAATGCAGTTGATAATGCGTCTGATTGTAGTTATCAGTCTGGTTATCATAAAATGCCGTGTCGCCCTGTGCGTTGTAGAACATTCCGATTTCGTTGAAAGTACGGTTTGTTTCAAGATTTTCACGACTAACGCCATTCCAGGCCTGATAAGTCTTCTCGCGTCCTCCAAAAGTTACGAATCTCAATATTGTATTATTGCTGAAATAACCCCCGGAAAAATAATACGAACCCATATCAACAAAAGCCCTGTCGATATATCCATCCGAAGTGACATTAGAGAGACGGGCATCGAAAGCCCAGCGGTCGTTGATCAGTCCGGTACCAACCTTCACCATGTTCCTGTTGGTATTGAACGAACCATAAGTTGATGCCAACTCAGCATAAGCACGCGGATTCAAGCCTTCGGTTACCATATTAATACTTGCTCCAAAAGCAGCAGCACCATTGGTGGAAGAACCCACACCACGCTGAATTTGAACCGAAGCAAGCGAAGAGGCAAAGTCGGGCATATTCACGAAAAATACGCCATGCGACTCGGAATCGTTCAATGGCACCCCATTCACAGTAACATTCACCCGATTGGCATCTGTACCTCGGATGCGATACCCGGTGTATCCAATTCCCGTTCCGGCATCGGATGTTGCAACAAAAGATGGAGTAAGTGATAGCAAATAAGGAATGTCCTGAGCCATATTCACTTTCTCAATCTCTTTGGCAGTGACGTTAGTAAAACTTACCGCCGATTTTTCGCCTGCACGAATAGAAGAAACAGTTACTTCATTAAGCACGATGTGTAATGAATCAGTTTTGGTTCCCGACTGTGCAAAAAGCGTCGCAGAACCGAGCAGCATAGCTGCAATCCAATTTTTTCTCATAACAAATGAATTAAAAAATGATTAATTAATTTATTCTGAGAGTCCAAAAAATAAATACGGAGATTGTAACTTTTTCCCTCGACAGCATTATCTGTCCAGGTTCAAAGGGTATGATCTCAGCCTGTAATTTTTAAGGCACCCCCAAGTGAAAGAATCAATACCTGAAATTCGAATTATCGTCAATAATTCATCTTTGATTCCGGCTGCAAAGGTATTACATTTTTTGTAATGTATGCAAATTGTAAAAAAAATAACGCATTTCAGCAAATGTACATATTACGGCAACTTGGTTTTTGTAAGTTTCATAAGTTTGCACAAAATTCATAAACATGGAGTTAACAATAATACAAAACAAGATTTTCGAGATTCGTGGCCAGCGGGTTATGTTGGATTTTCATCTGGCAGAAATGTATGACATAGAAACGAAGGTACTCAATCAGGCAGTTAAACGAAATACAGAAAGATTTCCTCCTGATTTTATGTTTCAACTGGACGAGAAAGAGTTTTTCATCTTGAGGTCACAAATTGTGACTTCAAGTTTAAACTGGGGTGGTATTCGAAGACCTCCATATGCTTTTACCGAATTAGGAATCGCCATGCTATCCTCTGTGTTAAGAAGTCCGGTTGCTATCGAAATTAATATTCGCATAATGCGTGTATTTGTTGAACTACGCAGAATGATCATCGGTTACGATGAACTATCAGGAAAAATTGCACAACTCGAAATGGAAACAAACATGCAGTTCAACGAAATCTATCAGGCCCTAACAGAACTCGCCAGCGTTAACAATCAAAAGCAAAAGCGTCCAAATCCTGTTGGTTATATAATAAACAAGGAGTAAAAGTAAAAAATATTCATCCCTCTGTTGTTATTCTCAAAATTTGATATATCTTTGCACACGCATTAAACATTTGTGCAGATGAACAACCATTTTCTTCATACTCTACTCCTCGGTATTATTATTCTTTTACAGCAGCAGTAAGAGTGAGTTCGGTATGTAGATAAGTTAAAGATAAATTGAAAGCCTTTCTCACTCTTTGTGGGGAAGGTTTTTTTCATTAAAAAACAGTACGATTATGGACAGACTTTTTATTTTCGACACCACCTTGCGCGATGGTGAACAGGTACCCGGATGCCAGCTTAACACAATTGAAAAAATTCAGGTGGCTAAAGCGTTGGAGCAACTCGGTGTTGACGTAATTGAAGCCGGATTCCCTATTTCCAGTCCGGGTGATTTCAATTCAGTGGTAGAAATCTCGAAAGCGGTTACATGGCCGACCATCTGTGCTCTGACACGTGGCGTTGCCAAAGATATTGACGTTGCTGCAGAAGCACTTCAATATGCCAAGAATAAAAGAATTCACACAGGGATTGGCACCTCCGATTATCACATCAAACATAAGTTCAACTCCACGCAGGATGAAATTCTTGAAAGAGCAGTAGCAGCTGTGAGACATGCGAAAAAATATGTTGAAGATGTTGAGTTTTACTGCGAGGATGCAGGTCGTACTGACAATGTGTATCTTGCACGCGTGGTAGAAGCTGTAATCAAAGCCGGTGCTACAGTTGTAAACATCCCCGACACCACAGGTTATTGCCTTCCATGGGTATATGGCGAAAAAATCAAGTTTCTGATGGAGAATGTGAAAGGTGTTCACAAAGCTATCATCTCAACACATTGTCATAACGACCTTGGCATGGCCACTGCCAACACCATCTCCGGTGTTATGAATGGCGCCCGACAAGTAGAAGTAACGATTAACGGGATAGGTGAAAGAGCCGGAAACACTTCCCTGGAAGAGATTGCCATGATTTTGAAATGCCATAAAGACATGGCTATCGAAACCAACATCAACACACAGAAGATTTACTCTACAAGTCGCCTCGTTTCTAACCTGATGAACATGCCGGTGCAACCTAACAAGGCTATTGTGGGTCGTAATGCTTTTGCACATTCTTCGGGCATCCATCAGGATGGGGTACTCAAAAACCGTGAAAGCTATGAGATTATGGATCCTACTGATGTGGGTATCGACAAAAACTCGATTGTGCTCACTGCCCGTAGCGGTCGTGCTGCGCTGAAACATCGCTTAAGCGTGCTTGGTGTAGAGATGGAAGGAGATAAACTTGATAAACTATACGAGGAATTCCTGTTGCTGGCTGATAAGAAAAAAGACATCAATGATGATGATGTATTGATGCTGGCCGGTAAAGAACGTTCTTCAACTGAAAGAATTAAACTGGATTATCTTCAGGTAACTTCAGGAGTAGGATTGAAACCGATTGCAAGTATCGGGCTGATAATCGCAGGAGAAAAATTCGAAGAAGCTGCATCGGGCAATGGTCCCGTTGATGCGTCGATCAATGCACTGAAGAAAATTATCAACCGCAAAATGACTCTGCAGGAATTCACTATCCAGGCTATCAATCGTGGTAGCGATGACGTGGGTAAAGTACACATGCAGGTTGAACATAACGGTGTGGTTTACTACGGATTCGGAGCCAATACCGACATAGTTGCAGCATCAGTAGAAGCTTATATCAACGCTATAAATCAGTTTGTAAAATAATAATTCAACACTTTGATAACATTAGCAAGGTTTTTTTGTTAGTGTAATTAGTGTGAAGAAATTCATCAAAATTGAAGAAGTTAAATATTGAATATATGAGTAAAACGCTTTTCGACAAAATCTGGGATGCCCACGTTGTTTCATCCGTGGAGAATGGTCCTACACAATTATACATCGACAGGCATTTCTGTCATGAGGTAACCAGCCCACAAGCCTTTAACGGATTAAGAGCAAGAGGATTGAAAGTTTTCCGTCCGGAACTCACCACCATGACTGCCGACCACAACACGCCGACCATCGATCAGGATCAACCGGTAAAAGATCCGATTTCACGCCATCAGCTCGACACATTTGCTAAAAATGCTGCTGAGTTCAATATGCCTTTGTATTTTCCGCTCGGTCACGACAAAAACGGTGTGGTTCACATCATTGGCCCTGAAAATGGGTTTACCCAACCGGGCATGACAATTGTTTGCGGCGACAGTCACACTTCGACTCACGGCGCTTTCGGAACCATTGCTTTCGGCATCGGAACTTCGGAGGTGGAAATGGTACTTGCAACCCAGTGTGTACTGCAAACCCGCCCGAAAACGATGCGCATTACCTATAACGGCAAGTTGGGCGAAGGAGTTAGTTCCAAAGACCTGGCACTTTATACCATTGCCAAGCTGACCACCGGTGGGGCTACAGGATATTTCGTGGAATATGCCGGTGAGGCTATTCGCAACATGACCATGGAAGAGCGCATGACTGTATGTAATCTCTCCATCGAAATGGGTGCCCGCGGTGGTATGATTGCTCCCGACGAAACTACTTTTAAATATGTAGAAGGCCGTGAATTTGCTCCCAAAGGTGCTGAGTGGGATAAAAAACTGGCTTACTGGAAAACATTGAAATCCGACGAAGATGCAGTGTTCGATTTGGAACTTACATTTGATGCAGCTGACATACAGCCTATGATCACTTACGGAACAAATCCGGGAATGGGAATGGGCATTCAGGAATCGATTCCTACATTGGATCAGATTGATGAAGCAGGTCGCATATCCTTCCAGAAATCAATGGATTATATGGGCTTTAAACCCGGGGAGAAATTGCTGGGCAAATCCATCGACTATGTATTCCTTGGAAGTTGTACCAATGGCCGTATTGAAGATTTCCGTTTGTTTGCCGACTTTGTGAAAGGCAAAAAGGTGGCCGACAATGTGGTGGCATGGCTCGTTCCCGGTAGCTGGGGCGTGGAAAAACAAATCCGTGAAGAAGGGCTGTTGGACATTCTGACTGAGGCAGGGTTCAAGCTTCGTCAGCCGGGTTGTTCTGCCTGTTTAGCCATGAACGATGATAAAGTGCCTGCAGGAAAATATGCAGTATCGACATCGAATCGTAACTTCGAAGGTCGTCAGGGTCCCGGTGCACGTACCATCCTTGCCGGTCCTTTAGTGGCAGCTGCAGCAGCAATAACCGGAAAAATTACTGATCCAAGAGTTTAATCCATCAAAGAAAAGAATTTATGGAAAAATTTCAAAAACTAACATCAACAGTGGTTCCACTTCCTATTGAGAATGTGGATACCGACCAGATTATACCCGCACGCTTCCTGAAAGCAACTGATAAAAACGGCTTTGGCGACAATCTTTTTGCCGACTGGAGATACAACAAGGATGGCAGTCCGAAAGCCGACTTTGTACTGAACAACCCCACTTTCTCAGGGAGCATTCTGGCTGCGGGCAAAAACTTCGGTTCAGGTTCGAGCCGCGAACATGCTGCCTGGGCTATCGCCGGATACGGATTTAAAGTTGTGGTATCGAGCTTCTTTGCCGATATCTTCAAAAACAATGCTTTGAATAACGGCGTTTTACCTGTGGTGATAAGTCCGGAGTTCCTTGCTGAAATCTTCAATGCAGCCAACAATGACCCAAAATCAACATTAACCGTTGATCTTGAAAATCAGTCTGTCACTCTCGATGCAACCGGCAAAACAGAATCGTTCGATATCAACCCATACAAAAAGGAATGTCTTTTAGAAGGTCTCGATGATATTGATTATTTGCTGAGCAAAAGAGACCTGATAGAACAATACGAGGCAGCCCGCAAGTTTTAAGCGGGAATTGCTTTGAAGCAATAAAACTCAAACAAAAAACAAAGAAGTAATGATAGAGATAATGGATACTACCCTGCGTGACGGGGAACAGACTTCAGGTGTGTCGTTTGCGACTCCCGAAAAGCTGAGCATTGCCAAGCTTCTGCTGGAAGAACTTCAGGTTGACAGGATAGAAATTGCTTCCGCCAGGGTCTCTGATGGTGAATACGCTTCTGTTAAAAAAGTAGCTCAATGGGCTAAAGATAATGGCCATATCAACAAAATTGAAGTGCTTGGTTTTGTTGATGGCACAACCTCTTTAGAGTGGATAAAGAATGCCGGATGCAGGGTATTGAACTTACTTTGCAAGGGCTCAGAGAATCACTGTAAATATCAGCTCAGAAAAACGCCTGCCGAGCATGTTGCTGACATCAAAGGAGTGCTTGCTCATGCCCGCGAAATGGATATCGATGTGAATATTTACCTCGAAGACTGGTCGAACGGCATGCGTAACTCGGAAGATTATGTTTATTTCATGATTGATAATCTGAAAGATCAGTCGATAAAGAGATTTATGCTTCCTGACACACTCGGAGTTCTAAATCCTACTGAAACACTTCATTTTTGCCAAAGAATGATAAACAGATATCCGGGATTGCACTTCGACTTTCATGCGCACAACGACTATGATTTGGCTGTAGCCAATGTTTATGAAGCTGTGAAAGCAGGAGTGAGTGGCATTCATGTTACGGTAAACGGACTCGGAGAAAGAGCAGGAAACGCACCGCTTTCAAGTACAGTTGCTGTAATTCATG
>CAYMDE010000029.1:1778-15484 GCA_964389115.1 uncultured Paludibacter sp. | reverse complement strand
CTCGGAGAAAGAGCAGGAAACGCACCGCTTTCAAGTACAGTTGCTGTAATTCATGATCAGATAAAACGCAAAACGAATATCCGTGAAGAAAACATCAACAGGGTTAGTCGTTTGGTGGAATCATATTCGGGCGTGAGAGTTCCGGCTAACAAACCGGTGATTGGCGACAATGTTTTCACACAGGTAGCCGGTATTCATGCTGATGGTGACAATAAGAGAAATCTGTACTACAACGACTTGTTGCCCGAACGATTTGGCAGAGAGCGTGTTTATGCCCTCGGAAAAACTTCCGGTAAAGCCAATATTGTCAAGAATCTGCAGCAACTGGGAATAGAACTAGACGATGATATGATGGCGCTGGTAACCAAAAGGGTAATCGAACTGGGCGATCAAAAGGAAATCATCACCATGGATGAGCTTCCATACATCATTTCTGATGTAGTGAAAAGTGCAGAAAACGAACACCTGATAAAAATCCTGAATTATAGCCTTTCGCTCACCAATGGTTTACGCCCCATGGCAAGCGTAAAACTCGAAATCAGGGGTGAAATATATGAACAATCGGCTGCGGGTGACGGACAGTATAATGCGATATCGAAAGCACTGTACAAAATTTACAAAAAGCTGGATAAACCAACACCGGAATTACTTAATTACGAAGTGGTTATTCCTCCGGGAGGAAGAACTGACGCAATTGTTCAAACCATCATGACCTGGCAATTCCAGGGAAAAACTTTTAAAACACGTGGACTTGATGGCGACCAAACTGTTTCGGCTATTAAAGCCACTGAGAAAATGATGAATATCATAGAGAGCGGTGATTTCCCGGTTAAGAACTGTTGAAATATCAAAAACATTAAAATGAATAAAGTATTAAACATTGCAGTATTAGCGGGTGATGGTATCGGGCCCGAGATTGTAAAGCAGGCTTTGGATGTTACCAAAGTCGTTTGTGAGAAATTTGGTCACACCCTGAATTACGAAGAAGGTATTACCGGTGCTGCTGCCATCGATGCAGTCGGCGATCCGTATCCGGCTGAAACACATGAGTTGTGTATGCGTTCGGATGCTGTGCTTTTTGGCGCCATTGGTCATCCGCGTTTCGACAACGACCCTTCTGCTAAGGTTCGTCCCGAGCAGGGATTGCTTCGCATGCGTAAAATGCTTGGTTTGTATGCCAACATTCGTCCGGTAAGCACATTTCCATCGCTGATACATAAGTCGCCCCTGCGTGCCGATTTGGTTGAGGGCGCCGATTTTATGTGTATCCGCGAACTTACAGGTGGAATGTACTTCGGAAGACCACAAGGTCGCTCTGAAGATGGAAACACAGCATACGACACATGCGTTTATACCCGCGAAGAAGTAGAACGAATCATGCATCTGGCTTATAAATATGCCGGTCAGAGACGCAAAAAGGTAACCATGGTTGACAAAGCCAATGTACTTGCTTCGAGCCGTTTATGGCGTCAGGTCACCCAAGAGATTGCACCGCAGTATCCTGACATTGAAACAGAATACATGTTTGTGGACAATGCAGCGATGCGCATCATTCAGTGGCCGAAAAGCTTTGATGTACTGGTAACAGAAAATCTTTTTGGTGATATTCTTACTGATGAAGCTTCCGTGATAACAGGATCACTGGGAATGTTACCATCGGCATCTATCGGTATTCACACTTCGGTATTTGAGCCAATCCATGGCTCGTATCCGCAAGCGGCCGGTAAAAACATTGCCAATCCACTGGCAACTATTCTATCAGCAGCATTGATGTTCGAGTATGCCTTCGGCATGATGAATGAGGGAGCATTGATTCGTGAAGCTGTTGCAGCAAGTATGGATGCCAATGTGGTAACTGAGGACATCGCTGATGGAGGAAAACCATATTCAACTTCAGAAGTTGGAGAATGGATTACCGCTTATATCAAAAATAAATAGAACTTGCAGATAGTTCGGTTTCTCCGAAACGAACCATAGCATTGAAGAGGCAGATTTTGCTGTAGTGAGATAAATCATCAACAGTAATATCTGCTTCTTTTATGATACCCTCCACGAGAAGCTTAGCCCTTCGTGTACCATAAATAAGCGGGGTGCGGGGAGTAAACCACTGACTGCCATCATACAAAGCCACATTGCTGTACGAAGCATCGGTAATCAGTCCGTCACGCACCATCAATACATCATCGCAATTCGCCCGGGCACTAAATGCTTCATCATATGAAGCTCTGTCGGCCGACTTAAACTCAGTTCTCGGGATATTTACATGCACCACACGCAAAGACTTTACCGGTCTTTTGATGTATGGTTGAAACTCGCAGCTAATTATTTGTTTGTCAAAAACAATTCTACACTTGAAAAGTCCGGTTTTTGGAACTTCTACACCCGACAGATAGCTGGCCAAATCAATCACATCGCTTTCACGGAAGCAAATCTCGAATGCCTTCCCTACCCTGTGCTGATGATACTCCAACGATTCGAAAGCACCATTTTCAAGACGTATCGACTCAATAAACCGGGACATATACTTTCTGAATTAGTTCTTCATACTCTTTCTCCATATCACTTCTGAAGGTAATACCGCCGCCACTTTTAAAAATCAAACCATCCGGAGCAGGCTCCATAAAGCGAATCATGACTGCCGAATCGAGGTTCTCACCATCAAAAAAACCGCATATGCCTGTATAGAATCCGCGGTCATAACCTTCAGCCTCCCTGATAATCCGCAGCGTTTTTGCTTTGGGCGCACCGCAAATTGATCCGGCAGGCAGTAATTTAAACAGCAAGCTACCGGGTTTTGCTGAATATGCTTCATTTACTGAACCCGTAATCTCTGAACTCACCTGCAATAAATCTTTTTGCAAAGTTTTAATCTTCTCAACATAGCGGTAACGGGTCACCGAAACATCATCAGCAACCATACTCAAATCGTTACGCAATAAATCCACGATGGTGGCATGCTCCGCCATTTCTTTTTCATCATGCAGGATAATATGCTCAGCATTAGGTATCGCAGCATCGATAGTTCCTTTCATCGGGAAAGTGCTAATCTTATCTTTCGTAATCTTTATAAAACTCTCCGGCGATAAAACGAGAAAGTGATCCTTCAGCCACAGCTTGTATGGCGCATATGTATGGTCATACAATCCCCTGATAGTCATATCACTGCGTACCAATGTAGGTTGAGTCAGGTTTGTGAGAAAAGTATTTCCAACCTTCAGATGATGCATCACATGGTTGAACCTTGGTGCATAGTCCTGCAACGAAACTGCTTCAGGCTGCCACTGAATTTCAATCTGTTTATTGGTTATTGGTGGTTTTGTATGAAAATCGAAACGTACAAATGCATCATCCAACTTCTTTTGTGGAATAACATAACCACGTTTCGCCTCATAATCAACAACAAAAAGAAATGGTTGCTTCTCGCCTGCCAGTTCATCCATTCTTCCGATGATTTGTTCGCGGTTAAGCTGCGTATATGGAAATGCTTTCTTATTCATTACTTTTTATGAGCCTGCAAAAATACGGAATATTCCCGAACATTCTCCGACCGTATCGCCATTGCTCACAAAAGCTTGAAGTGGAATTGATTAAATGCAGTTTTTATGTAACTTTGCAGCCTGATTTTATTTCAAAAACCAACAGATGTCCACTCCCGAACAAATAGCACTTGCAGCAAAGCATATACAAGAAGGTAAACTGGTAGCTTTCCCTACCGAAACAGTGTACGGATTAGGAGCTAATGCGCTTGATGCCAATGCTGTTGCACGCATCTTTGAACTTAAGGAGCGGCCATCCTTCGATCCCTTAATTGTTCATATTGCCCGATTGGAAGATATTGAACAATTGACTTCAACACATGACGAACGGGTGTATCAGTTGGCTGAGCTGTTCTGGCCGGGACCTTTAACGATGATTCTGCCAAAGAGTTCGATTGTGCCGGATATTGTTACATCCGGACTTGAGACTGTTGGGATTCGCATGCCGGGCCATCCCATCGCACAGGAATTGATTCGACTGGCCGGCTGTCCAATAGCAGCACCAAGCGCAAACAAATTCGGGCAGTTAAGTCCAACTAAAGCGCATCACGTACAAAAACAACTTCCTGATGTGGATTATCTACTCGATGGCGGTCAATCAGACGTAGGTATTGAGTCAACCATCATCCGACTGAACAACAAAGGCTTCGAGATTCTGAGGCATGGTATTATCACCAAAGAAGAAATTGAAAAAGTGCTCCCCTATCATGCGCTTTCCGAAGAAGAACAGAATAATATTGTTAGTCCGGGGATGCTCAAATCACATTATAGTCCCGGAAAACCAATCTACATTCAATCGGAAAAGACTATTCAGCATACCGACAGATCGAAAGCAGGTATTTTATCCTTCTGTGGTTCAGATATAACAGGATATCAGCAAGTTGAAATTCTTTCTCCCGAAAAGGATTTAAAAACAGCAGCGGTCAATTTGTTCGCGGCAATTCACCGGCTTGAAGATTCTGATGTGTCGTACATTATTGCTGAGCAGGTTCCTGAAACAGGAATTGGTATAGCCATCATGGACAAATTGCGTAAAGCAGCTTACAGATATGAATAAAACCCTGATTCTACTCATCCTGCTGAACATCTTCAGCTTAGAGGCACGCCACAAAGTCTATCTGGTGCATGGCTTCGCGGGGCATGGTATGGAGCTGCAAAGGATAAATAATTATCTACAGAGAAACGGGATTGAAAGTGAGATTTTTTCATACCGAAGTTTGACTTACGATATCGACACTGTCTCGTCGGTTCTATACCAGTTAGTTAAGGCTGAAAATCGCGATTCGGTATCTTTTGTCACCCACTCAATGGGTGCCCTGATTGCGCGTTCGGTTTATAATCATATAAAGCCGGGCGAGCCCTTCCCTTTCATTCATCGCATGGTTATGATTGCTCCTCCGAACAGGGGATCGCCTGTGGCCGACTTCTTTGTACATTCGCGACTTATTGAATCAATGGCCGGACCAAATCTTCATAACCTCACAACCGATGAAGCGACCGGTGCGAGCAGATATCCGATTCCGGATTGCGAAGTTGGTATTATCCTTGGCGTTTCGAGAAACAGAAGAGGTTTCAACTTGTTTCTCGAAGAAAACAATGATGGACTTGTCTTACCCCGACATGCCAAATTAGGTATTGAGAAAGACATCGCTTTCCTCAAGGCATCTCATACCGCGATTCTTTTCAGAAACAAAACCCGTAGTATGGTGTTACAATTTCTGAGAACAGGTAGATTTCAGAAATAAAGATTTTAATATTCAGTTTTGTAACAACGTTGTAATATGGAAATATTACATTGCGTTCAATTAAATGTCTACAAAATTTAATAATTATGGGTAAAAACACATCTCTTAAAAGAGTACTTGGATTAAAAGATGCCGTTGCAGTTGGATTGGGCGCAATTATCGGTGCAGGGATATTCGTTGTAACCGGTGTGGCTGCAGGAGTATCAGGACCGGCATTTTTGATTGGTTTGATGATAGCCGGAATTGTTGCGACCTTCAACGCACTGAGCTCAGCCCAATTGGCAGCTATTTATCCGCAATCGGGCGGAACTTACGAATACGGATATCGTTTACTTAATCCCGGAATGGGTTTTTCAGCCGGATGGATGTTTTTACTCAGTAAACTCTCGGCAGCCGGAATTGTAGCCATTGGTTTCGGCAGTTACTTCAATCAGTTAGTTCCGTTTTTGTCACCACAGTTTTATTCTATTGCTGCCATCATTCTGCTTACAGCTGCAAATTTATGGGGAATACAGAAAGCCGGACTAGTCAATATAACGATAGTCACCATCACCATACTAACCTTGTTGTATTTTATTGTAGGAGGAATTGGGCATTGGGATAAATCACATTATGAGCCATTTGCACCATTTGGGTTGCGTGGTGTAGCCGAATCGGCAGCAATCTTATTCTTTGCATTCACCGGATATGCGCGTATCGCAACACTCGCTGAAGAAGTGGTGGAGCCTCGTAAAACAATACCAAGGGCGGTAATAATCACAATCATAACAGCCATTTTGTTATATCTTGCAGTATCATTGGTAGCCATCAGCACCATCGGCACCGAGGCCATGGCCGGAAGTAAATCGCCCCTGCAACTTGCGGCAGATTCTATGTCGGCACCGGGTATTTCACTGGTGATAACGCTCGGTGCATCAACAGCGATGCTTGGCGTTATGCTTAGTCAGATTTTGGGCATCAGCAGGATGTTGCTCGCCATGGGCCGTCGCAACGACTTACCGCATTGGTTCGAACATATCTCATCGCGAACACATGTACCATCAACGGGGATTATCTTTACCGGAGTAGTAATTCTGCTGATAACACTTTTCGGGACTTTTGAATTTGTGGTTCGGGCGGCGACATTTACTATTCTGTTATATTACAGCATCACCAACCTGGCTGCTATCCGACAACGCAGTGAGGAGCAAATCTACGGAAAGGTAGTTCCGGTGCTTGGCTTGGCTGGCTGCCTCATCATGTCGGTATCTCTGCCATGGAATGTGATTATCTCGGGCATATCTATGCTGGCAGCAGGATTTGTAATCAGATATCTGGTTAAGAAACTTAGCGCTGCTAACAGCAATTAATCACTGTTTCGTATAAACGTGAACACTATTTTGTGCTGAAGGCAGGTAGTTGACTCCCTTCCAGGTTATCAACAGAAGAACAAAAGAGAAAATCAGCAACCACAAAGTTATTTTTCGCGGCTTACTTTCTCTCAGTCTGATGTGAATAAACATCAGATATGCAGCTGCTGTTATAAATGCCCATGTTTCTTTCGGATCCCAACTCCAGTAATGCCCCCAGGCTTCCTTCGCCCAGATTGCCCCGATAAGTAATCCCAACATCAGCAAACCGTATCCCACATAAACCAGGTTATCCATCATCTGAAACATCGTATCGCCGGGATTCAATCGTTTGTACTTCGATAACAGCAGGATGGAAGCAATGGCAGAGGCACTTAAAAAGGCATATGAAAGTATGTAAGATACCACGTGCGGAATAAACCACACACTTTGCAATGCAGGCATCAGATTTTTCGAATGAATCTCGGGTTTGAGCAAGTTGATAATAACAAATACCGAAGCAACAACAAGACTGAATGCCAACATCCAGCGGTATTTCCAGCGAAGAAATAACAGAACACCTATCCCCGATAAAAACAAGGAATACCACAACCGTGTTTCGCCCATTGTTCGCATTGGAGGGCGATCGAGACTAATCCATAGAAGCACTACGAAAACCGAGAAAAGCAATACGCCTGCTACACTCAAAGCTACACTAATATGTGACTTCTTCAATGTAAAAAGCAATACCATAGCCACTACCCACATCAGCAAAACAGGCAGGGCAAACCAAATGAAATTATCCCAACTGATCATCTTTCTTCTTTTTAATTTTCATATTACCTTCCCAGAGCATCGTCACCGAACCCGCAACGAAAAGTCCTAACCCAATATAAACAAGCAACAACCACGGGTCGTAAACAAGTTCAAAACTGCTGTATTGTGAAGCCTTACCCCTGTCGGAGTCGTAACTATACTGATAAATCATCCAATGACCAGCCTTCAGTGGTCTGTTTACTTCTATGTAATCCTCAATTACACTACCATCTTTGGTGTAAACCACCACATCCGACCGAAACAAGCTTGGCTCCGGACGGGTCATCACAAGCATGAGGTTTTCGTCCAACTCAAGTGTCATATAAAGTTGTGCGAAATTACCGCTGCTCACCCATCCCCTGTGTACTGTACTTTCTTTACTTACTTCAACAAACACTGCCGGGCACGAACCGGGCATAAAAACCTGCCGGAAAGTACTGTCGCTCATCCTCACCGCATCAGCAATGTATTCGTGAACCTTTACTTTCCAGCCTGCAATCGTTGTTTCATGCTTCAATGTGTCAATCTGCCAGATATCAGGTTTCCCTTCAGGTTGAGCATCGCCGGTATGTCTATCGATGATAGCAAGCTTAGGCATGTATTCCTCCATGTGAAAATCGTTCAATTTGATTGCGACAGGAAGCTCAAGCACATCGCCATTGTCGCTAAAGACACGCCACTCGGTTGTATCTTCCTCCACATGCATAACATACCTGCGGATATCAGCAGCTCCCAAACCCGCGGCAAACAATAAAAGAAGTAATCCGAGATGATTCAGATAAAAAGCATAGTCGCTCCAACTGAAACGGTGTAATCGCTTAACAGTTACACAACTCAGATTCAGCAATGTAAAACCATAAAGTAAAATGAACGACCACGAACGGGTCACAGCATCGAAAGCCAATACCGATTGTGAATGAGTTGCGCCGGGAGGTGCCTGCATGCTAAAGCCCATGATAAGGCTGTAAAGCAACAGACCGGCAATGTTGGAAACACTCAGTGGAACTCCTGAAAGCCAGATAAATGTTTGCGATTTACTGCGGAACGACCACAAAAGTGCGATGATAAGTATCAGACTCATCACCATTACATTTACAGGAAATAACAGGATATCGTAATTAAATAATCCGATGGTAAGTTGCAACATCCAACCTACGATAATCAATCCACCGGTAACAACAAAACTTTCCTTGTAGCCCCACGGTTGTTTCCACCAGGGGCTTATATGCTCATTTTTTTCTTCTTCGTTCATTAATTAATAGATTACATGCGTGATGTCCCTAAACGACCGTTTGCTTCTGCTTGCTTTAGCCACTCAGGGATAACCTGCGATTTAAATTGCTCTTTCCTGTCGCGTAAACGTTCCATGTCGAGACCAATAAACTCCTGCGCTTTGGCTTTGGTTGAAATATCGGGCATCGCAAGTTTATCCGGATTCACATTCAGTGAGAATAATACTTTTTGAATTTCAATGAGAGCCTGCATGGTTCTGTCGAGACTATGAGCCAGGATGCGTTGCGACTCAACGGGGGCGTGGAATGTGGCTCCATGACTGGCAACTACATAATCCCATCTCCACTGAGCCTGACGTAAAAGTTGCAGCGATTGTTTCATTTGTACTTCAGTTGCTCCATTATCCCAGGCGTGCTTGGCAAGTACATGCGCTTTTACCAACTCTTTCTCAATTCTATCCCTGATCTCCAAAGCCTTATCCTGATATTCGTACACATAATTTCTGAGGTTCTCCTCACTGTCTCTGTGACAAGTTTGGCAGGTGTTGGAAATATTTTTCAACGGACTCATTATTTGATGGTCGCTGTATTTTATTCCTCCATCAACCTTGTAAGGCATATGGCAATCGGCACACGACAAGCCACGTTGGGCATGAGGCCCCATAATAAACAACTCATAATCGGGATGTTGAGCCTTTAACATCGGCGCTCTGCTGAGGGTATGCACCCAATCAACATGTCCAACTTCATCAAAATACGCCTCCATGGCTTCTACCGTCATGCCTTTATCCCAGGGGAAGGTCAGGTATTTTCCATCTCCCTTGAAATAATACTCAACGTGGCACTGGGCACATGCCAGCGAACGCATTTCCTGTGCTGTGGCATTCTTGATATCTTTACCCATCCTCTCATAGGCTTCAATCAAACCCGGCCTGCTGATATTCAATTGCATAGTCCGGTGGTCATGACAATCGGCACATCCTATTGGATTCACCATTTCATGCCCGAGCGTTGACCATTTACCGGCATAAAACTCTGCTATTCCCATTTCATGCATTAACCGGGGAACATCCGGAGTTTTGCATGTCCAGCAAGTATTAGGCTGCATATTGCCTTCATGGGTATGTGGATCGGGTGATCCGGTGCGCAGGGTATTCCGCACATCATCCACAGCATATTTATGTCCGCGTGGTGCCATATAATCCATTGCAAACGCATAACCGGCCCAAAGCACAACCATTTCGGGGCGCGATTCAAGAATATCCTCTTTCATGTTTCCCATATGTTTGCTTTTGAAGTCCATGTTGGCAGTACGCTTCCATGTTTCATACTCACGCGGGTAATTAATGCCCCATATCTCACTCCTGGATTCAAACTCGTTGATTTCAACCCGTCGGTTGTTAAATATACTTGCGATCTCGGCACGACGCTCCGTAACCGATGCCGCAAACAGTCCAATCATAAATACGACAACCATGATTCCAAAAAACATGATCCAGCCCCAAAAAGGCTTCCGACTGATATAATCTGATAAGCGGTGAAACATAATTTTCAGGTATTAAAGGATTAACATATAATTTCAGTTCTAGTTCAATATGATTATTCGCTCTTTTCCATAGCCCTTTTTAACCATGCCGGTATCGGCGAAGCGGGCAATGGAGTTACAATGGCATTTGGTGTTGATGCTATGCTGCTTTGCTTGCCATGAGCAACAGTGCTGTGACAGTCCCAACAGGCCTTACCCATCCCTTCTCTGGCTTGAGTAAAACTTATCATTCCTGTATTTACAAATTCGGTATTTAATTGAGTATGACAACGAATACAATTGTCCATGATGGTATTGGAACTTGCAGGGCGGGCTCTTATGGCCAAAGGTTCAGCCCGCATCGTAAAAACGGCAGTATGTAACAAGCCATCCATGGCTTTGGCACTAAACTTTCTGAAAAGATTTTGCTGAGGAACATGACAATCGCCACAGGTCGTCCATCTGGCGTGGGAATTATGAAACCATGTTTGATAATATGGAGTCATAACATGGCAGTTTACGCAGGCAGCCGGATCATCAGTTAAATAGACATGCGCTTTCGACATATATATTATGTATGAGCCCATTCCGGCAATAATTCCGGCAATAATAATAAATGGAGCAATCCACTTACCAGGTAGGAAATTAAATCTGAAAAGTGATCTCATCGGACAATTTTTATTAATCAGATAAAGACTCAGAAACATCTGCCAAACAAAATATGTCGTGCAGATTTAAGATTAACTATGTGCAAATGTATGAATTAAAACCATATCAAATAATTATTTAACAGATTAATTATTTACCTTTGCGCCACAAATATACTACATGCAGGTAGTATTTACAAGTTCTAGCGAATTTTTTTTATGAAATTCAGTAAAACCACAGAATACGCACTTAGAATCCTTACCTACATGGTTAAAGATTCAAGTAAACTACATTCAGCAAAAAAGCTAGTTGAAGATCTCAAAATCTCAGACAAATATTTACGAAAACTCATGACTGACCTTACGAAAACGGGCTTTATTGTAAGTCTTCAGGGCAGAGACGGAGGATATAAATTCTTGCGTGAACCGGAAAACATAAAAATTATCGATGTAATTGAAGCTATCGAAGGAATTGAGGCTTATACCAGTTGCGCATTGGGTTTCCCACACTGCGGAGATATTAATCCCTGCGCATTACACAGCATTTGGGCTCCCATACGGGATGAGTTTATGAAAATGATTCAGGAGAAATCGTTGCGCGATCTTGATATCACGAAGGTTAGCACATTTTGAAGCATTTACAGCAGTAATAAATACGCCCGGGCAAATCGCAGCTCATGCATTGATTCCCGGGCGGCATTAATTAGAAAAAGCACAAAATCAACTACGTAACTTCCAAACAGTAACTTCACATTCTCTCATCACCATTTTTCGTGAATTAATGCGTTCATATCTGACAATTGATTGCGAATCACCGACTTTAGCGAACTGCTCTTGTAGCAATGATGCTACTCCATCAGAAGATGTTACCGGTTCTCCATCGGATTTAAAACCTCCGGGGCGACTCTCTTTAGGAATATTCCTCGTTTCCCAGTCATAGTCAGATGCTATCACCAAATATCCTCCGGGGTTGAGACGTGTATGTATCGACTTGAGAAACGAAACGGGACAATCAATTTCTTCCAAAACATTGGGTAAAATGATGAGGTCGTAACCCTTATAAACCGGTTTAAGATTGTTGGCGTTATCCTGCATAAAACTGATTCGTTCCAGTCCTTCTCCCAATCCTTTTTCAGACAAAACCAATTCACGATAAAAAACGAGCTCATTTTCATCCTGTACAATATACCTCATGAAGCCTCTTTCCTGCAAACGAATAGGAATCTGAATATATCGGGCAGAAAAATCAAGCGCTGTAATTTCCGAAACATAGGGCGCCAACTCGAACGCAAGTCTGCCGGTATCAGCATTTAAATCAAGTACCTTCATCGTTGAAAGTGATATTATGTTCTCGCGCACCAAACCGGCCAATTGCTGATGATAGTTTGAAGGAGTTGAGTTTCCCCACAAATTTTCGCATGATTGTGCCACCTCAGGATCAGACTCATACGACTCGTCATGTATTACCAACGGCTCTTCCGATTTCAGCAATCTGAATCCGGCATGCTGATAGAAATGTCTTCGGAAAGCATATCTCGAATGTAATGTAGCTTCATTTCCTGTGGAAATCCACGAACCACCCTTTATCAGATTATGTTTACCATCGAAGGTTGGAGTCGAAAAATCATCGTACATCGGGTGTACTTTAAAACCGGGGAATCCGGTTATCGGCGTTTCTGTCCATTGCCAAACATTCCCCAACACATCATAAAAATCGCCGTTTTTGAACTTATCTACAGGACAGGGCGAAGCATAATGTTCGAGATTGATATTACCAGGGGCTTTATCCCATTCCGGTTGATCAGGAATACCGCAATGTTCGGCGAGTCGGTACCATTCTGCTTCTGTTGGCAAACGATAGGTGTCGCCTGTTTTAGCCGACTTCCAGTTACAATAGGCTTTGGCTTCGAGATAATTTACTTCAACAGGCCAGTTCCAGGGCATTGATATTTCCTCTGCGACTAAACGAAGTCGGAATTCATCGGCATTTCTTTTCCAAAACAATGGCATTTCGGCCTGTTTAAAATTTCTCCAGCGCCATCCTTCTTCAGTCCAATATTGCTCGTTATGATAACCACCATCATTGATAAACTCTAGATATTCCCCATTGGAAATGAGCATCTGAGAAGCCTCAAAATCTTTTACTTCTTCAGTATATATCCCATATTCATTGTCCCATCCATACAAAGGATGATTCGCAGGTTTGCCCAATTGCACTATTGCACCAGGTACTTTCAACATTTTATTCTGAGGTGCTGATCCGAGCTCCTGACAAATCTCTCCAAACCTACCATCTACAACCTCTTCAAGAGGCAACTGTCTGATAAGTACCGACGAAGTTTCGAGGTGAATTCTTTCATGTTCGATACCCATCATGATAATCCAGAACGGATCATCCCATCCAACAGGCAAAGTAAGCGGCGCACTATCAATTACATCAAGAATAACTTCCTTAGCTTTATCGCGATATGCTCTCACTTCGTTAACGGGCGGCCAGTTGTAACGCTTTTCATCCAAATCGTCCCAGCTCATTTCATCCACCCCAATTGCGAATATCGACTCGAAAGCAGGATTAATGCGCTCATGAATAATCCTTGCCAGTATTAATTTATTGATGAAAAATACAGCGGTATGTCCGAGGTAAAACAAAATAATATGCCGCAATGGGTCGCCGCGGCGATAGAAAACCTTATCATTCAGCAACTGAGAGTATAGCAACTCATCAATTTCCCAAGTTTTCAAAAAATACTCTCTTATCTCTGCACGCTTTGATATGGGACAACCCTGCCCCAGCAACACTGATTTTGCTACCAGATGATTAATGTCCATGTGTGTTCTAAGTTCAATTTCTAATGTGGTGTGCTTTCTCCTATTCTA
>CAYMDE010000029.1:0-1678 GCA_964389115.1 uncultured Paludibacter sp. | reverse complement strand
CAGGGGATCACTTTTTCGCGGAAGCGACGAGATTCGAACTCGTGGTACGGTTACCCGTACGACAGTTTAGCAAACTGTTGGTTTCAGCCACTCACCCACACTTCCGGTGGCTTTTGCGGGTGCAAATATAAAAAGAATTTTCGATTAACCAAACCACGAAGTCGGTAAACTTAAAAACTTATGCGTAAATTTGCGGCCTGTTAAAAACATAAGACTGACATTAAAATTCTATGGCTCTGCATATCTCAAAAAAAGGACTGATAATTACACTGATAGCACTTCTCTTGATATTGACATCTGCTGTTGCGGGTGTTGCTTATTATATCGTGATGATGCCAAATACCGTTGAAAATTCAGGCGATTCGCACGTTTATATACGCGACCATGCCAATTTCAACGAATTGATGATTCAGCTGGAAGAGAAAAACCTGTTGAAGAATCCAAACACATTCAGATTATTATCAAAATGGATGAAATTCGACACCCAGGTTCGTCCGGGTCGTTTTAAAATAGAAGAGGGTATTTCCAACCTGGTATTGATTCGCAGGCTTCGATCCGGCGTTCAGGATCCGATACAACTGCGGTTCCATAATATTAGAACCAAAGAGCAATTCGCCGGAAGAATTTCGTCTCAAATCATGGCTGATTCATTGTCGATACTCAATTTGCTGAATGACGAAAATTACCTTAAGGCATTCGATCTCACTCCCGAGACTGCTGTTGCATTATTTATCCCCAACACCTACGAGGTATTCTGGAATTTGGATGCAGAAAGGTTTTTTCAACGGATGAAAAGAGAATATGATCTTTTCTGGAATGAAAGCCGGAAAGCCAAAGCTGCTGCAATTCCTTTAACTCCAGTCGAAGTTGCAATCCTGGCTTCGATTATAGAAGAAGAATCGAACAAGAAACATGAATTGCCAATTATTGCCGGACTGTACATCAACCGACTAAGAATCGGGATGCCTCTGCAAGCCTGTCCAACTGTGAAGTTTGCTTTGAATGATTTCACACTTCAACGTATATTGTATGTTCATTTGGAGGTTGAATCGCCATACAACACTTATCGCAATAAGGGTTTACCTCCCGGGCCAATACGCATTCCATCCATTGCATGCTTAGATGCGGTATTAAATTACGAAAAGCACGATTATCTTTTTATGACTGCGAAGGAAACCTTGAATGGAGAGCATAACTTTGCGCGGACAGGTGCGGAACATGCACGCAATGCACGCAGATACCAGCAAGCACTGAATCAGCGGGGAATAAGATAATTGCTGAAGAAATCAGGAAGCAATAAAATTAACTTCGGGCACAAGGAAGATTTCGAATCGACTCATCACATCTTCGCGGACGCGCATAGCTAATGCTGCAATATCATGACCAGTTGCTCCTCCGTGATTAACAATTACCAATGCTTGTTTGTCGTGCACACCGGCACCTCCCAACCGCTTGCCTTTCCATCCACATTGCTCAATGAGCCAGGCAGCCGGCACTTTCACCTTACCGCCATCGAGCAAAAAATGTGGCATCTGTGGAAACTGTTGCTGCAACATCCTGAAATGCGCTTGCGGAATCACCGGATTCATAAAAAAACTGCCGGCGTTGCCCAACAATAAAGGGTCCGGGAGCTTCGACTCTCTGATTTCAATCACCGTACTGCGGATGTTCTGAAGCG
>CAYMDE010000028.1:20919-29463 GCA_964389115.1 uncultured Paludibacter sp. | reverse complement strand
ATCTGTTAGCATCGAGAATTCTTTTTCTCTTGCACGTTTTGAAAGTTTTCCTTTGTTATGTTCAAGAAACTTGACTAACAATGCCACGGTATGATCAGGCATTTCAAATTCATCATCCAGATACCTTTTAAATTCATCGTATTGAATCAAATAATTGATTTCCTCAGGAATAATATTACAGATCGCACCCGAAAAAATGTCCCACATCAGACACAAAGTTACCCACATCCGCAAAAATTTGTCCCTGCTAAAAGTTATTAAGCCTGTACCTTTACAACGCAATCACAATCAATACTTAATCAGTTGAAAGTTGATGATTGTCAATTAACCCATTTATCAATTTCAAACTTATTTTATTATGCTGAAATATTGTTTAGTAAAAAACCTGTCGAAAAAGAACGGCCCAAGTCATGTCGCACTGACCAGAAGTATTAAAACTGTTACTTTAGACGAATTTATGCAAGATTTAGTCGATGAAGGTACCGGCTTAACACGCCCACAGGCTTTGGCTTATTTCGAGAAAATGACCCAACTCGTAAAGGGATATCTTGAACAGGGATTCTTCGTTTCCACTCCGCTTTTCCGTTTCAGGACAAGCATCACAGGCATTTTTGATGTTAACAACACTTTCTTTAACCGCAAAATTCATAAAATCAATGTTTGTGCCACCCCGGGTATAAAAGTCCGAAAGATAAAATTGGAGAAACCGCCAATCAAGGTAAATGCTTCTTACAAAACACCTGTAATCTATAAATACATTGACCACGGTAGTAACGAAACTAATTCGATATGCACCTCAAAGCAAATAGCAACAATGTCAGGCCATGAGCTTACGTTCGACAAATCAGACCTCCAACAAGGAATATTCTTCGAATCTGTTGCACACCCTGACCGAAAATTTCGTGCATCAATTTATTCAAGAATCAAACCATCCGAAATTATTTTCATGACACCTGAACTGGAACCGGGAGAATACAAGATTATAATTTACAGTGAAACCTATAGTAAGATGAATATCCGTTCCGGAACTCTTAAACCTGTAGTCAAAGTCTTATGATCGAAGGAACTAAATATCTGATTGATTGAATCCAACTACAAATCAGGTCACACATCACTACAAAATGCAATGAAAAGTCCATCGAAATATGGACTTTTTTAATGCGAAAACCGAATTTATGCTCAGCATAAATCAATATAATGCTCCGCAAAAATCAAATTTATGCTCAGTTAAAAACCGATTTATGCTCAGCAAAAAATCGATTTGTGCTTGGTGTAAATTTGATTTATGCTGAACGTGAAACTTCAAAAAGATGAGCAGAAACACAATTTACGGTCTGAAAAAACCAGCAGTTTGCAGTACTAATTGACGCATTTTGTCAATCATTTTCACCAAAACCTCCAACAATATCAACGGGAATTGCCTGATTCTCATCAGTTTTCGGTTTGCTGATGAGTAGTTTTTTGTAACTGATATCGATGGCGAATGCGCCCAGTGGAGCCATAATCAGGATGGCAAGTACCGCAGCAGTGAGCACGATATTTCCGCAGGCGAGTCCCATAGCCAGTGGCAGCGAACCTATTGCTGCCTGCACAGTAGCTTTGGGAATGTATGCAATCATGCTGAACAAACGTTCTTTCTGGTTTAACTTTGTTTTCACTGTAGAAAGGTAAACTCCGGCCATTCTGAAAAGCAAAACCAGCAGTAACAATGCTATCATCAGCGGACCGGCTTGCAGTGCATACTGAATATCAACGGTTGCTCCGACCAGAACAAACAAAATAATTTCAGCGGCAACCCAAAGTTTTGAAAATTTGGGCGAGATGCGATGAGCCAATAAAGGATAAGTTTGCAGAATTGTTGCACCCATTGCCATCACGGCCAATAGTCCTGATACAGGGAGGATACCTTTCAGCCATGATTCTACAGTTAAAAACAGGAAGGAAAAACTCATGATAATGAGCAACTTGATGGAATCACGCATGTGATACTTCTTGAAATAGGTGGTTAGTGCCCAACCAACGAGCACACCGAGTGCCAGACCGGTTACAATCGAAACAGGTATCTGAATAAAGCCGGTACCCGACACCTCAGCACCGAGTGCAAGGGTGGTAAAGGCCGTAAAAAGCACAATGACAAACACATCATCCACCGAACCGGCAGCCATTATCATTTGCGGAATACCCTTTTTGGTTCCTATCTTTTTCTCCATCAAAAAAAGCATTTTAGGCACGATAACAGCAGGCGATACTGCAGCAATCACACAGCCCATGATGGCGGCCTCAAGCAAAGTCACTCCCAGCAAGGGCGGCGCTATCAACATTACACCACCGATTTCCAGCACTGCCGGTATAAAACTCATCATAATTGCCGGTCGCCCAACCTTTTTAAGATCTTTGATATCAAGGGCCAGTCCGGCACGCAACAAAATAATCACCAGGGCTGTTTGTCTTAGTTCTGCTGAAATTGAAAGCAAAGATGAATCAATAAGATTTAAGGCATAAGGTCCTAACAAAATACCCGTTATCAACATACCCAGCAAAGCCGGAAGTCTCAATTTATTGAAAACATAACCCAGAAGAAGTGCTAAAATGAAAATGTAGGCCAGACTTGTTAACATAACAACTTCGTTTTAATTGATCAGTAAAACAAAAAAACCACCGAAAACATCTGTATAGTTCATATAAACCTGAATTCTCTAATCATGTGATTACAGTTAAAACAGGAACTATCAGCTGCTTAATCAGCGGTTTATACCAGGGAAGTTCCATTCCCTTTATTTAAAACGGTACAAAGTTAATAAAACTGTCAAAACCTCAAACTTTTCAGTCGATTTTTTATTAACTTAGCATATACGATTACGATCCTTAGAACAGATTTGTTGTCGGTACTAATTTCTTTACTATTAGTTTATTTGCCCGGTAAAAAAACATAATTATATGTTTTTTATCCATAAAAGCCCTATTTAATTTCTTTTAAAAATTTAAATAAATACTATTTCTTATACGAAATTTTATTTATCTTTGGCAAAAGAAAATTATCTTGTTAAAAATACTTTCATATGAAAAAATCAGTTTTAATTCCGTGTGCTTTATTGCTATCTTTTCTTTTTATAACCAGTAGTATAAATGCTCAGTGGAGTAATTATAAGTTTGGCAAAATAAGCAAACAGGAGCTTGAAATGACACGTTACCCTAACGACACTGCAGCATCGGCCGTTGTACTTTATCATGACGGGCAAACTTACTACCAAACCTTTAACAATCAGTTCAGGATTGTGACTGAAATCAGCAAGAGAATTAAAATACTGAAACCAGAAGGTGTCGATGTTGCTAATATTTCATTCAGACTGGCTTGTAGTCGTTCGGCTTGTGACGTGTACGAAAAGCTGGAAGCTAATGCATACAATCTTGAAAACTCTAAGGTTGTACGCTCCAGACTCGACAAAAAATACATTTTCGAAGAAAAAGCATCGGATTATCTGAAACTTGTGAAATTCGCAATTCCCAACGCAGTAGCCGGAACTGTGATAGAATATAAATACACTGTCATTTCCCCCTTCTATTACAACATTCCAACCTGGTTTTTTCAATCTGAAATACCTGTACAACATGCAAGATATGAGGTGTTAATACCTGAATATTTTCAATACAATATTGAGTCGAAGGGATACGAACATATAAATGTCAGAGAAACAGCCGAGAATCAAACCTTCAGTTTTAGAACGGAGAGAGGTGCAAGCAATACCCCATTGAATTGCACATCCAGAAAAATTGTATATCAAATGTCGGACATCCCGGCATTAAAGGATGATAACCATGTTTGGTTTGTCAGAGATTTCATGTCGAGTATTCGTTTCGAACTTGTTGGAACCCGTTTCCCAAACGATTTCTACAGGCCTTATGCGCAAACCTGGGAGAATGTTGATAAAACCATAAGCGAAAATTCAGATTTCAACAGTTACATTTCGAGAAGCAATCCGTACAGAAGAGAGATGAACACTTTGCTTGGCAACATAACCGATGAAAAAGAAAAAATTAGTGCTATACTCCAATTTGTAAAAGAAAAAATTGAATGGGATGGGTATTATGCATTAATTTCCAATCCGGCTGAAGCAATAAGAACCGGCAAAGGTGACAATGCACAAATCAATTATGTTTTGATGTCAGTTTTGAATGATGCAGGCTTTAAAACTTGTCCGGTATTACTTAGCCGACGCTCAAGAGGCAGGCTACCAATGACATATCCTTCACTTGACCAACTAAACACCTTTGTTGTAATGGTAACCGACAGTAAAGGAAATAATTATTTCGTTGATGGCTCTTCAAAATATGCAGGATTAAATATGATTCCAACTGACCTGTTGGTTGACAGGGCCCGGATTTACAACAAAGACATTTCAGAAAAATGGATAGACCTTACAACTATTGGACGAAACATCACTGTAAATAATATAAATGCAAGTCTGAGCAATGATGGATTAATGCAGGGCACCTATTCATCAATATATAACTGTCAGCCTGCCCTTAGCATGAAGAACATGTTTAACAACCTGAAAGATTCAGTGGAATATGTTGAAGAATTAAGTAATAGCCTGAAGGTGAAAATTGAAGACCTGAAATATGAAGGCATTAAATCATTGACTTCTGAACAAATTACAAGAGAAATTAAATTCAGTAAGACAAATTCGGAACCTGGTGAATTCATATATATTAATCCACTGATATTTACCCATATCAGCAACAATGATTTTATTCAATCAAACCGCAAGTTGCCGATAGAATTTAATTATCCTTATTCATACCGAATTAACTGCAAGTTGAGATTGCCTGAAAATTACAAAGTTGAAGAGATGCCTGCATCAGGACGTATGTCTCTGAATAACAATGCCGGAACTTTCACATATATTATTCAGAATACTGATGGTGTACTGGAAATTAGTTATAGGGTTGACATCAACCAAACCATCTTTCCACATACTGATTATGAATCACTTAAGAATTTCTTTGCTGAAATTGTTTCAAAAAACAATGCAATGGTAGTGCTAAAAAAGATTTGATTTAACTAAACATTTTTCCCATGAAGTTATTTGTTTTCAGCCTGTTATTATCTTTTCTGTTTCCGGCATTCGCGACAGCTCAGAAGTTTGATTACAGGGTAAGTGAGATTCCCGATTCTTTAAAAGAAAATGCTTACAGTGTAGTACGGTTTATTCATCACGATTATCAGTTAAGAAACCCCCTGTCTGCTGTTTCGAAGTACAGAACGGCTATCACTGTACTCGACAAGTCAGGATTAAATCATAGTTATTTTATAGAAGCCGGCAATAAGTTTACTAAACTGAAAAGTTTCAAAGCTATTGTGATGGATGCAAACGGAAAGAAAATAAAAACTTATAATAAATCAAACATCGAAACCAATGCCATTTCTGCACAAATGGCGACAGATTATTTCAATTATATTCTTGGATTCACGCCACCAATAGCTCCATTCACAGTTTATTATGAATATGAAATTGAGATGAAGGATGGCATTATTGTTTTTCCGGCTTTTGTCCCTTTAAGCACATACAATCAATCAGTACAGCAGGCAAGTTTCAGGCTTACTGTTCCTGAAAGTATAGCAATTCATATCAAAGAACTCAATTACAGTGGGGAATATAAAAAAAACGAACAAAAAGGATTAATTCAACACCATTGGAAAATTGGAAACTTGAAAGCTGTGGAAAATGAAACTTTTAGTCCTGCATTACGAGATTTAATTCCACTGGTTTTCAGTGCCCCGGTTGTGTTCGAATATGAGAAAACGAAAGGAGAACTCACAAACACTGCCACTTACGTAAGCTGGCAAAATGAACTTATAAGAAACAGGACTGAACTTAATCAGGCCACCAAAGACCATATTGTCTCGATAACAGCCGGACTGGAAACTGATCGTGAGAAAGTTGAGGCCCTTTACAATTATATGGGGAACACAACCAGGTATGTCAGCATTCAACTGGGCATCGGCGGTTTTCAACCTATTGCGGCAGCTGAAGTTTGCCGTACAGGATTTGGTGACTGCAAGGGCTTAAGCAATTATCTCAAAGCAATGCTAAATCACATTGGCATAGAAGCAAACCTTTGTGTAATCAGGAGTGATTACAAACGAAAGGATCTTTCGGATGACTTTACTGATTTTATGGCAACAAATCATATGATTTTGCAGGTGCCACTATCTGGCGACACTTTATGGCTTGAATGTACAAACACCAAAGTGCCTTTTGGTTATGTACATAACGATATTGCAGGGCATCATGCACAAGTATGCTATGATACCGGTGGAAAATTAGAGCGTTTGCCCGATTATCCCGATAGTTTGAACATCGAATCAAATAAACTAATGATAAAACTGGATGAAGATGGTAAAGCGGTGGTTGATGCCATAAAATCGTGGGAGATAAAACAATACGACAGGGTAATGCATATTCTGACAGCGAGGCAATCGGAACAAACAGACTTTCTCAGAAAGGCTATCAATTTACCTCAGGTCGATGTCAGACAAATGCAGTTCTCTGAAAACCGCAGCACACATCCATCCATAGTTTCAAGTTACCAATGGAATACGAATGAATACGGTAACAGAACCGGCAACAGGTTGTTTATTCCTGTAAATACCGTTCGAAGTCTCAGGTCATATTATCAAAAAACGAAACGCAGACATGACATTCAGATATATGAAGGTTTTGCAAACAAAGATGAAATAATTATTTTGATACCTGAAGGTTATGTTGCCGAAAGTATCCCTTCAGGTGTTTCGGTTAATAATGAATTTGGAACTTTCAATTCCGAAATCAAAATTGATCAAAACCGGATTATCATCCAACAGGATTTACTCATTCACAGTGGCAAATGGCCCTCATCTTCGTGGGAGGAGTTAACCAGACTTTTAACCACAGCTGAGACGAGTTATAATTCGAGAATAATACTCAGAAAGACAAGCTAGGAACATTGTCAGGATTTTCTTTGCTACAATATTTTCTTCTCGGATGCAATCACATTCCCTGAAGAATCAATAATTCTAAACAAAAAGAGTCCTCCCTGTTGCAATGCATCCGGAAAGCGAATATCCGAAATTGTTGATTGTAATTTATTGGATGTAATCAACTTACCGGAACTGCAATATATCATAAGATGATGTCCGTCAACAGGATACTCAGAATTGATTGTAAGTTGTCTGCTATTTACATCTACCTGAATCAGAATCTTGTTTTCAAAACTGCTTTCAAGTGCTGTGGGCACATGCTCAGTCATAATCCAGTGTTGTGTAAAATGTTCGTTATATGGCCATTGCTGGGCTTCGGCACCATCGTGTGTAAAGGCGTTGATAATTTCCAACATCAGATGACTGTTTTTATTGGCGATGCGATAATAACCCTGATCCAACATTGATATATACCATTCCTGACAAGCTGAACCTACATCAGTCCACACAATTGCCTTATCCCCATTTCTGGTACCACAGGCTCTTATCTCGAGCATTTTATCCTGTGCTAGATAGGGTGTAATTCTGTAAAACTTTTCATCGGTATAAGTAAACCTCCACAGGTTCGAGTGTCTGTTAACATCAGAATCGAGTACTACAGCCGTGCCATCTGAGGTTTGGGCATTACTTAGTCCAATCACTTTCTGACTGTGTCTGTTTCTGATGGAATAAATACCATCTTTGATAGCACCCTGAGAAACATACTCGGCAACAGGCCAACCATCCACCCAACGAAGCTTTGCTGTCTTCATACGCGATGCACCATTGAACTGTGCATCATAAATGTGGTAGCTGAAAATGGAATCGATTCGACTAAAGTGCCCCGGACCCACAAAACGACCATCGGAACGCAGGAATGAAGTTCCCCCACCCTGATTACAGTTAACACCATTCTTGTCGAGAAACGGTCCGGTAGGACTGGCAGATCGTCCAACAAGGATATTATAAGTACTATGAATGCCACTACAGCATGTACCGCGATTAAAAAACAAATAATAATAGCCGTTTTCCTTCGTAACAGATCCAGCCTCACAATTATTATTCGCCACGAAAGTGATGTTATTCCTGTTGAAAGGTTTGCCTGTAAGCGAATCAATTTCGGTAACAGCCAAACCATTCCAGTATGAACCGTAAAGCATCCATATCTTGCCATCATAATCTCTGAAAATGGCCGGATCAATAGCATTATGATTCATTGAGTTCGTGGTAAAAGTAACCATCCCCTGATCCTGCCATGTTGGTTGTGATAGAGAATTGGTAGTAACCAAACCAATTGCTGAGTTTCGCGAACCCCACGAAGAGCATGAATAATACAGATGCCATTTCCCGTTCATATAGAAAATGTCAGGTGCCCAGAAATGACCATCAAATTCAGGCACATAGGTTTTTATCCAATCAGGGAAAGTTCCCACCGGAAAAACCGGCGGGTCATTTCTAAAACTCGTAAACTCCTTGCTGATTGATGAGTGCACTGCTATACCATGACCGGTTGAGTATGTCCAGAATCTACCATTATTAAACAC
>CAYMDE010000028.1:0-20819 GCA_964389115.1 uncultured Paludibacter sp. | reverse complement strand
ACACAACAGGGTGGCAGTAGCATTTGGAACCGGAACTTCCTTTTCATTAACAATACGACCAGTAATTAAAGTCTCAGCAGAAGCTCCCTGGCTTACGAACATCATAATCATTACGACTGCAGTAAACAGTCCGGTGCGGGTAAAAGTAGTTGTTTTCATAACTTGGTATTTTTATAGAATTATTATTTATTTCAAGCTTTTTGTAATCAAATACATTAGTTAGACGGATATGGATGACACTTCTGATTTACAAAATGATAAATATTATGTTAAATTCTATCAAAAACTAAAAGTGAAAAATCTAACCTTAAAAAAGCGTATCTTTGTGCTGTTTTTAATTGAAAAAGAGCCGGCTATAGCCTGGCAACAAACTTTCCATACTATCCGAAGATAAATTATATGAAATTTGACGAAATGCCCCTGAACGATGATGTTCTGAATGGATTAAGGGCAATGAATTTTGAAAATGCGACTCCGATTCAGGAGTTGGCTATTCCTGTGATTCTTGAGAAAAAGGATTTGATAGCCTGTGCGCAAACAGGAACAGGTAAAACTGCTGCTTTTATTTTGCCTTTGCTGCATAATCTCACGAGTGAGCAACACCCCGAAGATAAAATCAATGCGATTATCATGGCTCCTACCCGCGAACTTGCTCAGCAAATTGATCAGCAAATGGAGGGATTCTCCTATTTCACGCCATTTTCATCGGTTGCCGTATATGGTGGTAACGATGCGCAGGCATGGGACGTGCAGAAAAAAGGACTATCCAAGGGTGCAGATGTGGTGATTGCTACACCGGGCAGACTACTCTCGCACATCAATCTTTATAATATTGATTTCAGTGGGGTAAAATATTTTATTCTTGACGAAGCCGACCGCATGCTTGATATGGGATTCTTCGACGACATCATGGCTATTGTTAAAAAATTACCGGTAAACCGACAAACCATCATGTTTTCGGCTACCATGCCTCCCAAAATAAAATTGCTGGCTAAAACTATTCTTCAAAATCCTATTGAAGTAAAAACAGCCATTTCCCGTCCGCCCGAAAGCATCGATCAGGCAGCTTATATTTGTCATGAAGCACAAAAAACCGGATTGATAAAAAACATATTTTCTGACAAAGACCTCAGCAAGGTTATTATCTTCTCAGGATCAAAACTGAAAGTGAAGGACTTGTTTAAAGTTTTCAGAAAGATGGGATTATCGGTTGGCGAGATGCATTCGGATCTGGATCAGTCGCAACGCGAGAGCATCATGCTCGACTTCAGAAACAACAGGGTAAAGATTTTGGTTGCAACCGATATTGTTGCCCGCGGAATTGATATCGACGATATCAGCATGGTAATAAATTATGATGTACCGCATGATGCCGAAGATTATGTGCATCGTATTGGCAGGACAGCCAGGGCAGGTGAAAGTGGCCGATCAATAACCTTTGTATCAGAAGATGAACAATATAAGTTCAAAAGAATTGAAGATTTTCTTGAAAAGGAGATAAACAAACTTCCGATTCCCGAAGATCTTGGAGAGCCGCCTGTATATAACCCTGCTATCCATCGCCGGGGCGGACACAAAAAGTTCAGCAGCAAAAAAGGGGCAATAAGCAGGAATCCGGGCAAGAAAAGACCCGGTGGAAAACCTAAAAAGGAGGATAAACCCAATGCCGGTCAAAAACCAAAACTGCTATTAGTCAAAAAAACAGGAGAATAAATTCAGTTTGGCTTTACTGATTTATTCTCCCTGAGAAAAACTTATTTATACTTACAAAAACCTTCTAATCTGAAGCAATGTTTAACCTGACTTAAGCATTGCTTTTTTGATGTTACAAAGATATTCGTTGCCTAAATGTTGTACAATCACCATTTATAATGAATAAATTGTTTTGCGTCATTGTTTATTGTTAGCGTGAGCTTCGGTTTTGTTCTTCCGCTGATGCAGTTGACCGGTTAGAACGAGTCTTAATATCATCTTTTCCAAAGCGATAACTAAAACTGAGTGTCAAACGGCGTGAGTCGTAGTAATTCTTCACTTCAATATCAACATTATCATATTTGGCGTAGGCGCTGTTCTGACCTGTATTGAAAATATCACTCACAGCCAGTCGGACATTGCCATTATTGTCCAACACCCGTTTCTGAAATCCTAAATCGAGGGTAAAGCGCGGGTTGATAATAATATTGCTTATCAGCTGTTCACTTGAATACCTGGCGTTCACCTGCATATTTACACCATAGGGCAAGGTGATTTGATTATTCATATTAACCATCATACTCCAGTTGTCGATACGATTATCATCAGTCATCAGGATGCTTTTGTACATTCCTGTCATTGAAGCATTGAATCCCCACCAGCTAAGTGGCTTCAACTGAATTGTTTCAGTCCAGCTAAGGTCAATCGAATTATTGAGATTCTCCATGGTCTGATACACTGAACGTTCAACATCATCCTGCTTCAATATCTCTGCAAACAAGCCCCTGGTATAATTGAAATTGACACTACTCATTAACCACGACATAAAATTATGTGATAGTCCTGCTGTATGCGTAAACTGAGGTTTAAGATATGGATTACCAACATTGTAAGTAAAGGGGTCAATCATCCATTTGAAGGGGTTCAGACTATGATAGCTGGGTCGTCAGATTCTATAGCTATACCTGAAATTAACATTATGTTTATCATTGATTTGCTGCTGAACAAAAACCGATGGGAATAGCTTTAAATATGCTGTATCGGTAACCTGATTGGTAACAACAGAGGTACCTTTAGATTGGGTGTTTTCTAATCGCAATCCCAGTTGCAGCGTTGTTTTTCCTAAACTTGCTCTTCCGTTTACGTAAGCCGACTGTATCATCTCCTCATACTGAAAATGATCGTTCTGATTGAGAAAACCAAACATATCGAAGCGACTGTCAGTATTTACCCGGCTGGCTTTCAGTCCTGATTCGAAAAAGAACTTCTGATTGATTGGAAGCACATAATCCAACTTAGAACTCAAAATATTAATTGCATTACCCTGATCTGATGTTACATCCACATCCTGATTCATATACAGTCCGTCAGCATCAAAATATTTTCCAATCTGATTGTTATGACTGTTATACCTGAAAGTGGCATAGTCAATATCAAACAACAACGACTGACCCAGGGTATCAATATCCCATTTGTAATTCAGATTCCAGGTTTGGTTATTCCAGTTATTGTTGGACTTAGCTTCTGAAACCAACATTGAATCAAGCATTTGTGTTGAATTATAAAACGAAGAACGGTTTTCATCATCATTATGATTCTTTCCGTGATTTCCCCTGAACATACCACTGATAACATGGTTTTTAGCCAGATAATAATCGAAACCTGCCTTGTAATTATAACCATCACCACGATAAATCGATTCTGCATTTATTTCCTGACGTGCACCTATCATTCCCGGAGTTGTAAACCTTCTGATGCCCTCCATGCCATTGAAACCCGACCATGAATTGTTTGCAAAGCTGCCATATACATTTAGTTTGCCATAGTTCATATTCAGATCGACTCCACTGTTCCAACTAAATTTACTGGCTAAGCGAACAGCGCCGTTAACACTTCCATTAAACCCGGGCGCTTTCTGGTGTTTGGTTTTTATGTTTATGATACCGGAATTACCTTCTGCATCATAACGAGCTGATGGATTTTCGATGATCTCGATTCTTTCCACATCTTTTCCCTGCATGCTGCGAAGCAAGGTAGCTAACTGCGATGCTGATAAATAGGTTGGTTTATCATCTATCATAACCCGAACGCCTTTGAGTCCTTTCAGTGTAATATTATCATTACTATCGATTGAAACACCCGGCAGCTTCGAGAGAATCTCATAAACTGACTCCGTCTCAGAGGTTATTGATGCTGATGGATTAATAACCAGTTTATCTACTGTTTGTTGAATAAAATCGCGGTTGGCCGTAATCACAACATCATTGAGTCTTTCAGTTTGTTCGTGAAGCACTATCACCTGCTCAATGGTATTTCTTCTGCCATCAATCTGCATTTTCTCCGATACAAAACGGGTATATCCGAGCATACTTACCGCGAGCACATACTCCCCTTTTGATACCTTCTGAATGTTGAATTCTCCTTTATCGTTGGAAACTTCACCGCGAACGATATCACCTGTTGCAGGATTTATAAGTACAGCATTAGCAAACTCAACAGGGTTATCGAATTCATCGAGAATTTTACCTTTGATATTGGTTGAGGATGTCTCTGCAAACGTATTCATTATAAATAACGATAGCAGCATTAGCATACTATTTCTCATGAAAGCCGTTGACATGGCATTATTAACTCTTTTCATTATTAGTCTTTTTTAGTTTAATGATTGATGCTCGTTGTTGAAGTAGTGTTTTTCTGATCAGAATGTACATGTATAAAGACACTAAAGCTTCGCAAATCTTACATCATTTGGTTTGATTTTATTGTTAGACGGAATGAAATGTGTGTTTGGATTTCGCAACAAAAATAATTTTGCAAAACAAATCGAGCAATTCAATCAAAATGAATGAAAGATAAAGAGTTATGAATGACAGAAAATTTGGGTTGATTGCACAGAGCTAAAAAAAATCCGGCTCCCCAAAAATTATTGAGGAACCGGAAACACAAATAAACCAAAACTACGGACTAAACTTTATTTTGAAGGCTTGTACAAATGCGACGAATGACCAAAAAATAACTCCGCCGCTTCCATCACTGTTTCCGACAATGTAGGATGAGGATGTATTGTTAAAGCCAAATCTTTTACTGTGGCTCCCATTTCAATGGCAAGCACTCCCTCGGCAATCATTTCACCTGCACCGGGACCTGAAATACCAACACCCAGCACCCTTTCCGTATCAGGATCAACAATAATCTTTGTCAGACCATCATTCCTGTCGAGTGTAACGGCACGACCACTGGCTGCCCATGGAAACTTAGCTGTAACGAACTTGATTCCCTTTTGCACTGCCTGGGCTTCAGTGATACCTGCCCATGCAATTTCAGGATCGGTAAACACAACTGCCGGAATTGCCAAAGGTTCGAACGCTGAACGTTTGCCTGTAATGGCATCGACTGCTACCCTCGCCTCGTGAGATGCTTTGTGCGCCAACATGGGCTCACCAACAATATCTCCAATAGCGTAGATATTCTCGTCGTTTGTTTTCAGCGAGCTATCAGCCACAACCCAACCCCTTTCATTCACCTGAACATTGGTGTTTTCGAGACCAAGTCCTGCGGTCTGCGGTTTACGACCAATCGACATCAGCACATAATCATATGTTTGCTCTGTTATGTTGCCCGATTTATCTTCAATTTTGACAGTTAAACCATCGGCAGCTTCCGCAATGCCCACCACTTTCGATTCGAGCATGATTTTATCAAATGCAGCTGTCAGTCTCTTCTGAAGATGTCCAACCAAATCCTGATCAGCTCCCGGTAAAATCCTGTCCATAAACTCAACCACCGAAACCTTCGATCCCAGGGCAGAGTATACAGAACCTAATTCAAGTCCAATATATCCACCTCCGATAACCAGCAATGATTTTGGAATTGCAGGTAATTCGAGCGCTGATGTTGAATTCAGCAATCTTTTACTTTCAACCTGCAACGATGGAATGGTAGCGATAACAGAACCGGTTGCAATGATGGCTTTATCGAAAGAGATTTCTTCTGTCGAACCATCTTCTTTTTTAACTGTAACGGAATTGGAAGAAGCAAAAGATGCTCTTCCCTGCACAAAATTGATTTTGCGTTGTTTGCTCAGCACACCCAATCCACCGGTAAGCTTACTTACCACTTTGTTTTTGAATGCCCGCAACTGATCTAAATCAATTTTAGGTTCGCCAAATTCGATACCCCAATGCTTTGCCTCACGCGTTTCATTAATCAGTTTGGCAACATGCAGCAAAGCTTTGGAAGGAATACATCCCCTGTACAAACATACACCACCGGGATTTTTTTCCATATCTATGAGGGTAACTTCCATGCCCAGATCGGCAGCATAAAACGCTGCTGCATATCCACCGGGACCTCCCCCTATTACTACTAACTTCATAATTATATTTTTTTATTGAACCACATTAACCTTCAACAATCAGTTTCAACGGATTCTCAAGAGCTTCTATCACCCAACGAAGGAAACGAATACCATCTGCTCCGTCGATAATGCGGTGATCGTATGACAACGAAAGCGGCAACATCATGCGTGCTTCAAATTTACCATCGATATAAACAGGCTCCATCGCACCACGCGACACACCCAGAATTGCAACTTCCGGCGAGTTCACGATTGGGGTAAACGATGTTCCGCCTATTCCACCCAAATTGGTGATGGTAAAACATCCGCCCTGAAGATCAGCAATGGCTGTTTTTCTGATGCGGGCTTTTTCAGCCAGATCATTGATTTCTTTGGCGATTTCAATGATGTTCAGTTTATCGGCATTTTTCACAACAGGCACTATCAAACCATACTCGGTATCTACAGCGACCCCTACATTATAATATTGTTTGTAAACGACCGATTTGTTTTGCATATCGACACTGGCATTAAATTGCGGGAATTTCTTCAAAGCCGATGCAATCACTTTCACCAGAATGGCTGTAACCGTTAGTTTTACACCATATTTTTCAGCAGTCTTGCTATACGATTTTCTGAACTCCTCCAGTTGCGTAATATCAGCCTTATCAAATTGCGTTACATGCGGAATCGTATGCCATGCATAACTTAAGTGCTCAGCTGTTTTCCTGCGGATATTCGACATCGCCTCTACCTTCACTTCGCCAAAACGACTAAAATCGGGCAAGGGCTCCTGATGCTGCTCAACACTGATATGTTGCCTTTCATTGCGTTGCAGATGCATCGCTTTGCTGAATGCTTTCACATCGTCGAGCAAAATTCTACCACCCGGACCGGAACCTTTGATTTGATTCACATCCACACCAATTTCGCGTGCTAACCTACGCACCGAAGGCGCTGCAGGAGCAGCATTTTGCAAAATAGGAGGCTGATTTTCCACAGGGATAACTTTTGAGGCAGAAGCAGCAGGTATTTCAGCAGGAGCAGCAGGTACTAGAGGAGTCGACTCAGGAACAGAAACTTCTACATTCGTAACTTCCTTAACTTCCTTAACTTCCCTAACTTCCTTAACTTCCCTAACTTCTTCTTTATCTCCACTCCCTTCTTCCAAACGGAATATCTCCTGTCCAATCGAAACCTGATCCCCGTCAGCAACAAGCACTTCGGTAATCCTTCCAACAACATCAGAAGGAACCTCTATGGTTGCTTTGTCGGTTTCCAGTTCCAGCACAGGCTGATCCTCTTTCACTGTATCGCCAACGGCAACCAGCACTTTGATTACTGTTGCCGACTGTATATTTTCACCTAATTCAGGTATTTTAAAACTTTTCATCACTTTCAGTTTTATGAATGCATCGGGTTCAACTTATCCGAACTGATACCCAGCTCTTTCATTGCTTTCTTAATCTCTGTCACCTTCAGTTTACCTTCTTTATAAAGCGCATATAAAGTAGTGAATACGATATGTTTGGCATCTACTTCGAAGAAATCGCGCAACTCATTGCGACCCTCACTGCGACCAAAACCATCGGTACCAAGAGAATATACCTTTTTAGGCATCCATTTAGAAATCATATCAGGCAATGCTTTCACATAATCCGAAGCTGCCACGATAACACCCTCATTTTGAATCAATGTTGATACATAGGGAGTTTTTTCCTTATCAGGATGTAACAGATTGTAACGCTCAACATCGAGTGCATCCTGACGTAACTCTTTGTAACTTGTCACGCTGTACACGTTTGTTGAAACACCATACTTTTCCTCCAGAATCTCGGCAGCCTTGAGTGTTTCATTCATGATAGTACCACTACCAAGCAGGTTAGCTGTAAGTCCGGTCGCATTTTCAGCACCTTCCTTAAACAAATACATACCTTTCAGGATACCATCTTTCACACCCTCAGGCATGGCGGGCATCGGATAGTTTTCGTTCATGATGGTGATGTAATAGAACACTTTTTCCTGCTCCTCATACATGCGGCGGATACCATCGCGAATAATCACAGCCAGCTCGTAGGCAAAAGCAGGATCATAGGCAACCAGGTTGGGAACAGGCATTGCTAACAAGTGGCTCTGACCATCCTGATGCTGAAGTCCTTCACCCGCAAGCGTTGTGCGACCGGCAGTACCACCCACAAGGAATCCACGAACACTCATATCGGCAGCAGCCCACACCAAATCTCCTACACGTTGCATTCCAAACATTGAGTAATAAACAAAAAACGGCATCATGTTCAAGCCATGAGTAGCGTATGATGTTCCGGATGCAATGAACGACGACATGGCACCGGCTTCAGTAATACCTTCTTCCAGAATCTGGCCGTCTTTCGCTTCTTTATAATATAGTAACAACTCCTTGTCAACAGGCTCGTAAAGCTGACCAACACTTGAATAAATTCCCAACTGACGGAAAAGCGCTTCCATACCGAAAGTACGGGCTTCGTCAGGTACAATGGGTACTATCAGTTTACCAATTTCTTTATCTTTAAGTAATTTGGTTAGAATACGAACAAATGCCATGGTGGTTGACAACTCACGACCTTCGGAGCTTTGATAAAACTCTTTGAACACATCTTCGGGAGGAGTTTTAATCGGGCGAACATCCACAATTCTCTGTGGAACATAGCCTCCCAATTCCTGACGTCGTCTTTTGAGGTACTCCATTTCAGGAGAATCATCCGGCAATTTATAGAATGGAGCTTTTGCCACATCATCATCAGAAATAGGAATTCCGAAACGGGTCCTGAAGTCCTTCAACTCATCTTCATTAAGCTTTTTCTGTTGGTGCGTAATATTTTTTCCTTCACCACTTTCGCCCAAACCATAACCTTTGATGGTGTTGGCCAGAATAACGGTTGGCTGACCTTTATGATGCACGGCAGCATTATAGGCAGCAAATACCTTTTCGGGATCGTGACCACCACGTTTCATCTTGCGAATCTGTTCGTCCGACAAATGACTAACCATATCGAGCAACTCATCATCCACACCGAAGAATTCTTTGCGCACGTAATCGCCCTGTGCTATGGAGAATTTTTGCGACTGACCGTCCACAATTTCACCCATTCGTTTCACCAGCTTACCTTTCGTATCTTTCTCAATCAACTCGTCCCAGTCGCCACCCCAAAGAACTTTGATTACATTCCAACCTGCACCACGGAATACTGCTTCAAGTTCCTGTACAATCTTTCCGTTACCACGAACCGGACCATCAAGTCGCTGTAAGTTACAGTTGATAACAAAAATCAGGTTATCCAATTTTTCGCGTGATGCAAGCGTAATAGCACCCAGTGATTCCGGCTCATCAGTTTCACCATCACCTAAAAATGCCCACACTTTCTGACGTGAAGTATCTTTCAGTCCGCGGTTTTCCAGGTATTTATTGAACCTCGCCTGATAAATTGCCATGATAGGTCCGAGTCCCATCGATACCGTAGGAAACTCCCAAAAATCTGGCATCAGCCATGGGTGAGGATATGATGACAAGCCACCGGACTTATTCAACTCACGACGGAAATTGTTTAGTTGTTCGGCAGACAAGCGACCTTCGAGGAATGCACGGGAGTAGATACCCGGAGCAGCATGCCCCTGAAAATAAATCATATCACCATCATGACCATCACCTCTTCCTCGGAAAAAGTGATTAAATGCCACTTCTAAAAGCGTTGCCACTGAAGCATAAGTCGAAATATGCCCTCCAATTCCATTTTCATTTTTATTAGCCTTTACTACCATCGCCATGGCATTCCAGCGGATAACGCTCTTAATTAAGCGCTCAATCTCTCTGTTGCCCGGATAAGGCGGCTGCTTCGATCTGTTTATCGTATTGATATACGGGGTATTGGCAGTAAAAGGAAGTTCAACACCTGCTTTGTGTGCACGAACCTGCAACTGTCGAAGCAACTCCACTACACGTTCGGGACCCCACTGTTGTAACACATAATCGAGCGAGTAGAACCATTCTTCATTTTCCAGTTCTTCTATCTCTTTTGGTATTCTTTTATTTGTATCCATTAAAAATAGTTTTTGTTTACACTCTACTAACAAACAAGATGATAATATGTTTAACAACACAAAAAATAATAAGAATGGAAATAAAATCTTTCGAAATGCATTAGCTTTTCTATCTTTTAAAATAAATCATAAGCTAAAAATGTATTTTTAAATCAACCTGTAAATCAAATGGCCGAAAACTGTAAAACAAGTAATTATTTTGCTGAAAATAATCAATATTTCCTTTGTGCATGAGATAATTTTTGAGTAAATTTGCGGAAAATTTGAATTCAGGAAATTTTTCTTTAAAACCACTTTTACTCACAATCACAACTTATTGTTATTAAATTATTTACAACAAATACATCCATATTTTTATGAAATTAACCCACATTGAGCATTTGGGAATTGCAGTAAAAAGTCTTGAAACTGCCATCCCGTTCTACGAAGAGGTACTCGGACTAAAGTGTTATGCAGTAGAAGAAGTTGCAGAACAAAAAGTTAAAACAGCATTCTTCAAAGTTGGTCAGACTAAAATTGAGCTGCTTGAATCTACTGATCCTGAAGGACCTGTAGGGAAATTCATTGAGAAAAAAGGCGAAGGTATCCACCATCTTGCATTTGCAGCAGAGGGTTTACAGCAGAGTCTTGATTTTCTTGCTGAGAAAGGAGTTACACTGATTGACAAAACTCCTCGCAAAGGAGCTGAAGGTTTGAATATTGCCTTCCTGCATCCTAAAGCTACATTTGGTGTGTTAACAGAATTATGCGAAGATCCGAATAAATAAAATTTTAATTAGATATGGAAAACCAGCAAAAGGTAAAAAACCTGATTGACCTGCGCGTACAGGCCAAATTAGGTGGTGGTGAGAAAAGAATTGCTTCTCAGCATGCAAAAGGAAAGCTTACAGCACGTGAAAGAATTGACATGCTTCTCGACGAAGGCAGTTTCGAGGAACTGGACATGTTTGTAACTCACCGTTGTAACAATTTCGGCTTAGAAAAAGAAAAATATCTTGGCGACGGTGTGGTTACCGGTCATGGTACCATAGACGGTCGTACAGTATATGTATTTGCACAGGACTTCACTGTTTTCGGAGGCTCTCTCTCTGAAACAATGGCTTTGAAGATTTGCAAAATCATGGATATGGCTATGAAAATGGGTTGTCCTGTAATTGGCATCAACGACTCGGGAGGCGCACGTATCCAGGAAGGTGTTACTTCTTTGGCAGGTTATGCTGAAATCTTCGAGAGAAACATTTTGGCTTCAGGCGTTATTCCACAGATTTCTGCGATTTTCGGCCCGTGTGCCGGTGGTGCAGTGTATTCTCCTGCGTTGACCGACTTCGTGATGATGACGGAAGATAATTCTTACATGTTCGTTACAGGACCAAAAGTTGTAAAAGCCGTAACAGGAGAAGATATTTCGACTGAAGATCTGGGTGGTGCTGATGTTCATGCAGGAAAATCAGGCGTTTCACACTTCAAAGTTGAAAACGAAGAAGAAGGAGTAATGGTGATTCGTAAACTGCTCTCATTCCTTCCTCAGAATAATCTTGAAGAAGCTCCGATATATGATTGTCAGGATCCGATTGACCGACTTGATGATGAATTGAACCAAATCATTCCAGACAGTCCGAATCAGCCATACGACATGAAGAATGTAATTCATGCTATCGCTGATAACGGAGAGTTTCTTGAAGTGCATCGCAACTATGCAAGAAACATCATCGTTGGATTTTCAAGGTTTAATGGTGCTTCGGTAGGTATTGTTGCCAACCAGCCTAACTTCCTGGCAGGGGTACTCGATTGTGATGCCTCACGTAAAGCAGCTCGTTTCGTTCGTTTCTGCGATGCATTTAACATTCCTATTTTAACGTTGGTAGATGTTCCCGGGTTCTTACCGGGTTCTGGTCAGGAATATGCCGGTATCATTACTCACGGTGCTAAACTTCTCTTTGCTTACGGCGAGGCTACTGTACCAAAAGTTACTGTAACATTGCGTAAATCGTACGGTGGTGCACACGACGTGATGAGCTGTAAGCAACTTCGTGGCGACTTTAACTACGCATGGCCAACTGCCGAAATTGCTGTAATGGGTGCTGCCGGTGCTATCGAAGTATTGGAAGGTAGAGCAATTGCAGCAATTAGCAATGCTGAAGAAAAAACCAAATTCATCGCAGAAAAAGTAGCAGAATACAACGAAAAATTTGCAAACCCTTATCAGGCTGCATCTTATGGCTATATCGATGATGTAATTGAACCAAGGAATACACGTTTCAGAGTTATCAGAGCCTTCCAGGCTTTGCAAACTAAGAAGGTTACCAATCCTCCGAAGAAACATTGTAATATTCCATTATAATTCTGACAATGACTTTATTGAGAATTGAACAATTTAGTGATATACTGCTGGAATCCGCTTTTGGGATTCTGGTAGTATTCACTGCTTTAACGCTGCTGGTTATTGCATTTACATTAGTTGCAAAAATTGCCCGCAGATCCGTGAAGCTGAAAATGAAAAAAGCAGCTTTAGAAAGCGGAAAAGAATTGACTGAGAATGAAATCACCGGAGAAGAAATGGCTGCCATCTCTATGGCACTGCATCTTATCCTGAGTGATGTACACGATGAAGAAAGTAATGTTATTACAATCAAAAAGATTGAAAGACGCTACTCTCCCTGGAATTCAAAAATTTATGGTATGAGTCATTTAAGGTAATTACTCATCCCCTTCCCGCTTTCCAAATTTAATAAGTAATTAGTTTAGGTATGAAAAAATTCAGTTTTACAATCAATGGCAGTGAATATGCCGTGAGAGTACGCAAAATAGAAGGAGAAAAAGCCGATATCGAAGTTAACGGAACTCCATACACTGTAACAATTAATCAGGAAGTGAAAACTTCCAAAACCCCTGTTGTACTTGTACGCAAGGAGGTTAATACAAAAATGGGTGACCAGAGAGTCAAAGAAAACCTAAGTCCCATTTCAGAAAGCAAAAAACCAAGTTCGAAAGCAATCAAATCTCCTCTTCCCGGAAATATCCTGAAAGTAAATGTTTCAGTAGGCGACACTTTTAAAGAAGGTGATATTTTGATGGTTATGGAATCCATGAAAATGGAAAATAACATCCTGGCTGAAAGAAACGGAAAAATCACTAAAGTATGCGCTCCGGCAGGAAAATCAGTCCTGCAGGATGAGGTTTTATTTGAAATCGAATAATCATGATACAAACTGACAAACTAAAGAAATTCAGCATCTTACTCATTCTGATAGCTTTGGTTGCTCCGTTTACTTTGTTCGCACAAAGCTCAGGAGCAGCCGACGGATCGGTTTGGGATAGCTTAGGTGAGTTCTGGAAAAATACCGGCTTTGCTAATTTTCAGTTCAGATACCTGCTGATGATAACCATCGGTATTGTTTTCATCCTGCTAGGAATTATAAAGCATTGGGAACCACTACTACTTATACCTATCGGGTTCGGGATTATCATCGGAAACATTCCTTTTACTCCCGGTTACAACATTGGTATTTATGAGGAAAATTCGGTTCTGAGTATCCTGTATGGTGGAGTTGTTAATGGTTGGTACCCACCGCTGATATTTTTGGGTATTGGCGCCATGACCGACTTTTCGTCTCTTATCTCCAATCCAAAACTGATGTTGCTGGGTGCTGCTGCCCAGATGGGTATATTCCTCACATTTATTGGTGCTTACGCTCTTGGCTTTACTCCTGAACAATCGGGTGCGATTGCTATTATTGGGGGTGCCGATGGACCAACAGCGATTTTCCTTTCGTCCAAACTCGCGCCGGAACTGATTGGAGCCATCGCTATCGCAGCATACTCCTATATGGCTCTGGTTCCGCTTATTCAGCCTCCGGTAATGAGATTGCTTATTCCAAAGCACGAAAGAACCATCAGAATGAAACCTCCACGTGCTGTGAGCAAAACGGAAAAAATTGCTTTCCCGATTATAGGAATGTTGCTTACCACTTTCATTTCGCCAAGTGCATTGCCACTGCTGGGAATGTTGTTCTTTGGTAACCTGTTGAAAGAATCAGGGGTAACCGAGCGACTTGCTGAGACTGCCCGTTTTGCACTCATCAATACCATCACTATTTTGCTTGGTATGACAGTGGGAGCATCGACACAAGCCGACAGATTTTTGACGCTTGATTCCATGAAGATATTCGGACTTGGAGCCGTTTCATTTATCATCGCCACATCAGCAGGTTTGTTGTTTGCGCGACTAATGAATGTATTCCTCAAAGGAGATCAAAAAATCAATCCGCTTATTGGTGCCGCAGGGGTTTCTGCTGTTCCCGACTCAGCAAGGGTGGTTCAGGAACAAGGTATTCATGCCGACAGAAACAATCACTTACTCATGCATGCCATGGCTCCGAATGTTTCCGGAGTTATTGGGTCAGCAGTTGCTGCAGGTATATTACTAAGTATGTTGTCGTAAAAAACGACTACTCAAATCAACAAAAAGAATAGCTTGCTGTTTTGCAGGCTATTTTTTTACCCTTTACGTACCTGAAATTGTTGTCTAATGGCTTTTTATCGCCATATTTGCACCCGAAAGATTTAACTGAGAGTCGTGATGAAAGATTTCAATAGTCCATTTTATAATTTGGCACGTGACTTTGTTACCGGTACCAATCAAACAATTTTTATTACCGGAAAAGCAGGGACGGGTAAAACAACTTTTCTGAGGCAACTAAAAGCTATAACAGGCAAACAAATGGCCATCGTTGCACCAACGGGTATCGCAGCAATCAATGCCGGCGGAACTACCATGCATGCCTTTTTTCAACTACCTTTTACTCCCTTCACTCCGAATCAGGAAGGCAAAAAACACCTGATTGAAAAGTCAAGAATACGTGCCAACAGAAGAAAAGTGCTGCAGGAACTGGAACTATTGGTCATCGATGAAATTAGCATGGTCAGAGCTGATACACTCGATGCTGTCGATACCATCCTCAGAAGTATCCGCTATCGTCACAGTCAACCATTCGGTGGTGTTCAGGTAATCTTTTTCGGAGATCTTTTTCAGCTTTCACCCGTGGTTACAGAAGATGATAAAGCAGTTTTAAACAGCTTCTACCCTTCCCCTTATTTCTTTCATTCGCAGGTAATGATGCAAAATGCACCTTTATATATTGAGTTTGATAAAATCTTCAGACAAAGCAATGCCGATTTCATCAGAATTTTAAATGAAGTAAGAAACAACTGCCTTTCAAATGACGGTCTTCAAATGCTGATGAGTAGATATCAGCCTGATTTTAAACCTGATGACAATGATGGTTACATCACTTTAACCACGCACAACTACAAGGCTGATAAGATGAATGCAGATGAGATGGAGAAACTTCCCGGAAAAGCTGTTTGCTATAGCGCAACGATTGAAGGCGACTTCGGAGAAAAGAGTTACCCCACAGACAAGGACCTAATGTTGAAAACAGGTGCAAAGGTGATGATTATTAAAAACGATATCGAAACTCCTCGTCGTTTTTACAACGGGAAAACCGGTATTATCAAGCATTTGAATGATGATGAAATAACTATTCACTGTCCTGAAGATAATGCTGAAATAAAACTCACCAGAATGGAATGGGAAAATATCAGTTACAGTAGTGACCCGAAAACGCTCAACATTCATGAAGATGTAATTGGAAAGTTTATCCAGTTCCCGTTGCGACTGGCATGGGCAATCACTATTCATAAGAGTCAGGGACTTACATTCAGCAAAGCAGTTATTGATGCGGGTGATGCTTTTGCAGCCGGACAAGTTTATGTTGCGCTAAGTCGTTGCACTACGCTCGAAGGTATCGTACTCAAAAGCAGAATCAATCCCTACAGTCTGCAAAACGACAATCGTATCGTCGATTTTGAGAGTCACAAAGCCCCTGCTGAAACCTTGGAAAAGATATTATCTGATACAAGCTCTCAGTACCGGGAACAACTTCTGCACAAGTTGTATGGATTTGAGGATGAAATAAGATTTTGCAGAAAACTGATTCAGCTGGCGGAAAAAGAATCCGGTTCGTTCAACAAGGAAACACTGGGTTATTTGAATAATTTGCTTTTAGAACTTCGGTCGAATGATGAAACAGGCAATCAGTTTAAAGATCAGCTCAATCAGATTTTCAGGGCAAATCCAATTAACGAAGATTATCTTGCCGGGCGATTGGATGCATCTTTCCAATACTTTGCTGCAAAGAATAATTCAATTCTTAAAATCCTGAACGCATCTCCTGCAAGTACCGACAGCAAAGAAAACGCGAAAGAATACAATGAAAACATCAAAAACATTTTCGAAGCTCTGACTCTAAAGAATCATTTGATAAAAAATTTGAAGCATCCGTTTCAACCTTCACAATATTTTGAAATCAGAAATAAGTTTGTTCTGCCTGATTTTAATGTCAATGCCTATTCTAAAACAAGTGCGGGAAAAAACATTCAGATAAAAAATCCGATATTATACAACAAACTTTTAGCACTCAGAAACAAAATCTGCGAACCGGGCGACATCCCTTTGTATGTTGTGGCAGCTAACAAAACACTTCAGGAAATGGCCGAATATCTCCCAACTACAGAAAAGGAATTACTGTTGATACACGGCTTGGGCAAAACCAAAGTAAGCAAGTATGGAAAACAGTTTCTGGAAGTTATTATCGATTATTGTCTTGAGCACAATCTGACATCAATCATCTACGAAAAATCGATAGAAGATAATGGGGGCAGAAAAAAGAAGAAATGACAACTACAAATCAGTATAACGCTTTTTGCCCTGCAAATAAAACCGGAGTAAAATGCTTTTGGGGTAAATCTCAGGTATTGAATCTGTAGAAGATAGTTTTAGATTCTCAGCCCTTCGTGCACTAAAAATTTTTACCATCAATCGATAGTCCTTGCGGGCTTTAAGTACAGCCGATGCATTTTCTCTTTTACCGGTGATAAAAAACTGTAAGGCTGCGGTATAGTCGAGTAGAAACCTCATAAATAAAACCTTCTTCAGTTGTTTCTCAGCCAAGTTCTTGTATAGCATCAACAAATTATTTCTGAAATTGAGATAGGTTTTTCGCGGATGCTCCTGATTGAGCGTACCGCCTCCAACATGATATACTGTTGATGCAGGTACACAAACAATGCGATATCCACGACTTTTCATCCTCCAGCATAGATCAATTTCTTCCATGTGGGCAAAAAAATCAGCATCGAATCCTCCACATGAATGAAAAACAGAAGCCCTTATTACCAGGCAGGCACCTGTAGCCCAAAAAACATCAGCGGTTGTGTTGTACTGACCATGGTCTTTTTCCATCACATTAAAAATCCTTCCCCTGCAAAAAGGATATCCGAGCATGTCGATAAAACCGCCGGCAGCACCTGCGTGCTCAAAAGTATCCCGACCCGACTCCGATAAAATCTTTGGCTGGCAGGCAGCAACATCAGGATTCGATTCAAGATATCCGATCAGCGGAGGAAGCCAATTTTCGGTTACTTCAACATCAGAATTCAGAATGATGTAATAATCAGAACTTATCTGTCGAAGTGCTTCATTATAACCTCCTGCAAAACCATGGTTATGGTCAAACAAAATTAACTGAATCTCAGGAAAATCAGTTTCCAACATCGCAACTGAAACATCTGCAGAGCCATTATCAGCCACATATATTTTTACACCCGGGATACGGGAATGTTCAATCAGAACAGGCAGAAAACGTTTCAGAAATCCGGCACCGTTCCAGTTGAGAATGACTATGGCTATTTCAGGCATCTTTGCGGGCATGTTTCCAGCGATTATGTGTCCACAACCAATATTCAGGTTGTTCGTGTATTGACTTTTCGAGGCGTTGCATAAAAAGGGTCGTTATTTCATAGTCTGATGTTTGTGACGGATTCAGACAAACAGGTTCAATTTCAGCATGATAATAACCTCTTTTGATGCGCTTCACATTGAGATAATAAACAGGATAATCGAATCTACGGGCAAGTTGTTCAGTCCCCAGAAACACCGGTGTATCCTGATTCAGGAATGGCATTCTGTATCGAATATATTTGGCCATCGGACTTTGATCTGATATCATACCAAATACACCATGAACTCCGTCCTGACGCATCTTGATCATTTCCCGAAAAAGATCGTCCTTTTCGATTGTGATTGCACCGAACCGACTTCGCAGACGAAGCATTAGTTTATCAAACCTGCTATCAGTCAGTCGTTGATAAATGGGATAACCCTTGTAGTTTTCAGGCGAATCAAGACAAAATACCGTGTTCCATTCCCAATTGCAATAATGCGCCATCATCAGCATCACACTCCTGCCCTCCTTTTGATGACGGTAAATCAAATCCATATTACCAAATGTCATCCTTTGCTTCATCGACTCCGTATTTGCGCTTATCTCCTTGATGGTTTCGAGCATCATATCAATAAAAAACCGATAAAATCGCTTTTCTATCTTCACAATCCCGGCCATATCTTTCTCCGGAAAAGCGCTTACAAGATTCTTTCTGACCACCTTACGCCGGTAACGGGCCAGATAATAAACGAAAGGAAACAAGCAATCCGAAATCAGGTAAATCACTTTAAATGGCAAAAGTGACAAAAGGCGGATTATTCCATATAGAAACCAGAACATTGGTATGGGTAGAATCTCAATTAGCTGTAAACACCAATCGACTTACCATACTCATATTCAGCTTCCAAAATGGCCTGAATATCTTCGGCTGAAATATCCATTTTGTCTTTTTTGGCACATTTACTTATGTACTGAAACATGGCTTCCTCGTCGATACTTGCCTCTTCGGTTGTATCCTCGTCGATAAGTCCGTTCTCGTCGTAATACTCATAAATCACGTCGAGTACGTATTCAACCTTGGTTTCGTCCATGTTATTCGACCTTTCTTCCGAAAGAAATTTCTGGATAAATTTTACTGCTTCATCTTCGTCGTAAACCAGTAAATCGTCATCTTCCATTTTCATATAATATAGTTTTTAATTGGCATTTCAAAGATATGTTTTTTATTCTGATGATTCAATACAAATCTGTCAAATTTTGAATAAAATGAGAAACGGTCGGCCTTAACCGAATAATTTTACGTATATTTGAAAGCCTTTTCAGGCATTCATGAGAATGAATCATCACTAAAAAATAATTACAATGAAAATCGGACTGATTGGTTTTGGAAAGACAGGTAAGGCAGTTGCCTCTGTGATTCTGAAAAATCCCGACACTAATTTGATGTGGGTTCTTCGGCAATCACCCAGACAAGAAAAACGAAAAATTGCTGATATACTTGAGATTGCTTCTTCAGATGAAGGATTGGTTTTTTCTTCGCAGAATATAAACCCGGAAACATTGCTCGACAAATACCCTGTTGATATCATCATTGATTTTTCAGGTGAGAATGGCATATATTCATATGGCAGAGTGGCTGCAACACGTAAGGTTAAAATTATTTCTGCCGTTTCGCATTATGAAGAAAAAGAACTGAACTTTTTAAAAGAACTTTCGTTAGAAACAACGGTATTTTGGTCGCCAAACATTACCCTGGGGGTGAACTATCTGATTTTTGCTGCCAAGTTCCTGAAAAAAATTGCTCCTTTCGTTGACATAGAGATTGTTGAGGAACATTTCAAGCAAAAGCATGGAGTATCGGGAACTGCCATCAAAATTGCAGAATCTCTCGGATTAAAAAGAAATAAAATCAATTCGGTGAGAGCCGGAGGGATAGTTGGCAAACATCAGGTAATTTTTGGATTTAAATACCAGACAATAAGATTAATACACGAATCTATTTCGCGTGAGGCATTTGGTAACGGCGTGATATTCGTTGCGCAAAATCTTATTGAAAAAGGAAATGGTTTCTATAATTACGAAGATATTTTAAACCCCTATCTGGAAAATCCCGGTCATGATAATTAAAAAATTTACTTTCAACCCCGTCATGGTTAACAGCTATGTTATTCATGATGAAACTTCTGAGGCCATAGTTATTGATGCAGGCTGCTTCAATGCAAGAGAAAAAAGTATTTTACAGGATTACATTGAGAGTAACAATCTTACTGTCAAACGCCTTATCAATACCCACCTCCATTTCGATCATCAGTTCGGAAACCGTTTCATGTATGAAACCTACGGTGTTAAGCCGGAAGCACATCCATCCGACGAGTTTCTGCTTGAAAGGGTGAAAGCCAAAGCCATCATTTTCGGCTTTCCTATCAATGAAGATGCGCAGGAATTAGGTGCGTATCTGAATGAGGGTGATGTTGTTAAGGCAGGAAATATGGAGCTTAAATGCATTCATGTGCCGGGACATGCTCCGGGTCATCTAGCGTTTTATAATAAAGCACAAAATGCACTTTTTTGTGGTGATATTCTTTTTCAGGGCTCAATTGGACGAACTGATCTCGAACAGGGCGATTATGCCTTGTTAATAACAGGAATTCATCAAAAATTACTGGGTTTGCCCGAGGATACTATTGTGTACCCTGGTCATGGACCATCAACAACAATCGGTTATGAAAAAACACATAACCCATATCTCTGATTCATCGATATAGCTTATTGGATTGAATGAAATTTTTCACCCGCGGATCTAGCCACTCGCGGGTGTCTTTTTGCATCTTAATCGCTTCTCTTATTGCTGTAGATGAAATATCAAACACGGGCAAATCAAGCACATGCATCAGTGGATAAATGTCGTTCACTTCGCCTGTTGAATAACCCGG
>CAYMDE010000027.1:20079-30686 GCA_964389115.1 uncultured Paludibacter sp. | reverse complement strand
CTCAAAATAAACACATTATCAGCAACTTACAAATCAAAAAGTTTAATTATTTAACATTTAAACAATACATAAATACAATTGCACAAAACAAAACGAAGCAAAATCAATCATAAATCAAAGGCAACAGCATCATATTGGACATAATAATGAGGATAATTGCAGATATCTTCAGGGTGAATGTGATTACTATCAGGGCAATTTTGCCCTATTTATTTTATTTTTTTCGCAAAGCTCTTGCATATTTAAAATCTGTTTCTAATTTTGCTTTGTCTAAGGACGACAGGGGTATTGATTGGAATGAGAAAAAAAACGTTTTTTTTGGGTAAATAATTAGCTTTTACCAATATTTATACTAATTTCGTAACCCGATTTCAGAAACCAGTTTTGGCATGATAACTCACTCAGAATTAACAGTACAACTCAAAAAGTATTTTGGCTTTGATTCTTTCAAAGGGAATCAGGAGGCTATTATACAAAATGTTCTGGATCGCAATGATACATTCGTATTAATGCCAACCGGCGGAGGCAAATCTTTGTGCTATCAGCTACCGTCGCTGCTGATGGAAGGTACCGCAATCGTGATTTCTCCTCTTATCGCTTTGATGAAAAATCAGGTTGATGCCATGCGCAATTTCAGCGAAGAAGACGGGATTGCTCACTTTCTGAATTCGTCATTGTCGCGACAAGCCATCGAAACGGTTAAGGCCGACATCGTTTCAGGAAAAACCAAATTACTTTATGTTGCTCCTGAGTCGCTAACTAAAGAAGAGAATATCGAGTTTCTCAAAAACATCAAAATTTCTTTTTACGCGGTTGATGAAGCGCACTGTATCTCGGAATGGGGACATGATTTCCGTCCGGAATATCGCCGCATCAGACCCATCATCAACGATATTGGAACTGCTCCGCTGATAGCCCTGACTGCAACGGCTACCCCCAAGGTGCAGCACGATATCCAGAAAAACCTGGGTATGATTGGAGCCACGGTTTATAAATCTTCGTTCAACAGAGACAATCTGTATTATGAAGTAAAAAACAAGGGCAATAACGTAGAAAAGGAAATTATTAAATATATCCGCTCGCAGAGTGGAAAATCAGGTATTATTTATTGTCTGAGTCGCAAAAAAGTTGAAGAACTCGCTGAGACTCTCAAAGTGAACGGCATTTCAGTACTGCCTTATCATGCGGGTATGGACTCATCAGTACGTACCGAAAATCAGGATAAATTTCTGATGGAGAAAGTGCAGGTCATCGTTGCAACCATCGCTTTTGGTATGGGTATCGATAAACCGGATGTTCGTTTCGTGATTCACTATGATATGCCCAAAAGTCTGGAAGGGTATTACCAGGAGACAGGCCGCAGCGGAAGAGATGGCGGCGAAGGGCAGTGTATTGCATATTATGCATATAAAGATCTGGATAAACTCAGGAAGTTTATGCAGGGCAAGGCAGTGGCAGAACAGGAAATAGGTAACCAGTTGCTGCTCGAAACTCAGGCTTATGCCGAATCGGCTGTGTGCCGAAGGAAATTGCTCCTCCATTATTTTGGAGAAGTTTATAAAGAAGATAATTGTGGAAGTTGTGATAATTGTATGAAACCAAAGAAAACAGTTGAGGGTCAGGAACTATTAAGCCTGATAATGGAGACAATCCAGGTTGTTAGAGAAAAATTCAAAGCAGAACATATTGTCGACATCCTGAAAGGGAATGAAACGTCGCACGTTAAATCGTATCAACACGATGAACTGGAAAACTTCGGCGCTGCTTCCGATGAGGATGAAAAACTGCTGCATGCTATCATCCGGCAGGCAATGATTTCGGGTTTTATCTCGAAAGATATTGAGAACTACGGACTACTCAAGCTAACAGCGCCGGGCAAAGCATATATGAGCAAGCCCACTAGTTTCCCTGTGGTAAAAGATACTGAATTTGAGGATGACGATGATGAACCGGCAGTAAAAAGTTCCGGTGGCACCTGTGCAGCCGACGATGTACTGTTTTCTATTCTGAAAGACTTACGTAAAAAACTTTCGAAGAAGCTGGAGGTTCCGCCTTTTGTAATTTTCCAGGACCCATCGTTGGAGGCCATGGCCACAACCTACCCCATCAGCATGGATGAACTGCAAAATATCCCCGGTGTGGGAGCAGGCAAAGCCAAACGCTATGGCGAGGAATTCCTGAAACTGATTAAAGAACACGTGCGGGAGAATGAAATTACGCGTCCCGAAGACCTCAGAGTACGCACTTTACCCAACAGATCAAAACTGAAGGTTTCAATTATTCAATCAATCGACCGTAAAATTGCGCTGGACGACATCGCACTTTCCAAAGGACTTGACATGCACGAGCTGCTGGATGAGATTGAAGCAATCGTTTACTCCGGCACCAAAATAAATATCGACTATTTCCTTCGTGAGGTTATGGAACCCGACCATGTCGATGAGATATTTGATTATTTTAAAACTGCAGAAACTGACAAGATTGAGGATGCTCTAAATGAGCTTGGAGAAGATGATTTTGATTCAATTGAAATACGCCTGGTAAGAATAAAATTCTTGTCTGAGATAGGAAATTAAACCCTGACAGCTATTTTCAGTCAGACTGTGCAAACAATCTATTATGAAGAACTCACTTTGCCTGGTTTTTCTGAGTATAGCTGTCATGTTATGCATACCCCCGGCTTATGCCTCTTCCGGCAACCTGACAACCACCATTGCTTCTCGCTTTTCAGCCCTTTGGCATGGTGCGCCGCAGGAGAAAGTTTACCTTCATACCGACAAACCATATTACAGCGCAGGTGAGGATATCTGGTTCAGGGCTCATCTTGTAAATGCTGCCACCCACAAGCCCGACACCCGCAGTCGGTTTGTGTACGTGGAATTGATAAACAAGCAAAACAATATCATTCAGCGGGTAAAAATCCGCCGCGATTCGGCAGGACTGGCAGGCAGAATTCCTATTCCAGCTGAAATACAACCCGATGAATACATCCTGAGAGCATATACCAACTGGATGATAAATGCTACCGTTGATTTTTTCTTCTCAAAGAAGCTGTATATTGGCAACGAATTGGACGACCGCGCGCGATTGACACACAGCTTCGGGACTCCCGACAGAGGAAGAATCCCTCTTACACTGACAGTTACAAGCACCTTTGGCAGACCGTTACCTGATTTGGAGGTTCGGATTGGATCCACAAAACTACAATCGGGCGGCCAAAGGCTTAAAACAAATGCTCAGGGTCGCGTGGAAACTACCATCCCATACGATAAGCGTATGGGCGATCCTGAAATTTTGGTTGATCAAACAGGTTTGAGGCTGCATCGGATTATTCCGTTTCCTGAGACTAACAATGATTTCGACTTGCAGTTTTTCCCTGAGAGTGGTGTGTTCCTAAATGACCAGATGCAAACAATAGGGTTCAAGGCCATTGGCAGCGACGGACTTTCAACGGAGGTCAGCGGAGAAATACTGAATCAGAATAACGAAGTTGTTGCCGGGTTTAAAACAACGCACAAGGGGATGGGAAAACTGGTACTAAAAACTTATCCCGGAGAGGTTTATCATGCCATTGTAAAAGACAAAAATGGCCTGACAAAGCGAATCGACCTCCCCGCAACTGCTCCTGAAGGCATTGTACTACAACTTCAATCGAATAGGGGGCGTACCTACTACCGATTGCTGAATCAAAGTACCATGCCGTCGGACTCGCTGTACCTGATGATTCATTCAAGGGGCATCGTTTACCTTACGCTGCCATTTACAAATACCGAAGGACAATTGCCTGAAAGCTTCCTGCCTGCAGGGGTGACTTCGTATTCGGTAATCGACTCATTAGGAAACACATACTGTGAACGATTACTTTTCATTCGGAATTTCAGTCTGCCCGAAATAACCATGCAAAGCGACCGCAACCGCTACGGAAGGAGGGCTCCGGTAAAGCTGAATTTCAAACTAACCGAGCCGGATGCAAGTCCGGCCACAGGAAGCTTTTCGATAAGTATAACCGACAATGAATTAGTGAAACCGGATAGCGTGGGAGACAATATCTTCACCTATCTGCTGCTTAGCTCTGAACTTAAAGGCTATATCGAGGACCCACAAGAATACTTCAAAGATGACAGTCCGGCCACCCGCGAAAAAACAGACATTCTCATGCTAACACAGGGATGGAGACGTTTCAACACCGCTGATATGGTGAAGGGAAGAACTCCCGAACACCCTCATTACATGGAAATTGGACAAACAATCTCGGGAAAAGTATTGAATTTATTCAACCGACCTGCACGCAATAGTGGCATTATCATGCTTAGCGATTACAAAAATCAGGTTCGATTAGCGACAACTGACAGTCTGGGACGTTTTGAAATAAGCGGTATCGAGTTTCCCGACAGCACAACATTTATACTCAAAGCTCAATCGCGCAGCAGAATAGCTGATGTTGAAATCATTCCCGACCCTGATATTTTTCCCTCATCAAGAATCGATATTCCATTTCGGGAAGTACCACAAAATCTTCCTGAAGATGACTATTTGATGTTAAGCAAGGAACGGTATTATACCGAAGGCGGTATGCTGGTCATTAATCTGAATGAATTTACTGTAACAGGACAATCTAAAACGGAGAGCACACAACATTTTTACTCGGGAATGGCCGACATCACCTTTGATCAGAAAAAACTGGACGATTATCCCGGATTTATGTTGCTGGATATTCTTGCCATGTTTCCGGGCGTTCAGGTTGATGGAGAAAGAGTTTCAATCAGGGGTGGAGGGCAACCGCTTTTCATGGTTGATGGCATAGAATACGACAATATTGATGATGTAAGATTTCTTTCTGTCAGCGAGATAGAAGAGATTGCCTTGTTCAGGGGAGCTTCTGCATCCATTTTTGGATCGCGGGGAGGAAACGGTGCCATCGCCATCACCTTAAAAAAAGGAGCAATTGTTCAGCGCGAAAGAGCACCGAGCATCGCAGATATTACACCACTCGGATATCAGCTACCATCGGCTTTTTATGTGCCCAAATATGAAGTTGACAGCATATTCAGGCAACACAAACCCGACTTGCGCACAACCATTTACTGGGAGCCCAAAGCGCAAACCAACGAGCATGGTGAAATAAGTCTTAACTTCTTTACAGCAGACAAAGCAAACAATTATCTTGTTGAACTTGAAGGAGTAAGTGAGAACGGTGTGATATATCGTTTCACAGCAATATTGCGCAGGGAGAATTAGCGATCGTCAATCCTGCCATCCTCTGCCCTTCTAATCCGGCGCGGATCTCTCTGTGGCAGCCTGTCCATATCATCTGGGTCGATGATATTAAGCTGAGGCTCAACAATCAGTTCTTCGGGAAGAGCAATATCGTCTAATGAATCGGATTTCCCAACAGCCAATGAATCAAATTTCAATCTCAAACTATCCTGTAAGGCAGGCAGATATTCCCGCTTAAGGGATATACTGTCAACCCAAACTTGTTTGATGCCGGCAAATTTTGCGCTTTCCACGAATGCACCGGTAATTGAATCGACTTTGGCTAAACGCGTTGCAGGAAACACAAAGCGGTAACGGCGCAACAAACTGTCGCTTTGAAGCGGATGAATCACGCTATCCACCTCTCCATTGGCATAATGGAGGCGAAGTGCCGCGTAGATATGCTCACTCGAATCACGTGGCGATATCCTTATTCTGAAACGCCAGTGATAAATATCCTGAGTCATCAAAGCATGATCAGAAATACTGAATTTAAGCAGATGCAGCAGGGAATCATTATCCAGCACAAAATCGGACGATCGGCGCCATATGTCGTACTGCAAAGTGCTTTTAAGGAGAGAATCAGGCAATACCGGATGAAACTTTCCGGCAAGCACTTTATCGTTCAGACTGTTTAAATCATTCAACACCCTGATATAAAGTCGCTCAAACGACTTGGGCTTTCTTGTAAAATAAGCCAATGTTGAATCGAAAGCTTCTTTGGTAGTATTGTGTTTTCTGAACAGGGCATGATAATAATACACCTGTTCTCGCTCACTGAGCGGAGGATTTTGGGTGGCAAAGACACCCTCCAGCAAATGCACATCAACGAGTACACGTTTCATTTTGCTGCGGCTCATAACATCATTATCATCCCCGGAGCAAGAAAACAACTGAAACAGCACAACAGCTGATATCAGCCACAAGACGAGGGAGTTATGTTGTTTGGCCTTCAACTTCATCGGTTTTTTTTTTCGATTCGAGATGTTCATTCAAATCCTTACGGAAAAACAACAAAATAACTACTGCAGAAACAGTAATCGCGGAATCGGCAATATTGAAAACGGGACTGAAAAACACGGTCTGTCCAAAGCTGTCTTTGATAATCGGAAAATAAAGCATGTCAACCACCTTCCCATAAAAAAGAGGCGCATATCCACCACCTTCAGGGAACAGAACTGCAACCTGACCGAAAGTACTTTCAGAGAAAATCACCCCGTAGAAAACAGAGTCGATGATATTACCGGCAGCACCTGCCAGCAAAGCAGAAACTGCCAGCACAAAACCTGTACGAGCCTGTTTCTTTATCAGTGTATAAATGAACCATGCCAGTCCGGCTACAGCAATAATCCGGAATATAGTCAGAAAAAGCTTCCCGACAATCTCCAAACCGAAGGCCATTCCATTGTTCTCGATAAAATGAATCTTGAACCAGTCGAAAACATGCACTGATTCGCCCAGACTAAAGTTCATTTTGATGTAGAACTTACTAATCTGGTCAACAAGCAAGATGATAAAAATCAGCAATAATGATTTACGGGTAACCGTCATACAAGTAACAAGTCTTATAAAAACAAATCGGCAAAAAGTCGTTGAGCATGACTACTTTGCCGAATTGTCAAAAAAATTTCAAAATACTATTTCATTTGATTTTTCGCTTCGATGCTCAAAGTAGCATGAGGTACCGCGCGAAGTCTTTCCTTCGGTATCAGCTTGCCTGTTTCGCGGCAAACACCGTAAGTTTTATTCTCGATACGTATCAGAGCAGCCTGCAAATGCTGTATAAACTTCATCTGACGCTGAGCGAGCCTGCCCGACTCTTCTTTCGACAATGTGGCAGCACCTTCTTCCAACACTTTAAAGGTAGGTGAAGTATCCATCACATCATTGCCGTCGAGATTGGTTAAGCCATTACGTAACATTTCATAATCCTTTCTGGCTTTCTCCAGTTTCTCATTGATGATTTTTCTGAATTCATCCAGCTCCTCATCTGTATATCTGGTTTTTTCTTCCATAACCTTTTCCTCCATTAATTAGTTCAACGATGTGATTTTACTCCTGTATTATTTTTTTTGCGAATATACGATATTAGTTTCAGTTGAGCAATAATTTACGACCGACTGCGAACGAAATAGTTAAAAAACAGCTTCAGCTACTTTTTTCACACTTTGCACTGCCATCATACTATAAAAATGGATGCTTGGAACGCCGTTTTTAATTAGGTCTCTGGCCTGTTGGGTACACCATTCAATGCCGACTTCCACAGCCTCCGCATCGGTTTTACAATTACGCAGTTCGGCAGCAAAAACTTCCGGAATATCCGTATGGAAAATCTTTGGCAATACTGTCAGCTGGTTTTTCAATGTAATGGGCTTAATACCCGGAATAATGGGCACCTGAATTCCGATGGCGCGACATTTATCCACGAACTCATAATACTTGGCATTATCGAAGAACATCTGAGTTACAAGATATTCGGCCCCCTGATCCACCTTGAGTTTTGCATACATTAAATCCGAATCTGCATTGGGTGCTTCTTCATGCTTTTCAGGATAACAGGCCATTCCATACGAGAAAGTTTCACCTTTGGATTTACGTTCTGAACCATCGAGGAAAAATCCGCGATTAAATTCATTAACCTGCTGCTGTAACTCGGTGGCAAAGCGATGACCGGTAGGACTGAATTCCTTTTCATGTTTACCTTTATCGCCACGAAGGAGCAACAAATCAGTAATTCCCAAAAACTGAAGATCGATCAATGCATATTCGGTTTCCTCTTTGCTGAAACCACTGCAAATGATGTGTGGCACCACGGGAATCTTATACTTATTCTGAATAGCAGCAGCAATGGCAACAGTACCGGGACGATGACGCTCAGCAACCCGTTCGAACAATCCGTCAGGTTTTTCGCGATAGACAAGCTCACTGCGGTGGGTGGTAATATTGATGTATCGGGGATCAAACTCACGCAACGCATCAATGGTGCGGTAAACAGTCTCAATACCATTCCCTTTCAACGGAGGTAACAATTCAAATGAGAAAGCTGTTTTCCCTTTGGTTTTAATTCTCTCAACAACGCTCATAACAAACAATTCGTTTAAAAGTCCGCAAAGATACAAAAAAAAACGTTCCCATTCCGGCCTATTAAATGAGCTAAAAAAACTCCTCCGGAAAATTCCTATTCTCGTTTTTTTGACTTATATTTGTGTGCTTTTTGAGAATCAAAAACACGGAAAAATTAAGCATTCCGCATAATGGGCGGATTATTTTGTAAAACGCTGAAACAGAAAACATACAAATGATGAGTGAAGAAGAAAAAGTACAGAGCAGCGCATCTTATGGCGCGAGTAGCATCCAGGTACTTGAAGGTTTAGAGGCAGTCCGGAAACGTCCGGCAATGTACATCGGAGATATCAGTCTGAAAGGTTTGCACCACCTGGTTTATGAGGTAGTTGACAACTCGATTGACGAAGCCCTGGCCGGACATTGCGACAATATCAATGTTGCCATCAACGAAGATAATTCAATCACAGTCGAAGATAACGGTCGTGGTATCCCTGTTGACATCCACGAAAAAGAAGGCAGATCGGCACTTGAGGTTGTAATGACTGTGCTGCATGCCGGAGGTAAATTCGACAAAGACAGCTATAAAGTTTCGGGCGGACTCCACGGTGTGGGTGTTTCCTGCGTGAATGCTCTTTCTACTCATCTTACCGTGGAGGTTTGTCGCAACGGCAAAAAGTATATTCAGGAATACGCCAAAGGCGCACCTTTGTATGATGTAAAAGAAGTGGGCACAGCCGACAAAAGGGGAACTACTGTTACCTTCCTGCCGGATGACAGCATTTTCACTGAAACAGTTTACAAATATGAAATCTTGTCGAATCGTCTGCGCGAACTGGCATACCTCAATGCAGGTATCACCCTGACAATTACTGACAAGAGGCATCAGGACGAAGAAGGCAATTACAAATCTGAAACTTTCTTCTCACAGGAAGGATTGAAAGAGTTTGTTGAATATATCGACGAGGCACGTGAGAAGCTCATCGAAAGTGTTATCCATATCGTTACTGAAAAAAATGGGGTACCTGTTGAAATTGCGATGACCTACAACACTTCGTATAACGAAAACGTACATTCTTACGTAAATAACATCAACACCATAGAGGGAGGTACTCACCTGGCGGGATTCAGACGCGGACTCACCCGTACGCTGAAGAAATATGCCGAAGACAGCAAAATGCTGGAGAAAGTAAAAGTCGAAATCAATGGTGACGACTTCCGCGAAGGCCTTACAGCTGTTATTTCAATCAAGGTTGCTGAACCTCAGTTCGAAGGACAAACAAAAACCAAGTTGGGTAACAATGAGGTGATGGGATCAGTCGATATGGCTGTGAGCGAAGCCCTTGGCAATTACCTGGAAGAAAATCCGAAGGCTGCCAAAATCATCGTGGAAAAGGTCATTTTGGCCGCAACAGCCAGAGCAGCAGCACGTAAAGCCCGCGAAATGGTGCAACGTAAATCGCCGCTTTCGGGTGGTGGATTGCCGGGCAAACTGGCCGATTGCGCTGATAAGGATCCTGCAAAATGCGAATTATTCCTCGTGGAGGGAGACTCGGCAGGGGGTACAGCCAAACAGGGTCGTAGCCGCCAGTTCCAGGCCATCCTGCCTTTGCGTGGTAAAATTCTGAACGTGGAAAAGGCCATGCAACACAAAGTGCTTGAAAGCGAGGAAATCAGGAATATATACACGGCACTGGGCGTTACCATCGGAACAGAAGAAGACAGCAAAGCTTTAAACATGACCAAGTTGCGTTACCATAAGGTTATCATCATGACCGATGCCGACGTGGATGGTAGTCACATCGCAACACTTATCATGACTTTCTTCTTCCGCCACATGAAAGAGCTTATCGAACAGGGTTATCTTTATATAGCTACTCCACCGCTTTATCTTGTAAAGAAAGGAAAAACCGAGGAGTATTGCTGGAACGATCAGCAACGCCAGGCTTTCATCGACAAATATGGTGGTGGCAACGAAGGCTCTATTCACACACAGCGATACAAAGGTTTGGGAGAGATGAACGAAATTCAGCTTTGGGAAACCACCATGAATCCAGAAAGGAGAACGCTTCGTCAGGTTACCATCGAAAATGCTGCCACTGCCGACCATATTTTCTCTATGCTGATGGGCGATGAGGTTGCTCCCCGCCGACAGTTTATCGAAGAAAATGCGACTTACGCGAAAATTGACGCGTAGTTTTCATATAAAGCTGTCAGGCAAGTAATAATTTCAGCAAAGCGGAGTTATATAACTGTTCTATGAATCTCAAATGGAAGAAAATACTGGG
>CAYMDE010000027.1:12603-19979 GCA_964389115.1 uncultured Paludibacter sp. | reverse complement strand
GGTACAGGATTTTCAGCTGACATTCAGAGAAGAATTCAATTCAACTTCAGGCAACACTGCGTTCTGGAAACCGGGCTTTTACTATCCTGATGAAAGACTGAAGAAACACCACGGCTTTGCAAACGAACAGCAGTGGAATAATGCAGGTAGAAACACCTATTTCAGGAACGATGCCATGCAGATTTTTACCCGCAGAGAAAATGCAGAAGGTTTGGCCTGGCATCCCCAAAAAGGGTTTATACTGAAGAAGTATGATTATACTGCTGATGTGGTGCATTCTGCTGAGACTTTTCATCAGCGGGGCGGACTATTCAGGGCAAAAATAAGATGTTCAGGTTTTGGACATCATGCCTTTTGGCTTGGAAACGGGAAAAAACAGCCCCACATCAATATATTTCATTGCTTTGGAAATGAAATTCAGGTGGGATTCCTCAATAAAGACGATGGTGAAGCTATGAATATCTCTGGCATCGACCCATCGGTTTATCATATTTATTCACTCGAATGGACTCACAATCAACTTATCTGGTCGATTAACAATATTGAAGTCCTGCGTTGCCGCCATAACATCCCCTGGGAATCAATGCATATGGTTTTCAACTCGTTTATCCCTGAAAAAGATTATCCGGGCGAAGGATTGCTCGAGGTTGACTGGGTACGGGTTTATCAGCATAAACTATGACGAAAGAAATACAGATTAACAAAAAAATAACTATCGGGGGGAATCAAAGGTTTACCCTGATTGCAGGCCCCTGTGCCATTGAATCGGAGGCCATGACTATGCAGGTTGCCGCCGAATTGAATTCTATTTGCGAAGAACTGAATCTTCAGTTTATTTTTAAATCTTCTTTCGACAAAGCCAATCGCACTTCGGGTGATGCCCGGCGTGGTGTGGGACTGAACGAGGGATTACGCATTCTAAAAAGGGTGAAAGACGAACTTGGCATTCCCGTAATCACCGATGTGCATGAAAGCCATCAATGCGCCAGAGTTGCTGAGGTAACAGACTTGATCCAGATCCCCGCGTTTTTGTCGCGCCAAACCGACCTGCTGGTTGCTGCTGCCAAAACCGGAAAACCTGTTTTTGTAAAGAAAGCTCAGTTTATGGCTCCCGGAGATATGCGTCATGTTATTGATAAAATCGTCGCTGAAGGCAACCAGAAAATCCTTGTCGGAGAAAGGGGTTCGAGTTTTGGCTATAACAATTTGGTGGTTGACATGACCGGCCTTCCTACACTCAGGGAATTTGGTTATCCGGTGGTCTTCGACGCCACACATTCTGTCCAAAAGCCGGGCGGTCAGGGCGGCTCAACAGGAGGTAATCGTGAAATGGTGCCTTATCTTATGCGTGCAGCACTTGCTGTGGGCGTTGATGCAATTTTCGCAGAGGTTCATCCCGATCCCGACAATGCTTTCTCTGATGGGCCTAATCAACTGTATCTGAGTGCCGCAAAAGAAATTCTGCAGCAAGCCATCGCTATTGACGATCTTACGAAATCTTTTCTGGCTAAGGGAGCACTCCCAAAAACTGTGATACCGGTTGCTGATATCGAAACTTTCGAAACGAAAGCGTCCCGCATCAAACTTTTTCTCACCGATATTGATGGCGTTCTCACTGATGCCGGTATGTATTATGGCAATGATGGAAACGAGATTAAGAAATTCAATGCGCATGATGGCATGGGCATGCAATTAATCCGCAGGAGAGGTATCAAAGTGGGACTTATCACTTCTGAAAACACCCAAATTGCTATCAATCGCTTTAACAAACTGAAGCTTGATTACCTCTATCAGGGTGGTCGCGAAGGTGGAAAGTTAGCTACAGCCATGGAAATCTGTGAGAAGGAAGGCATTACTTTGCAGGAAATTGCCTATATCGGTGATGATCTGAACTGTAAAGAGCTTTTGGAGTCGGTCGGACTGGCTGCTTGTCCGCAAGATGCCATTGATGAGATAAAACAAATACCCGGCATCTACATCTGCTCCAAAAAAGGCGGCGAAGGATGTGTGCGCGAACTAATAGATAAAATTTTTCCCGGCAATGAATATCATTGAACGTACCCGACAAATCATCAGAGAAGAAGCTGAGGCATTGATTCATCTGGCTGAAAGAACAGGTGATGAAATGGCTGCTGCTGTGGAACTTATCCATCGTTGTGAGGGAAAAGTAGTGGTGATGGGACTAGGAAAAACAGGGATGGTCGGTCAGAAACTGGCATCTTCCATGGCATCAACCGGCACATCAGCCATCTTTGTTCACGCAGCGGAGGCAATGCATGGCGATCTGGGAATGGTAGAAGCGAACGACATTGCTATCCTGATTTCAAACAGTGGCAGCTCGCAGGAAATTATTAATCTGATAGCCCCTTTGCAAAGAATTGGCTGTAAGATAATTGCTATTACTGGAAATCCTGAATCGACTTTAGCTCGTCATTCCGATATCGTACTAAACTCCCACGTTGAAAAAGAAGCTTGTCCGCTCGGCTTAGCACCTACCACATCGGCCACAGCAGCCATGGTACTGGGCGATGCCCTCATGATTTGCCTGATGGAGAAGCGCGACTTCAAAGCCGATAAATATGCCCTGTATCACCCGGGTGGCGCTTTAGGACGCAAACTGCTTGGAAGAGTGAAAAATGTGATGACAACCGATCTTCCTGTGGTTTTTGAAGATGCACTTTTCAAAGACCTCATTTACGAAGTAAGCAATAAGCGACTGGGTATGACCTTGGTGCGTACCCGCAACAATGAAACAATCGGACTTATCACTGATGGCGATATCAGGCGTGCGATTCAGAAGTTTGAAGACTTAAAATCGCTGAAGGCATCAGAATTTATGACTACCGGCTTTAAAAGCATTTACGAAAATGCATTATTATCGGAAGCCCTTGAGATGATGGACAATAGCAACATTACCACACTTCCTGTAAAAAACGAAGATGACACCATCACCGGCATCATCTCCATCCATCATATCATTGATTTCAAATAGAAATCAAATTTCCAATCCATCGAGCAGCTCAACATAGCCGCCGATGGCTTCTTTTATCTCACTCAACAGAATATACTCATTCGCGGTATGTGATCTTGCTGAATCACCCGGACCAATCTTTACACTGGGGAAATCCATTTGCGACTGATCCGATAAAGTTGGCGAGCCATACATATGTTTATGAATCATTTTGGCTCGTGTAACGATGGCATGATCCATGGGCGTAGCCGACGAACTCAGCCGGGTGGAGCGGGCTGTAACCTCCGATTTCAGCAAGGTTTTTATCTTCTGCAGCAATTCCTCATTCGAATACATCTCGTTGGATCGTACATCCACAACAAACGAACAACGGTCGGGCACCACATTATGTTGCGAACCTGCATTGATCAGTGTCACCGTCATTTTTACCGGCCCAAGAAATCCCGATTGTTTCGGGAATTGCATCAGTCGTAACTTCTCAATATCAACGATGGCATTGTAAATCGCATTCTCTCCTTCCTCACGCGCCGCATGTCCCGCTTTGCCATAAGCCACACAATCCAGCACCATCAATCCTTTTTCAGCCACAGCAAGCTGCATGCCTGTTGGTTCACCCACCACTGCAAAATCGATGGGAGGAAGCTCCTGCAAAAGGCTGACAATTCCGCCCTGTCCCGCATTTTCTTCTTCGGCACTGGCGGCGAATATCAGGTTATAGGGCTGACTTTTAGCAGAAAGCACAAAAAATGCTTCCAGTAAACTCACCACGGATGCCCCGGCATCGTTACTTCCAAGACCATACAAACGCTCCTGATCTGATATCGGCTTGAAAGGGTCGTAGGTCCAGCCCGAAACCGGCTTAACAGTATCCAGATGCGAATTCAGCATCAATGTTGGTTTGGCCGTATCAAAACCAGGACTCATCATCCAGAGATTATTCCCCTTTCGAGAGACTTCATAACCCCTCAACTCGATGAAATGGCCCAACATATCAGCCACGTTTTTCTCTTCGCCACTGAACGAAGGAATGGATATCATATTCTTTAGCAATACAATAGCTTCACTTGCATGCTCATCAAAACTCATCTTCATGAAATAAAAAAATTAATTCAACAATTCCAACAACCACTTTTGTAACAATTCAGGCCACTGATCTGTTTCAGGATTGGTAGGTCGCATCCCGAATCCATGTCCGCCAGCTTTAAACCGGTGCAATTCATAAGGAACACCCATCTTTTTCAATGCCTCTGCATATACCTCACTATTTCTAATAGGTACTGCCCCGTCATCTTCTGCATGAAACAAAAAAGCCGGAGGACTCGATGGGCTCACCTGTTTCTCGGTAGAAAAGTGTTCAACCCATTCATCCGCAGGTGTTCTTCCAAGTAAATTACTCCGTGATCCACGATGTGTGAAAGTGCTGTCCATGGTTATCACCGGATAACCTAAAATCTGAAATGCTGGACGAATTTTGGTGCATGCCAAAAAAGTCGCGGCAGTTGCAGCTAAATGACCACCGGCCGAGAAGCCCATGATGCCTGTTCGTTTCGTTTCGATATTCCATTCGTCGGCCCTCTGATGAATAATTTCTAAAGCCCTGCGGGTATCGTTCAGTGGAATATCGCGATGACCGTTGGGCATACGATAGTACAAAACAAAAGCTGTGATTCCCAACTTATTGAACCATTGGGCAATTTCTTCTCCCTCTTTAATTACCGACACGCCTGCATAACCGCCACCCGGACAAATAAGCACGGCTGCACGCCTGGAGTTTTCGTCCGGTGCAGGATAGTACAACATACGCGGCTCGGTGATTCTTACGACAAAATCGGCCCGAAGAAATTGCTCTTCACCGGTGATTTCATTTGAATCAGGTGCACCTCCGGGGTATAACAAAATCTTTTCCTGGGCTGTAACTAAATCATTCAACATTAATGCAATAATTAAAACTATTATTCCGAATACTTTCATGACTGTCTGATTATAAGGTTAGAACGCTTTTAAAAAGGCAAACAAAGGTACAGTTTTTTTTAGAAAATATCCGATAGATGCAAATGATTCAAAACTTATCCCTCCCGAGATACAATTTTGACACTCAAACCCCTGAAGGTTTGCCATCCCGCTTTGTCGGTAACCCTGATCATAAAATGATAATCGCCGGTATCTACATCGGATGGAATTAAAATGGTACCGGTGGCTTGATACTCCTTTTTCCCTTCAGGGATAATGAAATCCCGAATAAATAAGAATGGTTTCACAGCCTGCTTCACCGGATCAAATTCGCATTGAACCGGTGAAGTGCTGTGTGTATGATGATCGAAATTGTGATGCATCTCGATGCTGTATGAACCCAACTCTACATTATCAGTCAGCACGAAGCGAAATTCAAAACTCTCGCCCCGATATACTGAAACGCAATTTTGAGGGAAAGCATCAGCAGCCGTCAAATCTATTCCGGGCAATTCCATGTCTTTATCCAGATCATCACAGGATATAAAAGACATCACAAAAATCAGAACTAAAAAAACAGGCTGCTTCATAAGATAAATAATTTATTTTTCTGATTTGGCTTTCTCAACCGGAGCTTCCACTACACTGAATTCTTCTTCAACTTCAGCAGTTTTACCGTCCATATCCACAACCAACAAATGCAGGTGATAGTCGCCCGTTTCAGCATACAGTGGCACTTTGATGTGCTCGTGGAACTCAATATTCTTTACGCCTGCATATTTCCCGGTGTAAGTAGTATCAACTTCCCAATGAGTCGAATGTTCAGATATCGAGATGACTCTCTGAATCGGAGCGTGATGCGCATGCTCCTCCTCGGGATGAATGGTTAGTACAATTCTGGCAATTTTCGCCTCTGCCACAATTTCCGCTTCGATATGTAAATCTCCACCAACATAAGCAATTCCGGAATTATCTTTCCCAATTTCAAGTCCGCTTATTTTCGGAGCAGCAGGATCTTTTTCACACGATGCTAACACAGCTGTTACAGCCAACAACACAACAATGGTCTTTAAATAATGTTTCATTTTTAAATGGTTTTTAAGTGAATTATTATGATTTATATTGATATTTCCAATGACGCGATAAAACTTCTGCCAAACCCGGGAACTTCTATCAAACGATAGAAACTGGTATGGTCGTAATACCGCGTATTAAATACATTGTTCATTTTTAAGTTAACTTTCATTGCCAGATTTCTGAACGAAAAACCGGTCCCTGCCTTCAGATGCAGAAGCATATAGCCTGGTGTTGGCTTTTCTGGCGGAACGATATTGTACTGTGAGGCAACCACATTAAGCAATAACCCCACATGCGAATCTTTAAACTTTGTTCCCAAATCGGGCGAATAAATCATCTCGATATTGGACGATAAAGGCGGAGAAAACGGCAAAGTGTATCCTCTCTTAGATCCTGAAAGCTGAACCGAGTGAATAAAATCTGCATCGAGGCCGACAGATAACTCCTTGCTGATATCATAATGTATCATTAACTCGGCACCTGCGCGAAACACCAGACTCTGACTATAGAAATACATCTGTTGTGCATCGACATACATTGCTGAAGGATTCAGATAGATGAAGTTTGGAAAATAGTTGAAAAATGGCGTAAACTCCATCGTCCAGTTGCTTTTTTGCAGCAGCACTCCAACATCCAGCTGGTATGATTCCTCGGCTTTGATTGTTGAATCGCCTTTCTCGAATCGATACATATGATAATTTATTCCATTGGAAGCGAGCTCTTTTGCCGTGGGCATCCGAAAACTTTTACCAACATTCAGCTTCCATGTAAATGCGTCTTCTTTACTTATCACTCCGGCTCCCCAGCTCAGATTGGCAAAGTTTCTTGTAAGCGCATTGGCTCTTTGAAGTTTAATCGTACTTCCATCTGCTTGTGGCGTCTCAAACCAGTCGAACCAGGAAGATGTGGAAATCACTCCTGCATCATACCGCATTCCGGCAGTAGCGCTCCATCTTTCAGAGAAACGCATGTGATCAATCGCATAAACTCCTGCTGTTGCCGACTTAAACTCAGGCATCAGGAATCCCCATCCTCCAATCGTATTGTCCTGAAAATCTGCATTGGCTCCTGCGGTCAACTGATGCAACCCATGCCGTGGCGCTGAAAGCTTCACACTCGCAGTGAAGGTATTCTTATCGTAAAGTCGCTCCAGCGAATCGGGCGGCGCAGGCATGTATCCATGCGCAACAGCTTCGGCAAACTCCTGTCTGTAATTGTGCTGATATCCCAAATCAATATTCAGTCGGTAATCCCTGATCATCAAAAGTGTATTATGAATGGCCTTAAAATGATTGACCTGCTGCATGGGCAAGTCGATATCACGATGAGAAGCATCATAATCGATGAATGAATTCCGAATCTCTAATCCGTGTGCGTT
>CAYMDE010000027.1:0-12503 GCA_964389115.1 uncultured Paludibacter sp. | reverse complement strand
ACTACCCCACCGATGGCATTCGCGCCATACATCAACGAGGCCGGACCTTTTACCAATTCGACATAATCCACGAAGAAAGGGTCGATTTCCAACCCATGGTCGGCACCCCATTCCTGCGCTTCATGCTTAATCCCGTTTTCGGCCACCACAACACGGTTAAATCCCATTCCGCGAATCACGGGTTTCGAATTACCCGAACCAATATCCATCGAACTGATACCGGGCAATCTGCCAAGCGTTTGCATCAGACTTCCCGACGAATTAGCAATCAGGAAATCCCTGCTCACCACATCAACAGGCAGTGAACTTGAGGCTTTTCGGTCGGCAACCAGGGCTTCAGTCACCACCAACTCGCCCAAAACGGTAGGCTCCGGGAGCAACTTTATATCTATATTGATGTTGCGACTTAGCACGATTGTATCGTAATGCGATTGATATCCAAGAAATGAAACTTTAATCAAATACTTCCCCGGCAATAATTCATGAATTTCAAAGCCGCCCCTCCTGTCGGTTGAAGTTCCCCGCCCCGCATCAACCAGCAACACTGTAGCTCCGGCTAAAGGATGTGAAAACTCATCAGTAACAGTACCCAAAATGTGAAACTGTCGCTGAGCAAAGGCTTCAGACGAATAAAACATGATTAAAGCCGAACACAAAAACCTGATGATTTTTAACTGCATGAACTGCATCTTCCTTTGATAATGATGTCACTGTCGGCCAGACTGAAACCCTCTGGCAACTGAAAAGCAGGTATTTTGACCTCTTTCAGACAAACAACCGACTGGCAATCTTCGCAATAAAAATGCGCATGTTCATTCTGATGGTGATGATGCTCCTTTTCGCAACAATTCAGTCCATACTTCACGATGGTGTTGTCAACCACAATTTTATGAACTATGCCGGCATTCGTCAGCATCTGCATATTGCGGTAAAAAGTAATGCGGTCGTAAATTTCGGCCATCTCTACTTTAATTTCCTGTTCCGACAACGGGCGGTTTTGCTCATGAATAGCTTTGAGTATGGCTATCCTTCCGGGAGTCTTTTTAATGTCGTGGGCTTTTAAAATATCTGCAGCATTCATCGCAATTGAAATAATGAGTCAAATGTAACAATGTTGCAAATATAACATGAGACATAAAAAAAAGTTGTGTGGTTAACAACTTTTAGTGATTGTGAAATGCGACAAGGCTCTATTTGTCGGTTGAAATTCAAGAGCGGAAGCGTAAGCTAATTTCACATCTTCTATACTTTCTGATGTAGCTACGCAGCCAGGTATCATATTTGAAACAGCGCCATAATTATCCAGCCAATCAATTGTAACTTTAATCGTTTCCGGCACCAAGACTTTAATATTCTTCATCAACTTCAGTTTCAAATATCTCGTGTAATTTCTGCTGTAAAAGTTTTTTGTCAGGAAGCTGAGTTTTATACTCTGAAACCATAGTAGGAGACAGTGTTCTACTTAACGCATACTCAACAACCTCGCTATCTTTATCTTTACACAGCAGAACTCCTATACTGGGGTTTTCATTAGGATTTCTCACATCCCTATCTAATGCTTCTAAATAGAAGTTAAGTTGCCCTAAATGTTCTGGTTTAAACTTGTCAGCTTTAAGCTCAAAAGCTATCAAACACTGAAGTCCTCTGTGGTAAAAAAGAAGGTCAATAAAAAAATCACTATTTCCTACTTGTAATTTGTATTCTTCACCTATAAACAAAAAATCTTTCCCAAGTTCAAGTATGAAGTTTTTCATTTGCTTTACAAGTCCCAGCTGCAACTCTCTTTCACCGTGTTGTTCTTTTATACTCAAGAATTCAAAAACGTAACTATCTCTAAATGTATTTAAAAGATTTTGATTTGTTTCTCTCAACACTGTCGGGAGTTTTGTCCCACCAATCATTGTACGCTCGTAAAGACTTGCTGTTATTTGCCTGTCAAGTTCTCTAAAGCTGTAGCATTCATTTCTTGCGAGTTTAAGATAAAACTCTTTCTCTTCTATAGACTTACACCTGGAAAAAATTGCCAAATTATGTGACCAACTTATTTCTCTCAACAGTGTTGAGAGTTTTGGAAAATCCTTATATGCCTCATAAAACTGCTTCATTCTCCAGATATTCTTGTCGGAGAAACCCTTGATTTCTGGTTCGTTTTGTTGAATATATTTTGCTAACTCTACAACAACAGAATCTCCCCATTCAGCAGTTTCAATTTTCTTACTTACGTATTTACCAATATTCCAATATAAATCAATAAGTTCAGCGTTTATTGCTCTGATTGCTTTTGATCGCGAATGCTTTATTAGAATAATTACCTCCGAAAATTTCTTTTCCATAAAATCTCAATTCAAAGCAGGACAACTTTATTACAACACCACCCTCGTCCCTCCGCCAAGCATCGCATCAGCTTTCGTAATGATTACCTCGCGAACGCCAGAATTAAGTGCTTCATAAGCGTTGTCGAGTTTGGGAATCATGCCGCCCTGCACTACGCCCGACTGAACGAGGTCCTCGTAAAGCGCCGGGGTGATTTCGGGAATCACGCTGTCATCATCGTTTTCATCGCGCAACACGCCTTTTTTCTCGAAACAAAACATCAGCGTCACGTCGAAGTGCTTTGCGAGTGCTTTGGCAGCTTCGCCTGCGATGGTATCGGCATTGGTATTGAGCAGGTTGCCGCACTTGTCGTGGGTAAGAGGCGCCAGCACAGGCACCACATCCTTCATGATCAAATCAGCTAAGATAGAAGCATCAACCTGCTTTACATCGCCTACAAAGCCATAATCAACTTCGGTAACGGGACGCTTCTCGGAGCGCATGTAGTTGAGATCGGCACCGGTGAGTCCTAAGGCATTGATGCCCAGCGATTGCAATCCGGCCACAATCTGCTTGTTCACCAAACCACCATACACCATGGTTACCACCTTAAGCATTTCCTCGTCGGTAATGCGCCGCCCGTTCACCATGCGGCTTTCGATTCCAAGTCGGGCAGCCAGGGCTGTGGCCGACCTACCGCCACCATGCACCAACACTTTATGTCCTTCGATGGCAGCAAAATCGGCAAGCAACTGCTGCAAGGAAGCAGTCTCCTCCACGATTTTTCCTCCAACCTTGACTAAAGTAAGTTTTTCCATCAGAACTGTATCAATGTATGAATATCTTTTGCCAAACCTTCCAGCCTAGGCCGACCACCCAACTCAGTCAGCTCAATTAAGAAGCTCACATAAACCGGATCAACACCAAACTCGTGCAGCAGTTGCAAGGAAGCACCTGCACTTCCGCCGGTTGCCAGCAGGTCGTCGTGCAACAAAATCACATCATTCTTGTCGATGGAATCCATATGAATCTCCAGAGAATCGGTGCCATATTCAAGCTCATAATCAATGCGGTAAGTCTCGGCAGGAAGCTTACCCGGCTTGCGCAACAACACAAATCCGGCATTGAGCTTATAGGCGAGAATACTACCCAAAACGAAACCACGACTCTCTACGCCCACCACCTTGGTAATCCCTTTGTCTTTGTAATACTCGTACAACTCATCCACGATAAAATGAAGCACCTCAGCCTTCTTCATGGCTGTTGTAATGTCTTTAAACATGATTCCGGGCTTGGGAAAATCAGGCACGTTGCGAATGGAAGCGATAACTTGTTCTATATTCATACTTTTATTATTGATTTCGATAATGCTTTAGGAGGACAACCAACATACTATCAAAATATTCGGTGTTTTATTTTCCCTGCAAAAATACGTAATTCTTTGTTGTTCGCTGTATATAAAAATTTCTTTTTGATAAAAAAACTGTAATCTTCCTGTCTTTGACATTTCTCTTTCCTTTTTGTATCTTTGTCCGGCAGTAAAACAACAATACAGCATGAATTTCTTTGTTTACCGTAATTCTACCGTAGAACATCTGTTCGATAATCCCGGTTTTGATTTCTCAGATTATAACGAGATTAACAATGCCCCTGCAACAGCCAATGCTTATATTTGGCTGTACCTTTTATCTGTTGATAAATCGGCCGACCGACTTTCGACTGAAATTGCAGAGATTACCGAGAAATTCAGCTATGCTTTCCATGCCATCCCCGCAGGTAAACCATTTTATACTTTCACATTGTTCAATTTCAACCCTTTGAAGATTGACAACAGCGACTTCAGTATTGAAAAAAGCATTCACAAATTCAACGACTTGCTGATTGATTTAGCCGCGGAAAATCCAAATCTCAGGATTATTGATATGGCTGATTTTGCTTCGCGGTTTTCACTGAAGGAGCTCGTGAACTGGAAGTATTTTTTCAGTTCTGGCATCATCCTCAACCCCAAGCTTTCAGGCCAATTCAAACAATGGTTCGGGAACAATCTTGAAAAGATAAATCATATCCGCAAGAAGTGCCTCGTTATCGACCTCGACAACACCATCTGGGGCGGCATCCTTGGAGAAGACGGTGAAGCGGGCATACAATCAGGGGGCAATTATCCGGGAAACGCTTTTCAACATTTTCAGGAGAACCTGGTTAATCTTGCCAAATCAGGGATTATCCTGGCTGTTTGCAGCAAAAACAACGAAGATGAGGTGCTGGAAGCATGGAATAACAATCCCAATCTTATCCTGAAAAAAGAACACATCGCGGCCTACAGAATTAACTGGAACAACAAAGTCGACAACATCCGCGAACTGGCTAAAGAATTAAATATCGGGACTGATTCGATGGTTTTTATAGACGACAATCCTGCTGAGAGGGAATTGGTCAGGACTTTCCTTCCGGAAGTGGAAACCCCGGATTTTCCCGAGCAACCCTATTTGCTTCCGGTATTTTTTGCTGATATCCTTGCACGTTACTTTCAAACATACGGGCTTACCAATGAAGATGTTGAGAAAACCGCTCAATACAAAGCCAATGCTGAACGCGAAACCGAAAAACTGAAATATGGTTCGATGCAGGAATACCTCAGCAATCTGAATATCGAAATTACTATCAGCAAAGCCAACAAATTCAACATAGGCCGCATAGCCCAGATGACACAAAAAACCAATCAGTTTAATCTGACAACACACCGGTATTCAGAGCATGACATCAATCAATTTATAGCCGGGAATGCAGGTGTTTACTGCCTTGGGGTAAAAGATAAATTTGGAGACAGTGGCATCAGCGGACTGGCAATTATCACGTTCGATGAAAACAGGAATGCCAGCATCGACACATTTTTGCTGAGCTGCCGGATTCTCGGGAAAAATATTGAGTTCGCGTTTATCGACTTCCTTTTAGATAAACTTCAGAAGAAGGGAATAAAGGAGGTTTTCGGAACATACATCCCAACAACCAAGAATATTCAGGTTGCAGAGTTTTACAAGCAGGCCGGATTCGAGCTGTCGGAGTCAAACGATTCAATCAAAAACCACAAAATCGACCTGTCAAATTACAATCCAAACAATAATCATCATATTAAGGTTACTGAAGAATGAAAGAAAAGCTGCTGACAATATTGAAGAAAGTGCTGGAAACAAATAAGATTGATGAAACTGTTTCTAGGAAAAAACTCAACGCATGGGATTCGCTCAAGCACATTAATCTGATTGTTGAATTGGAAAGCGAATTCGACATCAGCATTGAGCCTGAAGAGTTTGAATTGCTCACCGATTTCCAATCAATCGAAAAACTAATTACTGAAAAAACCTCTGTATAAGCCATGAAACTGAAGCTATTCCTTACTTTCGACCATGAACTTCCATTGGGTAAACTCAAAACCTCTTACCAGGAGGCCATGTTCGCGCCAACAGAAAAAGTGATGGATTTAGCTGAAGCCATGGATGTTAAAGTGAATCTTTTTACAGATATTCTTTGTGGTTTCAGATTCAGAGAGTGGGACCATGATCAATTTTATCTGCCCTATACACAACAGTTAAAAGATGCTTTACTCAGGGGTCACGATGTACAACTGCATATTCATCCGCATTGGCTGACAAGCAATTACAGCAATGAGCAGTTTCATGCTTCGGCGGAATTTTCTTTGTCCGACTTCATCAGCAACAATCAGTTTAATGGGATTGAAGGGATCGTTTCGATGGCAACAAAAACGCTTACCGACATTTGTCGGGCTACCCAACCCGACTACCAATGCATTGCATATCGCGCGGGCGGTTACAATTTACAACCTGCAACAGCACAAATTTTTGAAGCGCTATACAAAGCAGGCATTCGTTATGACAGCTCAATTGCGCGTGGTTACTATTTTAGATCGGGCATATCCGAAGTCGATTTTTCAAAACTTCCCGATCATGGCAACTGGGTTATCGACCCCAACGACTTAAGCAAGGCGGGTTCTCAGCCGGGTGTCACCGAAATCCCCATCATCACAATTCCGAAATCGCCTTTCGAAATTCCTACTGCTTTCAAAATGAGAAAAACAGCCCACAGAGCACCGGTTTCGCATGGACAGGCAATTCATGAAGATGGAGAAAGAAGCCTGAAATCTAAACTCAAAGCAATGTTTTGTTACCGGATGGTTTCGTTCGACAACTATACCTTATCATCTGATTACCTGTTGAAAGCACTTGACTACAACATTCGGAAATACGGGAAAACCGACCTGCTGCTGTTGAGTATGATTGCCCATCCCAAAAGCATGGGAGATTATTCGTTTCAGCTGATGAAAGAATTCATCGAAAAAGTCAGGTCGAAATATCCTGAGGCTGAATTTAGCACATTCAATCAATTGCATCAAGCCAATGATGATTAAGAAAATTGCATATAAACTACTCCCTCCCGAAACTTTTTCGAAGTTGCGCAATTGGTACTTTTCTTCTAAGAAGAAGTTGCACCGCAAACTGAGCAAAGAGCAGTTTAGCCGCATTCTCACCAATGAAATGGGGATAAAAAAAGGTGACACCCTTTTCATTCATAGCTCGATGGACTACCTGAACATCAGTTTCAGCGCCATGGAATTACTCAATCTTCTTCTCGAAACTGTTGGCGATGAAGGCACGCTGATTTTTCCGGCATGGCATTTTAGCTATCGGGCTGAAAGCTATCTGCAACAGGACAATATTTTTGATGTCAGAAAATCGCCGACGATCTTGGGACTACTTCCCGAGTTGGCACGCAGACACAAAAACGCGCACAGGAGTCTACACCCCACCAACTCGATCGTGGCCATAGGCAAAAATGCAGAAGCATTGGTCTCGGAACACCATTCTGACATATATCCCTGCGGAGAAAAAAGTCCGCACTACAAGATGATGCGATATGGAGCCAAAATTATCGGCTTGGGAGTTACCCCCCATTTTGTTTCGTTTGTCCATTGTCCGGAAGATATTATGAAGCAGGAATTCCCTGCCAACACGAGAACGAAACAAGTGTACAGCGCGAAAGTAAGAAAAAACGACGGCACCCTGATCGAGGTTAAAACGCTTGCCGCGCATCAGGATATTACCCACAGGAATATTCCGCTGTTTTTCAGGAAGCACATTCCACGATATATTTTTCGAGAATTTAAAATCAGTGGCAATCACTTTCATGTAGCTGACTCTGAACAACTTTTCAGAAAAATGGTTGAACTATCAGAGAAAGGCATCACCATTTATTCAGTTTAAACCGCTCCCACTCAACAACAAACGCTATGCTTTCAGAATTCAGATTTCACCACATCGGTTATGCAGTTCACGAAATACGAGAAACCGCGGCATACTACATCAACGCGGGTTGGCAGCTGTCTGATGAAATAACCGATGAGAAGCAGAATAGCAAAATTTCATTTCTTACCAGGGAAGGCTTCCCTTTGATAGAGTTAGTTGCCCCTGTAGATGAAAAGTCACCGGTAGTTGAAATTCTGAAGAAGAATGGCGTCACAGCATACCATGTTTGTTACGAAGTGGATGATATCGATGAGGCCATCAGCAAGCTTAGAAAACTACAATACGTACAACTCTTCAAACCTGTTGAAGCAATAGCCCTCAACAACAGAAAGATTTGCTACCTGTACAACAACAAAACAGGGCTGATTGAAATTATTGAGAAAGCTTGATGAATTTCTGATGACTGATGCCGACATCGGATGTTACTGCTAACACATATACCCCGGGAGTCAGTCCTTCGCAATTCAGGGTATTTATTGAAGGGTCAACATTCCTGACTAATCTTCCACAAAGTGTATGAATACTCATTGCATTCACCCTTAGTTCATCAGGCACCTCAATCTTCATAATATCCATAACAGGATTTGGGGAAAGCTTAACTGTGTGTAAGCCCACTTCAGGTTCTTGCACGGACATAATCGCATCATTACCGAAAGCCACATAGAGCGTTTTAAAGTGATGTTGCACTCCATCAAAAGTATATTTGAAATCATGCTGTTTCATGAGTTCAAGTACTTCAGAGTCATTCACTTTGGGAATAATAATCTGATTTTGATCCTTCATTCTGGCAAAAATTATATCCCATCCAATTCCCACATCGAACCAACAGAAAGGAGGCCAATCGGTAATAAGACTAAACTCACGCGAAGCATCTGAAAACTCCTGCTGATCCCAACTTATTGTCACGGGCAACGATTCATACGAGAAAATAATGGGTATAGCACTGTTTGCTACATAATTTTGCTCGATTCCCACGATTTGCTTCTTCAGGAAGAAAAACTCCTGATTGTGCTCCCAATCCTGATTCACTATAAAGGCGCCAAAACCGGTTGATGTAAATGGATATCCAAAATTCAGTTCAGCAAATTCTTCATCAATTCCCATGGTGGCAGATGTACTGTAACCAATAATCAGCGTATCTTTATTACCCTGACTATCTTCAAAATACAATCTTGTTGAAAAAAGCGGATTGTTGAGATTTGCGGTATGATTTGCATGGGCATTGAATGCAAAAATTGCGGATAACATTAGCAACGCCAGAATTTCAAAAAACTTTTTCATATCTAACAATTTTACAGTAAAACCTTCAAAGTAACACTTCTATCATTACCCGATTCATTTAATCTTATCAAATATAAGCCTCTGTTCAAACCTGTAGTAGAGATACTTAATACAGATTCGTTTGCAAACTCAGCTCTACAAACAACTTTCCCCAAGCAATTATAAATCTCGAAGGAACCTGAAAACAACGTAGTGAGTTTAATATTTATATTCCCATCTGATAGCGCAATGCTAAAATTTTGATTGTCTTCAATATTATCGACTCCAACAAGATCACAAATGAGTTCACTCAACTTACATAGTCCGGAGATATTGAAATGTGTAGTATTATTATCCTGCACATTACACATTAGTTTCGAGATATCCGACATATAAGCAAAACGTGAATAATCCAGAATAGGAGATAAATTAGATCCAACTCCCTCAATAAAAGTAAGAGCAGTTTTTGGATTCTCAAACAAATAAATATCATCAGAATTAAATAAAGCAGAAGTCTTGATATTCTTTAAACCATCCTTGAAAAACACACTATCTACAACTGCGTAATATTTATTGTCATAGCTTGATATTTTTAAATTATCCCACATTGATAAATTAGCACTGGTAAACTTAAGTTGTATTGAATCCCCAACATTTAAACTCATATCAGAGACCAATATCTCAGGCGAATATGAAGTCCCATGATAAGAATTTATCAAATATCTATAATATAATCTTCCTGAAACTGTATCTTCTCTCAGATATTGATCGGAAAAAGCATTTGGAGGTACTGAGTTAACTGTTTCATTAAGAAATTCATTCATTTCAAATAAAAATGGTAGGTTTTGCCATCAATTATTGTTGTCCTGTTAGCACAAGTCAGATAATTGAATGTATTGGGGCAAGTTTTTCCATCATATAAGATGTACCATTTGCTATACTCTTTCCCAAAATACGATTTGAATGTTTGAGCATTCAAAAAAGAAATGAAAAAGCACAAAAAGATAATCAGTTTTGATTTCATATTATGAGTATATTCAAAAATACATTTTGCTTTCATAGGGTATGATTATTCCGGAAATAAATTTGACTCAAAAGTTATTCATTAGTTGTAATTTGTGTAAATAATGAAGTCATGAAAAATATGGCTGCAACGAGTACAGTTACATTGTTAATTCGTTTCATGTTAAATTACTTCATACGGTTAAACAATAAAAATTCAGTTTCAGAATAAAAAAGGTTTAGTTCTGTTTTTTTAAAGGAAAATTGAAAAACCTTTGCTAAAGCATCCGTAAATAGTGACCCATCTCCTTCTTCCTGCACATAGGTGGCAAGCACTCCGTAAGGAAAAGAAAGCTGATTGTTTGACAAATCGTAACTCTTAGATAATAAATTTATTACAGATTTACCATTGAAGGTTCCATCTTCCTCAAATGTCAGAGTATAACAATCTTCACAATCTTTCGGCTCAATTGCCCTTACATTATTGGTTTTCGTATCTCCAAACCCAGTACATTTCCATGAACCGACAATAGACTGATTCATTTCAGAATCTTCTTTGCATCCCATCCAAATGATTACCATTAAACAGGGAATTAGTAACAGTGGTTTTTTTCTTACCATAAGATTAAATTCTGAAGATAAATAATTAATTGCATTGAATACAAGTTTTTCGACACGAATACAAGATTACTTATTTTTCGAAAAGGATAGTGGAGTAGTTATTTCCACAGGTGTTATTGTTTAGTACGTCACTCCCCATTCTTTAGGACAATTTCAGCAACAAACCTATTAATTCTAATATTTGCGTGTTAAGATTATTGAACTTTAACAAGACACAATATTGGCCCATCTAAAGAAGAGCCGTCCAGTCGAAGACTTATATCAGACAAACAACATGCTTTGCTTGTTTGATCAATTTGCAAATTAAGAGCATTTTGCGATAAACTATACGAAAATTCACCTGTACTACCACCAACAAACTCATCGATATCGCTTGAAATTATCAAAACTCCATCTTCTCTAAAATCATAAATTATTTCGTTAGATGAATAATCATATACCCCTGGATTTAAAAACACTGTTTGAACCTTCCGAAGTTTCCATTTCCCAATTAAACCTAATAAATCAACATCATCTTTTTGCTCACAAGCACATTCAAACTCAACAAGCTCACTATCATTTTTGTCTGAGGAACATGCATGAGTAAAAATAATCAGGATAAGAAAGATAATTGATTTGTTTGTCAAAGTTTTCATATTTCTCTATACGTTAGAATTAGACCATAATAGTGTAAAATCTTCTCTGTTTTCATTATATCTAATCATTAACTCATTATATTTTTCTGTTTCAAATTGAATAGGTTCGCCGGAACAAATAAAAAAACGCAGTCTGTAAGAAAGTGCGCTGTTTGCCATATCCGTAACCAACACATAAGTTATATTATTTAAAATACTAGAATAGACAGAGACAGGGCGATAGTTTGGCTCAACAGGTTGTACGATTGAATTAATCTCATTTATTAACCAAGCAGGTGAAGTTTCTCCACAGACACTAATAGCAATCTTGTTATCGCTGTCTTTATCATCATTGCAACTAAGCAAAACTACCGTCATTAATAAAAATACTAAAAGAGGTTTCATAAGTTTGCATTATTAAGGGTTTGGACCTGCCAACTTACTTGAGACAAAAAGTTTGCAGGTCTATCTATCATTTTTACAGTAAAACCTTCAAAGTAACACTACTATCTTTACCCGACTCATACAATCTTATCAAATATAAGCCTCTGTTCAAACCTGTAGTAGAGATTCTTAATACAGATTCGTTTGCGAACTCAGCTCTACGTACAACTTTCCCCAGGTAATCATACATCTCCCAATAACTGGAAGATAAATCATTGAGTTGGATTTCAATAATTTCATCAACCAATTTGTAATGCAATTCACTTTTAGCTACTTCCCGGGTTTTATTAACCAAACAAGCACAGAGATATGGTGAAGTGTTATATAAGAAACTAAATCTTGAATAACAAACCAAGGAAGTTGATAATATTGTGTAAGTATTTAAATACCAAAAATCAACATTAGGACCAATACTTTCAACAAAAACTAAATTTTGGACATACAAGTTATCATTGGTTTTGAAATAAATTGTTTTAAGTCCATTTTCATATTTTACACTTTCGACTATCTCTGTGCCAATTGACGGAAAATAAAATTCATCTCCTTCTTTTAAAGTCATATCTACAACAAGATACTCTTCTTTTCTATAGGAATCATACACATATAATTTCGATGAATCATCACTTTGACGAATAAACATATGACTTTTTGAAGAAAGAATATTCCCTGTAAGCCACTTTTGATTAATATCAGATTCATTTTGATCAAAAATGTAATTTGCACTATACCACATTATTTTATACTCCAACTGATTAATGATCGTGTCTCCATATGCGGAAAATTCATTCATACCACACGCATCAGCCGGCATGAAATACAACCACTTCACTACCCCAGAGTGTAAAAACGATTTATAGGTTTCCGTTTCCTGAGCGTAGGTATGAAATGTCAAAGAAACAAATAGCAAAAAAGTCAGTTTTGATTTCATAGA
>CAYMDE010000026.1:0-32376 GCA_964389115.1 uncultured Paludibacter sp. | reverse complement strand
GGTTTCCAACCCATATTTTTCAAACGCGAAACATCGAGTAACTTACGTGGCGTACCATCAGGTTTTTCAGTATCCCAAATAATATCACCAGAGTAGTCAACAACAGTTTTAACTAAAGCAGCAAGTCCACTGATTGCTATATCTTCTCCGCAACCGGCATTGATATGCGATGGAGTTGTATCCGGAGCATCATAGTTTAGCAATAAAAATACTGAAGCATCAGCCATGTCATCCACATGCAAAAACTCTCTGCGGGGCGTTCCTGTTCCCCAAAGAGTCACACTTACCTTTCCATCATTTTTCGAAATCCCGTACTTGTTGAGTTTCGCAATGATTTCTTCCTCTGAATGTTTTCCTGTAACACCTTCCACAGGCAATTTGTCAAAATCAGCCCTGATTGAACCAAAGTCGTTATGAATCAGATACTTTCCCAACACCATTTTCCTGATTAAAGCCGGTAGCACATGTGATTTCTCTAAATCGTAGTTATCATTCTGACCATATAAATTGGTTGGCATGATAGAAATAAAATTGCAACCATACTGTGAATGATAAGCCTCGCACATTTTTATTCCTGCAATCTTGGCAATAGCATAGGGCTCATTGGTTGGTTCCAGTAATCCTGTCAGCAATTCTTCCTCGTTGATAGGCTGATTAGCCATTCGGGGGTAAATGCATGACGAACCCAAAAAAAGCAGTTTCTTAACTCCGTGAAGATAACTCTGATGAATTACATGATTCTGTATCATCAGGTTCTCATAAATAAACTGAGCGCGATATGTATTATTGGCAACAATTCCACCTACTTTAGCTGCAGCCAGCACAACATAATCGGGTTTTTCTTCAGCAAAAAAACGGGCTACATCAGCTTCTACCATCAGGTTTAGTTCGTCCAGACTCCTCACCACAAATCGATGATAACCTTTGGCTTCAAGATTTCGTTTTATCGCAGAACCGACCATTCCAAGATGACCGGCTATATAAATCTTAGCATTTTTATCCATCACCTCAATATTATTCAAAATAATTCAGAATACGGAAACCTCCATCTTTCAGGTAAGTTTCTTTTTTCATCAGTTTCACATCCGAAGTCATCATATCTTCTACCAAAGCATGTAAGTCATATTCGGGTTCCCAGTTGAGTTTTGTTTTGGCTTTAGTCGCATCTCCAATGAGCAATTCGACCTCAGTTGGTCTGAAATATGCCGGGTCAACCTCAACGATGGATGATTTAACCGATTTAATTTTCTCCAAAAACTCTGCACCCACTTTTTCGGTGAATATTTTTTCATTTACCTCAGCAATAAAGCCTTTCTCTTTCACTCCTTCACCCTTAAAATCAACAATAATTCCGATTTCGGCAAACGACATCCTAACGAATTCCCGAACTTCTGTAGTGATTCCTGTTGCTATTACATAATCATCCGGTTCATCTTGTTGAAGGATGAGGTACATAGCCTGAACATAATCTTTAGCATGTCCCCAGTCGCGCTGCGATGAAAGATTTCCAAGGTAAAGCTTATCCTGCATACCCATTGCAATGCGGGCAGCCGCACGGGTAATTTTGCGTGTAACAAAAGTTTCTCCGCGTAAAGGCGACTCGTGGTTGAAAAGAATACCGTTACTTGCATGAATTTTATAAGCCTCACGATAATTCACAGTTATCCAGTATGCATACATTTTTGCTACAGCATATGGAGACCTTGGATAGAAAGGCGTAGTTTCTTTTTGAGGTATTTCCTGAACCAGACCATACAACTCAGATGTTGAAGCCTGATATATTTTTGTCTTTTCAACCAAACCAAGCAATCTAACTGCTTCAAGAATTCTTAAAGTTCCAATTCCATCAGCATTTGCAGTGTATTCGGGAGTATCAAAACTAACTTTCACATGACTCATCGCAGCAAGGTTATAAATTTCATCAGGCTGTGTCTCCTGAATAATTCTGGTCAGATTCATCGAATCTGTTAAATCACCATAATGTAATATCAGATTTCTGTTATCTACATGAGGATCCTGATAAAGGTGGTCAATTCGATCGGTATTGAATAGTGAAGAACGACGTTTTAATCCGTGAACAGTATAACCTTTTTTTAATAACAACTCTGCGAGATATGCCCCGTCTTGTCCGGTTATACCGGTAATTAATGCAACTTTACTCATTTTTAATAGTTAATAATTAAACAAAAAACCTTTTTCTATATATCTTTTACATCATCCTGATAGTATTGGAAGTAGCTATCAGAATCACCTTTCTTTTTGCGTTTTGTTCCACCCGGACTTCCATAACCGTATCCATACCCATACCCATAACTGTAGTTTCCATATCCACCATACCTGTTACTTTTGCTTTGTCCGTAACCATACTTACGCGTGTAGTAACTTGAGTAACTTGCAGATTGGGTTTCAACATCATTAAGTATTGAATAGAAATTCCTGATATTATCAGCTTTCAGTTGTGAAGACAGATTACGAACAAAATTTTTGTTGGTTTTGTTGCTTCTGATTACAAAAAGATTGATATCGGACATGGAAGCGAAGGAATATGCATCAGCTACAATTCCAATAGGACTGGTATCTACAATGATATAATCGTATCTTTTTCTTAACTCCTGAATTAACTCGAACAATTTTTCCGAACGTATCAATTCACCTGCATTCGGAGGTACAGTTCCGGCGGTAATAAAATCAAAATCGGCACCATCAGGGCGACTGATAATCTCATCCAACTCACACTGATTGGCAAGATAATTTGACAAGCCAATCTCGTTTTCAGTATTGAGTCTTCTGTATATACTTGGCTTACGTATATCCATATCCACCAGCACTGTTTTCTGACTGGCCATTGAATAAATACATGCCATGTTGATACTGAAATATGTTTTACCATCACCGGATTCTGACGAAGTAACCATAATTGTGATTCCACTCTTTCTTCGGGCAAGAAACTCGATGCGGGTACGAATAATGCGGAACATTTCAGTAAACGAAGAGCGGGGGTTATTCGTAACAATATACGGGCTGGTTGAATTTGTGTGTCTTACTGTACCAATAAGTGGAAAAACGCTGTATTTCTCAACATCTTTATTCGACTGAATGGTATTATTCATCAGTTCTTTCAAAACGATTAAACCCGCAGGAAGCATCAATCCCATTACGAGGTAAATCATTGTAGTTCTTGAACGCTCTCCACTGTTTGTAACTGCCATAACCCTTGCTCTGTCAAGAATATTGTTGTCAGGTGTATTGGAAGCTTTCAAAATTTGTGCTTCGGCTTTCTTTTGCAGGAAAAGTGTATAATAACTGTCGTTCATCCTGTAATCTCTTTCAATTCCGACCATTTCAATCTCTTTCTCAGGTAACAAATCCAAACGAAGTTGTAATTCATACTGTCTTTTTTCTAAATCAGCTTTTTGTATTCCCAAGCCTGCACGCATATTGATAATCACTTCATTTACTGCCGTTTTAAGTAGTTCAATATCGCGTGTATATTTAGCATGAAAAAGGTTCTGAACAGGCACTTCCGAACGTTTTATAATCAGATCGTTTATTTGCTGAATGAGTCCCATCAGCATGGGTTCAGTGAGTCCAAGACTCGAAGGGGCCACAATAGCACCCTGAGATAAATTAGTTTTCAAATAATCACTCAGATAGTCCAGGTAAGTTTCCTGTAATCTGTACTGATTGAGCTCAAGGTCATGTTCAGATGCCCTGGCCAGTATTTCACCTGTCAGACTCCCAACATCTATCAATTGATTTCTTTTTCTAAAGTCTGTAAGATTATCCTGAGATCTTGACAATAAAAAGGAAACAATCCTTAACTGTTCGTCAATAAAATCAATGGTTCTTGAAGCAGCATCGTTCTTCCTTTCAAGATTCGACATGAGATAAATCTCACAAAGCATATTGATAAAATCCACATCACGTGCAGGCGTTTCACTTGCTAATGATATTTCAAGCACTGATGACCCCTCCATCACATAATTAAGTCTGAGTCTTGACGCAAAATCACCTATCAATTCATCACGAGTTCTAAAACGGAAATACATTTCACGGCTACCCGGAGTCAGGTTCTCATCATGGATGGTTAAAAAGAAAAGATTATGCTGCAAAGGCACTCCGATTTTGCCTCGGATCATAAAATCCTTGGAGAAATAATCATCTTCATCAAGAATTACAAAGGTTGAATCGGGATTAATTTTCAGTTTGAACAAAGCACCATATGCTTCAGGTGCAACGTAATTTTTTTCAATTCTGATTTGACTTTGACCGTAAAGATTTCTGGTTCTGAATCTACCCTTAGAGATATACTCAACCTGCATGTGTTGTAAACTGTCAACAACACGGCTTAGTAAATCGTACGAACTTATCATAATCACCTGATTATTGACATTCCTGAAGCTCTCCTGCACACCAAACCCCTGCATAAAGATTTGAGCGCTGTTTAATGCTGATCGACTTTCGTCAATAATCACGGTTCCTGATGATTTATAAACAGGAAGCCATTTTCGGTTTTGCATCAACGATAATCCCAATGCTATTATCAACCCGATAGCAAAGAGATACCAGTAGCCCAAAAACAGGCCTACCCATTCCATGATATTAAATGACGATTCCTCTTCGTTTGTAAAGGAGGCCTCGGGTTTTAGTTTTTCTTCTTCCATACAATTAGATTTTGAAATCGTTATCGTCTGACTCAGTTTTATTTAAAAAAGTACAACACAGTCAACATCAAACTGATTGATGTTGAAACCAAACCAATAAACGAGTTATAACTGGAAACTTTATAGAAACTGGACGAACTCTTCTGTACATATATTATATCATTCGGATAAACATAATAAAATTCTGATTCGATGATTGAAGCGGGACGCACATCAAATTCGAGCACTCTAACTCCTGAATCACTCTCTCTTACTATTCTTACCTTACTAAAATCAGCATCCATGCTTAGTTCACCCGACATTGAAAGTGCTTGCAATAGAGTCATCTTGTCTTTAGGCATGTAATAAACGCCTGTTCCGGCCTGACCAATCACCGTAAAACTTTTATTGGCCAGTGTCAGTTTTACCGAAGCGTCTGGAATTATTTCTTTAAATCGGGTTTCCAGCACCTTTGCAGCCTCATTCAATGTTAAACCTGCTAAAGGAATGGCTTTTAAAAATGGTAAATCTACTGTTCCATCTGTAAAAATACGGTATGAAAACATTTGGTTTTGTGATACACTTGCCTGACCACCTGAAACTAATGTAGCATAGGTTTGATCGGAGGTAATTAGTCGGAAGAGAATCTCGTCATTTACCTGCAATCGATATTCTACATATTCTGATGCAGGATACTCAGGAAGTTTTGGATTGTTTTCCTGTAATAAACCAATGTTTCTGTAATTGTAGCATGAACTGAATGACAGAGCAATGACTATCGAAATTATTATTATATTGATTGTCCTATTCATATTACTTCCATCAATTTAATTTGATCCTCCGAATAAGAAATTAAATATAAAAAGTCCAAATGAAAAAGTAGAAATGGTTGTTGCGAACAATGATGGCAAATTCTGAATGCCAAAGAATTGCTCATCCATACCCTGGATGTAAATCACATCATCCGGTTCAACATAAAAAAACTCTGATGTCAGAATATCTCTGCTTCGAATATCAAATTTTTTAATGATAGTTCCTTCTCCTGTTTTCCTGACTATTCGTACTGAACTTCTGTCGCCAAAGGTGCCAATATCGCCAGCCAATGCTAATGCCTGAAAAATATTTATCTTTTCTCTTGACATTGGGAAGAAACCAGATCTTCCTGATCCAATTACACTGAAATATCTGCTAACAACCCTTATCTCTACAGTACTTACCTGAAATAATGGTTCAATGGCACGCTCTAGTTGAGCAGTTGCTTCTCTAACTGTTTTACCCTTCATAAAAACATCTCCAATCATCGGAAAAGTTACATATCCATCGGGTTTTATTTCATAGGAGTACAAATCACTGACCGATCCACTACCCATTTGCCCAATTCCGACATTACCAGCAGGCGAATTGAACAAATCATTCGTTTCTGTGTGGGTGGAATAAACGCGTATAAACAGCTTGTCTCCTGACCGAAGTCTGTAGTCTTCTAATTTTGCTGTATCCGTATAGGATGGTATGATGTTGTCTGGATATTGTAAATAATTAACTCTCCTCGCTGTGACACAGGAGCTTAACATCACAATTACCCATAAAATAAAAGCAATACGCAGAAAAGTATTTTGCATAGATATTAATGTCTTTTACTTATTGCTCACAAAGATACTTAAATTTGTCAAACACAAACAAAAGCATATCCCCGAAGTGAGTTTTTTTTAAGACAATTGTTCTAAAAGAGTTTTATCAAAAAAACTAAATTTAAAAGCATTTCGGAGTTACTTATATGAAAATAGTTTATTTTTGCAGAAATTAATCCGGAATCCTATGCGTAAACTACTGTTTTTAATCTCTGTAATCATCACAGTGTCTGTCTTTTCGCAAGACGATATTCTTCCATCAACAGATAGAGATGAGATGATAAAAATCATTCGCCAGCTTGCATCAGAACAGGGCAAACGACTTAATCCGAACGACTTCATCTTCGGCGTTGGATTTAATCCTGCCATTTCCTGGCTCAATGTGAATCATGATGATCTTAATACTGACGGTGCAACGATTACCGCTGCCCTTACTTTCAATGCTGAATATAAAATTAATAAAAACTTTTCTGTCGCGTCGGGTCTGGTTTTAGGTATTCAGGGAGGTTATGTTGCCGATGATGCCTCCATTTCAGATTTAACAACCAAATCCAACTTCCTTCAGAATTATTACACACTTGAGATCCCCATGCTCGCAAAATTCACTACCGTACCGGTTAAAAAGATATCATACTATGGTCAGGCAGGTTTAGTTCCCGGAGTTTCACTGGCATCCAGGGAGTTTCATACCAGAAGCTCATCAAATCATGTCAATCAAAAAAATTGGAACAATAATCTTTCCGAACCCTTTATTTTGTCGTGGCAAGTAGGTATCGGTACCCGTAGAGCAATCTGGAAAAAGAGCGCCGCCTATGCTGAAATCAATTTCAAGAGTTCAATATTGAACCTTGCTTCCGAGGATGGATATATCCTGGATGGACGATATACAACTACCCCGGTTCCAATTATTCATGCCGGGAATATGTTCTTCTCATTTGGACTGAATTTCTGATCTGCAACTATTTTTTGTGAGATATGCAATACCTGAAATTAATACGGATACAGAATCTGATATTTATTCTATTCATTCAATATCTCATTCGCCATTATGTGCTTGCACCTATCGCTGTCAGCCACGGAATCGATATTAACAACCCGTATCTTTACCTGTTGATGGCCGCTACGGTGCTTATTGCTGCCGGTGGCTATGTGCTTAACGACTATTTTGATGTAAAAATTGATGCTATCAACAAACCTGATGAGCAAGTGGTTGGCAAAGAGATTAGTCGCACCAGGGCAATGCTCCTCCACCAAATGTTTACTTTCGCAGGCGTTGTGTGTGGTCTCGTTTTGTCCTTCATTTTGAAAAGCACTACCCTGGGATTGCTTTTTCTCATCATACCCGGATTACTCTGGTTTTACTCAGCAAGCTATAAAAGGCAATTGTTTGTAGGCAATCTGGTTATTGCGCTGATTTCGGGAATGACTGTTTTCATTGTTGGAATGACAGAGGTGATATTTCTTCAGAAAGTATTTGGTGGCGTGCTAAACGATCTGTCATTGTTTGCGAAAATGTATGGATGGGCTGGTGGTTTCGCATTCTTTGCATTTATGCTTAACTGGATTAGGGAAATAATCAAAGATATGCAGGATGAAGCCGGCGATCGTGAACTTGAGTGCAGAACAATGCCCATTGTCTGGGGACACAAACCCACCAAACTCTTTATTTATGGATTGATAGTGATTACCATATTCTTACTTTTAATAGTCAATAAAATCTACATCCCATTCCCAGGATCATTTACTTTCAGATATATCGCATTTGGCATAATCATCCCGTTACTGATGCTGGGCTACCTGGTTTTTAAAGCAAAAAACAGCAATGACTTCCGAAATGCTTCAGGACTTGCCAAATTTGTCATGGCCGCCGGTATTCTCTATGCGCCTGTTTTTCATTATTTGTTAACGCAATACACAATTAAATAAATCTTATTCCCATGTTAGACAACCTGCACAAATACGATATTATTCTGGGTTCTGCTTCTCCAAGAAGACAAGAATTACTTTCAGGACTTAACATACCTTTCAGAGTGATAAGTCTTGATACAGATGAAAGTTTTCCTGAAACCATGACAGGAGTTGGAATACCAATGTTTCTTGCTGAAAAAAAAGCGGCAGCATACAAAGATTTGATGGATGAGAACTCACTGTTAATTACAGCCGACACTATCGTACTGCTTGAAGGAAGGGTTTTGGGTAAGCCTGTTGACAGAGAAGATGCTCAGAAAATGTTACAAAAGCTTTCCGGGAAAACGCATCAGGTAATAACAGGTGTTTGCATTTCTACCTTAACAAGAAAACGCACTTTCCATACTGCGTCGGAAGTGCGTTTTGCCCATATTAATAATGCTGAAATTGAATATTATCTCGATAATTTTAAGCCATACGACAAAGCTGGCTCATACGGTGTTCAGGAATGGATCGGGTTCGTAGCAGTTGAACAGATTACAGGATCGTATTACAATGTGATGGGACTACCTGTACAACGTTTGTACAACGAACTGAAAAGATGGTCCTGAGCCGTTATTACTCTACCAGCTCAGGTGTTTTCTTAACAATCCTGGGGCTCACGCCATCTTTTTCTTCATTAAGATCCATCAGGATCGTATCACCTTCGTGAACTTCACCTGATAAAACAATATCAGCTAGTTGATCTTCAAGATATCGTTGAATTGAGCGTTTCAGCGGACGAGCACCGAATTGAACATCATAACCCTTATCAGCAATGAAATCTTTCGCCTCATCGCTTAATTCAAGCTGGTACCCCATTGCTATCACCCTTGAGAACAATCCCTTTAATTCAAGATCAATGATTTTCTTGATTGCATCTTTGCTCAATTGATCGAACATGATGATATCATCCACCCTATTCAGAAACTCTGGTGCGAATGTTCGGTTCAGGGCTTTTTGAATTACTCCACGCGAAAACTCGCTATCCATTTCAACGTCTGTTGGCGTGTTAAACCCAACTCCCTTACCAAAATCTTTGAGTTGACGAGTTCCAACATTGGAGGTCATGATGATGATTGTATTTTTAAAATCAATCCGGCGACCCAGACTATCAGTCAATCTACCTTCATCCATGATTTGGAGCAACAAATTAAACACATCGGGATGTGCTTTTTCGATTTCATCAAGCAATACGATTGAATATGGTTTGCGGCGAACTTTCTCTGTAAGCTGACCACCCTCTTCATAACCCACGTATCCCGGAGGAGCTCCAATCAGACGTGAGACAGAGAATTTCTCCATGTATTCACTCATATCTACCCGAATGAGGGCATCCTGACTATCAAACATAAATTCGGAGAGTATTTTGGCGAGGTGGGTTTTACCAACACCTGTTGGACCAAGGAAAATAAATGATCCAATCGGTTTACCGGGATCTTTCAGTCCAATGCGATTTCTCTGTATCGCTTTTACAATTTTATTCACGGCTTCATCCTGACCGATAACCTTGCCAACAAGGGCATCTTTCATCTGTCTCAGCTTAAGACCTTCAGCCTGAGCAATACGTTGTACCGGGATGCCCGACATCATGGCGATAACTTCTGCAACCTTTTCTTCATCAACTGTTTCAGGATGGAGTTGTGATTCTTTTTCCCAATTGCGGATGGCATCTTCAAGCTGATACTGACATTGTTTCTCCTGATCGCGGATTGGACCGGCAAGTTCATATTTCTGCTCACCCAACACCCGCATCTTTTCCTTTTTGAGTTCTTCTATCTTCTTTTCAAGTGCCTCAATTTCAGCAGGAACCGAAACGCTACCAATATGCACCCTCGATCCTGCTTCATCCAAAGCATCAATGGCCTTATCAGGGAAACAACGATCTGTGATATATCGATCAGTCAGTCGCACACAAGCTTTAATCGCTTCAGGTGTATAGCGCACATTATGATGATACTCGTAACGATCCTGTATGTTTTGAAGAATCTGAAGCGTTTCTTCCGAAGTGGTAGGGTCTACCATTATTTTCTGGAAACGACGCTCCAAAGCACCATCTTTTTCTATACTCTGACGGTATTCGTCGAGTGTAGTAGCACCAACACACTGAATTTCTCCTCTCGAAAGTGCGGGCTTAAGCATATTGGCTGCATCCAGCGAACCAGGCGCACCACCTGCTCCTACAATGGTATGTATTTCATCAATAAACAGGATGATATCAGGATTTTTCTGCAACTCATTAAGAATTGCTTTGATTCTTTCCTCGAACTGTCCGCGATACTTGGTTCCTGCAACAATTGATGCCATGTCGAGTGCCACCACCCGTTTGTCGAACAGCACCCTCGACACCTTACGTTGAGTTATTCTGAGTGCCAGTCCTTCCACAATGGCTGATTTACCAACGCCGGGGTCTCCTATCAAAACCGGATTGTTTTTCTTACGACGACTCAGAATCTGCGCAAGACGTTCAATTTCACGCTCTCTGCCAACGATTGGATCCAGGCGGTTTTCTTTTGCAGCCTTGGTAATATCAGTCCCAAAAGTATCCAACGCAGGTGTTTCCGACTGCTTGCTTTGAGATGATGAAGCACCCTGACGAGCTTTTGAATCATCATCATCATCGTCGTCGTTATAACTTGCACCCATAGATGGACTGTCTGAAGGGTTTTCAAGAAAATTCTTTACTAAATCGTAGGTCAGATTTTCCTGACTCAGCACTTCTTCGGCCATATTGTTTTTTTCTTTTAAAATGGCCAACAAGAGATGCTCTGTATCAGCCTGAGAATTATCATACATTTTACTTTCCAGTTCCATGATACGCTTAATGCGCTCTGCACTTCTGAGCATCGGAATTTCTTCTGAAGCAGGCGTGGCATCTGTCCGAATCATGTTCTCAATATTTTGTTTTATACGTACCATATTGATCTGATGGATATTCATTACTTCAATGGCCTTGCCCTGACCGTTTCGCAAAATCCCCAACAAAAGATGCTCGGGGCCAACATAATTATTGCCCAGCCTTTCAGCCTCTTGTCTGCTATATTGCAAAACGTTATGTAATTGTTCCGAATAATTGACTGTCATATCGTTATTATTTTCACCTTACAAATGTAAGTAAAGTTTAGTAATTGAAATTTTGTTTTTTGAAGTTATAACAAAATTAATTCCCTTTGGTTTTATACATTGATTGCTGCTATTTTGTCAGTTAGGTCAATTTTTATACTTTTGCGTTTCCTATGAAACAACTGCACTAATCACTAAAAAATCATTTACAAAACTCAATATCAGATTTTTATGAAAAATCAAGCATTAATAAATGAAGTACTCAACAGGGCACAGACCTGGATTGATGGAAACTACGACGAAACAACCAAAAAGGATGTGCGTCGCATGATGGACGCAGATGATAAAACCGAGTTGATCGAATCATTCTACCGCGACCTCGAATTTGGGACAGGTGGGTTAAGAGGAATTATGGGAGCCGGAACCAACCGCATGAACATTTACACGGTAGGAGCTGCTACACAAGGTCTTAGCAATTACCTAATCGCTCAGTTCCCAGATGTACCTCAGATTTCTGTAGTCATCGGGCACGACTGTCGTAATAACAGCCGTTATTTTGCTGAAACAGCTGCCAATATCTTTACTGCCAATGGCATCAAGGTTTATCTCTTCGAAGATTTACGACCTACCCCCGAAGTGTCTTTTGCTATTCGTCATTTTGGTTGTCAAAGCGGTATCATCCTTACTGCATCACACAATCCAAAAGAATACAACGGATATAAAGCTTACTGGAATGATGGCGCTCAGATGATTGCTCCACACGATGAAAATGTAATTACAGAAGTGTTAAATATCACAGATGTAAATGATATTAAATTTGAAGGAAATCCTGATTTAATCGAAAGTATCGGAGAAGATGTAGACAAGCTTTATATTGATAAGGTTAAAACACTGACTTTATCGCCCGAAGCAATTGAGCGTAACAAAGATATCAAAATCGTGTTTACTCCTATCCATGGTACTGCAGTAAAAATGGTACCTATGGCATTGAGAGCATATGGTTTCACTAATATCATCAATGTGCCTGAACAGGATGTGGTAAGTGGCGACTTCCCTACCGTTTACTCTCCCAATCCTGAAGAACCTGCGGCATTGGATATGGCTATTAAAAGAGCTATCGAAACTGATGCTGAATTGGTTATGGCTACGGACCCCGACTCTGACAGGATGGGAATTTCCATCAAAAACGATAAAGGCGAATGGATTTTGGTTAATGGAAATCAAACAGCTTTGCTTTTCGTTTATTACCTCATTCGCAGATGGAAAGAACTCGGAAAGATTACCGGTAATGAGTATGTTGTTAAAACCATTGTTACTACAGAAATCATCAAAGAAGTTGCTGAAAAGAATGGTGTGGAGTGCTTCGATTGTTACACCGGATTTAAATGGATTGCAGGTGTAATTCGCGAGAACGAAGGCATCAAAGAATACATCGGAGGTGGAGAGGAAAGCTACGGATTCCTTCCCGAAACTTTTGCACGTGATAAAGATGGTGTTTCATCATGTGCATTGATGGCTGAAATTGCTGCCTGGGCTAAAGATCAGGGTAAAACGCTATACGATTTACTCAAAGATATTTACCTCGAATATGGCTACGGAAAAGAAAAAGGCATTTCTGTGGTAAGAAAAGGTAAATCAGGGGCTGAAGAGATTGCTGCCATTATGACTAATTTCCGTCAAAGTCCGCCTGCCGAACTGGCTGGTTCGAAGATTAAAATCATCAAAGACTACGAAACGCTGAAGCAAACAAATGTTGCAACAGGTGAGATTATTGATCTGGACATGCCTGCAACATCGAATGTATTGCAATATTTCACGGAAGATGGCACCAAGATCTCCGTTCGTCCTTCAGGAACAGAACCCAAAATCAAGTTTTACATTGAAGTAAGAGGTGAAATGAAATCACGCGAGGATTACGATGCTGCCGATGCTGCTGCCAATGTAAAAATTGACGCTGCCAGGGCTTCATTAGGTGTGTAAGGGTTTCAATCCGTCAATCACACAAAGTATATAAATCCCCCCTCGGATTGATTAACATCACCGGGACGGGGGATTTTTTTATGAGATGAAGCTCCTTAGGTCCGAATATCACATCATCGAGGCCATACTCGCGTGAGGCACTTGCGATGATGAGCCCGAAATCTTCCTCCGAAGCCTTTTTGACGGCATCAAACTCGATTTTGAAACTGTCCTTTTTCCCGGTTTCTGTTTTGTATGTCAATCCGAATTTACTCAACACAGAACCAATACGCTCAGCATTGACTTTTGCACGTGAGCCATAATCCTTTGCCTGAAGCAATGTAATTTCAGAATCGCAAAAACGACCAAAGGCTGATGCAAACTGAGCCTTTTCAATTTCCTCTATCAGAAAATTGACGGGAACCAGCACTTTATTCAAACTGATTGCAGGCATAGCATCCTTGAAAATCATGTAAGGGATTCGCAACTCCCTGCATGATTCGAGAATTTTTAAGATTGTACGGCGATTTGTGGATGCAGGCTGAACCAATAAAAATGAGGCATCAGTGCGCTGACAAATAGCCTCTATCGAAAAATATTTGTTCGTTATTTCAAAAAAGTCGATGCTATCTACTACTTCTAAAACTTGATTTCTCAGCAAAACATCCTCTTGAGAATTTGATATAACCGCGACTCCCATGGTTTTACCCAAAGAAAGAGTTAGTTTCGAGGCGCTTTGCAACAACTGTTTTGCAGTGTCAATATTGTGTATGATGGTAAGAATCATGATTATTCCTGGATATAAACCCGTTTAACCCTGCGGGAAATTCCGGTCAGGATCTCGTACGGGATGGTTCCGATTTTGGTTGCAATGTCAGATATTGTGATATGATTGCCGAACACTTCCACCTCGTCGCCCTCCTGAACCTGTAAACCTGTCACATCAACAGCCGTCAAATCCATCGAAACATTTCCGATTACAGGTACTTTCAAACCTTGAATAAAAACCTGTCCTAAGCCATTCCCTAATTCACGATCGAAACCATCGGCATAACCGAGAGGCAAAATAGCTATCGTTTTATCTCTTTCAACACGAGCATTGCGGTTATAACCAACTGATTCACCTGCAGCAATTTTCTTTATCTGAAGCACCACTGTTTTCAGAGAACAAACCGTACTGAGTTGATTTTCAGGCAATGCCGAAACACCATACATACCGATACCCAACCGAACCATTTCATATTGATATGCTGAAAAACGCTCGACACCTGCCGAGTTAAGCAGATGAAAATCAATTTGATGATTGAAAGCCTTTCTAAAAGTCTCAGCGCAATTGTAAAATTTCAAGGCCTGTTGATGGGTAAAATCATCAAGTGTCGGATTATCAGATCCGGCTAAATGTGAAAACACTGAACGTACCCTGAGAGTATGCTGATTTTGCAAATAACGAATCAGTTCCGGTACGTCGGATGGAAGGAAACCAAGTCGGTGCATACCACTGTCAATCTTTACATGTACCGGATAGGATGTAATACCCTGATGCTGTGCTGCTACAACTAATTCTTTCAGCAGTTTAAAACTATAGATTTCAGGTTCAAGATTGTACTCAAAAAGCACATCAAAGGCACTTTTCTCAGGATTCATTACTACAATCGGAATATGAATACCTGCTTGTCGCAACTCAGCACCTTCGTCGGCCACCGCCACAGCTACCGCATCGCAACCATGATGCTGTAAAGCCCTGGCTATTTCTACCGAACCGCTACCGTATGCAAAGGCCTTTACCATACACATTACCTTTGTGCCCAGCTTAAGCAAACCCCTGAAATAGTTGAAATTATTGATCAGTGCATTCAGATTAACTTCCAAACGGGTTTCATGGGCAATCAATTCGAGTCGTGACGACAATCTTTCAAACTGAAACAAACGGGAACCTTTAAGCAGAATTACTTCACTTGTAAAAGTATTGAATTTTGATGATTCGATTAGTTCATCTGTATGATTATAAAAGTGCTTTTCGGAAACTTTAAAGAGGTAGGCAAACTTGCAAATCTGCTCTCCCACACCTATCAGACAATCGACTTTGCGTGATTGCAACAGCAGCGAAACTTGTTCGTAAAGCTGTTGCGAGCTGTAACCGGTCTGTAAAATATCGGATAAAATCAGGGTAGATTTCTTCTGTGCTGCTTCAGCATGCTGACGAAGCAAATCGAGCGCGATACCCAGCGCATGCAAATCGGAGTTGTAGCTATCATTTATAATCAGGCATCCGTTCTTTCCCTCCTTCAATTCAAGTCGCATGGCAACTGGTTCAAGCAATTGCAGTCGGGCATTGATCCTATCAACTTCAAAACCACTTAACCACATAAAAACAACACAATGCAAGGCATTTTCAACAGATGCATCATCAGCAAAAGGGATGCAAATCGTAAAACTTTGTTGTTTTGCTTCAATTTCTACAGTGGTTTGTGAACCTTCAACCCTTTGATTTTTTATTCTGAATATTGCATCAGCTGTGCTTCCCCAGCCTATTAATCTTTCAGCAGGAATAATGCTTCTCAGCTCTTTGTTAAGCAACACATTATCAGTCCGATGAATTACTTTTTGTGAGCTTGCGAAAAGCAATGCTTTTTCTCTGATTTTGGTTTCCACATCGGGAAAGAACTCCTGATGTGCATCACCGATATTGGTAAAAATCCCGAAATCGGGTTTGATGATATTCTGAAGATGTTGCATTTCTCCGGGCTGAGAAATTCCGGCTTCGAAAATGCCTAAAGTAGCATGATTATCAAGTTGCCAAACCGACAAAGGCACACCGGTTTGAGAGTTATAACTTCTTGGTGATCGAACGATGCTGTAATCATTATGCAGCATCTGATAAAGCCACTCTTTCACAATGGTTTTGGCATTACTGCCTGTAATCCCGATAATCGGAATTGTAAACTTCTGCCGGTGCGAAGCTGCAACCAACTGCAATGCCCTCAAAGCATCATCTACATGCAAGAAAACTGCCCCATCGAGCTTCCGAAAATCTTCCTGCATCTCTGAAACAACAAATGCCCTGACTCCCTTGCTGTACAAATCAACAATAAAGCGATGGGCATTATTGCGCTTTGTTACCAATGCGAAAAAGAGGGTTTCCGACGGAAAAGCCAGCAGGCGACTGTCGGTTAGCAACCAATTGATTTCAAATTCGGCAGCAGGAGTTTCCTGTTTCAGTACGACTGCAATTTCGGATAGCAGCATAAATCGTTTATAATGATGATTTTGATTTCAGTGCAAGAGCATAAAGTTTAATCTGCTTTAACATGGCAAGCAGTCCGTTCGAGCGTGTCGGCGAAAGATGTTCCCGCAAGCCAATCTTTTCAATAAAATAAAGATCAGCATTCAGTATTTCATCGGGAGTGCGACCTGAAAACACATCAAGCAATAGCGCTACAATCCCTTTCACGAGGATGGCATCACTTTCACCCTGATATTTTATCACACCGTTTTCCATCTCGGCCATAAGCCAAACGCGACTCTGACAACCCTCGATGATATTCTGCGGAATCTTGTATTTTTCTTCAATCGGAGGAAGCGAATTCCCCAGGTCAATCAACAATGCATACTTATCCATCCAATCATCAAACTGATTGAAGTCTTCCACAATCCTATCCTGTATCTCGTTTATATTCATACGTTTATATAATTAACTTAACATCATCACCACCCTTTTCAGGGCATCGGCAAATACATCAATTTCTTCTTTTGTGTTATAAAAAGCGAACGAAGCCCTTACGGTACCTGAAATTTGCAGATAATCCATCAGCGGTTGTGCACAATGGTGCCCGGTACGAACGGCAATACCCAGTTTATCGAGTAACATTCCGATATCATAAGGATGGATATCACCCACCAGGAAAGAAACTACCGAACTTTTCTCATCTGCAGTTCCAACAAAACGAATTCCGTCAATCGACTTCATTTTTTCAACCGCGTAAGCTGTTAGTTCATGCTCCCAATCAGCTATATTCTTAATCCCCAAACGACCCACATAATTCAGTGCCTCGGCCAATGCAGTCGAACCAATATAATCAGGCGTTCCGGCTTCAAACTTGAAAGGCAGTTCATTGTAGGTTGTTTTGGCAAAACTCACCTTCTCAATCATCTCACCTCCACCCTGATAAGGAGGAATGGCATTCAGCCACGACGATTTACCATAGAGCACTCCAATGCCGGTCGGACCATAAATTTTATGTGCCGAGAAAACATAAAAATCAGCATCCAGTTCTGTAACATTCACCGGAATATGCGGTACAGCCTGAGCACCATCAACAAGCACCGGTATTCCTTTTTCGTGCGCTAAGCTGATTATTTCTTTTACCGGATTGATTGTTCCCAAAACATTAGAAACATGAGTTACTGCAACAATCCGGGTTTTATCATTTAAAAGTGAACGATACGCTTCCATGTCGAGCACTCCCCGTTCATCCATGGGGATTACCTTCAGCGTACAAGCTTTTCGCTCACAAAGCATCTGCCACGGAACGATATTCGAATGATGCTCCATCACCGACACTATAATCTCGTCGCCGGGTTTGCAAAAAGCCTCCCCATATGAATATGCAACCAAATTGATTGCCTCGGTGGTACCACGTGTAAAAAGCACTTCTTCTCTGCGTTCTGCTCCCAAAAAAGCGGCAACAACATCACGGGCTTCTTCGTGTGCTTCGGTAGCTTTCTGACTAAGATAATGTACGCCACGATGAATATTGGCATTCATATGATGATATGCATATTCGATTTTGGCCAACACACAATCTGGTTTCTGTGTTGTGGCACCATTGTCAAAATAAATCAATGGTTTATTGTAAATTTTTTCCTGTAATATCGGGAAATCAGCTCTGATTTGCTGAATTTTATCGTTGTCGAACATTCAATTTCAAGTTTTGTTGCAAAAGTAAACATTTTTGACGATTCTCACCTATTCAAAATAGTAAGTAAGAAGGCGTATTTTTTGTTATTTAACCTTTGAGGATTTACATTTTGCCGAAAAATGATGTATTTTTGTGCGATTTTCCCCGGAAACTACTCATTTACGAAAGAAACTGCTCATGAATAAAAATACCTTTCAACATTTACTGCCTCATTTAGTTGCTGTTATTCTGTTCATTATCCTTCCTTTTGTATATTTCAGCCCTGTACTTGAAGGGAAACAATTGCTTGGTCACGACTCTGAAAGCTGGATGTATATGGCTAAGGAAACCATCGATTATAACGAGAATAATGATGATGTAACATTGTGGACTAACTCAATGTTCGGAGGAATGCCCAATTACCAGATTTCGATGAGGCAACCCTATAATTTACTGAAGGTTTTTGAAGAAATTATACTCAAATTTGGCAGTCCACTCTACATGCTTATTTTGTATCTGATTGGTTTTTACGTTATGCTTTTAGCCTTCAGGTTTAAGCCGTGGCTGGCACTAATCGGCACATTCGTGTTCACTTTCGCATCGTATAACCTCATTATTATTGCAGCCGGACACAACTCAAAAGCCATTACCATTGCCTACATGGCACCACTGATTGGAAGTGTATTTCTGGCATATCGCGACAGCAAAATCGGCGGAAGTCTGCTTACAGCCTTCTTCTTAAGTCTGGCTATCAGAGCCAATCACATCCAAATTCTTTACTACACACTTTACGTTCTTTTGTTCTTCATCGTAGTTGAAATTGTTTACAGTTTCAAAGAAAAACAACTGAAGCATTTCTTCCAAACAAGCGGATTGATGTTTATCGCCCTGGTTCTTGCCGTGGGAATGAATGCTACGTCGCTGATTACCACCAATGAGTATGGCAAATATACCATGCGTGGCATGTCAAACGGACTCACCACCGACATTCACAGTGCGCAGGAGGGACTGAATAAAGACTATATCACCCAATGGAGTTACGGTATTGACGAAACTATGACCTTGCTGATTCCGGATTACATGGGCGGTGCGAGTGGTTCAAAGCTCGGTATAAACAGTGAAACTGCCAAAGAATTTGAAAAGATTTTCGGCAAAAGGCAGACAGAAAAAATCATGGATAGCTTCAGGTTTAACACCTACTGGGGCACTCAGCCCGGAACTTCCGGTCCTGTTTACATCGGTGCGGTGGTTATTTTCCTGTTTGTACTCGGACTTTTCAAACTTGAAAGAAGAATACTTTGGTGGCTGGTGCCAATGATAATACTTACCCTGATGCTTTCATGGGGAAGGAACTTCATGTGGTTAACCGATATTTTTATCGACCATGTGCCGCTATACAATAAGTTCCGCACGGTATCCATGATTTTGGTGGCTACAGGTTTTGGCATTACACTGATTGCTATACTGACAGTAAAAAAATTGCTTTCTCCTGATATCAATCTTATAGAATGGAAAAGACCGCTGTTAATCAGTGTTGCAATTACGGGTGGTATCGCACTCATCTTTGCGCTTATTCCTTCACTGGCCGGGTCATTCAGCAATGGCAATGCTGACCTCAATTATGCCCGTCAGCTTACCGCAGCATATCAGGCCGATTTCTCATTTTTGGTTGATACCTTACCGGCCGACAGGATGGCGATGCTTCGCGCTGATGCATTCAGATCGCTACTGTTGATTCTGGCATTTGCCGCAGTTATCTGGTTCTATCTGCAAAAGAAACTCAAAGAAAGATTGGTAATGATTCTTATGGCTGCGATATTCCTTATCGATTTGGTGCCCGTTGCACGCAGATATCTGAACAACGACCACTTCGGAAAAAAACGCAACTTCACCAACCTGATTCAACCGTCTGAAGCTGACAAATTTATCCTTGAGGACGAAAGTCAGTTCAGGGTATTGAATATGACAGTCAACATTTTCAACGATGCATCACCATCCTATTTCCACCATAACATTGGAGGCTATCATGCAGCTAAATTGCGTCGTTATCAGGAGTTAATCAATATGAGAATAACACCTGAGCTGGAGAAACTTTATCAGATTCGTACTTTTGAAGAATACGATTCCTTAGCTCCAACCCTGGGAGTTTTAAACATGCTGAATCTCAAATACATCATCATGGACCCGAACAGCATGCCGCTGTTGAATCCTTATGGCAATGGCAATGCATGGCTGGTGAACGAGATTTTGATTGCACCCAATGCAGATGAAGAAATGCGACTCCTGGGAGAAATTGACACGAAAACGACCCTGGTTGCAGATAAAATGTTTGAAGACCAAATCAATCAGAATTTAATCCCAGATAGTACTGCCTTCATCAGATTGATTTCATACAAACCGAATCATCTGGTGTATGAATTTGCTGCACAAACAGATCAGGTGGCAGTGTTCTCGGAGATATTTTACGACAAAGGCTGGAGAGCATATATTAACGGTGAGAAAGTCCCCTATTTCAGGGCGAACTACTTACTCCGTGCGATGAATCTTGAAGCAGGAAATTATGAAATCGTGTTTAAATTCGATCCTCCTTCATACCGCATTGGTAACACCATCGCGTTGATTTCGTCCCTATTATTGTTCCTCGCTATGGCTTTATATTTTGCTATGAAAATTAAAGCCATCAGAAAGCAAAAAGTATAACTGCAGAAAATCTGATTCGAAAATGGAAAATGTGAATTCGGAAAAAGAAAAGAAAAGTTTCAATATCAGGAATATTCAGTTTACCTCAATCATCAGCATGTCATTGGTGCTGTTTCTGATTGGACTAGTGAGTTTGCTGTTGTTTGTTGCGCGTGATATGGGCAAGCAAATCAAGGAGAATATCAATCTATCTTTGGTTATCAAAGACGACTCCCCCGCTGCGAGTTTAAAACGAGTAGAACAATATCTTCAAAATTCGGATTACGTAAAATCATTCGAATTTATTTCTAAAGAAGATGCCCTTAAGGAGCATGTTGAAACTATGGGCGACAATCCGGCAGAGTTTTTAGGGTTTAATCCGCTGAAAGCTTCCTTCGAAGTAAAACTACATGCCGAATATGCCAATGTGGATAGCGTTTCGGTAATCGAGGCCCGCCTAAAACAATTTACCATCATCGACAGGATAGCGTATCAAAAAGACATGGTGAATCTTGTGAATGATAATGTGGCGAGGATAAGTGTATTGCTGCTGGCAGTGGCTACCATGCTGCTTCTCATCTCTGTAGCATTGATAAACAACACCATCAGGGTTTCCATCTATGCCAACCGGTTCCTGATTAACACCATGAAGCTGGTAGGCGCTACCCCCTGGTTCATCAGGCGACCATATATAAAAAGCGGAATGATTAACGGCTTTTTTGCTTCAGTAGTTTCACTTACCATGCTTTCGCTCCTGATGGGATACATTTTCAGAGAAACCGGAATCAATATGTTTGCGCTGCAAAAAATCACACTGCTGCAGGTGGGCATGATTGTGACTGTACTGGGAGTCTTTCTCACCGCCTTATCATCTTATCTTGCTGTAGGCAGATATTTACGTATGAAAACCAACGATATGTATTTCGTTTAAAATATTAACAACATGACAACTGAAAAGAAATTCACTCTCGCGAAAATCAATTTTATCATGATTGGTATCAGTTTTCTGATTATTGTAATCGGTTTACTGTTGATGACAGGCTCTGCAACCATTGTAGAATTCAATCCTGATATTTTTAGTCATCGCCGCATAACAGTAGGACCAATGATTGCTTTTTTTGGTTTTCTGTCTATCATTTTCTCAATACTTTATAAACCCAAAGTGAAATGAGTTTATTAGAAACAATTATAATTTCAATTATTGAGGGACTAACGGAGTTCTTGCCGGTTTCGTCGACCGGACATATGATTATTGTCCAAAACCTGCTGGGAGTTGAAAGTACAGACTTCGTAAAAATGTTCACTGTTAATATTCAGTTCGGAGCCATACTTTCAGTAGTTATACTTTATTGGAAGCGATTTATTCAAAGTTTTAACTTTTATAAGATTCTGTTTATAGCCTTTTTACCGGCAGCGGTTATCGGTTTACTTGCAGGAGATTTGATTGACAGTTTACTGGAAAATGTTCTGGTTGTAGCTATCATGCTTATTATCGGTGGGTTCATCATGTTATTTGTTGACAAATGGTTCAACAAGAATGATGAGAACCAGGAAATAGGATGGAAAAGAGCTGTGAAAATTGGTTTCTTTCAGTGTATCGCCATGATACCCGGAGTATCACGTTCGATGGCAACCATCGTTGGAGGTATGTCGGGCGGATTAACCCGCAAGAATGCAGCAGAATTTTCATTTTTCCTGGCTGTACCGACCATGGCTGCAGCGGCAGGTTATTCGCTCTACAAAATGCTTAAGCAAGAAGGTGGCATGGAGTTGCTTACATCAGAGAATATCATAACACTGATTATCGGTAATGTGGTAGCTTTCGTAGTTGCCATGGCCGCTATCAAATTCTTTATCGGCTATATAACCAAATACGGCTTTAAGGCATTTGGATATTACAGGTTGGTTGTAGGCAGTATATTGCTGATATTGTTACTGATGGGCAGAGACCTGACAATTATTTAAGAAATAATACTTCAATTGTGCTGAATGGATTTTATTGAAGGAGAAGTACTGTACGTTAATAAACCCCTGACCTGGACATCATTCAATGTTGTAAACCGGATCAGGTGGAAAATTCAAAAATCGCTAAAAGTTAAAAAAGTGAAGGTTGGTCATGCCGGCACATTAGATCCACTTGCTACCGGAGTAATGATTATTTGTACAGGCAAAAAGACCAAACTAATCGAAAGTTTTCAATATCAAACCAAAGAATATGTGGCCACGCTGGAATTAGGAGCAACTACGCCTTGTTTTGATAAAGAGTTACCGGTTGATGCTACTTACCCGACTGAACATATTACTGCTGAATTGGTTAATAAAGTAATCCCACAGTTCACCGGCGAAATATGGCAAGTGCCTCCTGTTTACTCGGCTATAAAAGTTGAAGGTAAAAGAGCATACGATCTGGCACGTGAGGGGAAAGAGCCTGAATTAAAACCGAAACTACTCGTAATCGATGAAATTGAGGTTATGGATTTCAGTCCGCCTATGCTTAAAATCAGGGTTGTTTGCAGTAAAGGAACTTATATCCGGGCACTGGCAAGAGACATTGGCAAGGCGCTAAATTCAGGGGCACACCTGGCTGCCCTTGAACGTACCCGCATCGGAGAAGTTAGTCTGAACGACTGCATGGAAATAGATGAAGTAGTAAACTTTGTTGAAGAAGAAATAAAAACAAACAAAACATGAAGCTATCGAAATTCAAGTTTAAACTGCCCGAGGAGCTGATAGCACAGCATCCTGCAAGGCATCGTGATGAATCCCGACTGATGGTTGTAAACCGCAAAACGGGAGGAATTGAGCATAAAGTTTTCAAAGATGTACTGGAATACTTCAATGAAAATGACTTATTTATTTTTAACGACACCAAGGTGTTTCCTGCCAGAATGTTTGGAAACAAAGAGAAAACAGGTGCTCAGATTGAGGTTTTTTTGCTTCGTGAATTAAATCATGAAATGCGTCTGTGGGATGTACTCGTTGAGCCTGCCCGTAAAATCAGGATTGGGAATAAATTGTATTTTGGCGACGATGATGCTATGGTTGCTGAGGTAATCGACAACACCACATCCAGAGGACGCACGCTTCGTTTCCTGTTTGACGGAACCCATGAAGAGTTTCGTAAAACATTGTATTCATTGGGCGAAACACCGCTGCCAAAAATCATCGACAGACCGGTGGAGCCCGAAGATGAAGATCGCTTTCAAACTATCTTTGCCAAAAACGAAGGTGCTGTTTCTGTCCCTGCTGCCGGAACGCACTTTAGCAGAGAATTAATGAAAAGAATGGAGATTAAAGGAATTCAGACGACATTCCTGACATCACACATGAGCCTTGGTAACTTCCGTGAGATTGATGTGGAAGATTTGACCAAGCATAAGATGGACTCGGAACAAATGTATATTTCGCCCGAAACAGTTGACGTTGTAAACAAAGCGCATGATGAAAACAGAAATATCTGTGCCGTTGGAGTTACCGTAATGCGTGCGTTGGAAACCGTGGTAGGTACCGAAGGAAAAATCAAATCATATGATGGCTGGACTAACAAGTTCATTTTTCCTCCATACGAATTCACTGCAGCGAACTCAATGATTACCAACTTCCATCTTCCCTACTCTACCCTTTTGATGGTAGCCGCAGCTTTTGGCGATTACGATAACATCATGAACGCATATGAAGTAGCGATTGAGGAAAAATATCGCTTTGGAGTATATGGCGATGCAATGTTGATTATCTGATAAATACAATATCCATAAAAAAACCTGTCAACTTAATATTTGACAGGTTTTTTTGTATCCCATGCTGTTGTTATACAGTCATAATCTCTTTCTCCTTATCGGCAAGCATTTCATCAATCTTTTTGATGTACTTGTCATGAAGCTTTTGAGCTTCAGCTTCAGCATCCTTCTCAACATCTTCGGGCAACCCATCTTTTACCATCTTTTTGAATTTGTCGATTGCTTCACGGCGGGCATTTCTTACTGAAATCTTGGCTTCCTCACCTTCATGTTTTGCCTGTTTTGCCAACTGTTTACGGCGCTCTTCGGTTAACGGCGGAATTGACAAACGAATCACTTCACCATTGTTCATAGGTGTGATGCCCACATCAGAGTTTAAAATTGCCTTCTCAACCACCGGAATCATCGCTTTCTCCCAAGGTTGTACTGTGATGGTCTTTGCATCAGGAGTTGTAATGGTTGACACATTTGAAATAGGTACATGTGAACCATAATAGTCCACCTTTACTCCATCCAAAATTCTGATATTGGCTTTACCCGCACGAATATGAGCCAGCGATTCATCTAAAAAGAGAATCGAAGCTTCCATGTTCTCCTCAGCCTGATTTAAAATCGGTTTAACCTCTAACATATGATTTTAGTTTTAAATTATTTGCAGTATTTATTTGATAAGCGTTCCTATCTTCTCACCCGAAATTACTTTCAGCAGATTGCCTGTGGTATCCATATCAAAGACATAGACCGGCATTTTATTCTCCATGCACATGGTGGTAGCAGTTAAATCCATCACTTTCAGATTACGTTTATAAACCTCCTCGTAAGTGATTTCATCGAACTTGGTCGCCGATGGGTCTTTTTCAGGATCGGCAGTATAAACCCCGTCAACCCTTGTGCCCTTGAACATCACATCAGCTTCTATCTCAATGGCTCTTAAAGCGGAAGCGGTATCGGTAGTAAAAAATGGATTTCCTGTACCGCCGGCAATGATAACAACCTCGCCCTGATCCAATAAACTCACCGCTTTGCGTTTGCTGTAAAGCTCTCCAACAGGCTCCATCCTTATTGAAGTCAGAACGTGCGACTTAACACCTTCTGAAATGAGGGCAGAGTTGAGCGCCAGACTGTTAATCACAGTTGCCAGCATCCCCATTTGGTCGCCCGACACCCGATCAAAACCTTTGGCAGTACCACTCAGGCCACGAAAGATATTACCTCCACCTATGACAATGCCGATCTGGACACCCAGTTTTGTTACTTCAGCAATCTGCCGGGCATAATCATTCAACCTCACCTCATCGATACCATATGATTTACCACCCATCAATGATTCACCGCTGAGTTTCAGGAGTATTCTTTTATAAACCATTTTTTTCATTTTGAAGCAAAAATATGCATTTTGGATTAATTGACCAAATACCATTCGACAGCTCAAAATAAAATTTGGATAAGAAGATAATTTATCTTACTTTTGCTCAGATTTAATAATAATGTGCATATATTTATACTAATTTCGATATAAAACACGAATCAATGAATCCAATTGTAATTAGCAGTCATGCCGAATTTGAGAAGTACATCGGAAAAGAACTTGGTCATTCCGATTACATCAAAATCACTCAAGATCAAATCAATCTTTTTGCTGATGCCACTTTAGATCACCAGTGGATCCATGTGGATGAAGAACGCTGCAAAAACGAGAGTCCTTTCCAATCCACCATCGCACACGGATATCTTAATTTGTCGGTACTTCCTCACCTTTGGGAACAGATTGTTGAGGTAAGAAATTCGAAGCTGACAGTAAATTACGGAATCGAAAAACTGCGATTTGGTCAGGCTGTTGTTGTAAACAGCGAGGTAAGGGTTAAAGCATCTTTGGTGGCGCTTACCAATTTGCGTGGCATCTCCAAGGCAGAAATCAGGGCTATTCTTGAGATTAAAGATCAGAAAAAACCTGCACTTGATGCTCATATCGTATTCCTTTATCACTTCGCGGAATAACACAGCATTGTCAGTTTCAATAAATACATAAAGGACAGGAATTCAGTTTCTGTCCTTTTTCTTTTCCGGGATTTGTCATAAAACCTGCAAATTTGTCAGCAATTCCCCCACTATGGCCCATGGCATATACTTTGTAAAACCACAAGCGAAATTTTAAATTGAAGTTTAATATATTTATCAAAACATACAATGGGAAAAATTATTGGAATTGACTTAGGAACCACAAACTCATGTGTTTCCGTGATGGAAGGAAACGAACCTATCGTAATCGCCAACAGCGAAGGAAAACGTACTACACCATCTGTTATTGGATTTGTTGATGGTGGCGAACGCAAGGTGGGTGATCCTGCAAAACGTCAGGCCATTACCAACCCTGTAAAAACTGTTTTCTCCATCAAACGTTTCATGGGCGAGACTTACGATCGTTTGAGTAAAGAAATTGCACGCGTACCTTATAAAGTAGTGAAAGGCGACAACAATACTCCACGTGTTGATATCGATGGTCGTCTATACACTCCACAGGAAATCTCAGCCATCATTCTTCAGAAAATGAAAAAGACTGCTGAAGAATATCTCGGACAGGAAGTAACAGATGCTGTTATCACCGTTCCTGCCTACTTCAACGACTCACAACGCCAGGCAACCAAGGAAGCCGGTGAAATAGCCGGACTGAATGTTCGTCGTATCATCAACGAACCTACTGCTGCTGCGTTGGCTTATGGTCTTGATAAGACCAACAAAGACATGAAAATTGCGGTGTTCGACTGTGGTGGTGGTACACATGACGTATCCATACTTGAACTTGGCGATGGTGTTTTCGAAGTAAAAGCTACCGATGGCGACACACACCTCGGAGGTGATGATTTCGATCAGCGCATCATCGAATGGTTGGTTCAGGAGTTCAAAAACGAAAACAGTGGTATCGACCTGAGCAAAGACCCTATGGCATTGCAACGTTTGAAAGAAGCTGCTGAAAAAGCCAAGATTGAGCTTTCCAACACCACATCTTCAGAAATCAACCTGCCATACATTATGCCGGTAGATGGAATTCCCCGTCACCTTGTGCGCACATTGACCCGCGCTAAATTTGAGCAATTGGTTGACGACCTTGTACAGCGCACCATTGAGCCTTGTCGCACCGCATTACAAAACGCCGGATTAAGCACCCGCGATATCGACGAAGTAATTCTGGTTGGAGGTTCTACCCGTATCCCTGCCATTCAGGCTGCTGTTGAAAAATTCTTTGGAAAGGCTCCATCAAAAGGAGTTAACCCCGACGAAGTAGTAGCTGTTGGTGCTGCTATTCAGGGAGGTGTACTTTCAGGAGATGTAAAAGATGTGTTGCTGCTTGATGTTACTCCGCTGTCGCTCGGAATTGAGACAATGGGTGGTGTTATGACCAAACTGATTGATGCCAACACGACTATACCGACCAAGAAATCGGAAACTTTCTCGACTGCATCCGACAATCAGCCTTCGGTAGAAATTCATGTATTGCAGGGTGAGCGTCCTATGGCTAACCAAAACAAATCGCTCGGACGTTTCCACTTAGATGGCATCATGCCTGCCCGCAGGGGTGAACCACAAATCGAAGTGATTTTCGATATCGACGCAAACGGTATTTTACATGTGTCAGCCAAAGACAAAGCCACCGGCAAAGAGCAGAGCATTCGCATTGAAGCCTCATCAGGACTTAGCGATGCTGAAATCAAACGCATGAAGGATGAAGCTGCAGCCAACGCCGAAGCCGATGCCCGCGAGAGAGAAAAAGTCGATAAACTGAATGGAGCCGACAGTCTTATTTTCCAGACAGAGAAACAGCTTGCCGATATCGGCGATAAAATCCCTGCCGACAAAAAAGCACCTATCGAAGCTGCATTGGCCAAACTGAAAGATGCTCACAAAGCACAGGATTTAGAAGCCATTGACGCTGCAACAAAAGAGCTGAACGATGTGTTCCAGGCTGCCAGTCAGGAAATGTATAATGCTCAAAACGCACAGCAGGGCGGTCAGGCCGGTCCACAAGACTTCGGGGGCCAACAATCGCAAAGCAGTGGCAAACAGGAAGGTGATGTAACGGATGTGGATTTTGAGGAAGTGAAGTAATTCATATTTTCTTGAACCACAAAAGGCACAAAAGATAAAATAAGTTTAAAAATAAGAGAGCCAATCTGAGTAAAATCGGGTTGGCTCTCTTTCTTTAACAAGAAACTACTTCTCCTTCGCAAGCTTAAAAACCTCCCTGAACGATGGTTCTTTGCCTGAAATAAGAATGGTAACTCTGAATACCTTGGCTGCCAGTCTGCGCAAAAAGTAGAAAGTAAGCATTAATAATGCGAAAGAACCAATCAGCTGGAAAAAAGAGACCTCAGTTATAGCCCAGCGAATGGGCATTGCAGTTGCCGATGTTAGAGGGAACCATGATAAAAAGACTGAAAACATACTATCCGGGTCACGAATAATAATAAACGACGCTGCCACAAACAATAATGGCAACATCATCAGCGAACTTTTTCCGGAATTATTGGGGTCGGTTATCACCGCTGCAATCGCTGCCAGAATAGCATTCCAGATTAATATTCCAACCAAAGTAAAAGGCAGATAAATCAAAATCGATGGCAAGTACAAATAATCAAGAACTCCGGAAACAGGCATGCCTGTAAACTGAAAATACAGTGCTCCACCAATAATACTTATTACCGAATAAGTGAGAATTGAGGCTAACCCTGTGAGGGTTATTCCATATATCTTGCCATCCATCCACATTTGCGGACTAATTGCTGACACTATCTGTTCGGTTATCCGTAATTGTTTTTCACCGGTAATAGCAGTAAACTGATATGCAAAACTGAGAAAAACTGCCATTATCATCATGCCGGCAAAAAAGTAAGTAAGCACCAACCTTTTGGAACTGTTATCGGTGTAAAAATATGATTCATATACAGGAGCCGGAGCCAACACGGCATTCAGAGACTCGGCACTCAACCCAATTCTTTGCATTTCCTGTTGCTGATAATAATCTGTTAATCGTGACTTTAGCTTCTTTATAGCTCTTGTACTTTTGTACGCATAAACAGCAAAGGCTTCATCTTTACTTTCAAGCATCAAAAGGTCTTTATTTTCGCTCAATGTCTCTTGAAGCATTATAAATTCATCAGGCGTTATCAGATCAATACTGTAATATTCATTCAAAAAATCAATCAGGGAGAGTTCTTCTTGATCTAACATCTTAATTTCTATAGATTTACTTGATGAGTCTGACATCAGATATCTGGTTGCAAAGAATGTTACCACCGACACAACCAGCATTACAACAATACCTAATAATTCATTTTTAGGTTTGAAAAAACGATTAAACTCCCAAAAAGTAACTGTCTTTAATTGTTTTATAGTATTCATTAGATTTTCATTTTAGAATTAAACAAAACTCAGGCATTAACCGAATCCTCCTGATCACTTTTATTCTGCTTTACCAACTGAAGGAAAATTTCATGTAAATCGGGCTTGTGACTTGTAAGATCGATAATGCCCGGCACATGAGTAAGATGGTGTAAAATAGTTTTCAAATCCGATTGCTTTTCAAACTCAAGTTTTACCCTCAATTCATCAATTATACTTACATCTTTAATCCCTTTCATGGCGTAGAAAAGCTTCTCATCGACTTGTGATGACAATTGTAGTTCAATGATAATCTGACCTCCATATTCACGATAAATACCATCAAGTGAGCCATTATACAACTCAGCACCATTGTTAATCAAAAAAATCTTATCAGCCACTTTTTCTATCAAAGGCATTTGATGTGCACTCAGCAAAATTGTAGTTCCTTGATTGTTAATCTCTTTAATATAATCAAGAAACATCTCCTGGTTTAATGGATCTAATCCCGAAAATGGCTCATCGAGAATAGCAAAATCAGGTTTGTGTAATATAGATGCAAGAAACTGGATTTTCTGTTGATTTCCCTTTGAAAGAACTTGTAACTTTTCTTTTGATCTTTCTGCCAACCCGAATCGCTCCAACCATTCAATTGCAGTTTTTTTAGCATACAACTTATCCAATCCACGGATTGACGCAAGGTAAACCAGGGAGTTAATAATTGGGACATCAAGATATAAGCCCCGTTCTTCGGGCAAATAACCAATTTGAGAAGCATGAGGAAAACCTTTATGTTTACCATCAAGTGACCATTCAATACTACCCTTTTCAGGTTTGATGATATTCAACAACATTCGCAGGGTGGTAGTTTTCCCGGCACCATTAGGGCCAAGAAACGCATAAATATCCCCCCGCTCAATCGAGAACGTGACCTCACTAACAGCTTTTACACGCTTATACTCTTTACTAATATTATTTACATTTAGAACTATATCCTTCATAATCTATATTTTTCAATTTACTTAAATCGTTGCAACTTCCCATAAGCCAAACTTCGCCAAAGCCACTCGAAAGGTCCGAACTGGTAGCGACTTTGCCACCAGCGACTAAACATGATTTGTAAAAAAAATATCAACACAGCAATGCCTACTCCCTGCCAAACTTCGATTTTGCCGTAAAGTCCCAATCCATATGAGTGAAACAAAAAAGCAGTTATTGTGGATTGCATCAAATAATTGGTTAGGGCCATTCGACCAACCGGAACCAGATACTTCCTGAAGAAACCGGCCTTTCCTTTAACAAAGAGGATTGCGATGCCGGACACATAACACATTCCAAGCGCAAGCCCCCCAATGGTATGCATTACAGTTGAAAGCAATGTCCAACCCGAAGGAATCATCATCATGGCATTTTGGTAGGAGTAAGCATAGAGTGCGTTGGTGATTATACCAACTATTAGTCCCCACCAAAACAGCTTCTTTAACAAGCCAACATTATCATTGTAATTCGAAAGGATACCCTTGCGGGCGGTCAGAAAACCAATCAGAAAAACACCTAAAACCACTGTCAAATAGAAAAATATACTACCTGAAAGCAAATTCAGGTACTCTTTAACACGTATCACAATGATGTCGGCAAAACTACCCGATGAATAAATCAAAGATGCTCTTTCAGCCAAATCACGCACATGAACAACGCCAACATCAATTGAAGATTCCATTTCGGGTAAACCGGATGCCAAAGAAAATGCAAGTGTAAGTAAAGATGTCAGAAGCAATGGGAGCAAAATCAACGCTATTGCCCATTTAAAAATATTCTTATCAGAAGCTTTTCTGAAAAGGATAAGTAGAAAGCCACAAATGGAATAATATAACAAAACATCACCCGCCCAAAGCAAGGTAATATGTGCCATTCCAAAAAGAAGCAGAAAGAATAACCTTCTTCGGAAAACAGGTAAAATAGTATCCGGAGCGTCAGGGTCTTTTTTCAGAAAGAAATAAAAACCAAAACCAAACAACATGGAAAAAATGACATAAAACTTTCCCTCGAAAAAGAATTTAACGAACGACTCACTGATGATGTGCAATAATGACGCATCGGCTTTAGCACCAAGCATCATGAGCGTAATGGGCTCATACATCAAATGGATATTGACTACCAGAATTCCAAAAAGAGCAAAACCTCTGAGGGCATCAATTAATTCAATTCTTTGTGATTTGGCTAACGGACTTTGATTCATAGTATTTGTATTGTATATTTTTGAAACTTAAGAAGGTTTGGCAAATATATACAAAATGTGGCAATTAAACTACGAAACCCTCACACTTGTCATACTCAGGCTTCCCCCCAATAGTTTATCGTTAAACAATGTGACAGATTCATTTTGTCTTTGAAGACCTATTGTATAAATCAATGGCAAATAATGATCAGGAGTCGGAATTGCTAA
>CAYMDE010000025.1:29440-32673 GCA_964389115.1 uncultured Paludibacter sp. | reverse complement strand
AATTAAAATAGAACTTTAAATTAATGACATAAATGAGAATCAGTAATTTGAAAATCGGTGCACAAATTATCATTGTACTTGCCATCATGTTGTTTGTTGTGGTTGTGATGGGCGTTGTTTCCTACAAACATACCCAGACAATGCATACACAGGCTTCTATACTTTATGGAAATTCATTACAAGTGCGGAGGACAATTGCAGAAATTGAGAAGAATGTCTTGGTTATGCGAATGGCAACGAGAGATTTGATGCTGGCTGTAAACGAAAGTGAAAAAAACCTTGCATTGAGAGAAATTGAGGCAGCTTCAGTTCGAGCAGTTAGAAATTACGAATTATTGTATAAATACTATTCAGGACCAGGAAAAGACGTAGATTTGGCATATGATGCGTTTGTTCATTGGAATACAGAGAGGAAGGAAAACCTGAGACTTGCCGAGGCAGGAGAAGTGCAAAGAGTGAAGGAGAGTGTTCGAAGTGAAGGCGATATTGGAATTCTCAGGGGTTTAATGCTTGATAGAATTGAACATATTTCAGAGTTTTCACGAAAACGTTCTGATCAGTTGTATCTTGATTTTCAGGATGCCAGAAAGGATCTTAATAACCAGTTGATTTTAATTAATATAAGCATGGTTGTTCTTGCTTTTTTTGTCGGTTTTATTCTACTTAGGGAGGTTAGAAAACCGATAAAAAAGCTAAGTGCAGTTATCAATGATTTTAGAAAAGGATATACCAATGTCAGAAGTGATATCCAATCTAAAAATGAATTAGGAATTCTGTCAGAAGCCTTCAATAACATGATGGATGAAATAAATCAGGTTGAGGAATTGAACAAAAAAACCGCACTGATAGCGGATGCTATGTTGGTACAAGACAATTCGCATCGTTTCTTTCGTGAGTTATTTCCGGTGCTCATGGAAAATACAAATTCTCAAATTGCAGCTGCATTTTTGTTGAATGCAGGGAAAACACATTTTGAACATTATGAATCAATCGGTTTAAAGTCAGAGAGTCAGAATCAAACATTCTCGGTTGGACATCTTGAGGGTGTTTTTGGAACGGTCATAAGTACAAAGAAAATCAATTATGTTAAAAGTGTTCCAATTGATTCGAGGTTTATTTTTCATACAGTAAGTGGTGGAATTGTACCACGTGAAATGGTAACAATTCCAATAATAATTGCAGATGAGGTAGTAGCTATCATCACACTTGGAAGTGTCAGAAAATATAGCCCGGAAGCAATTCGCCTGATTGAAAATATATTTAATGTTTTAACAGCAAGGGTAGATGGAATACTTGCATACAGATCCCTGCGTAAATCGTGGTCGCAACTCGATATTCAAAAGAATGAATTGCTGATACAGTCATCAGAGCTGACCAGACAGAATTCGGAGCTCGAAAGGCAAAAGAACCAATTGAAGGAAGTAAGTCGTTTGAAAACCATTTTCCTTTCGAATATGAGTCATGAATTACGCACGCCACTCAATTCAGTAATTGCCTTATCAGGTGTGCTTAACCGTCGATTATCAGGGAAAATACCAGAAGACGAATACAGTTACATCGAAGTGATAGAAAGGAATGGAAAACACTTACTCAGGTTGATTAATGATATTCTTGATATTTCACGAATTGAAGCAGGACGTGAAGAGATTGAGTTAAGCAATTTTGATCCATGTCTTGTCATATCAGAAGTAATTGAAATGATAAAGCCGCAGGCTGTAGAGAAAAATGTTGAGTTAAAGCAAGTTGTTGTTGACGAGAACATTGTTTTGAAAAGCGATGTGAATAAACTGAAGCAGATACTTCAAAACCTGGTAGGCAATGCTGTAAAATTCACTGAAAAAGGTTCTGTAGTCGTTAAATTAAAAAACATCAAAGATAATTTGCATATCGAAGTGATTGATACGGGGATTGGTATCGCACCAGAACATCTTGAACATATATTTGATGAGTTCAGACAGGCTGATGGTGGAACTTCACGCAGGTTTGGAGGATCGGGATTAGGATTGGCAATTGCCAGAAAATATGCCCGACTTTTAGGTGGAGAAATTATAGTAAGCAGCGAGGAAGAAAAAGGTTCGGTATTTACACTTATTTTGCCACTTGATTTGGCTGCCGGTAACAACGAACACATTAATACCACCAATGTTTCGATTAACTCACTTTCAGATGAAAAAATGGCTTTCTTCAATCCTGAAGGTTCTACAATCATGCTGATAGATGATAGTCTGCCTGCCATCATACAGGTTCAGGATTTTCTGGAAGAAGTAGGATATAAAATTTTAGTTGCAAATAATGGAGAAGAGGCACTGAAGCTTATTCCGGGGTCGCTTCCAGATGGAATTATACTTGACCTGATGATGCCCGGAATTGATGGATTTCAGGTGCTTGAGAAATTAAGAAACTCAGGTGTTACCGGCAATATCCCGGTGTTAATTCTCAGTGCCAAACACATCACTAAAGAAGAGCTAACGTTCCTGAAAAAGAATAATATTCATCAGTTGATACAAAAAGGCAATGTGAATAAAACAGAGTTGCTGAGTGCAGTTAATCAAATGGTAATGAAACATACCGCGACAATTGCTGAAAAAATTAATGATACCACAATTAAGGCAATTCCACCGGAAATCAATGGAACTCCAAGGGTATTGATTGTGGAAGATAATCAGGACAATATGACCACTGTTAAGGCTTTGATTGACAGTAGATATGTTGTGTTTGAAGCATATGATGGAAAAGAGGGAGTAGTAAGGGCTAAAGAATTAATCCCCGATTTCATTTTAATGGATATAGCATTGCCGGGAATGGATGGCATAGAAAGTTTTAAGGCAATCAGAAACGATCCGAGACTTAATAAAATTCCGGTGATAGCACTCACTGCCAGTGCATTGACATCCGATAGAGAGACAATTCTGGCTCATGGCTTTGATGGATATATAGTTAAACCAATCGACGAGAAAGTTTTCTTTGAGACAATCAATCAGGTACTCTATGGAAAGAAGTGAATTTAAAGTACTGGCAATTGATGACAATCTTGACAATCTGATTATTGTCAAAGCGTTGATGAGGGAGACATTTCCCGAGGCCAGGGTAATTACAACACTATCAGGTATTGAGGGGCTGGAATTGGCATCTACGCATAATCCGGACATTATACTCCTCGACATTGTGATGCCAGTGATGGATGGATTTGAAGTTTGTAAAAAACTCAAATCAGATCCTGAATTAGTTGATAT
>CAYMDE010000025.1:23413-29340 GCA_964389115.1 uncultured Paludibacter sp. | reverse complement strand
AATGAGTTAAAGAAATTTGCTGCTCACCTGCAAAACATCAGAGAAGAAGAGCGCATTCTGCTTTCAAGAGAAATACACGATGAATTAGGTCAGATTTTAGTTGCCATTAAAATAGATTTGGGATTGTTGACCCAAAAAGCGATGAAATCGGTGAAACCAGAACATCTGGAAGAATTCAAAGGACAAATTATGAAACTGGCCGGTCTGGTTAATGATACTATTGATTCATCACGTCGTATCATGACTGATCTAAGACCTGTAGTACTTGATTTTCTTGGGTTTATTGAAGCCGGAAAACAGCATTTGAATAAGTTTTCGGAGCGATACCAAATTGAATGTGATTTTATCAATAACTCGAAAGATATTGAATTTGACATGCAATATTCTGTAGCTCTGTTCAGAATACTGCAGGAATCGTTAAACAATATTGCAAAACATGCTGATGCAAGCCATGTGAAAGTTGAATTAGGCGTTGCCAATGGAAAGTTCTTTCTTGAAATTGCAGATAATGGAATCGGTTTTGATTTAGATAGAAGGTTTAGGGCTGATTCGTATGGACTGATTGGGATGAAAGAACGGGCTTATTTATTGGGAGGAAACTTCAGTATCGACAGTAAACCAGGAAAAGGAACCATCATAAGAGTTGATGTTCCGCTAAAAAACTGATATTATAGCTAAACAAACCATTTCATCTTGTGTTATTGAAAAAAGCAAGATTATAAAGATTTAAAACGAAATAATGCATTTGCAGGAATCATTCATATTGGGAATAATACAGAATATTGCTATTCTGTTGACATTTAGCATGCTATATGATTATTTCTGGAACCGAAGTCAATATCGTTTATCCTGGTTTGTAAAAATAATATCAGGTGTTTTTGTGGGAATAATGGGTGTTATTTTGATTTTGACACCATGGACATATAAGGAAGGGTTGTTTTTTGATACACGTTCGGTTCTTTTGTCAACATCCGGCTTTTTTTTGGGATTTACACCAACAGGAATAGCAGTTGCTATCGTATCATTGTACAGATATATGATTGGGGGGCCCGGAGCGATGATGGGTGTAGCAGTTGCCATATCATCCGGTTTAATTGGTTTAGTTTGGGCACGAATCAGAAAAAGTAATTTTAATCAGAAACCTGTAAGAGAATTGTTGTATATGGGTATGTTGGTGCACTTAACGATGATGTTGTGTGCTTTTTTACTTCCTGCAGAAACACGTCTTGAAACACAAAAGAGAATTGTTTGGGTGGTAATGATAGCATACCCTTTAGCTAACGTTTTATTGGGATTATTGATGCTCAGACAACGAAAGAATGCTGAGAATAAACGCTTGCTTGATCTGAGTGAAGAACGCTGGAGGTTTGCATTGGAAGGTTCAGGTGATGGTGTATGGGACTGGAACCCTCAGTCTAATGAAGTTTTTTATTCCAACAGATGGAAACAAATGCTTGGTTATGAGATTGATGAGATTGATAATAATTTGGGGGAATGGAATAAGCTGCTTCATCCTGAAGATTATGAACGTGTTTGTGAGGAGCTTAACAAAATGCTTAGAGGCGAGGTTGAGGTATATGAAGCAGAGCAAAGGTTACTATGTAAAGATGGAGCATATCGCTGGATTCTTGACAGAGGAAAAGTGATGAAAAGATCTGACGATGGTAAGCCCTTACGTTGTATTGGAACTCATAAAGATATTCATCAACAAAAGCTGGCAGAAGAGAAACTATTACAATACAAAGAGCAGTTAAAACAATTTGCATGTCATTTGCAGGATGCAAGAGAGTCGGAACGTTTGCTGCTTGCCAGAGAAATTCATGATGAGTTAGGTCAAATTCTGGTGGCAGTTAAGATTGAGATGGGCATGATGAAGCAAAAGATGTTAAAAATTCATTGTGTAGAAGAACATCCTGATTTAATAGTTAATTTTGAACACATATTGGAGCTGGTTGATAATACGATAAATACGACCCGTAAAATTATGACAGATTTACGTCCCGAAGTATTGAATATGTTGGGATTTTTGGATGCTGCCAAGCTATTAATAACTAATTTTGAAAAGAGGTATCAGATAGAATGCCATTTTCTGTGTGATGAAAAATTACCCGAATTGGATATGCAGCACTCTTTGACTTTATATCGCATTTTACAGGAATCATTGAATAATATTGCCAAACATTCGAAAGCAACAGAAATAACAATAGAATTTAAGTATTCAAATAACGAACTTACTCTCATTATCAATGATAATGGAATTGGAATACGGGATTCAGACCGACAAAGGGTTGACTCGTACGGTTTAATTGGTATGAATGAAAGAGTATCATCTTTAGATGGTGAGTTGTCGATAACGGGTAAACCGGGAGAGGGAACACTTGTAAAAACAGTTTTTAAATATATTGAGGGACAATCAAATCACGATAAAAATATAAACTAAGTATTATGATTAAAGTATTCATTGTTGACGACCATGAAATAATTCGTCAGGGACTAAAAATGATTTTGAAAGAAGAGTCAGACATTCAGGTAGTTGGTGAGGCTTCGGATGGCGAAGAAGCTATAGCAAAAATCAAGAAAACTGAAAGTGACATCATGCTTCTGGATATGAATATGCCGGGTAGAAGTGGCATAGAACTCTTAAGTGATATTAAAGCTCTGAAGCCCAAAATGCATATTTTGGTGTTAAGTATCCACCCTGAAGATAAGTTTGCATTAAGAACACTTAAATCAGGAGCTTCGGGATATCTGTGTAAGGATACAGCCCTTGAAGAATTGGTCGTTGCCATTAGGAAAATCAATGCCAAGGGTCGTTATATCAGCACCAATCTTGCAGAGCAGTTGGCATTTGATATTATTCCTGACTCTGATACTCCGGCATATGAACATTTGTCGAATCGGGAAAGAGAAATCATGTTAAAAATTGCTATGGGGCAAAAAGTGAAGGATATTGCAGCAGAGTTAGGACTAAGTATTAGCACTGTATTTACATACAGACTGAGAATATTTGAGAAACTACATGTCAGCAGTAATGTGGAATTAACGCATTATGCTATTGATAATAAACTTGTATAACGATTTTTGATAATATTGTTTTATTTGTTTTTTTAACTGTTTAACTTGATCTGAAATGACTTTAAATATTGTTTACAGGCGATTGATACTATTGCTTATAAGTATTTTTTTAATTTATGGTAGTCATGCCCAAATAACTCAGGTTGGTACCCAAACTAGTACTTTTGTTAGGTCTGGTCAGTCGTTTGAGGTTAACCGACCAGCAGGAGTACAGGCGGGTGATTTACTGATTTTGAATGTAGCCAGAGAGTTGGGTGGCAATAGTAGTGACATTACTGTAAATAATTCCGGCTGGGTTCAATTAGGTCAGACAGGATTAAGTGGTACTACTGATTTCAGAGGTGCCGTTTTCTATAAAATAGCCACAGCATTTGAACCTGGTAGTTATGTTGTTGTTCCGGCAGCTTGGGCAAGCGTGTCTCGGGCAGGTGGAGCCATTGTAGCATTCAGAGGTGTGGATACGGAAAATCCAATTGATATACAAGGGCTTATTACTTCAGTACCCAATACAACCAATACCATAGCTTTGAGTCCGATTTCAACTACTGTCGCAAATACTTTGGTTGTTCAGGTTGGTATGAATATCCGTACAGAAAATGGAACCCGAAGTTTTACAGGCTGGAATACTGTTAATCCCGGTGCTTTAACTGCTGTTTACAATCTTGCCAGTACCAATCCAATAAGAACACGATTGGGGTTAGCAACGAGATTAAAACCAAATATTGGCACTACGGGTAATTCAAGTATTGTTGTAAATGGAAACTCTAACAAGGCAGGGATAATGTTTGCATTGCGACCTGAACAACCACGGCATTTCAGAACAAGAGTCAATTGGGGAGATTTTAACGCAGCATCAACCTGGGATAAATCGCTTGATGGCTTAAACTGGGTTGCATCAGATCGTATTCCTAATAGTGACGATTTATCTGTATTAATTCAATCAATACATACAACCAATCTGAACACCAGTGTTTCTGTGTCGAATTTGCAGGTTGATGGCACTTTGAATGTTAATGGCTCTTCCATTACATTAACAGCAACAAATGCCATAATAAATGGCTTGCTTAAGGTTGAAAATACAGCATCATTTACCGGAACCGGAATTTTATTCAATGCAGGAAGCACTTATGAACATGCGGTAAACGGAGGTACAATTCCAACTGCCACATGGGATGTGAACTCTACATGTTTAATTACCGGTATCACAAATACATTACCTCTAAATAGTAGTCTAAATCAGGCATTTGGAAATTTTACATGGCAATGTTATAACCAAAATGCTAACCTCAGTTTTGCAACAGCGCTGAGTACAGTAAATGGAAATCTTACTGTTGTAAGTACCGGATCAAGCGGTGCAATTAATCTGATGTTTTCAGGTCCCAGTACTTACACCACAAATGTAGGAGGCAATTTTGTTCAAAGTGGAGGGATATTCAGAGTTGCAGGTGATCTTGGAGGTACAACAGCATTTAAAACCCTCAATATTGCGGGAGACTTTATTATTAGCGGTGGAACGTTTGATCTACATGCATCAACCAATTATGCAGGAAGCGGAACAGTCAATGTTGATGGCAATGTGAATATCAGTGGTTGGGCAACGATTACTGAGACAGGTATTGGTGCTGCGAATTTTAACTTTACAGGCACAAACCCAGCACGAACTTTTACAAAAACCAGTGGAACCATCAGCAATACCGTCAGCTTTAATGTAGTAACTGGCGCCACAGTTGATTTTGGAACATCAGTGTTAGATAACTCCTGGAATGCTGATTGTAATTTTAATGTGAGTACCGGAGCAACGATCATTACTGCAAACACAAATACAACTGGCGCATTGACATTAAGTGGTAATAACGGCACTATACAGGTTTCGGGATCAAGAATTTACAGTACTTCTGCTAATTATGTGTTTAATGGATCCGGTGTGCAATATACAGGAAATGGACTGATTGGTGCAGCTAATTTAACCTTGAATAATTCTGGAACTCATGTGACCAATAATATTAATATAGCCGGATCTTTAAATCTTCAATCGGGTATAGTATATACAAGTACTGCCAACCTGATTACAATATTAAATACAAACTCCAATGCCATTACCGGAGCAACTGCCAACAGATATATTGCAGGCCCGCTTCGATGGTACTTGCCTCCTAATTATAATGGCGCTGCAGCTTATCTGTTTCCGATTGGAAGTCCAACCGGATATTATCCTTTGGTTTTTAATAATCCTACCACGGGTTCGGGCACAATTATTCTGCAAGCCGAGCTTAAGGAGCAGAATGCATCAGGAACTGCCGGTCCTGATATTTCAGCAATGAGTACAACAGAATATTGGAGTTTAGTCACTACCGGCAATTTTACAAATTCAACAATTTCCGCCACAAGGCCAGGTTCTCCGGGAATATTCAATAGTATTGCAGCAAGTACAACTCAAAGCGGACAATTCAATTCGTTAAATGGCTCAATTTCGGGTAATAGTATTACTAATTCTGACCCAATCGGAAGTAACAGGTTTTTTGTTTTTGCTCAGAAAGGTACACCACCACCGAGTATTTCTGTCTCTACTAATTCTATTACGAATTTTCAATATGTTGAAGAAAATGGTCCTTCAAATATTGTAGCTTTCACAGTTAGTGGCAGTAATTTGATTTCTAACATAACGATACAAGCAAGCTCTAATTTTGAAGTATCAGCACTTGGCGGAGCTGCTTTTTCACCTGTAAGCGTATTGAATATCCCTGCTTTTGGTGGATCGGTAAATAATGCCAGTGTTTTTGTTAGGATGAAAGCCGGATTGAGTTTAGGCAACGTGTCGCCTCAGATTTTAAATGTTACAGCCATTGACGCAA
>CAYMDE010000025.1:4897-23313 GCA_964389115.1 uncultured Paludibacter sp. | reverse complement strand
CTAACACCATCAGGTGGTGTTGTGAATTCAACCATCTATGTTAGAATGATTTCCGGTTTGGCTGTAAATACTTATGGTCCGGTAAATCTTGCGGTAAGCTCGTCAGGTGCATTGACTAAGAATGTAGCTTTAAGGGGTTCGGTTGTGGGCAGTACTTCTCCAACAATACTCGTCTCTACCAATGTTTTAAATAGTTTTGGATATCTGGTAAACAATGGTCCCTCGAACACCCAGACGCTAACTGTCAGCGGGGCATCACTGGGAGCTGATATCACTATAACCCCACCTTCCAATTATGAAATATCGTTAAGTCAGAATAGTGGATTTGTAAGTACTCCAATAGTGTTAACCAGGGTTTCGCAACGGGTAAATCCAACAGACATTTATGTGCGTTTGAAAGCAGATTTACCGCCGGGAGATTATAATCAAACAATGACAATTGTTTCTGGTGCAGTTTCAAATCCTGTTAATATCCTGGGTAAGGTGTTTGCTTCACCACTTATTGCAGCGGCCGGTGGAGGTGATTATTGTACCGGTTCAACTATTAACCTGTTAAGTACCGGAGATGATATCATGAATCGGTACTGGGTGGGACCAAACAACTTCTATTCAATTCAGCAAAACCCATCAATCCCTAATTCAACACCTACTTTATCGGGTGAATATACCGTTACCGGCAACGTGGTTATTGGCGGGAATTTAGTAGTTAATGGAGATTTTGAGTTAGGAGATGTTGGTTTTTCCAGTGCATACGAAAGACCACCACTACCGTTAACCACCAGCTCATTGGTTCCTGAAGGACGTTATGCTGTGGTTGACTTGCCAAGTCAGGTTCACAATAATTTTTCATCAACAGCTGTCGATCATACGCCAGCTCCCGGAACAAAACAAATGGTAATCAATGGTAATGTTCAGGTTGGTGCTGTAGTTTGGTCGCAGTCGGTACCTGTGATACCTCATGCATATTATGAGTTTAATTATTGGGTGCAGACTGTTGTAAACGGAAATGATCCAAGTCCGTCACGTTTACAATTATATGTAAATGGGGTCGCTGCAGGACCGGTTTACACTGCCAACCCAACAACGGGTGTGTGGACTCAATTTATTTATAATACCTATGCAGGTGTAAATAATATGTTGAATCTGGAATTGATTAATCAGAATACTATTGCCGGAGGAAATGACTTTGCACTTGATGATATAGTCTTTCAACAGATTTTGCCGGCATCAGCTTCGACCAATATTCAGGTTAACAATAGTTTGCCGGTAAGCGTTAGTATTTTATATTCCCCAACAACAATTTATCAGAATACTCCGGTACAGTATAATGCCCTTGGAGTGAATGCCGGAGATGCACCTGATTATGTTTGGAAAGTTAACGGTGTTCCAATGGGAAGTAACAGTAGTTCATTTATTTACACCCCAATTGATGGTGATGTGATATCAGTTGAGCTAAACTCTTCGTATCCATGTGCAACCAATAATCCGGCAACAAGTACAGAAACTATGACGGTGTTGGTTTTAACGAATTATTGGATGGGCTCGGTAAGTTCCAATTGGGGTGATGAGAATAACTGGACAGCCGGTTTTGTGCCGGTTACAGGAGATAATGTAGAATATGCCACACTGGCTAATTATGGTTCTGTTGCCGAACGCGATTTGGTTTTGGATATTAATCGTACAATCGGAAGTTTAGTAAACCAAACAAACCGCAGATTGATTGTGCCTGAGGGTAAAGCTTTAATCGTGAATAATATTATTTCAACTGACGGTAATCCTGACAGGATATGGATAAAGGCCGATTCATTATCAGCAAATGGTACATTAATTTTTAACAATCCGCAAAACTTGCCCGTAAGTGCATCAGTTGAGATGTATTCCAAAGCATCATTTGATTTGTCTCAAGAACCGGGAAACAGATACAACTGGCAGTTCTTTGGTATTCCGTTGCGGTCTATGAATGCAATGCCTGCTTTGCAGAGTTCATTTGTCAGAAGAAAGGTGGAGTGGGGAACAACCATATTTAATCATTGGATTCCATTGACAAACGATTCGGTCTTACGCCCATTTGTCGGTTATGAGATATCACAGCAATCTCCGAAATTCTATGCTTTCAGAGGAGAACTGGTGAATAGTAATTTCAATTCAGGAATTCTGCCGGTTACTCCCGAAGCAATCTACCCGGGTCAACATCTGTTAGCAAATCCATATACTGCTGCAATTGATATCAGGCAGATAAACTTTGGTAGTGGTATGGATAATTCTGTTTTCCTTTACAATACCGGTACTTTTGCAGCCTGGGAGGAAGCCTCAGAAACTCCGGGAGATGCTCCGGGAACTTATGTGGTTATCCCCAGGGATTTGGCTGGTATGGGACAAATTCCCCGTCAGGTTCCCTCTATGAGCTCCATGTTGGTGAAAGTAAACACACCGGGTTCAGGAGCTTTTGTGAACATTGCTTATAACGATGTTGTAATGAGAAACGATGAAATGCAGCGGGTGAAAGCATTAGATAATGAGATTGATTTTTTGATTTCCAATATCAGAATAGAGATTGAAGGAGCTAATACATTTGATAAGATGTGGCTTTTTAGTGGTGATAACTTTACAAGGTCGTATGATAATGGTTACGATGGAAGAAAGATAATTGGTTCGACCCGTCAGGTTCAAATATTTGCTGTTGAGAATGATGGTATCTATCAGGTTAATGCTGTTGACCATATTCATAATACCAATTTAGCTTACATCCCCGGTAATGAATCTGTATTAAGACTCAGGTTTGTACATGAGAATACTCAAAATCGATATGATAAGATTTTCCTCCATGATTTATTTAGTAATAATGTGGTTGATGTGACTGAAAATGAAACTGTTTACCAGTTTTCAACTCAACAGGGAAATACACCCTTATCGAGATTCAGAATTCTGACAACAGAACAAACTGTTGATGTAGGTGAAAGTAGAATTAAAACGGTACAGAATGCCGAGAGCTTATACGTGTATAATCTATATAATTCTGAAGCGAAGCTTTACGTTTATGATGTTTCAGGCAAGCTGGTATCAGTAAGTGATTTAAATTCTCTTTCGATGAATGCATTGAGACTAAATGCAACAGGAGTTTATGTCTTAAAAGTTGTTTATTCAGATCAAACAGTAAATTTAAAGGTATTGAAAGACTGATTTATTACGAGGAATTATTGCATTTCAAATTCCCTGACTAGTGAATTGCTTTGTTTCAAATGAATGAAGTGTTTACTAATCAGGGAATTTAACTTTATTTTTAATATTGAAATTTAGCGACAATATTGATAAATTTGTTACTTTTGTACAGATTTGTACCCGTGATAACAACAATGTTTGGTGTTTGTATATTTGTTTAACAAGTGATTTGCAAATTATGATATAAATGCAAACTTGTGCAGATTGTTTTTCCTCTTTAAATTAACGTTATGAAACAATTACTGAAATATAATTTCATTTATTTACTCTTACTAAAATGCTTATTTCTTGTTCTTGGAACAGTGAGTGGACAAACCCCCGTAACTTATAGTACACCGGGTAGCTATACATATACTGTTCCGAATGATGTATCAGAAATAATTGTGCAGGCATGGGGTGCTGGTGGAGGAGGTGCGAGTGCTAATAAGAATAATTCTGGTTTTGGTGGTGGTGGCGGTGGTGCATATGCAAGTTCAGTAGTCACTGTTATTCCAGGCGGGGTTTATTCTGTTGTTGTAGGAAGTGGTGGTGCTGCAAATTCTGATGGTGGAAGTTCCACTTTTAACACTAATAGTGTAATTGCTGAGGGTGGTCAAGGCGCATTGGATAGCAATACATCCGGTGGTGCAGGTGGCACAGTTGCAAACTCTGTTGGAACAACAAGATACGCCGGAGGAAATGGAGGTAACGGGTCTACTTCAAATTCCGGTGGCGGTGGCGGTGGGGCAGGAAGTACCGGTGCCGGAGGTAATGCATCAGCACATGTTGCAGGAACTGGAACTGCTGATTTTGGAGGAAATGGTGCAGCCGGATATACGAGTGGAAGATTAAATGGTGCTAATGGATCTAACTATGGTGGTGGTGGTAGTGGTGCAATAAGAATTGGTGGTGGACGATTAGTTGGCGGTTCCGGTGCAGGTGGATTGGTTATTATCACCCCGATATTACCACAAAATAATGTTGAAGTTATTGCAACTGTTGGAGTAGCATCCAAGATGTATTCAACCTTAAAAGCTGCTTTTGATGCAATCAATGATGGAACGCATCAAGGTGTTATCAATATCAAAATAATTGAATCTACGACCGAAACGGCATCAGCAATTTTAAATGCCAGTGGCACCGGAAGTGCAAGTTATAGTACTGTTACGATTTATCCAACTTCAACGAATCGCAGTGTAACCGGTAATCTTTCAGTTCCATTGATTCAATTGAACGGAGCTGATAATGTGCGTATTGACGGACGGGTCAATCAGGCAGGGTCGGCCAGTCTGACCATCAATAACACCAGTACAGCTTCAGGTGCCAGAACCATCGAGTTTATTAACTCTGCACAGAATAACACAATTGAATATTGCTTCATAAGGGGTGCTGGTACAAGTGCTACACAGGGAACTATCAACTTCACTACCTCTACATCTGGGACAGGGAACGATGCAAACTTCATTCAGTTCAATAATATTACCGGTGTATCTGCTGCATCCCGCCCGGTAAATGCGATTTATTCTGCTGGGACTGCTACCCGTGAAAACAGTGACAATACCATCAGAAATAATAATATCTATGATTTCCTCATGCATGGAACCGCTTCGAACGGGATTCATATTGCTGGAAATTCAACTTCGTTTACTATTACAGCGAACAGTTTCTACGAAACAACAACTTTTGCCCCTTCTGCAGCGGTAGAGCATGCCATTATCAGAATTAATAATACATCAGGAAGTAATTTTCTTATTAACAACAATTTCATTGGTGGAAATTCATCTTCAGCATCCGGTACTTGGACAAAAACTGCTGCCAATAATAATACTTTTAGTGCAATACATTTGAACACCGGAACGACCAGTAGTAGTGTTCAGGGAAACACTATTCGTAATTTCAATTATGCCAATTCAGGTGCTGCAAACTGGTTTGGAATCAATGTACAGGCCGGAAATGTAAACATAGGTACAGTAAGTGGTAATACCATCGGAGCTTCAACGGGCACAGGTTCCATTACATTTACAGCAGGTGCAACCAATGCATCATTTAATGGGATATTTGTATCAGGTAGCAATACAGTCAATGTGTCCAATAATATTGTTGGATCAATTACAACTAATACTTCTGCATCGACCAATGCTTGCCATTTTTATGGCATATTCAAGGCTGCAGGAAGTGGCAATATTACAATAAGTAATAATTCTGTTGGTAGCACGACTACTGCAAACAGCGTTCAGACTGCATCTCTGGCAACCTCAAATTCACAGTTGCTTTATGCGATTTACACTCTTGGAACATCAACCAATACTATTACAGGGAATACCGTCGCCAATATTACTAACGCTACAAGTGAAACTAATTTAGGTTCAAGAGTAAGGGGTATATTTGCTAATGCCGGATCCAACACAATCAACAATAACAGGGTTCAGTTTCTCAAAACAAGGGGATTATCGAACGGAGGAAATTATGCCAATACTGCATTGGTAGGTATCTCATTAATCTCAACTGCCTCAGGAAATGCGCAGCAGATTAGTGGAAACACAATACATGATCTTGAGAATAACACCACTAATACGACCTTGAAGTTTGAAACTTACGGAATTTTTTATGATGGTCCGTCAGATATTGAAGGTGTGATCTCCCGAAACTTCATTCATACATACATTGTGCCTCCTGCAAGTAGCACCGGACATTTTTTACATGGTATTTCTTTGTTTGGAGGTAGCTTTATCGCCTCTAACAATATAGTATTTATGGGTAATAATATTACTGTTGGATGTTCACTCTGGGGTTTATGGACCAATACACCAAATCATGCAAAGTTCTATCATAATACTATATATCTAACAGGCGTTGCACAGAACGGAACATCCAACTCATATGCTCTCAGGGTTTTAAGTTGTCCGGCAAGTCTGGATGTGCGCAACAATATCCTTTGGGACGGAAGAACGAATGTTACCAATGATGTTTCTCACTTCGCAATATTCCTTAATTGTTTAACTAATGCAACAGTTGATTACAACAACTATCAGTTTGCTCAGCAGTTTGGACAGGTAGGGGCAACACAATACAACACTTTTAATGGATGGAAAACCGGAACATCATTGGATGCTAACAGTTTGAATGTCGACCCGGAACTTGTAAATCTGGGAGGTATACTTCCAATAGATTATCAAAGTGGAGTTCAGCTTCAGGGGATCACTATTACCGGTCAAACAACCGACTTCGATGGTGTTACCAGAGTGGCTCCAACCATGGGTGCCTGGGAGTTTTTTCCTGACCCTGTTGAAATATGGAACGGTAGTGTTTTCCGTCAGGCCTATCCTACACTCAAAGCCGCATTCGATGCAATTAATGCGGGTACCTGGACAGGTGACATGACAATTATTTTTAGAGGAAATACTACAGAAACAGCAACTGCAGTGCTTAATGCAAGTGGGACAGGTTCTTCAAACTATTCGAGAATAATAGTTTACCCGGGAAGAAGTGGTATCAGGGTGACAGGTAATTTAGCAGCACCTATAATTGATTTAAACGGTGCCAGGCATGTTACCTTCGATGGCAGGGTTAACGGAACCGGAACACCTTACGAATTTACTGTTACCAATACAAATACCAGCGCAACAAGTGGTAATTCAGTTGTCAGATTTATTAACAGTGCACAAAATGATACTTTAAGATATACTGTAATTAATGGAGGTTCTACTGCAACGGTTGGTGGCAATGTATATTTTGCAACAGCTACTTCAGGCACAGGTAATAGTAATAATGTATTGTTTTCAAACAGAATTAGTTCAGTAAATGGTAACAGACCTGTAAATGCAATTTTTTCACAAGGATCTGCAGCTCATGTTAATACAGGAAATAAAATTGAAGCAAACGAGATATTTAACTACTTCAGACATGGAACTGAATCATTTGGTATTCATATTGGAGCCAACAGTTCAGCTTTCAATATATTGAATAATAGTTTTTATGAAACCAGTTCATTTGCACCCACTGCATCAGTCACTCACAGAGTTATTCATGTAAATAATACTTCAGGAAATAATTTTAGCGTTTCGGGAAATCATATTGGAGGAAATAGTGCGAATAGTCAGGGTACATGGACAAAAACCAATACTTTCAATAATGAGTTCTATGCAATTTCAATGACAGTTGGAACAACTACTCCAAGTAATGTTGATGGAAATATAATCAGAAACTTCTCTTACGCCAACTCAGGTGCAGCTAACTGGTATGGAATTCATTTGGGAGGTGGTGCTGTTAATGTGGGTACAACCAGTGGTAATACTATAGGAGCCTCAACAGGAATGGGTTCTGTAACTGTCACAAACGGTGCTACTGATGGAACTTTATTCCTGATATATAATGCTTCAACGGGGACTGTAAATATTGAGAATAATTTTTTGGGCTCAGTTACTGCAGCAGCAGCTAATGGTGCTCATGCTATCAATCTTGTAGGTATTCACAAAACCAGTACTGCCGGTGCAACAGTTATAAGAAAAAATCAGGTTGGAAGTGCTTCGACTGCAAACAGTATTCAGACCAGTTCAGCTTCAACTGCAAACGCCCAGACATTATATGGTATTTGGGTGGATGGTTCTGAAGCTAGTACAGTCAATGAGAACACAGTTCAAAATCTTACAAATGCAACAACAAATACTAATGCCGCTACTACAGGTAAGCTGAATGGTATTTGGATGAGTAATGGAAGTTCTAATTTGGTCAACGCCAATTTAATCGATAATCTGACTATTACTAATGCCAATAATGCTCTGGATTTAAATGCATCGATTATTGGATTAAATTTGACAGGTTCAGTGCCTAACAGAACAGTTAGTAATAACACCATCCGAAATATTAGCAATACTTTTGCATCCTATGATGGAGCCGTTTTTGGCTTGTATTACAGAAGTGCTACCACAGGAGTTAATACCGCATCACAAAATTTAATTTATTCCCTAACCGCCAACAGTACATCGGCGCTTTTAATTGGTGTTTTAGCGAGTCAGGGTGTAGTTACATATTCGAATAATATAATCATTCTGGGAAATAACACTAATAATACTGTCTATGGTTTTTATGATGTTGCATCAGCAGGCAACAATTCAAATGTTTATTTCAATACTATTTATATTGGTGGTACTGTCTCCGGAACTTCGTCTTCCTATGCCATGTTAAGTGCAGGTTCTGCTAATATAAGAAATTATAGAAATAATATATTTAGTAATTACCGTTCAGGAGGCTCAGGTAACCATTTTGCCATATATTATAATGAGACGAATATCAATCTTACTACCAATTATAATAATTACTGGGTTTCAGGTACAGGTGGTGTAATTGGTTATTATCCATCAGCAAACAGATCTACACTTTCTGCATTACAGTCTGCAACAGGACAAGATGCTCAAAGTTTAAATCTTAATCCTGCCTATACATCTCCCGGTTCAATTGTGGCCACTGACTATCGGGTTGGCGTTGCGCTGGATGGTATTGCTGATACGGGAATCATTATTGACTATGGCAATTTTTCTCGTCCGGGTACAAATCCTACAATGGGTGCATGGGAACGTAATGTAAATCGCTGGAAAGGGAATATTTCGACGGATTGGGGAACTGCCGGCAACTGGACAGGAAATACTGTTCCTGCGGTAGATGCAACCATAGAGTTTGATCCGGTTCCTGAGCGACATTGTGTTATGGATCAGAACCGATCTGTTGCCAACATCATTAATGCTCAGGGGACGTATAGGGTGGTAACCAATGGCCATAAATTAACTGTAAAGGGTGCATTGCAGTTTACTAATGGAGCTCAAATTGATGCAAGATTAGAAAATTCAATGATTGAATTTGCGGGTTCAAGTCAACAAACTATCCCTGTCGGCTCATTGCTCAATAACGAAGTGTATAATCTGAATATCAATAATGCTTCAAACGTAGTGTTGAATGGTACATTAAGATTATTGAACAATATTACTTCAACTGCCGGAAGGATTGACCTGACAACCAACGGGACAAACTTTGTTTATGCTGCTGATACTGTTGAACAAACAATTCCAGCAGGTGTGTTTCTTAACTCACAAATGCATAACCTGATTATTGATAATGCTGAAGGTGTAATCCTTAACACAGACATTACAGTAAACAATAATCTCACTATCAATAGTGGTAAGAAGCTTAATATCAACCCCGACAGAAGAATGACTGTGCTGGGAACAGTATCGAACAATGGCGGAACAGCAGGTTTGAGAATAAGATCGAATAGCACGCTACCTAATGGCACATTCATCTTCTTCAATCCATACAGTAATCCGGTTCAGGCTACAGTAGAGATGTACTCCAAAGCATCATTTGATTTATCTCAGCCAGTAGGAGCAAGGTACAATTGGCAGTTTTTCGGAATACCTGTGCGTTCTTTACAGGCTGAGTCCTCTTTTGTAGGGTCCTTTGTGAGAAGAAAAGTGGAGTGGGGAACAACCATTTTCAATCATTGGCTACCGCTTACCGGTGATTCAATTATGAATCCGTTCGTTGGTTATGAGGTTTCTCATCAGAATCCGAAAACCATTGTTTTTGCCGGTGAACTTGTAAACCACAATTTTAGTTCAGGTCAGTTGCCAATAACTAACGGAGCAATCTACCCCGGACAGCATCTGTTCTCGAATCCATATACCGCAGCCATTGATATTCGTCAGATTGAGTTTGGTTCCGGGGCAGAAGCAACAGCATATATGTATAATACCGGAACATTTGCAAATTGGGAGAATTTTTCAATTTCCGGAAACAATCCGGGACAATATGTGTCTGTTCCAAAAAATCTTGCAGGTACCGGAGGTTTACCACGTACTGTACCATCCATGGGCAATATTTTGGTTAAGGTCAGCTCCGAATCAGCCAACGATTTTGTAAACTTCAACTACAATGATGCTGTTATGAAGAATACTGAGATGCAGCGCATAAAAGCGGGTGAGAATGCTCTTAGAACTAATACTGAGAACCACAATGATGAACCAATACATATGGTTGTTGAAGTGTTTGGAGATTCAGGCTACGACCGTATGTGGTTGTATCCCGGACAAGGTTTCAGCAGGGGATATGATTCCGGTTACGACGGAAGAAAGATTTTTGGTCCGGCCAACTTACCTCAGCTCTTTGCTATTGAAAAGGATGGACTTTATCAGGTAAATGCGGTTGATGATATTCATAATACTGCTTTGGGATTAAGGGCAGGTTTAGATGAGGAATATGTATTGGTGTTCCGCAATCATGATTTAAATCAGCTTTATCACAAAATATTTTTACATGACCTGGTTGATAACAAAATGATTGATATTTCCGAAGATGGTGCTTATTATGAATTCAGGGCCGATAATCGTGATCATATGGTTCAGCGATTCAGAATCATTACACAAACAGAAGATGAAGGACAGGATGTTTCAGAACTTAAGATATTCAGTGCGGATAAATCCTTGTATCTTAAAAATTTCTCTAACCAAAGGGCTGACTTCTTAGTGTATGATTTGTCGGGAAAACTCATGGGACGAACAGTTGTTGAGCCGGGATCTTTAGGATATCTGCGGGTTCCTAACCATCATGTATGTATTGTAAAAGCGGTAACTGCATCGGATACCGTTACCAAAACGATTATGATTCAACAATAAAGCGTTTTAATAAAATCTCAAAAAAAAGAGGCTGATTCCGCGAAGAATCAGCCTCTTTTCAGTTCAATGGGTCTAATATCTTATTCGATAATTGCCTTCATGGCAGTCATAGCTTCACGCAATTCGGCACCACAAATTTCAACTGAGTGGTTACGGATGGCAGCATTAACCTGTACCAATTCGAAGTTATCAACATGACTTGATTTTCCTGCATTGAAGTTTTTACCAATAATATCGGTATCCACTTTTGTCATGAAATCACCCAACAAAGGTTTACAAGCATGATCGAACAAATAGCAACCATATTCGGCAGTATCAGAGATAACTCTGTTCATTTCGAATAATTTTTTGCGGGCAATGGTGTTAGCGATAAGTGGAGTTTCATGCAATGATTCGTAATATGCTGAAGCAGGTTTCATTCCTGATTCAGTCATCATTTCGTATGCAAGTTCAACCCCTGCTTTTACAAAGGCAACCATCAAAGTTCCGTTGTCGAAGTATTCCTGTTCCGAGATTTCAACATCGCCGGCAGGAGTTTTCTCAAAATCAGTTTCGCCGGTAGCAGCACGCCATGTCAACAGGTTTTTGTCGCCATTAGCCCAGTCTTCCATCATCGTTTTTGAGAATTCACCCGAAAGAATGTCGTCCATATGTTTCGCGAAAAGTGGAGTCATGATTTCTTTCAATTCTTCAGCAAGCTTATAAGCTTTAATTTTGGCAGGATTTGAAAGACGATCCATCATGTTGGTGATACCACCAATTTTCAATGCTTCGGTAATTACTTCCCAACCATACTGAATGAATTTGGAAGCATAACCTTTGTCGATGCCTTTTTCCACCATTTTGTTGAAGCAAAGAATTGAACCTGTTTGGAGTAAACCACAAAGGATAGTTTGCTCACCCATCAGGTCAGATTTTACTTCAGCCACAAAAGAAGAATATAGCACGCCGGCTTTATGACCACCAGTTCCTACACAATAAGCTTTGGCAATTTCAAGTCCGTCGCCATTTGGATCGTTGTCGAGGTGAACAGCTATCAGTGTTGGCACACCAAAGCCACGAAGGAATTCAGCACGAACCTCAGATGCAGGAGATTTTGGAGCAACCATAATCACTGTGATGTCCTTACGGATTTGCATTCCTTCTTCAACGATATTAAAACCGTGTGAATAAGAAAGACAGGCACCTTTTTTCATCAGTGGCATGATGTGATTCACAACTGAAGTGTGATATTTGTCAGGAGTAAGGTTCAAAACCAAATCACCTTGTGGTACCATGTTTTCAATAGTATCCACTTCAAAATTATTGCTTGTAACATTCTGATAAGAAACCTGATTTTCTTTGATTTCTACTTCGCGCAATGCATAAGCAACATCAAGTCCGCTGTCGCGCAGGTTTAATCCCTGAGCCAGTCCCTGGGCACCGCAACCAACAATCACGATTTTTTTTCCGATTAATTTGTTTACGCCATCAGCAAATTCGCTGCTTTGCATAAAATCACATTTTCCTAATTCCTGAACCTTCAGGCGATGGGGTAGTGAATTGAAATAGTTTGCCATTTTTTTAATAATTAAAATTGTATTATGAGTTATGTGTTAGTTATTTTTTTTTAAAGATGAAGTTATAGAAGTTATAGAAGTTAATGAAGTTAGGGAAGTTAATGGGGTTTGTGTGTTTCTGAAGTTTTTGAAGATAATTATTTGTAATTTCCTTGTTTTATTTCTGATTAGAGGTAATTCCTGATTTTGAATGCCCCCTAACTTCTCTAACTTCCCTAACTTCATTAACTTCCCTAAACTCTAAACCTTCCCTTATCCCCCCCCAAAACATTATTGCTGCTCAAACTTCTTCAAACTTTCAAGCATATCAGTTAAACGTTCCACCTTATGTTTGGTTATAGCGACTCTACCTGAACGGATAAATTGCAGTACACCAACTGTTTTGCTGAGTTCCTCAAAGAAAGCCTGTGTTTCAGCATAATGACCTGTTTTTTGAAATACAACAAAAGTTTCATTGATTTCCAGGATTTTGGTGTTATGATCTCTAACCCAGTTTTCGATTGTGCCTTTAGCAAGTAATTTGGGAGTTCCAACTTTGTAAAGAGCAATTTCCTGATGCACCAGATCTTCATCGGTATTGTAATAAGTCTTCAGGATATCAACTCTCTTCTCAATTTGTTTAACCACTTTCTCCACGACGCTTTTGGTTGAATACACGGTGATAGTGAACTTGTGTATTCCTTTTATTGCTGATGGTGAAACGGATAAAGTTTCAATATTCAGCGCTCTTCTGGTGAAAATAATTGTAATTTGATTAAGCAAACCAACCGTATTTTCAGAGAAAACCGTGATCGTATATAATGTATTTTCCATATTCATTATTTTAAAATCATTAATCACTTATTCGTCGCCCAGTACAATTTCAGTCACACTGGCTCCTGCAGGTACCATAGGGTAAACCATACCTTTCTTTTCCACACTAACAACCAAAAGATATGGATTGTCGTCTTTCAACATGTCAGCGATAGCATCATCCAGGTGTTCACGTTCGAGCACTTCACGACCATCAATGCCGTATGCTTTGGCAATTGCAACAAAATCAGGGTTTTTCATCTCAGTGAAAGAATATCTTTCGTCGAAGAACATTTCCTGCCACTGACGAACCATTCCCAGAAAATGGTTATTGAGAATAATCATCTTAACACCAATGTTTTCCTGCATAATTGTTCCCAACTCCTGAATGGTCATTTGGAAACCTCCATCGCCACTAAACATACAAACTGTTCTTTCGGGAGCACCAATTTTAGCACCCATCGCAGCAGGAATGCCGAATCCCATGGTTCCGAGTCCGCCGGATGTAACCAAACTCCTTGTTTCAGTATATTTTGAGTAGCGTGCAGCCATCATCTGATTTTGTCCAACATCAGTAACAATAACCGCTTTGTGTTGAGTTGCTTCAGAAATTTTGGCAATAACTTCACCCATGGTCATTTCACCTGTTTCAGGATTAGTTTCATGTTTAATTACTACATTGAACTCTCTGTCCTCATGAAACTTGAATGACTCGATCCACTCGGTATGTTTGGCCGGTTTGATTTTGGCAGTGAGCGCAGGTAATGTTTCTTTTACTGTGCCTAACACAGGAGCATCAGCCTTCACATTTTTGTCAATTTCAGCTGGATCAATATCCAGATGAATCACTTTTGCCTGTTTGGCGTAATTATTAAGATTGCCCGTTACACGGTCGTCGAAACGCATACCAATAGCAATTAGCACATCACATTCATTGGTTTTGATGTTGGGAGCAACATTTCCGTGCATACCCAGGAAACCTTTATTCAGTCTGAAGTCGGAATGCATCGCCGAAGCTCCAAGTAAAGTCCATGCAGCAGGAATGTCTCCTTTTTCCAGAAATTCAATCAGCTCTTTTTCTGCTCCTGACAATACGACGCCCTGACCAACAAGTGCGTATGGCCTTTTAGCATTGTTAATAAGCTCTGCAGCCAATGATACCTGATCATCATTTACGGGTGGTATTGGAATATAACTTCTGATATATGTGCAAGACTCGTATTTGAAATCGAATTCCTGAAACTGTGCATTTTTGGTAATATCAAGAACCACTGGTCCGGGACGACCACTTCTGGCAATATAGAAAGCTCTGGCCACAGCCCATGGAATATCTTCAGCCCTGCGAATCTGGAAAGCCCATTTGGTAATTGGTTGTGTAATACCAACTACGTCAATTTCCTGGAAAGCATCAGTGCCTAACAATGGGGCACCAACCTGACCGGAAATTACGATTAAAGGTGTACTGTCGAGCATGGCATCGCTGATACCTGTTACAGCATTGGTTGCTGCCGGTCCTGACGTTACAAGGCAAACACCAACTTTTCCCGAAACACGTGCATAGCCCTGTGCGGCATGTGCTGCACCCTGTTCGTGACGGGTAAGGATATGATTTAGTTTCTCATCATAATCGTACAAAGCATCAAATACAGGCATGATGGCACCACCCGGATAACCGAAAATAGTGTCAACACCCTCTAAAAGAAGCGACTCAATAAGTGCTTTCGCACCTGTGATTTTCTTTTGTTCCATATTTAGTAAGATGATTGTTTGAATTTAGTTTTCTTATATAAGTCTGATTGCTCCCTGATCAGCAGAACTTACCATAGAGGCATAAGCCTGAAGTGCCTTCGACACTTTTCTGTCGCGATCTTTGGGAGTAAATGCTTTATCACCGCGTGCCAGTTCTTCCTGACGACGGGCTTCGAGTTCTTCATCACTTATTAATACATTGATAGATCTTTCCGGAATATTGATTTCAATCATATCGCCATCCTTAACAAGTGCGATGTTACCTCCCGAAGCTGCTTCCGGAGAAATATGTCCGATAGATAATCCGGATGTGCCTCCTGAAAATCTTCCATCAGTAATAAGGGCACAAACCTTTCCGAATCCTTTCGATTTGATATAGGAAGTAGGGTAGAGCATTTCCTGCATTCCTGGTCCGCCCTTGGGTCCTTCATGGGTGATAACCACCACGTCGCCGGCTTTCACATCTCCTTTAAGAATTCCGTAACAGGCAGTGTCCTGAGAAGTAAATACTTTCGCCGGACCGGTAAACTTCCAGATGCTTTCGTCAACACCTGCAGTTTTGATAACGCAACCGTCGAATGCAATGTTGCCTTTTAAGATACCCAATCCACCATCACGGGTGTATGCATTTTCCATGTCACGGATACAACCATTAGCTCTGTCGGCGTCGAGTTCTTTGTATTGCGCATTTTGCGACCCCATCACAAGATTGATTTTGCGACCGGGAGCACTTTTGTAGATTTCAACAGCTTCTGCATCAGGATTTTCTTTGGTGATATCATATTTGTCCACAGCTTCCTGTAATGTCAGTCCATCTGCCCTGAATACATTCGTGTTTAATAAACCACCTTTGCTGAGTTCTTTTAAGATTCCTAAAATACCACCGGCACGGTTAACATCCTCAATGTGATACTTGTCAGTGTTAGGAGCAACTTTACATAAACATGGAGTTTTACGCGATAGATTATCAATGTCATCCATTGTAAAATCAACTTCAGCCTCGCGTGCAATGGCCAAAATATGCAGGATTGTATTGGTTGAACCTCCCATGGCAATATCCAGTACCATTGAATTCATAAACGCATCGCGGGTAGCTATGGAACGTGGAAGAACGCTCGTGTCACCATCTCTGTAATACTTGTATGCATTTTCAACGATCAGACTTGCCGCTTTTTCAAATAACTTCAAACGGTTGGCATGGGTTGCCACAATGGTACCATTACCCGGCAATGCCAAACCGATAGCTTCGTTCAAACAGTTCATCGAGTTGGCAGTAAACATACCGGAGCAAGATCCACAAGTTGGACATGCGGCACTTTCAACTCTTTTTACCTCTTCATCCGAAACATTATCATCAGCAGCCATAACCATAGCATCAACCAAATCAAGATGTTTTCCATCCAGCTCGCCTGCTTCCATAGGACCACCTGAAACAAAAACGGTTGGGATATTCAAACGCATTGCAGCCATCAGCATACCCGGAGTGATTTTATCGCAGTTGGAAATACACACCATGGCGTCAACTTTATGTCCGTTGACCATATATTCAACACTGTCGGCAATGATTTCCCTTGAAGGAAGCGAGTATAACATACCATCATGTCCCATCGCAATTCCATCGTCAATAGCAATGGTGTTGAACTCAGCTGCAAAACAGCCCAGTTTTTCAACTTCTGCCTTAACTTGTTGACCAATATTGTGCAGGTGTGCATGACCGGGAACAAACTGTGTAAACGAATTTACTATGGCAATAATTGGTTTTCCGAATTGGGTTTCATTAACCCCGTTGGCACGCCATAATGCGCGGGCACCAGCCATGCGACGGCCTCCGGTGCTGGTTTCACTACGTAGGGGGAATTTGAATTTTGTCATTGTTCTTTTAGTTTTTTTGTAACGAAAGAGCCTCTCTCAGTTCAGGTGAGAAAGGCTCCTTGTGCTTTTATTATCCATAAAATTTACCACATAACCATCCTCACCCTTGATTGTTGACCAAAAGTACCACGACGATTAGGCGGACGATATTGTAAAGACGAGTTGACATTTTTACATTTATTTCGGGTGCAAAGATAGAACGATTTTTTAATAATTCAAATAGATTTGAGTTAAAACTTGACATTTAGTAAATAATTGTAATCTAAGAACACTTTTTATTGATGTTTTGTTTTTGAGATACATCTTTTTTATTTAAGAAACATGACAGGTTTCAAAATAAAAAGACTTTATAATTATTTTATCATTGAAAATGTATTATTTTTGCCATCTATATTACTGCTGAACTAATGACTGAAAGAAAATATAAATACCTGAAAGAGATTGATTCTCCGGAGGATTTAAAGAAAATATCAAAAGAATTACTCCCCGGGGTTTGTCAGGAACTACGACAATTTATAATCGACGAAGTATCTCAGAATCCGGGACATCTTGGATCTAATCTGGGAATGGTTGAATTAACTGTGGCTCTTCATTATGTGTTTAACACTCCCGAAGATAGAATAGTATGGGATGTTGGTCATCAGGCTTACGGACATAAAATTCTGACCGGTCGCAGAGATAAGTTTCATACAAACCGAAAATTGGGTGGTATCAGTGGCTTTCCAAAAATTGATGAGAGTGAATACGATGCTTTTGGTGTGGGACATGCATCGACATCCATTTCGGCTGCTTTGGGCATGTCGGTGGCTTCGTTGCTGAAAAATGACAAGAGACGTATCGTTGCCGTGATTGGTGATGGGTCGATGACAGGCGGATTGGCATTCGAAGGTTTGAATAATGCATCGATGAGTAAAAATGACATGCTGATTATTCTGAATGATAATCAAATGGCAATCGACCCTGTCAAAGGAGGTTTTACGCAGTATCTCGTCGATCTTACCACATCTTCTACCTATAATAAAGTCAGGTATCGTTTGTATATGTTCTTTAAAAAGATCGGACTGATAAACGAAGGTCGTAAAATTCGACTTCAGATGTTTGGAAATACCCTGAAGGCAGCACTCACAAAGCAAACAAATATCTTTGAAGGGCTTAATATTCGCTATTTTGGTCCGGTTGATGGTCACGATGTTGATGGTTTGATAAAAGTGCTCAATGATATCAAGGATTTTCGTGGCCCCAAAGTATTACATTGTATTACCAAAAAAGGGAAAGGTTACGATCCTGCCGAAAAGGATGCTACGAAGTGGCATGCACCGGGTTATTTCGATGTTGAAAGAGGGGAAAAAATTGTTTCCGGAAACGGCGAACCTACACCTCCGTTGTTTCAGGATGTTTTTGGTGAAACCCTGCTCGAACTTGCCAAACAGAATCCGAAAATTGTAGCCATAACTCCCGCTATGCCTTCGGGTTGTTCTATGACAATCATGCAGAAGGTAATTCCTGAAAGGGTATATGATGTTGGTATTGCTGAGGCTCATGCGGTGACTTTTTCTGCCGGACTTGCCAAAGAGGGAATGAT
>CAYMDE010000025.1:0-4797 GCA_964389115.1 uncultured Paludibacter sp. | reverse complement strand
AACAGGAAAATGAGAATCGTTATTGTTGGTGCAGGCGAGGTTGGTACGCATTTGGCTAAATTACTTGCCAAAGAACATATCAATATTACATTGATGGATGAAGAACCATCTAAATTGAAAGATTTGGATGCCAATTATGATATGCTGACGCGTGTTGGTTCGCCCACATCCATCATTGATCTGAAAGATTTGGGTGTGAAGGATGTTGATTTATTTATTGCTGTAACACCTTCCGAAAGTGTTAATATGACTGCCTGTATGATTGCCAATAATCTTGGGGCAAAGAAAACATTAGCCAGAATCAATAATTACGAGTACTTGCTTCCTGATAATAAAAGCTTCTTTGAGACTTTGGGTGTTGACTACCTGATTTATCCGGAAATACTGGCAGCAAAAGAGATTGCTGCATCGCTCGAAACTACCTGGCTACGACAAAATATGAGTTTTTGCAATGGTGAGCTTATTTTGCTTGGTATCAAAGTTCGCGAAAATGCAATCATTGTAAACAAACCTTTCATCAGTGGATATTTCGATCATCGTAAATACAGGATTGTTGCAATAAAAAGAAATAATCAGACGATTATTCCCGGTGGTGCAGATCAGATTCTTCCTAATGACATAGTTTACTTCATTACCCGTCCCGAAAATCTGGATTTTGTTAAACAGCAGTCGGGTAAGAAAGATCATAAAATCAATAGTGCCATGATTATGGGTGGCAGTCGTATTGCTCAAAAAACCATCAAGGCACTTCCCGAACGAATCAATGTCAAGATTCTGGAAAAGGACAGGGAAAGGAGTTACGAACTTGCAGAAAAATGTGATAAAGCTCTGATAATCAATGCTGATGCGCGAAATCTTGATGTGCTGAAAGAGGAAGGCATTCATGAAACGGATGCATTTATTGCTGTAACATCAAACTCCGAAGCGAATATCCTGGCATGTATGGCCGCAAAAAGGATGGGAGTGAAGAAAACGGTTGCCGAAGTTGAGAACATCGACTACATCATGGTTGCCGAGAGTTTGGATATTGGTACTGTAATCAATAAAAAGATGATTGCTGCCAGTTATATCTATCAGCTTACACTGGATGCGGATGTGTTGGACGTTAGAACGCTGACATCAGCGGATGCAGAAGTTGTTGAGTTTGTAGCAAAGCCCGGTTCAAAAATTACAAAACGTAAAATTAAAGATGTCAGATTACCTGCCAATGTGAATATTGGTGGTTATGTGCGTGATGGTGAAGGTCATATTGTTGCAGGTGATACGATTATACAACCCGGCGATCATGTCATCTGTTTTTGTATTGCTTCAGCTATTCGCAAAATAGAAAGTTACTTTTAATCCATGTTCAGGGATTTCAATCATAAACTGATATTTAAAATCGTTGGCGGATTATTGTTGTTTAAAGGACTTTTCCTTTTGTCGGCAATAATCGTTGCAATAGTTTATGATGAGCATGTTATCTCGCACTTTCTTATTACCTCAGGACTTGCAATATTAATTGGTGCTATATTCTTCAGGATTGGAAAAGACGCCTCACCTGCAATCGGACGAAGAGAAGGTTCGGTCATAGTTTGCTCTATTTGGTTGTTTTTTACACTGATAGGATTATTGCCGTATTGGTTAAGTAGATCAATTCCTGATTTTAGCAACGCCTTTTTTGAAAGTATGTCGGGCTTTACAGCTACCGGTGCTACTATTCTTGATAATATTGAGGAGCTGCCGAAAAGTATTTTGTTTTGGCGTAGTATGAGCCAGTGGATTGGCGGTATTGGTATTGTGGTTATTTCTTTGGCTGTTTTGCCAATTTTTGGTTTTTCATCAGTACAGCTATTCAACGAAGAAATGTCAGGGCCAACCAAAGATAAAATTCATCCTAAAATGAGTGGCACAGCGAAAAGATTGTTATCGATATATTTGCTGTTGACTTTTACAGAAATGATATTGCTGGTTGTCGCAGGGATGGGTTGGTTCGATGCTATCAATCATTCTTTCACGACAATTGCAACAGGTGGGTTTTCCACTAAGCAGGCAAGTATTGGTTATTGGGATTCTCCACTGATTCAATATATTATCATTTTCTTCATGTTTGTTTCCGGAATAAATTTCAGCTTGTTTTATTTCCTGTATAAAGGTAAATTCTACAAGGTGTTTGGAAATCAGGAGTTAAGATTTTTTGCTGGTTTTGCTTTAACTATGGCGTTACTTACCGGAATTTCTATGATTGATTTTTCTGTTGCTGAGTCGTTGACTCACATCGAAGAAATGGTAAGGGACAGCCTTTTTGTAGTTGTTTCCATCATGACTACAACAGGATATGGCACTGTTGATTACACGCTTTATAGTCCCGTTATATGGATTGTACTTATCGTTGTAATGCTTGCAGGTGGCTCAGCCGGGTCAACATCAGGTGGGATGAAACAAATCAGGGTTTTGCTATTAATTAAATATGCATACTACGAGTTTAAACGCATCATCCATCCTAATGCTATCTTTCCGGTAAAATATAACAGTATAGTTCTCCGGGATGAGGTAATTACACGTGTTTTAGCGTTTATCCTGGTTTATATGATTTTGATAGTTGTTGGTGCAATTATTCTGGCCTTCTCAGGCATGAGTTTCATAGATTCACTTAGTGGAATGATAGCCTGTATCAGTAATATTGGTCCGGCTCTGGGTAGTATTGGTCCGGCCGACAGCTATTCGCATATACCCGTTTTCTCAAAGTGGTTTTTATCTTTTGTGATGCTGGTAGGGCGACTTGAAGTGTTCACTGTTATTGTGATTTTTACACCGGTTTTCTGGAAACGATGATATGAATGGGTAAGATATGAGGATAAAAACTTTCAACTATAAAATGATATGCAGAATTTTCGGGTCATTAATCTTACTTGAAACAGCCGCACTTTTCAGTGCAATTGTCGTTGCAGTCTATTATCAGGAGCCTTTCAAATATATATTGATAACTACTCTTATAGCAGCTTTTGTAGGAGTTACGGGTGTGTATATTGGAAGAAATGCTATTCCTGAGATAGAGAAAAGAGAGGGTTCGGTGATAGTTACCTTGATTTGGGTTGTTTTTTCTTTTATAGGAATGATGCCATTTTGGCTCTCCGGCGTAATACCGTCATTTACGAATGCATTTTTCGAAACAATCTCAGGATTCACTACTACCGGAGCATCCATCCTGGATAATATTGAATCAATGCCCCGTAGTTTGCTTTACTGGCGAAGTTTAACCCAATGGATCGGAGGATTGGGAATCATTGTAATATCAATTGCTTTGTTGCCCATTTTTGGTTTTTCGTCGGTGCAGCTTTTCAGTGCTGAAGCAACAGGTCCTACCAAAGACAAAATCAGGCCCCGGATGAGCGATACAGCAAAGCGCTTACTTGCTGTATATGTGGTGCTGACAATGATTCAGATGGTGCTTCTAATACTCGCAGGAATGGATGTTTTCGATGCGTTAAATCATGCGTTTACCACTATGGCTACCGGAGGTTTCTCAACTAAACAGGCAAGTGTAGGACATTGGGATTCTGCTGCAATACAGTATATCATCATCTTTTTTATGTTTCTGGCCGGAATCAATTTCAGTTTATTTTATTTTGCCGTTAAAAAGAAGTGGATGAGGTTGAAGCAAAACGAAGAGCTTCAGTTTTACGGAAGAATTGTTTTGTTGTTCACCTTGTTGGTAGGGGGGAGTGTTCTGATAAACAGCGGCTCTTTGAGTTTTACAGCTATAGAGCAAACTTTCAGAGATAGTCTTTTTACAGTGGTGTCAATAATTACAACTACCGGTTATGCAACCATCGACTATATGACTTTGAAGCCTTTGGTGTGGTTTCTTATGATAGTACTGATGCTGATTGGCGCCTCTGCAGGTTCAACTGCCGGTGGAATGAAATTGGTTCGTATTCTGGTTATGATAAAATATGCCTATTACGAGTTCAAACGTATTATTCATCCAAATGCTGTTGTGCCGGTGAGATATAATGGTCATTTGGTTAGCGAAACTATCGTAACCAAAGTGCTGGCCTTTATTCTGCTCTACGCTATTTTGATTGTGATTGGTAGCGTGATTCTGTTAATCAGCGGAATGGGTTTTACTGAATCTGTTAGTGGGATGATAACCTGTATCAGCGATGTGGGTCCGGGTCTTGGGAAAATTGGTCCTGCACATAGTTATGCCTCGATTCCCGAATTCTCAAAATGGTTTTTATCCTTTGTAATGTTGGTTGGCCGTCTGGAAGTATTTACGGTGTTGGTGATATTTACGCCGGTCTTCTGGAAGAATTGAAAAATTAGATATAAACCACAAAAGGCACAAAAGATAGTATTTCAACACCATGCTTGATATTTAAAACTATCCTTTTGTGCCTTTTGTGGTTAAAAAATAAATTAATACTGCTTCATCATTGCATCAACTTCCTCATTCACCAATTCAGTAAATACAGCTACATTCATGGTTCCTTTATCGCCTTCTCCCTGACGACGAACAGCAACTTGACCCATTTCAGCTTCTTTTTCTCCAACGATGAGCATGTATGGAATACGTTTTAATTCATTATCACGAATTTTTCTTCCGATTTTCTCATTGCGGTCGTCCACCTGAACACGAATATCAGCACTGTTTAATTCTTTTGCCACTTCATAAGCGTATTCGTTGAATTTTTCGCTTATTGGAAGAATTACCACCTGATCAGGAGTCAGCCATAGAGGGAATTTTCCTGCAGTATGCTCTATCAGTACTGCAACAAATCGCTCCATTGATCCGAATGGTGCACGGTGAATCAT
>CAYMDE010000024.1:26070-32691 GCA_964389115.1 uncultured Paludibacter sp. | reverse complement strand
CTCGAAAGTGGTAGCAACGACCCCATGGCTTTCATGATTACCATTGTAATGCTGCAACTTTTCAATACGCCGGACATCAGCGGATGGCTTGTTGCAGGGAAATTTCTGCAGCAACTCTTGTTCGGTGCACTTGCAGGTTATCTGCTTGGGAAATTAGCGGTGAAGATAATTAATAATATCAACCTTGATAATGATGCACTTTATTCGGTGCTGATGCTTACCATCATGTTTTTCTTGTTTGGGTTTACCGGTTTTATTGGCGGAAACGGATATCTGGCGGTGTATGTTGGTGGATTAATAATCGGGAATCATAAGGTAGTGCACAGGCGTAGTATGATGCGTTTTTTCGATGGACTTACCTGGCTCTTTCAAATTATCATGTTCCTTGCACTTGGTTTACTTGTGAATCCCAACGAGCTGTTGCCGATAGCGGGGCTTGGTGTGGTAGTCGGACTCTTCCTGATTTTGGTTTCACGTCCGTTATCTGTATTTGTTACCTTCCTGCCTTTCAAAAACCTTTCGTTCCGGGGGCGCCTCTTTACCTCGTGGGTTGGTTTGCGTGGTGCAGTGCCAATCATCTTTGCCACTTATCCGTGGATAAACGATATACCTCAAGCCAAAATGATGTTTAATATCGTGTTTTTCATCACAATATTATCTTTAATGTTGCAGGGCACTACGGTGTCGATGATGGCTGACTGGCTTGGCTTATCCGAAAAAATCCCACAGCGTCGTAAAATGAAGGAATTCGAAGTTGAATTCTCCGATGATATTAAATCAGCCACCTGCGAAATTACTGTTGACGATAATATTCTCAAAAACGGCAGCCGCCTCATGCAGGTAAATCTTCCCGACAATACACTTGTGGTGATGGTCAAGAGACAGGGACGCTACTTCATACCGCGAGGAAACACCCTGCTCGAAAAGGGCGATTCACTACTCGTAATAACCGATAATGAGGAAGCTATGCGTGAAACGTACAGACAGTTGGGGATTACGCCGTTGGAGTGAAAAAACGTTTTCCTATGCCAATATTTCTCCCTTAATGAAATGTGTTTTTTTTACACAAAAATCACCCGATACCATTAATTATAATATAGTATAAAGGCATGCCGATGGTGATGTTGAAAGGGAAGGTGATGCCCAGTGCCATTGGGACGTATAGTCCGGGATCGGCTTTGGGTGCTGAGAGTTGCATGGCGGCGGGTACGGCTATGTATGAGGCGCTCGCGGCAAGGATGGAAAGCATGAAGCGGTTGCCGATATCGTCGGTAATGAACTGACTTATAACTGCAACCACGCAACCATTTACTACGGGTATGACAATGGCAAAAAGAGTTACAAACCATCCGTATTTCAGGAAAGTTGAGAATCGCCTGGCGGTAATCATGCCCATCTGTAATAGAAAAATGGCTAAGAATCCTTTGAATATATCGTTGGTAAAGGGTTTAATTCCCTCGGCTTGTTTGCCGTCGGCGATAATACCAATGATTAAACTTCCCATGATGATAAGTACACTGCCGTTGGTGAAGCTATGATGAATCACGCTTTTCAGATTGCTTTTTTCATTGCCGGATTTTGTTTTGTCGAAGTGCATAATTAATAACACCCCTACGATGATTGCGGGTGATTCCATCAGTGCCATTACAGCTACCATGTGACCGCCCGAAACGATGTTCTGCATCTCAAGAAATGAAACGGCAGCAACGAATGTGACAGCACTTACCGATCCATAAGATGCTGCAACAGCTCCCGAATCGCTCACACTGAGTTTTTTTCTGAGGATAAAGAATGTGTAAAGCGGAACTAACGATGACATGGCCAGTCCGAATAACAAAGAATATATGATTTCGTTGGTAAAACCGCTGTGTGACAGCTCCTGACCGCCGTTAAATCCGATGGCAAATAATAAATAGAGGGAAATAAACTTTCCGACTGATGCCGGAATTTCTAAGTCGCTTTTGACTGCGGCGGCAACGATTCCCAATACAAAAAATAATAAAACAGGATTGGTAATGTTGCTGATAAGTATTTGAAACTCCATCAAATTAAATTGAAAATTTGTTAAAGCATAACATTTTTGCTCCCTTTAATGTTTTTGATAACAGCAAAGTTGTCGTAGTTATTGCATGATTTTCGGTTCTGATGTTTTTTTATGCTTATTTTCTTTGGGGTACTTATCAACAATTGTTTTTAATGGGTATTGTGTTTCAGTTTGTTATCCTGTTGATAACTTCTGTTGATAACTTGTTTGTATGTATGGCTCAAAAAATTTGGAGCGAGTATAGGTAGTGACATATATTTGCATCGTGAGTTACGACTCACAGCAGAAACAAAAAAGTTGAGCGATCTTTGAAATGCTGAAATGTCCGAAAAGTCAAAAAGTGAAAAATGAACCCGGACGCAACCGATGAAATGATTTATTGGTGCAGTTGACCGACTGCCTGTAATTTATGCTTATCTTCAAGAGCTGTGAGCGAAAGCAAGCGGAGCGAGGCATGGCTGAATATGTGGTTGAGGTGAAGTGCCTGAGAATCGTTCGCGATGTGTCAGACTTAACAAAAATCAATTGGGCGTTTGAATAAAACGCAACTTGTCGTCCAATACGGCAGGAAAACCGGGTAATCGGGAATGCAATGTGATAAAAGGTGATTCGTTACCCAAATCCAAAGCAACAAATCCTGATGATGCGGCACAAAAGAATCATAAGTCAACGGTGCTCAGAGGTTCGGTAAAAAGTGTTGGCAGGTAATGCTGCGATACGAAACCAAAACGATGCAAATCGAAGCGGAAAGCCGGATGTGCCTGATATTTACTTCCACACCAGGAAATGAAATCATGGCTTAGCTTAATGACCGAAGTACAGAAATAAACAAGCTTAGCTAACCTCAATTGATGTGGACCAAAACAATCCGACTGACCGGTAAAACGGACGGGAGAATGTTTCCGGATCAAAAAAAGGAACAGCGACAGGTAGTTAACAAACCACTTGTCAGCCTGATTAAATCTCACTTCAAAGGAAATTAACCAGTATTCAAAGATATAACAACAATTACGTTTGTGCTCAGAGGGGATGTCAGTAATGGCATCCCCTCGCTGTTTATATACGTTTCAATAAAAAACAATTCGTCGCAGGTTTTGCCATTGACGAATTGTTTGCAGTGTGATATGTGCTGAAAGTGCTGATTAACTCATAATCTCAACCTGATTGTCGGTAAATTCTTTTACAGGAACGAAAACTTCCTTTTTGTCAGAAGTCTCAATGCTTACACCTGTGGTGTCGATTGATTTGATTTTACCTTTAAGGTCTCCCATTTTAATGCTGTTTCCAACATTGAATCTTTTTCTTAAGAAATAGGCCGACATGAATTTCTTAACCGTATCAATTGATCCCACACCCAATCCAATCACTAATATCAAAACAGCACCACTCATGATTATCAGAATGTTACTTGTGATGATGGAAGTGTCAATTTTTGCCTGGTTAAGTGCAGTGATTACAAAAATAATCATGATAACATAAAAAGCTATTGAACTGAATGTTCTGGCGCCAGCGAGATTCATGGAATACATTACGCCATGCAAAGCCTTCCTGACGAAGTCGGCAATGTATAATCCAACGAGAAACAAAGCAATTGCAACAAATAAGTTGGGTAAATAAGCAAAAAGACCTGATATCTCATTTGATATTGCCTGCCATTGCATTATTTCAGCAGCAATAACAATGAATATTAAATAAAGAATCCATTTAACAAAAAGAGTGATGATGTAAACCAGGTCAATCTTCATATTGTTCCTGAACCATTCCATCTTACTGATTTTTTCAGTTAGTTTGTTAATTCGCGTAGCAACAAGCAGCTTCTTCAAAAGAAATACGACCAATTTGGTGATGAGCCATCCAATAAGCAATACGATTAATGCTCCAATAAGATTGATAAGTCCGGAACTCAACTGTTCACCGATTTGGGTGAATGCTGAAACTGTAATTCTTTGCCATTCGTAAATTGTGTCCATAATGAATAATATTTTTGAGGTTAATATACTTATGTAACAGTCTTTTGTAAGGAAAAGTTTAATCAGATTTTTTTATATGTCAGATAATCAATAATATATCGTTAATGGTTCTTAGATATTCAGATGTGTTATTACCTATAAGTGATGGTATTTTTTTTTATCTTTGCATCTCCTATAAAAAGAAGAATGAAAACCATACAACAACTCAATGCATTGCTTCCCAAGACCCTGATGTCGCACTTGGCGATTCGTTTCCTGGAGGTTAAATCGGGTTTCATAAAGGCCGAAATGCCGGTTGATGAACGTACAGTACAGCCATTTGGCCGACTGCATGGCGGGGCTTCAATTGCTTTGGCCGAGTCGGTTGCCAGTGCAGGCTCGTGGGCTATTGTCGATGATGATAAAGTTGCTGTAGTAGCTACCGAAGTGAGTGCGAGTCATGTTGGCGCAGCTCTTTCAGGAACAAAGGTAACAGCTGAAGGCACTTTGCTTCATGAAGGAAAATTGCAACATATATGGGAAGTGAAAGTTTTAGCCGAAAACGCTAAAACTGTTTCGGTTTGTCGCATTACCAACACCCTTATTCCCCAGCCTTAGATGCCAATAATTTTACCCAAAATAGCTGATGTTTTCGATTTGCTCCGCGTGCGCAATATCCCTTTTGTGCTTTACCGGCTACCCTGCGAGCAGGAATCACGGTTGATGATACAATATAAATCACATCCGGTTTATATCAAAGATATTTCTGAACTGCCATCGAAATCAGGTTTTCTGCTGGCTCCGTTTCCTGTTAATGGTGGGGAGCCAACCGTCCTTATTCAGCCAGATATTATTTGTTCTCCCGATGATGCGATTAGTTTGACAGGTGATGCATTAAAAAATTGCAATCTTTTTCTGAAGAATACTCTTCCCGTCAATCAAAACGCTTCAACCACGAAAGAGGAGTTTACTTCTCAGGTTGAAAAAGCAGTAGATGCAATCAGGGAAGGCGACTTATATAAGGTGGTGCTCTCAAAATGTAAGGTGATTCAAAAGCCGGAGGGTTTCCGACCTGAACTGTTTTTTAAAAAACTTTGTGATGCCTATCCACATGCCATGCTTTACCATTGGCAATTGCCCGGGGTTGGCAGCTGGATGGGAGCAACGCCCGAACCGCTCATGAAGGAACAGGCAGGGCGTATATATACTGTTTCACTCGCTGGTACGCAGTTATATCAGGGACAAGCACTTGACGATGTTTGCTGGCGTGCGAAAGAAATTGCTGAACAAGCTATTGTTTCACGGTTCATTGTGCAGTTGCTCGACAAAATGGGGGTGGAGGAAATGGGGATCTCCGGACCACAAAACTTCCTGGCAGGTAATCTGGTGCATCTGAATACCGGCTTTAGTTTCCTCGCGGATAATCTGCGGGTTTCGAGGGCTAAGTTTATATCGGCACTGCATCCAACGCCCTCTGTGGCCGGATTGCCACGTGATGAATCCCTTCAGTTGATTCGCATTCTGGAGCAATATAACCGATCCTATTTCAGTGGGTTGCTTGGTCCGTTGCAGGTTGGTGGCGAAACGCATTTGTATGTGAATCTGCGATGTATGCAACTTTTCGACCGCGAACTTGTTTTGTACAGCGGAGCAGGTATCACCGAAAACTCTGATCCTGAAAAGGAATGGTATGAGACTGAGAATAAAATGAAGACATTATTAAATATACTGCATGTTCAGACAGGACATTAAAAACCTCGCGCATATTGCCCACACCCTGGGTGTACGTAATGCTGTTATTGCACCCGGTTCGCGCAATACTCCGCTTACCCTGGCCTTCACAGCTCAGGAGGGTATGCGTTGTTATCCGGTGACCGACGAGCGTTCGGCAGCATTTTTTGCATTGGGTATGTCGCAGTTTACTGCTGAACCTGTTGCGGTAATTTGCACTTCCGGTACTGCCGTTCTCAATTTTGCTCCTGCCGTGGCTGAGGCATATTATCAGCATCTTCCGCTTATTGTAATCACAGCAGATCGTCCTGTTGCATGGATTGATCAGGCTGATGGACAAACCATTCGTCAGCAAAATATCTTTGGAAACTATATCAAGGCTTCGTTTCAGCTTCCGTCTGAACTTGCTGATGATACCACATGGCATTCCGATCGCATTGTGGCTCAGGCTCTTGATATGGCTATGCAGTTTCCGCGTGGTCCGGTTCATTTGAATGTGCCATTGGATGAACCGCTTTATGTGGCTTTGCCTGAAACGCACAGTAAACCGCGTGTGATAAGGAGCATGGCGACAGAGATTATGCCCGACAAAGCGACAACCGCATTATTCCTGCATTCATGGAAAAAGGCTTCTAAAAGAATGATTTTGGTAGGTATCGGTCGTAAAGACAAACAATTAAATGCGCTACTCGAAGCCATAGCTAATGATACTGAAACACTGGTTGTTGCCGAAAATCTTTCAAACATCAGTGGGATGAATATTATTTCGAATCCCGATGTGTTTTTCGGGGCTCTTTCAGAAGAAGAAAAAGTTCAATTGCAACCCGAAATGCTCATTACAATTGGCAATTCGATTATTTCCAAGCAGCTCAAACAATATCTTCGAAAATATAAGCC
>CAYMDE010000024.1:23806-25970 GCA_964389115.1 uncultured Paludibacter sp. | reverse complement strand
TTGTGGAACCGCAGTTTTCCTGATAATCTGAAGATATTGGTTCTGAACAATGCCGGGGCAAATATCTTTAGTATGATAGGAGACAGCAAAGTTACTGAGCATTGTCAGGAGTTTTTCGATGCCACCCATGAAGTAGATATTGAGAAGCTGACATCAGCTTATGGTTTGAAATATATGCGATGCGCAGATATTGACGAATTGCCTGTGCAAATCGTACAATTTTTACAGATTGCCGGTCCTGCAGTATTCGAAGTGAATACCGACAAAGAAATTAATGTTACAACTTACAAAGAATTATTTAAACACATAAGATAAAATGAGAAACTGGACAACCATCAGGGAGTTTGAAGAAATCAAATTTGAGTATTTCGAAGGAATAGCCAAGATAACCATCAACCGTCCACGCTACCGCAACGCGTTCACGCCCGATACCATCAAAGAAATGATTGAAGCCATGGTGATATGCCGTGAAAGTCAGGATATTGCAACTGTTATCATCACCGGTGAAGGAGATAAGGCTTTTTGTGCGGGAGGTGATCAAAATGTGAAGAATATTGCAGGATATATCGGAAAAGACGGGGTGCCGCGACTCAATGTACTCGATTTGCAAAAGATGATTCGAAGTCTGCCAAAACCTGTCATAGCCATGGTTAACGGCTATGCTATTGGCGGCGGGCATGTATTGCATGTGGTGTGCGATATTTCTATTGCATCTGATAATGCAATTTTCGGTCAGACCGGTCCGCGCGTGGGAAGTTTTGATGCCGGATTTGGTTCGTCGTTTCTGGCACGCGTGGTCGGACAAAAGAAGGCACGCGAGATATGGTTCCTTTGCCGTCAGTATTCAGCAGCGCAGGCGCTCGAAATGGGATTGGTAAATACCGTTGTTCCATTTGATAAACTCGAAAATGAAACTGTGCAATGGTGTCAGGAAATGATGCAGCTGAGTCCGCTTGCCCTTAGAATGATTAAAGCCGGATTGAATGCAGAGCTCGACGGACAGGCTGGTATTCAGGAGCTTGCAGGAAATGCAACCATGCTTTATTACATGACAGAAGAAGCGCACGAAGGAAAGAACGCATTTTTGGAGAAACGTAAACCTGATTTCGGGAAATATCCGAAAATGCCGTGAGTTTAAAGTATTACATAGAATCTTTCCGCCCCAGAACCTTGCCGCTTGCGTTGGCAAATACCATAACAGGCAGTGCTTTGGCTTATGCTGATGGTGCGTTTCGCTGGTCGGTGTTTGTGCTGGCAGCGGTTACCACGCTCCTGTTACAGATTTTGTCGAACATGGCCAACGATTTCGGAGATTTTAAGAATGGCAAGGATACAGCCGATAGAATCGGACCACGCCGCATGGTACAATCAGGAATGATTAGTCCGAAAGCCATGTTGAAAGCAATAATTCTGGTGGTGATTCTTACCGTTGTTACAGGCTCATGGCTTGTAGTCGAAGGTTTCAGACAGATAGAATTATCATCGGCTTTGCCGGGAATGCTTGTGTTTGGGGTGCTCGGACTTGCCGCCATTGCTGCTGCCATCAAATATACAGTTGGTAAAAATCCTTACGGTTACAAAGCCATGGGCGATGTGTTTGTATTTATCTTTTTCGGTCTGATTGGAGTCCTTGGAACATATTTTCTGCAATCAGGAACATTGCGATGGTCGCTATTGCTACCCGCTGCATCAATAGGATTGCTGAGTGTGGGCGTACTCAACCTCAACAACCTGCGCGATTACGAACAGGATAAAGCCACAGGGAAACGAACGATGGTAGTTGTACTCGGATTGGCCAATGCGAGGTTGTATCATATAGCTTTGTTGCTCGATGCTTTTCTGATGGCTTCGATTTACACTTTGCTGAATTATGAATGTGCCTGGCAATGGCTATTCCTGGCCTCTTTCCCCTTGATATTCAGAAATATCAGAACAGTTAGAGGCTTTGAGGATCATAAACAACTTTATCCGGAACTTAAACGTCTATCGATGGCCAGTTTACTTTTTGCGTTACTTTTTGCCTCCGGATTGTTGATTTGCTGATTAAAATTGTGATTATGCGTGCAAGATATTACAGTCGTACTTTCGATTTTAAATTTCCCGCAGGAACTTCGCGGGGAGTGTTGCAGCATAAGACATCGTATTTTCTGGAATTAACCAACAA
>CAYMDE010000024.1:9190-23706 GCA_964389115.1 uncultured Paludibacter sp. | reverse complement strand
TACAGATGTCTTAAGCTGAAAATTGGCGCTTTGGATTTTGATACCGAATTTGGGATACTCAGGGAAATAAGAAAAGCGTTTTCACCACATGACCTTGAACTGCGGGTCGATGCCAATGGAGCCTTTTTGCCGGGAACTGCAATGGAGAAACTTTCTGTTTTATCGGCGTTTAACATACATTCTATCGAGCAGCCCATCATGCCAAAGCAATACGAGGCAATGGCGAAACTTTGTACTGAATCACCAATTCCGGTTGCGCTCGATGAAGAACTAATCGCGTATCCTGCCGTGAAAGCAGCAGAGTTGCTTCGTCAACTGAAACCTGCTTACATCATTCTGAAACCATCCTTGCTGGGAGGTTTTGAAAGGTCGCAGGCGTGGATTGATGCCGCTAATAATACAGGAACAGGTTGGTGGGTAACATCGGCACTCGAATCGAATATTGGTTTGAATGCTATTGCTCAGTGGACAGCAACATTAAACAACCCTCTGCCACAGGGACTTGGTACAGGGCAGTTATATCTTAATAATATTGATTCGCAACTGTACATTGAGAATGCGGAGCTTTGGAGAAGGCAAAACAGCGGTAAGGGGTAAGCAGTAAGCTACTGGAGGATTATAAAAAATAACGATGACATGAAACTGATATTTGACAAAAAAACTTTCGATATTTCCAAGGATTCGCTCGCTGAACTTGATGCGTTTGCTGAACTTCCATGGCAGCGCGAGATTGTTTCGTTTTTGGAACAGTGGTTTGACAGTCCGGAGTATATCGAACAGAAAACCTCGGGTTCTACGGGGCAGCCAAAACGCATCAAACTTGCAAAAGAAACTATGCTGCGCTCAGCATCAATGACCAACGATTTCTTTCAACTCAGCGAAAGCAGTGTTTCCCTGCTTTGTTTGCCGGCATCTTATATAGCAGGTAAGATGATGATAGTGAGGGCTATTGCAGGAGATTATACGCTTATTGCTCAAGAACCTTCGGCCAATCCTTTTTTTCAGGCAAAACTTCCTCCGATTGACTTTACGGCCATTACTCCGTATCAGTTACTAAACTCATCGAAAGACATAGCCCGCAAGAAAATCCGGAATATCATTGTAGGTGGCAGTCAGGTTACACCGGCCATGGAGAAGACCGTTTCAGGATGGTCGATTCGCATGTTTGAGACTTTCGGCATGACTGAAACAGCGTCGCATATTGCACTTCGCAGGTTTAACGGCGTGGAGCGGTCAAGCTATTTTCACACACTTGAGGGTGTCAGTTTAAGTCTCGATAAACGTGGCTGTCTTGTGATAGATGCACCACAGTTATCTGTACAGAAGCTCATTACCAACGATTTGGCAGAGTTGAAAGATGCTAATACCTTCCGTTGGCTGGGACGTGCCGACCGTGTAATCAATACCGGGGGTGTAAAAGTGTTTTCCGAACAGGTCGAACAAAAAATTCAATCGCTCATTGATCGTCCGTTTTTTATCACCGGAAGACCCAGCGAGGTGTTCGGGCAACAAGTGGTTTTGGTAATCGAATCACCGGCAATCCCTGATGCAGACCTTGCAAATCTCCATGCTTCCATGAAATCAGTCCTCGATCGTTTCGAAGTGCCGGGGCGAATTATCTGCATACCGAAGTTTGTGTATTCCGAAGGAAATAAGCTGTTGCGTGACCAAACATTGAAGATGATGTAACCACTTCAGTCTAATTGTTTTGTAGTGTTTTAGATTATATCTTTGCAGGGTGTTGAAAAAAATTGTTCCATGAAGTCACCTCTCTTTCGCCAAATAATCAGTTTGTTGATAGTATTTATCATGATGCTTGCCGTTGCTGTGAGTCGCGATGGTCGTTTGTTTGGGCTTTCATTACAAAAAACTGAATCAGCTGAGAACATAGAAGATCACACCTTTATAAATCCTGAGGGTCAGGTAGTTCTTACCACAAAAAACTTAGCACGAAATGTCATCGGTTATGGAGGCCCAATTCCGCTTCATCTTATTTTTGAAGATGAGAAGTTGGTTAGAATTGAGCTTCTGGAGAACCAGGAAACGCCTTCTTTTATGGATTGGGTTGTAGATGAAGGTTTTTTACATGAATGGGATAATCTTAGTCCGGATGAAATACTGCAGCATGAAGTGGATATAATAACCGGGGCAACCATGACGACCGAAGCTATTATTCAGTCGGTACAAATTGCAGCCGGTTATTTACTCGACAACCCGCAAAGTTTTAAGAAGAGTTTCAAGCCAGATTTACGTTTTTGGGCAGTGATTTTCGTTGTGCTTTCAGGCATGTTTGTGCCCTTATTTCTCAAAAAGAAGAAACACTTCAGGACTATACAACTGATTCTCAATGTCGCAGTTCTGGGATTCTGGAGTGGTACATTCATTTCTTTGTCCCTGCTTACCAGTTATTTATCCAACGGACTGAATCTCCTTGCGGCCATTGTACCCGTACTTTTGCTTACAGCTGCGTTCATCATGCCATTGTTTGCCAGGCCAGGTCATTATTGCAACTGGCTTTGTCCGATGGGAGCAGCACAGGATCTCACCGGCAAACTCAGTCCGTTCAAAATCAGGTTATCAAACAAAACAGTGCATTATCTCACCATCTTCAGAAATTTTCTATGGTATAGCATGATGCTGATGATGTGGCTTGGAGTTGGCTTCGAAATCATGGATTATGAAGTCTTTTCAGTTTTCCTTATCAAAACCGCATCCATGCCAGTCATCATTATTGGGGTCGTTTTCATCCTTTTATCTGCATTCATGCCCCTGCCTTATTGCCGCTTTGTTTGTCCGACCGGCACCTTGATGAAGCATACACAAAAGAAATTCAGGTTTTAATTATTTAAATTAGTCTAATGCTATGAAAGTGAAAATGTTACTCTTGTTCTTTCTGCCGCTGTTTGTTCAGGCAGATTCAAATTACCCACCATCATGGGCTAAGCATGCCATTTGGTATCAAATTATGGTTGAGCGTTTTAATAACGGAGACCCATCTAACGACCCTGTTGTTTCGTTAATGAAAGATGAGAAAATGAATATTTTGCCACCTGATGGATGGAAGGTTACGCCGTGGACTCAAAGCTGGTACAGACCGGACAGTTGGATGACCGGTCCGCAGCATTTTACACCGGAATTGCAATACAGGCGTTACGGAGGTGATTTGAAGGGTGTATTGGATAAGCTCGATTATCTGCAGGAATTAGGGATTACGGCGATCTATTTCAATCCTTTGAATGATGCCCCTTCCTTACACAAATACGATGCGCGCAACTACCATCATATAGATGTTAACTTTGGCCCCGATCCCGAAAATGATTTGCGTATTATCGCCTCAGAGAATCCATATGACCCCGAAACATGGCAGTGGACTTCTGCCGATAGATTATTTCTAAGCCTGGTTGAAGAGTTGCGAAAGAGAAATATCAGAGTGATACTTGATTTTTCATGGAACCATACAGGAACCATGTTTCATGCCTGGCTCGATTTATTAAAAAACCAGCAATATTCGCAATTTAAAAACTGGTTTACAATAGAACAATGGGACAATCCCTCTACTCCGGAGAACGAGTTTAAGTATGAAGGGTGGCTTGGTAATGCCTATATGCCTGAAATTAAAAAGGTTGATGTTGTGTATCCCAAATATATCGGCAGAGCATACGAAGGTAATATTCATCCCGACCCGAAGGCACATATATTTGCAGTTACAAGTCGATGGTTGGCTCCCGATGGCGATTTAAGTAAAGGGGTAGATGGTTTCAGGTTAGATGTGGCAGACCATATTGGTCTGTGTTTTTGGCGCGAATGGCGAACTTATGTGCGCTCAATAAATCATGAGGCTTATTTGGTAGGAGAAATCTGGTGGGAGCAATGGCCTGAAACAATGATGGATCCTGTGCCATACCTTCAGGGCGATGTGTTTGATGCGGTGATGTATTATCAGGTGTATCGTCCGGCGCGCTATTTCTTTGCCAAAACTGATTCTTCGATCGATGCTAAGCAGTTGCGTGATAGCTTGCTTTATCATTGGGGAAGAATTTCACCCGAACATTTGCAGGCAATGATGAATGTGTCCTCGTCGCACGATGCACCACGACTACTCACCGATTTCTACAATAGCAATAAATATAAATACCACGCCAATACCCATGAGAATGCGGCATACAAAACAGGGAAGCCCGATGCTGAAACCTATAAAAGAGTGCAGTTATATCTGATGCATTTGTTCACAATCCCCGGCGCCCCCCAAATTTGGAATGGCGAGGAGATGGGTATGTGGGGCGCCGATGACCCGCACTGCCGGAAGCCGCTTATGTGGCCGGAAATGCAGTTCGAAGCTGAAGTACGCCATCCGCTGCAAAAATCATCGAAATTTCCTAAAGATAAAGTTAGATTCAATAGAAACCATTATGATTTTTATCGTAGGTTGATAAAACTGCGCAAAGCAAACCCAATGCTCGCGACGGCTGACACTGAATTTGTTGTTGCTGAAGGTGATGTGTTGGTGTACAAAAGAATTGAAGGAAATCAAGAGATTTTAGTGCTTTTCAACTTATCTTCAAAACCATACAGATATTTGCTTGATAAAGAAATGACCGATCTGATGACCGGTCATAAATGCAGGAAGAAATTGATATTAAAGCCACTTTCAGGTACGATATTAAAATAGAAACGGCGCACAACAACCAGCACGAAACCATACCCAAAATGCCATTTATAATAGCTATTTTGGGTATGGTTTTTTATTTATAGAACACACTAATCCGTTGGTCTCCAATTTCCAGTACAAATTCACCCGGTTCAGTTATCCAACGATTATCGATGTTTACAAAGGCTAAGTCGGCAGGTGTCAAAGTGAATTTTACCGTTTGTGTTTCTCCGGGCTGAAGTCCGGTTTTATGGAATCTTCTGAGACGTTTTACATCCGGCGTAATGCTGGCATAAACATCACTGCTGTAGAGCATTACCACCTCTTTTCCGTAACGATCTCCGGTGTTGGTAACATCAACCGAAACTTCCAGTTGGTCTTTTGCTCCAAACTCCGTTGCTGAAACCTGCAGGTTGCTGTATGCAAAGCTCGTGTAACTTAGTCCAAATCCAAATTCGTATTGCGGATTATAATCCGATTCGTAATTATAGGCACCAAATTGAGCATTTTGTCGCTCCGATGGTTTATGGTAATAAGTTACCAGCGAATTAGGATAAGCAGGGTAGGTGTATGGAAGTTTTCCTGAAGGATTTATATCGCCATAAAGAATTGCAGCGAGGGCATCGCCACCGTAATTGCTTGGTAGATAGGTGTTAACAACAGCTTTCAGTCCGGGTTCGAAAGCATTGAAGCAGCGGGGTCGACCCGAATTGATGATAAGGATTACCGGTTTTCCTGTGGCAATAAGAGCCTGAGCGAGTTCAGTTTGCAGGCGACTAAGATTCAGGTCGTTCAGATCACCGGGCTTTTCACAATAGCTGTTTTCTCCGAGGAAAAGAAGCACTATATCAACTTTGCGGGCAGCAATCAGTGTTTCATTGAAACGATTTTTTTCTTCTTCGAAATAGCGACCTTCCTCTATGTAGCTGACCCCCGGTTCATAGATTACGTTATTAGCTCCGGCTCTCAGCTGAATAGCTTCGAGGAAGGTGTTGTACTGCTCGGTGAACAGCGGTGCTTTTTCGCCTTGCCACGAATAACTCCAGGCTCCGTTTATGGAACGCATGCTGTTGGCATTCGGACCGGTTACCAAAACTTTTACGCCCTCATTCAGCGGCAAAATTTTATTTTCATTTTTCAGCAGTGTGATGGCTTCGGCTGCCGCGTCGAAGGCCATTTGTGCATGTTTTTCTGATGCGAAATCAGGATAATCCTGATAATGAGTCACAGGAGTTTCGAATAATCCAAGTCTGATTTTTAGTTTGAGAATGCGGCGTACAGCTTCATCGATGCGACTTTCTTTTACTTCGCCTGTCCTCACCAAATCAATCAGGTCCTCGCAAAACTCTTCGTATCTATAGGGTACCATCGACATGTCGATGCCGGCATTAATAGCCAGTTTAATAGCTTCACGGTTACTTTCAGCAATTTTGTCACGCTGATGCAAGTTGATGATATCCAGCCAATCGGTAAGCACAACACCTTCGAAGCCAAGCTCATGGCGCAAAAGTTTTGTCAGGATTTCATAACTGGCATGTACCGATACCCCGTTGATAATCCCGGAGTTTATCATGATGGTTGAAGCACCCGTTTCAATGGCTCTTTTAAAAGGTTCAAGATGATATTCGCGCAGCACATGTTCAGGGATAAACGCAGGTGTACGATCTTTACCCGTAATCGGCACCGAATAACCAAGAAAGTGTTTCAGACACGATGCCACTTTGGTAGGATGGCCAATACTGTCGGTCATACCCTCATAACCACGAACCATGTATTCACCCATCACAGCAATCACGTAGGGGTCTTCGCCGAAGGTTTCGAGTTGGCGACTAAAACGCGGGTCGGCTCCCAGGTCGAGCACAGGCGAAAAATTCCATGGAATTCCGGAGGCTCTTGTTTCATAGGCTGTTACCACCGCCATGTTATAAGCATGAACTGGATTGAAAGTAGCTGCGATAGCAATCTGGTGCGGAAACATGACTGCGCCATCAGTATAGGTGGTACCATGGATGGCATCAACACCATAAATAACAGGAATTTTCATTCGGGTTTCGGTGGTGGCAACTTCCTGTATGCGACTGATAATGCGATACCATTCAGCAGGTTTCATCGCGTAATTGTTGGTGGTGTTGAGAATGGAACCAACGTGATATTCAGTGAGTGCCCGATACAGGCGGGTAGGATTAAAATCGAAAGGGATAGACGATTCGAAAATTGAGTCACCATTGCCAATGGCATCGAGGGTTATCTGTGTCATTTGTCCGACTTTCTCTTCGAGAGTCATCTGTTTAAGCAGAATCTCAACCTGTTTGTCGATGTCGTCCTGTTGAGTGCAGGAAGAAAAAATAATACCGAATGTGAGAATCGAAAGAATCAGTAAGTGCATGTTAATTTGTTTCATATCTATGAGATTTTAAAGTCAATCAAAAGTGATGATAAAGAAATATAATATCTGACTGCGAATGTAATGAATTTAAATGAGTTGTGATTTAGGGTTTATGTTTTTTTGATGACAGGAAGTTAAGATAGTTGCAAAAAAAATGGATGCCCTGCTACTGCACGACATCCATTGAGAGTAAATCCAATTCAATACTATTTAACCATCACCTTCATCGTTGCGCCATCAACCCTGAGAATATAAATTCCAGCATTAAGAATGTCAGAAGTGAACGAGCCACTGGTTCTTACATTTTGGATTGTACGTCCGGTTATGTCAAATAATTCAACTCCCGACAGCACACCTTCAATGGTAATTTTTGCATTTTGGGTAAAGATTCTGTAGTTTTCAAGATTGATTCTTGGAACTGAAGTTGTGCTCCATGCTTCAATAACATCGTTGAATACAAGTTGTATCTGAGCATCTGCAGTACGGTTACCTACACCTTCACCGGTAGCAGTTTTTTCTTCATAATCATAACCCATTCCATTGTAGTATTTGTAATCCATCAGGTCAATGTTTTCAATTGTAAAGGTGAAAGTGTTGTTTTCTCCTTTAACACCGGGCAGCCAACTTGTACCATCCCATCCGAGATGACTACCCATCATATAAACTGCATCAGTTCCGGCAGGAGCAGTTACATTGATTGTGATTGTTTTTAAGTTTTCAACACCCGGGAAAATTCTCTTGAAGTTTTCCACTACGTTAAATACTTCATCCAAAGTTGGGTCAGCCACTGTGAAATCAGAACCTACCTGTTCATATACCCATGACGGACCTGCAGCAAATTTATAAATCAATTTATTTATATCTTCTGTAAAAATTGTTTGATAGAATAAATGTGCAGTTTCATCAGATTCTTCTGCATTGAATGTCATTTGGGTTCCTTCTGATCCAGGAGATTGCCAGCCGTTGAAATTGCCTGTCAGGTAAACTTCTTTAACTAATGGTGAAACCTGCACTTCAATTTTAAGGTTCTTTGGTACCGGCTCTACATTCGGATTGTAAACCATCGCCCAGGTTTTCACTGTGTCGTTTACGCCTGGTCCGGGATACCAACGGTCAGATATTTCTTCACCTTCAGCGCCTTTTTCTACATATGCCCAATCGCCACCACCACTCAGGTATTTGTAACGAATAGTTGCAGCAGTTTGTCCATCTAACTGATCATCGGGTATAACAAGTGAATACATGTGAGTTTCACCTTCAACGAGGTTCAATTTGTATTGGTTATTATTCCAACTATTGAAATTACCTACCACCCATACTTCATAAGTAGGATCTGGTACAACCACCCTGAATTCGATGGCATTTGCTTTCTGAACAAACGCAATAATGCTCAGGAAAGCCATTAATAGAGTAAAAAGTTTTTTCATAATACAATAATTTTAAATTTTTGAAATGAGTAGAGAATTAGTGTTTTTGGTTGGTTCAAAGATACAATTCAAATGAATTCTATCTTCAAAATGTATATTTATGTACTTAGTATTTTATCGCAAACGTTTGCAATTTGAATAGATTATGGTTTAAACTATCACATCAGTCACATAATTAAAGCATTTGAAAAAACAAAATGCAATGTGACCAATGTGAATGTTTAGTTTTTTAATATCCGGGGTTTTGTACCAAATTTGGATTTGCATTAAGGTCTGAAGCAGGTAATGCAAACAAATTATAGTTAGCACTGAAATCTTTACCATCTTTCTCTCCGCCTTTCCATGGCCACAAGTAATTATTGTTGCCTCCATATTTATCGAAGCGGATCAAATCCATACGTCTGTGTCCTTCAAAATGAAACTCACGCGATCTCTCATCCAGTATTCTGTCCAGATTGAGTAATTCGATGGTCCATGGGCGTGCGCCGGCTCTATTTCTGATGGCATTAACTGCCTGTAAGGCTGTATAACCACCAATTTCTGTTGCGCCCCTCAAAAGAGCTTCAGCATAAGTGAGGTATGCCTCAGCCGCACGCATAAATGGTATGTCAGTATCAGTGTATCTGTTGTCTCTCGAAGGTTGACCGTCAGCCCGGTTATTCGTAAATTTAAAACTTGAATAACCCTCAACAAACCTTCCTGCATTTTCAATCTCCAGTGTTCTGTCTTTAGAGAAAAACATTGCACGTGAGTCGCGGGTCCAGCGTGTGGCAGGTGTGGTGGCTCCGGTACGTAAGTCTTCAGGATCAGTAAAGTTCAAAGTCGTAGGGAAGAATTTTCGAATCAGCGATGATCGTGCGCGGTTGCCTGCCCAAGCTTCTGATGTGCCTGTTGGTTTCATATCGGCACGGAATGTTGAAGCTATCAGGAACAAAGAGTTTCCCCAGCTACGTGTTTCAATTCCATCGCAAGCAATCGGGAAAATAATTTCCTCGGGAGCCTTGTTCACAGAAGAGCCATCATAAGTTCCTGCATTGTCGGCCATGAACAAATGCTCGTATATGGCAGTTAGTACATAGCCTGAATCAATCACTTTTTTTGCCCAAAAAGCAGCTTCGTCCCAGTAGGTTTGTCCGGGAGTTATTACTACCCCTTCGAGTCCCCTTTCAGTGGTATAAACTTCGCCGTTGATATAGAGGCGGGAGAGCAACAGCCATGCGGCAGCACGATCAACCCTGTAATATGGAGCGGTCTTTGGCTCATACATTTCCGTCTCAACCTCTTTGAGTTCGTTTTCAATCCAATCGAAAAGATTTCTGCGTTTTATTTGTGGTGGAGGCTCAGTAGCCACAACTTCTGTGAAAGGAACATTTCCGAATAAGTCCATGAGATAATAATAGTTCATTGCTCTCATAAAACGCGTTTCTGCACGTTGGCGAAGTGTTTTTTCATCTGTCATGCCGGAAGTGCGATCCAGAAAATGGTTGCAAAGAGTTATGTTAAAATAGAAACGTCCATACAAACCTTTGCTGAAATCATTTGAGTCAGTCCACTTATTATAATTGAGATCGGGAATACCGGTATCACCCCACGAGCAGATAGCCTCGTCGGTTGTAATCTGATTTAAGTTCCAGATTAGTCGCATAAAGGCAGAGAAGCCTTCGTCGATGCCGGCAACATCACCTTTACCCGAGGGGCCTTCTTGCCCTGTAAGTGAAAGCGAAGAGTAGATCTTTGCGAACACTTTGTCCTGATCGAATTCCTGAGTAACACTTGGGTCAATCGGGTCCATGTCGAGATCGCCAATACATGAACTCAGACCAAGGCTAAACATTATCGCAATTGTTGGAATTAAAAAAATATGTTTCATTTTTTCTTGTGATTTAGATGGTTAGCATTAATTAAAATTGCAGACTCAATCCGATGAGTGAAATGATAGGTCGTGGGAAAATATCTCCACCGATACCTCCGGCATTTTCGGGGTCAAAGCCTGTATAGCCGGTAATAACAAAAGGATTCTGAACAGAAGCATAAATTCGTCCACTACTGATAACATCGAACATTTTTCCAAAAGAATAACCTAAGGTTATGTTGTCAACTCTTATAAAAGATGCATTCTGAATATAATAATCTGAAAGATGTGCATTGGATTTGTTTTCAGTGAAATTAGTTTCGAATGCTGATCTTGGTTTATTAACAAAGAACCCCGATGTTGACCATATACCTGTATCGCTTAAGTTATGGCTTCTTGCCGCTACGTCGTTATAGATATAGTTTCCGATATGTGAACGCACATTAAAGCTGAAGTCAAAATTCTTATATATCAGTCTGGAAGATAGACCCAGTACCAAATCAGGTGCTGGCTTCTTATCAAAGTACAGGTCATTGCTGTTAATGATGCCGTCATCGTTTAAATCAGCAAATTCTCCTTCGATTGGTTTTCCGTTTTCATCATAAATCTGTTTGTAAACATAGAATGAGCCTGCGGGATATCCTACTGCATGAGCCTGGGCATGAGCTCCTACACCTGAAGATATGCCTCCGGTTGCAACGTAATAGCCTTCACCTGTTCCGGTAGTTAATTTTGTGATCTTGTTATTGTTGTGTGAAGCTCTTAATCCCACTTCCCAACTAAAATCTTTTCTTGAAATTACACGACCGGTTAAGTCCAGTTCGATACCATTGTTTTGGAGCGACCCGATATTACTCACGACCCTGTTGCTGAAGTTAGTACCCATTGGAATATCTACAACATTGAGTAAGTCCTTTGTTTGTCTGAAGTAATAGTCGATACTTCCGGTAAGTCTGTTTCTAAACAAAGCAAAATCAAGACCCGCGTTCCAGGTGGTGGTTTCTTCCCATTTTAGCTTGTTATTATAAGCATTCGGACGGAAAGTGTTTACATAAGTCAGTGTACCATCAGGGTTGCCAAATGGGTAGTAAGCACCTTGTATATTCCTTTCATATACAGCGAGGTAAGGTTGATCTCCCTGGTTGATGTCTTGCTGTCCGGTTATACCATAACCAAGTCTCAATTTTAAATCATTGATGAATCTAAGATCAGAAATAAACTCCTCCTCGGTCATTTTCCATGCAAAAGCAAAGGATGGGAAAACGCCCCACCGGTTTTCTTTGGCAAAATGTGAGCTGCCATCCATACGTAAGGTCGCTGTAAATAAATATCTGTCGAGGAAAGAGTAATTTGCGCGACCAAAGAATGAAACCAGGTATTTCTGTGATCTCCATTCGTTGCTAATTTCATCTTTATAATCGTCGTTTTCGTCAATAATGCCATCTTCGTTTGAGTCGAAACGATTCAAGCCCCTAAACCATGAACTACCTTCTCTGTAAGTCTTTTGCCACTCGTATCCGCCCATGATATCAAAATTATGGAAATTCATGTCCTTGCCATACTGTAGCCAAGTAGTCAAAACTTCACGGGTTTTTGATATTTCATCAGAACCTGTACGTCCCCAGTTATGATCGCTTGCCGCAGTTTCAGGTAAGTATAAGTCCTGTTTGCCAAAAGCTTTTTCTGTTCCAAGCGACAAATGAGCTTTCATTTCGGGCAGGAAGTGGAATTTGTAAGTTGCATCGCCATTAAGAATAATATTGTTTGAACGTGCGATATCAGATTTTAGTAAAAGTGTTGCCACGGGGTTTCTCACTGCCAGGTTATTGAACCATACTTTATTATCGATGGTGTTGTACCATTGCCAATAGCCACCGAAGCTGGTATTGTATGGTTCTTCATCAGAATAAACCGGTTGTGTGGGATCCATCGCAACTGCTGCACCAACAGCGCCGGTTTCGGCATATCGGTTTTTAGCGATCATACCTTTAGCGTTCAGGTTAACCGTCAGATGGTCTTCAAAGAAGTTGGGAGATAGGCTAACTGATGCAGTAAGTCGTTCGAAATTTGATGTTTTCAGGATACCGTCCTGATTGGTATAGCCCATTGACGCACGGTATGGGATATCTTTATAACCACCGGTAACACTGATGTTGTGGTCCTGACTCAGGGCGTTTTTATAAATCTGGTCCTGCCAGTTGGTGTTGTAAGTTCCCAGTCTCGAAAGTACATCGTCTTGACCAACATACACATCATTAACCAAAGCACGGAACTCATCGCCACTGAGTACATCCAGGGTTTTACCCACTACGCTCAGGGAAGTATTGCCTTCATATGAAATGCGCGGTTTTTGGTTTCTTTGTCCTTTTTTGGTTGTAATAATAATTACACCATTAGAAGCACGTGAACCGTAAATGGCTGTTGCCGAAGCATCTTTTAATACTGTAAAACTTTCGATATCGTTCGGGTTGATAGTGCTCAGGAAGTTTGCAACCCCCTTGATACCTTCATTGTCGAGCGCCATACCATTAATTACGATCAAAGGGTCGTTGCTTGCAGACAATGACGAACCTCCGCGAATACGAATTGTTGCGCCACCTCCGGGAGTTCCTCCATGAGATGTTACCGTCATACCGGCTACCTTACCCATAATCATATCCTGAGCATTGGTAGTCAGACCTTTATTAATTGCATCAGGTTTTATAACTGTGAGAGAACCTGTTGCGTCAGATTTTCTAACCGTACCGTAACCAATGACAAACACTTCTCCGATTGCTACCGCATCTTCGGAGAGTTGAACGGTTATATTCCGGCGTCCTGCAACTTCAACTTCCTGATTGAGGTAGCCTACATACCTGAATACCAGTGTGGCATTTGATGAAACTGAGATGCTGAATTGTCCATCAAGATTAGTTATTGTACCGTTAGTGGTACCCTTTTCCAATATATTAACCCCGAAAAGAGGTTCTCCGCTACCAGAATCTTTAACGACTCCTGTAACTGTGATTTGTTGGGCTGATGCTGAAAACACTGTTGCGAGCACAAGTGAAACAGCGAGTATAAACCGCAACCGTTTTTTTAAGTTAAAGCGCTTCATGCATTAAATGATTTATTGGTTTTTCTAAATTAATTGTAAGAGATTGAGTCTTTTATGTTATTTCCGGACATAAATTGACATTGCAAATGTATGGTATTCTCTCTTGACTAAAACAGTAGTTTATATTTTTCGAAGCTTAATTGGCTGCAAACGTTTGCATTTCCGAAAAAACGTATATCTTTGACCAACACTTGCACAATGTTAACCCTTATATATCTTTGCAATATGAAGAAAGCTCCTATTACCATCAAGGACATTGCACGCGAATTGAACATTTCGCCTTCTACGGTTTCGCGGGCCTTACAAAACCATCCTGATATCAGCGTTGCAACGCGTGAGCGGGTGCAGGCTTATGCCAAAGAGCACCATTATAAACCAAACGGTTTAGCTCTTAGTTTACGCACCAGTAAAAACAACACCATCGGTGTGATTATCCCTGAGATTATTCATTATTTCTTTTCAACCGTCCTTGCCGGTATTGAGGAGATAGCCAACGATGAAGGATTCAATGTTATTGTTTGTCAATCCGGCGAAAATTATGAGAAAGAAGTCCGTAATACAGAAGCACTCATTTCCAGTCGTGTTTCGGGAGTATTGGCCAGCTTGTCGAAAAATACAACCAACTACGATCATTTTCAGGAAATAGTTGACAGCGACATCCCTTTGGTGTTTTTTGATCGCATTTGTATTGGCATCCTTACTGATAAAGTGGTGGTCGATGATTATGCCGGAGCATTGGCGGCAACCGAATATCTTATTAATACAGGATGTCGTCGCATTGCCTTTTTCAGTTCATTGCCGCATCTTGAAATTGCCAAGAACCGCAAAAACGGATACATGGATGCGCTGCGAAAGCATCATATCCCTGTTGATGAAACACTGATACCTGTATGTGATACCCGGGAAGAGGCCATCAGACTTACACCTGAATTTTTGGCGATGGAAGATCGTCCTGATGCGTTCTTCGCTATTAACGACCAGTGCGCTGCCGGTATTTTGTATGCTGTAAAGCGATCCGGACTCAGAGTTCCTGAGGATATTTCAATATTCGGATTTTCCGACGGGGAATTTGCCATGGCTTCCGACCCCATGCTTAGTACCGTGGA
>CAYMDE010000024.1:2004-9090 GCA_964389115.1 uncultured Paludibacter sp. | reverse complement strand
TTATAATTTTTTTATTGGAAGTAAGCTATATGAAACCAAAACTTTCCTTTTTTCAGATTTTTTCCATGTCGATGGGCTTCATGGGGATACAGTTTGGATTTGCGTTGCAAAACTCGAATGCAAGTCGCATATTACAAACCTTCGGCGCCGACATGGAGCATTTGTCGTGGTTTTGGCTTGCGGCGCCGCTCACGGGACTGATAATTCAGCCAATCATTGGTCATTATTCTGATAAGACATGGACACGACTGGGTCGCCGCCGCCCGTTTTTTCTCGTGGGAGCCGTTATGGCATCCATCGCCTTATTGCTCATGCCCAATGCGGGAGAATTTGCGCATTATTTGCCTCCCATGTTTATTGGAGCGGGTTTCCTTATGCTGATGGATGCCTCGTTCAATGTTGCCATGGAGCCTTTCAGGGCACTCGTAGGCGATATGTTGCCTGCCGATCAGACTACACTGGGGTTCTCAATACAAACTTTTCTCATCGGCGTAGGAGCAGTGATTGGATCATGGTTGCCATATGTGCTGGCTGAGTGGTTTGGCATCTCGAAAGAAGTTGTTGATGGCGGTATTCCCGATAATGTTGTGTTCTCTTTTTATACAGGTGCAGCAGTACTTTTGTTGAGCATTATCTGGACTGTTGTAACCACTAAGGAGTATTCGCCCGAGGAGCTGAAGCGTTATCATCAGGAGGAAGCTACAGCTGAAGTGCATACCGCCCGTTTCTCAGATATCTTCAGGGATATATGGCATATGCCTCAGACAATGAAACAGTTGAGCATCGTTCAGTTTTTCTCCTGGATTGCCTTGTTCGGCATGTGGGTGTTTACCACGCCTGCCATCGCGCAGCATATCTATGGTGTTGCAGTTGATGATACCCAATCTATCGACTACCAAAACGCAGGCAACTGGGTAGGGATAATATTCGGTGTGTATAATGGTGTCGCCATGTTCTATGCATTGTTGCTTCCTGCCATAGCCCGCAAGCTCGGTCGTAAGGGGACGCACAGCATCTCGTTGCTTGCAGGGGGCATCGGACTCATATCCATCTATTTTATGAGCGATCCCAACTGGCTGTTATTGTCGATGGTGGGGGTAGGTATCGCGTGGGGGAGCATACTTGCCATGCCTTATGCCATCCTTGCGCCTTCACTTCCTCCGGCCAAAATGGGTGTATATATGGGGATATTCAACATCTTCATCACCCTGCCTCAAATTGTGAACGGCGTGTTTGGTGGTCCGGTGGTGAAACGTGTGTTTGAGTCACAGGCCATCTACGCGTTGGTAATGTCGGGTATTTTCCTGTTGCTTGCTGCCCTGAGTGTAATGTTTGTAAAAGATAAACCACAAATTAAGAAATTATGATACGAAACCGGATTGCACTGTTGTTAATATTGCCACTGCTCGCAGGCAGTTTGTGTGCCAATGAATTATTGCAGCGTGCCGAACCTTTGTTTTGGTGGACAGGCATGCAAAATCCTGAACTTCAGGTGATGTTATACGGTGATGATATATCAAAAGCCAGAATATCACTGAATTACCGCGATGTAAAAATTGTGCGCCGCGAACTTACCGATAATCCGAATTATGTTTTTCTGTATTTGAATATCGGTAAAAAAGCCCAGCCCGGTGTCATGCAGTTTGTCATCAGAAAAGATAGATATACCATCCGGCATCCGTTTGAATTAAAGGCACGTGAAGAGGGTTCGGCAAACAGAGAAAGCTTTTCACCGGCTGATGCAGTTTATCTAATTATGCCCGATCGTTTTGTGAATGGCGATACTTCTAACGATTCGGTGCCGGGATATCATCAGGGGGTGAATCGCAACGATCCGGGTGCGCGACATGGAGGCGATTTGCGCGGCATCATTCATAAGATTCCTTATCTCGCCGATTTGGGAATCACTGCACTTTGGACTACCCCGGTTTTCGACAATAACGATGTGCAGTATTCCTATCATCATTATGGATGTTCGGATTATTATAAGGTCGATCCGCGTTTGGGAACAAACGAGGAGTACCGCGAGTTGGCTGATGTAGCAAAAAATCACGGTATTAAAATGATATTGGATGTGGTGCCAAACCATTGCAGCAGTGCGCATTGGTGGTTGAGCGATAAGCCTTCGCAGGATTGGTTTAACGAGTGGCCCGAATATACCTCGTCGAACTACCGGATGATGGCATGGACCGACCCTCACGCTGCAAAATCGGATTTACATCGCCTTACCCACGGATGGTTTGCGCCGAATATGCCTGATTTCAACCTGAAGAACCCATTGCTGTTCGATTATCTGAAACAGGTTTATATTTTCTGGATAGAATATGTCGGGATTGCCGGTTTGCGTGTAGATACCTATCCTTACAACGACATCCAGATTGCTGCTTCATTCATCAGGGCGCTTCGTTCTGAATATCCGCGCATGAACGTGGTTGGCGAATGCTGGATGAATACCTCGCAGGAGATTGCTTATTATCAGTCGGGAAACAACAATAAGGATGGATTTGACTCTGCCATGCCAAGTGTGATGGATTTCCCGTTGGGAGTTGTTTTCTCGAGGGCTTTCAACGAGGACGAAGGATGGAACAGTGGCATGGCGCGTTTTTATATGCATTACGCCCTCGATTTTGCCTATGCTGAACCTCTGCAACTGATGAATTTCCTGGATAATCACGATATCGACAGATATTCCATCGTTGTTGGCCGCGATTTGAATAAATTCAAAATGGCTTTGGCGAAACTAATTACGACTCGCGGATATCCGCAGATATATTACGGAACAGAGATGATGCTCGATGGATTACCCGGCAGCTACGAAGGTCATCGCTTTAGCATTCCCGGCGGATGGCCCGGCGATGAGCGTGATGCATTTACTGCTGAAGGAAGAACTGCTGAAGAGAACGAGATATTCAATTACCTTAAAACACTTTTGCATTACAGAAAAAACAATCCGGTGCTTCATTGGGGTAGAATGAAACATTTTATTCCTGAAAATGGGGTGTATGTGTACTTCAGATATAACGATGAAGCAACGGTAATGGTGGTAACTAATAATAATGACAACCCGACTGAATTGCAACTGAATCGTTTTGCTGAAATGTTCAACGGCAAACAGTCGGCAGTAAATATATTCGATAAAAAGGCAGTACCCCTCAATGCAGGTATGACTGTGCCTTCCAAATCAGTACAAATTTTTGAAATTAAATAATGATATGAGACTCACGAATTCTATTTTTTATTCAGTAATCCTGATGGCGATGTTTGCCGTCGTTTCCTGTCAGCCTTCGCTCAATGTTCCTTCCGAAAGTGAAGATAGTCAGAAGCTAAACTCCCTCATGACCCTCGAAATCGGGACTAATGAGCTCGTCTTGCAGGATTTTATACTCAATATTGCGTCGATTGACAGTGTGACAGCATCCACAGAAAACGTCTTGCTTGAGATTGCATCAGATAAAAATATCCTTACTGTGGAAGTGCTTCCCGATGCCCCGCATTTTATTGATATTCAGATTTGGTTGGGAGGAATTGCCTATTCTGTTCCCTGTAAAAAAAGCGACAAGATGCCCTGGCTCTTTACTTTCGATGCGCAGGGTGCAGATTATAAACATGTACGCATTGCGGGTCAGATGAACGACTGGACACCTACAGCCACGCCCGATTTGGAGCTGAATGAGTCGGGTTTTTACGAAGTGACGTTGCATCTCAGTCCGGGAGCATATCTTTATCAGATGAACCTTGATGGAGATCAGAACCACGACCCCAACAACCCGTTGAAAGTGGATAATGGTTTCGGGAAGTTTAATTCCATCCTCGAAGTGCCGGGGATGAAAGACTCACTGCCGGTGCTTATCTCGCGTACGGTAGAAAATCGCAAGGTGAGTTTGCATCTGATGAATGATGCTGATGAGGTTTTCGTTTACTGGCAGAATTTCCGTTTGCCGGATCGTTTTCTCAGAGTAACCAATAATCAGATAGATTTTGATATTCCCGCCGAGGCATTTTTGGTTGAGCGTTCGTATTTGCGTGTTTGGGCATCGAACAAGTATGGTGTAAGTAACGATGTGCTTGTGCCTTTGCACGAAGGTCGCTTGCTTGAAGATGCCGGAAAGATTAACCGTGGAGATTATCACGCCCAAATCATATATTTCCTGCTTATTGATCGGTTTAAAAATGGCGATTTCAGCAACGATGCTCCCCTGAACCTCCCGGATGTAAATCCCAGGGCTGATTTTCACGGAGGCGATTTAGCAGGCCTGCAACAAATTATCAACGATGGATACTTCGATCGCCTCGGCGTGAATACATTGTGGATATCCCCGCTGAGTCAGAATCCCGAAGGAGCATACGGATGGTATGAGGCAGCACAAACACGTTTCTCAGGTTATCATGGATACTGGCCCATTTCATCTTCGCGTGTTGATCATCGTTTTGGAACGAACGAAGAACTGAAGCAGTTGGTGAATACTGCACATCAGCGTCAGATGAATATCTTACTCGATTATGTGGCCAATCATGTGCATGAATTGCACCCGTTGATTCAGCAAAATCCCGGTTTCGCAACGCCACTTTATCTGCCCGATGGAACAATGAATGTCGAAATGTGGGATGAGCACAGACTCACAACATGGTTTGATACCTTTATGCCGACACTCGATTTCTCGCAGCCCGAGTTGATTGAGCTGATGACCGACTCAGCCATTTTCTGGTTGCGTGAGTTTAATCTCGATGGATTCAGACATGATGCCTGTAAGCATGTGGATGAAGCTTTCTGGAGAACATTGACCTTGAAGATAAAGCGTGAGTTCCCCGGAAAACATCCTTATCAGATTGGCGAAACATATGGCAGTCCGCGCCTCATAGCCAGTTACCTGACCAGTGGTATGCTCGATGGGCAATTTGATTTTAATGTGTTCGACATAGCCAATACCACTTTCGCCGGAGTTGGAGGCGATCTCACCCGTGTTTGGTCGGTTCTTGAGTCGAGTTTGCAAACCTACGGATCACATAATCTCATGGGATATATCTCAGGAAATCACGATAAAGCGCGTTTTATGGCTTATGCCTCCGGCGATATTCGTTATGGCGAGGATGCCAAGGAAGCCGGCTGGACAAGAGAAATTGGTATTACCGATTCGCTGGCATACGATAAATTCTTCCTTTTCCATACCATGAACCTGACAATTCCCGGGGTGCCTGTATTGTACTATGGCGATGAAATTGGCAAAACAGGAGGTAACGACCCCGACAGTCGCAGGATGATGCGGTTCGAAAACTGGAACAATCGCGAAGAAAAGCTTTGGAACAGGGTATCGACACTGGCGCGTCTTCGCAGGGCTAATCCCGTACTGATGTATGGTAGTTTTGTGAATCTGGAAAACACTCCGGATACCTGGGTATATGCCAGGAAATACTTCCGCAACGAAGCCATAGTGTTGATAAACAATAGTGCTGAAACAAAAACCATTGAGGTGCCATTGCCGGATTATTTCGTACAGAAGCGTATGCGGAAAACATTTGGAGAAGATGTGTCAATTAATCAGGGAGTAATCAGGGCGGTTTTGCCTCCCTACAGTGCCGAAGTTTTGGTTTCTCAGCCTTTTTTCTATCTTTGAGGCTGAAAACATAAAACTTAGCCACCATGAAAGTATTCGGTACCGAACAAATTCGTGCTATCGACCGATACACGATTCAGCATGAACCGATAAGTTCACTCGATTTAATGGAAAGGGTTGCACAGGAAATTACTTCTGCCCTGACCGGTTTACATCCTTTTCTCACAACGGCTTTCTGCGTGTTTGCAGGTCCGGGCAATAATGGTGGCGACGGACTCGCAGTAGCACGCATGCTGCGTGATATTGGATATCAGGTGCATGTCTATCTGATTAACGAAGGTAAACTGTCTGATGATTGTAATGAAAATCGCATCAGGCTACTCAGGAAGTATCCCGAAATAATCACGGAGTTTCTCGAGAATCCCGTTTTTCCGGAGCTTACCGGCGACGAGGTAATAATTGATGCCTTGTTCGGTTCAGGATTAAGCAGGCCACTAAGTGGCATGTATGCGCGATATGTTGAGTATGTTAACAGTGTTAGTAATCAGGTTATTGCAATCGACATCCCTTCCGGACTCAACGGTGATTCGTACCACAGGATGATTGAAAAAACAGTTAAGGCAGATATCACCCTCACGCTTCAGTTTCCCAAAAAAGCATTCTTTTTTATCGAGAACCATCCCTATGTAGGCAGATGGCAGGTAGTAGATATTGGTTTGCACCCGGAGGCTATCAGTCAGACCGAAACACCATATTATTTTCAGGATTTAGAAGATGTACGACTATTATTGAAAAAGCGCTCCCCTTTCTCACACAAAGGAACTTTCGGTCATCTGGCCATCATAGCCGGAAGCAAAGGTATGGCCGGAGCTTCAATACTGGCATCGCAGGCAGCATTACGCAGTGGGGCAGGGGTAGTCACGCTGCATGGTCCCGAGGGCAACAGAAACATACTTCAAACCATTGTTCCCGAGGTGATTTTTGATGCAGATAAACATCCCGATTGCGTTTCGGAGTTCTACCATGCACAAAGTTATGATGCGGTTGCCATAGGGTCGGGAATAGGAACACGAACCCATACTGTGGAGATGCTGAATATATTGCTTCAACAATTAAAATACCCCTGCGTGCTCGATGCTGATGCGTTGAATATCCTTGCCTCACAGCGCTCGATGTTGCAATATATTCCCCGGGGTAGTATCCTTACGCCACATCCCAAGGAGTTTGCCCGCATGTTTGGCGAGTCGGTAAACTCCTTCTGTCGCCTCGAAAGAGCCATTGAAATGGCAGCAAAACATGAAGTGATAATTGTGTTGAAAGGTGCATACACCCGCATCGTCACACCTGATGGAAGAGTGTATTTCAACAGCAGCGGTAATCCGGGCATGGCAACAGCAGGTTCGGGCGATGTATTAACAGGAATTCTGGGTGCGTTGCTCGCACAAAATTATGAGCCGGAAGCAGCGGCACGACTCGGAGTTTATCTGCACGGATTATCAGCAGATCTTGCTTTGGAGCAGCAATCAGAAGAATC
>CAYMDE010000024.1:0-1904 GCA_964389115.1 uncultured Paludibacter sp. | reverse complement strand
TGGAATGATGATGTTAAATCTGTGATTTAATCTGTTGAAATATAGCTGTTTGATGAATTGTTTATGGGGCTGACCTGGCTTTGCACGCAGTATATATAAGTGTTATATTGAGTTTTATATTATCTGTTTATTACTGTGATACTGTTTGTTTACAATGAAAGTAAGAAAAATTACTGTTAGCGATGCAGCTCGCATTGCCCTCTATTTTCCCTATGAACCGTCGCTCATCGACAAGGTTAAGGCACTACCGGATGTTTTCTGGGATAAATCGCTGAAATGTTGGCATATGCCTGCCGACAAGCAACACTGGAATGAGTTCCTCCGTCATTTCTCCGAATACGAAATTATCACCGAAGAACCCATCAAAACAGGAATACATCTGGAAGTTTTCGCAAAGCAAATCCTGCTAAAGATGCCTAAAAATGACACTGACATCCAATTTATCAGGAGTTTTAAATATGCAAGGTGGGATAATGCATGCTATAGCTGGATAATCCCAAATTATCAAAAGAATGTTGAGCTTTTGAAAAATTATTTTGAGAAAAGGATTGAGACGATTGTTTTTCATGAGTTACCTATAAATACTACTGAAAAAAAGCAAAATCTAAATCAGGCAAAATATCATGAATTTTCAGATAATGAGTTGATCATAGTAAACTATGCATCGAGGCTGTTAAGGCTTTATTTTAGATATGACAGACTTTTGACAAATCAAATCAATAAACTTCCCCGATCGGGATGGAACTATCATTTGCATTGTTGGGAATTGCCTTATGCTGAGAGGATTCTGTCTGATGTAAAAGAGATCTTTGGTTCGCTGGGATATAAAATTCATTATGCTGAGGAAAAAAGGCCTGCAGTAAGTCCAAAGAAATCAAGATATGACATAAAAAATTACAGAGAATGCCCGGTTGAATATATAAATAAACTGAAAGAAATGCGTTACAGTTTGAATACGCAAAAGGTTTATTGTGAAATGTTCGAGGAGTATATTAATTATTATGAAGATACCGAGTTGGATTCGATCTCGGAAATACAGATTTCCGACTATTTATTATATTTGATTAATGTAAGAAAGGTGTCAGGTTCCACGCAAAATCAGGCGATCAATGCCATCAAGTTTTATTACGAGAAAGTATTGAAAGGTTCACGAAAGATCTATTACATTGACCGGCCCAGGGAAGAAAAGATACTGCCGGAAGTGTTAAGTGAAAATGAGGTTGCCAAACTGATAGCTGTGACAAAGAACCTGAAGCACAAGGCAATTCTGATAACTATTTATTCAGCAGGACTGAGGATAAGCGAGCTAATTAATTTGAAAGTGAAGGATATAGATAGTAATAGGATGCAAATTAGAGTTGAGCAATCGAAAGGGAAAAAAGACAGGTACACCTTGTTAGGGAAGAAAACATTATTAACTTTGCGCCAGTATTTTACTGAGTATAAGCCGAAAGTGTGGTTATTTGAAGGAGAGGGTGGAAGACAGTACGCTGCAACAAGTATCAACAATATTTTTCGTCGTGCCGTAAAAGAAGCAGGAATTAACAAAAAAGTCAGCGTACATACCTTAAGACACAGTTTTGCCACACACTTATTAGAGGCCGGAACCGATTTGAGATACATACAAAGTCTTTTAGGTCATTCAAGTTCAAAAACAACTGAAATTTACACGCACATTACAACCAAAGGATTTGATCAAATACGCAATCCATTGGACAAATTGGATATATGAATCACAAAACACTAAATTTTAACATTTCATGTATATGCCATATGCCCATTTCACTCAATTTTTGTATCTATCTGAATTGTAATAGTTTGCAGTTGCAACACCATTCAGATATGGTGGATGTATCAGCCATGGAGTGGAGGATATTATAATGAGTGGTAGATATAATTACGTT
>CAYMDE010000023.1:29675-33642 GCA_964389115.1 uncultured Paludibacter sp. | reverse complement strand
GAAGGAAATACCAACTCGATTGTAAACCGTTGGTTTGATGCTTTTTCCAAATCACGAATCAAATCTATCGTTGATTTGCGCAGCCGGTGAAAGGCGGTATTGAGGTCTCCGTTGAGATATAGGGTAAAATGGAGAGGTTCCTTCAGATTGCCAACCATTTTTTTTGTTTCGTTTGATATGCTGTATCGTTTGTCGGCACTCAAATCTATTCGGAATGGATAAATGGTAAAAAGTACTAAAATGATTAGTGCCGCCGATAGTATGAGTTTGTTTGAAATCCTTTTGTTAATCATTGTTATACAGTATGTTTCAGAAAGCTGAGTTGTCGATTTTTCGCCTCTCTCAGAGCCACAAAGATAATTAAAAAATCAATTTATTTTTCTTATCTTTGCCCGTCTTTAAAATTAAAAAACCGGTTGAATACAATATTCAGATATTGAATAATATGGGTAAAATTATTTCAATTGCCAATCAGAAAGGTGGGGTAGGGAAAACCACAACAGCCATCAATCTGGCAGCATCCTTGGCTTCACTTGGTAAAAAAGTGCTTGTGGTTGATGCAGATCCACAGGCCAATGCTTCATCCGGACTCGGTATTGATATTCGTTCGCTGGAACTAACCATCTACGAATGTTTGATTGACAATGTTCCAAGTGCCAGGGCAATTCACTGTACAGGCATCGAAAACCTGGATATTCTTCCTTCCCACATTGATTTGGTGGGTGCCGAAATTGAAATGCTCAATCTCGATAACAGGGAAAAGGTGATGCTCAATTTGCTTACACCACTCAAAACAAGCTACGACTTCATATTAATTGATTGCTCTCCTTCGCTGGGTTTGATTACTGTTAATGCGCTTACTGCATCCGACTCGGTGATTATTCCGGTACAGTGTGAGTATTTTGCGCTTGAAGGCATCAGTAAATTGCTTAATACGATCAAGATTATTAAGAGCAAACTGAATATGACACTGGCCATAGAAGGTTTTCTGCCAACCATGTATGATAACAGGTTGAGACTTGCGAATCAGGTACTTGCAGAGGTTCGTAAGCATTTTGAAGGCATGGTGTTCGAAACAGTGATACATCGGAATGTGCGCCTGAGTGAAGCACCAAGTCATGGGTTGCCCGTTTTGCAATATGATGCCGATTCAAAAGGAAGCAGTAATTATATTGATCTCGCAAAGGAGCTGATTGCAAAATCAAAGAAATAGGATAAAAAGATTATTATGGCTAAGAATACAGGATTGGGAAAAGGGCTTGGAGCTCTGATTGATACAGATTCGATTATTACATCGGGTTCTTCTTCAATTAATGAGGTTGAAATTGACCTGATAGTACCCAATCCTCATCAGCCACGCACCTTTTTTGATGAAGAAGCCATGGAAGAGCTGGCAGCTTCAATCAGACAGTTGGGGGTTATTTCACCGGTTACGCTCAGAAAGAATCAAGATGGAACTTACCTGATTATTGCCGGTGAGCGCAGATATCGTGCAGCAAAATCGCTGGGAATGAAAAGCATTCCTGCCTATGTGCGCACAGCGGCTGATGAACAGGTGGTAGAAATGGCGCTCATCGAAAATATTCAGCGTGAAGACCTGAATGCCATCGAAATCGCTTTGTCATTTTACCGCTTGCTCGAAGAATATAAACTTACCCAGGAACGCCTGAGCGAACGGGTGGGTAAGAAGCGAACCACGATAACCAACTATTTACGTTTATTGAAATTACCCGCTGATATCCAGATGGGTATCAAGGATAAAAAAATTGATATGGGTCATGCACGTGCCATCCTGGGTTTGACCGACCCGGTTGCCCAACTCGAAATGTACGAGCTTATTCTGAAAAATGAATACTCGGTACGTAAAGTTGAGGAAATGGTGCGACATCATGCTGCCACCGGACATTTCTTGCCGCAACCACCAGCACGAAAAGTAAAAAACAATCTCAGGGAATATGATGAGTTACGTTTACGACTGAGTGAATTGCTGGATGCAAATATCCGCCTGTCATCCGACGAAAATGGAAAGGGCAGCATCACCATTCCTTTTGATAATGATGATGAGTTAGTTCGGCTGATGGAGATATTCGATCGGATAGGAAATAAATGAATCGCAGCTAATTGTGCATTTCGGTAGAATCATAGCATTGTGTTTATTCTGTGTCGGGTGTTTTTTAACCTTACACGCACAGGATGTTTTGTCAGAAAACCCTGAAACACTGCTGAGGAGTTTGCCTGTTATCGAAGAGGGTACTGACACAGTTGCAGAGATTAATATACGCAGGCGACAAAAAGAATTTAAGCCGGAACCTGATCAGGCACTTTGGTTGGGAGCTGTAATTCCGGGTTACGGGCAAATCCACAACAGGAAATACTGGAAATTGCCGATTGTCTATGCCGGTTTTTTGGGATGTTATTACGCGATAAACTGGAATTCGAACCGTTACACGAATTTTCGAAATGCATATCTTGATATTACCGATGATGATGCATTGACCAACAGTTACCTGTTATTGATCCCAGATGGTTATACAATTGAAAGTTATGGTGGCAGATCGGCATTTACCGGAATTCTTAAGTCTGGTATGGACAGGGCACGATATAACAGAGATTTAAGTGTGATAGTGTCAGTTGCCTATTATGGCTTAACCCTAATCGATGCCTTTGTTGATGCGCACTTGTTCGATTTTGATATTAGTCCGGATTTATCTCTGAATCTCAGACCTTATATTCTAAGAGATTCAGGAAGTGTTTCGCGAAGTACTAATTTCGCCTATGGCATTGGAGCACGTCTGAGATTTTGATGAATGATGAAAATGAATAAAAGCATATTACTGGTTTTTCTTATACTGATGTTTCAAAACGTTGGGGCTCAGCTACAACCCGATAGGAACATTCTGAAAATTGTTGAAACGGAAAAAATCGATGTGCCTGATGATGTGGAGTATTCATTGGATTATATGCTTTCAGGCTGGTTTCTTGCAAGATCATCAGTTTTTCCATGCGATCCTGACAAAGTAGTACCTCAAACATCCGACTCAGTAGTAAAGCGACGTTTGGCGTTGATGCCATGCGTTATGGAGATGCCTTTCAATCAGCATGTTCGTTCGTTTATTGATATGTACACCCAACGCCGCAGGCGACAAATTGGGTTGATGCTCGGATTAGGGGAGTATTATTTCAAGATTTTTGATGAGGTGTTAAATAAGTATGACATGCCCCATGAATTGAGATACCTTCCTGTAATTGAGTCGGCTCTCAATGCTACAGCAGTCTCCCGCATGGGAGCCGGAGGTTTATGGCAGTTTATGGTTGCAACCGGAAGGATGTACGGACTCGAAGTAAATAGTCTGGTCGATGAACGCATGGATCCTCATAAATCTACCCATGCTGCAGCTCGTTTTCTTAAGGATTTGTATGATATCTATGGCGACTGGCATTTGGTGATTGCTGCATACAATTGCGGACCGGGTAATGTGAATAAAGCTATCCGCAGAGCAGGTGGGGTGCAGGATTATTGGGCGATTTATCCTTTCCTGCCTTCCGAAACAAGAGGTTATGTGCCGATTTTTATTGCAGCTACCTATGCCATGCATTATGCCCCTGCTTATCAGATTTGCAAGGCTGAGATTCAGTTTCCTAAAACTGTGGATACTATAATGATTCAGCGCAGAATCCATTTTGAGCAAATTGCTGCTGTGCTTGATATACCTGTTGAACATGTTCGTTTACTGAATCCTCAGTACAGACGAAATATTGTCCCGGGTGATTTAAAACCATATTCTGTAGCTTTGCCTGTGCATATGGTAGGCAAGTTTATCGACAGGTTTGATGAAATTGCCGAATACAGGGCTGATGAACTCGTTAACAACCGCAGGGCTGAGGTTACAGCAGCAGGTGCTTCTGCAGCAACTTCGGGGGGTGGTTCCGGCAATCTTATAACACATACTGTAACACGGGGTCAAAC
>CAYMDE010000023.1:6359-29575 GCA_964389115.1 uncultured Paludibacter sp. | reverse complement strand
CTTCGGGGGGTGGTTCCGGCAATCTTATAACACATACTGTAACACGGGGTCAAACCCTGAGTGGCATAGCAGCGCGGTATGGTGTATCGGTAAATAGAATCAGACAATGGAATAATTTGTCAGGTACTAATATCAGAGAAGGTCAGCGACTTAAAATATATAAATAACAGAGCTATGGAACGTCTTTACTATTCAATTTCGGAAGTGTCGGAGATGTTGAAAATCAACGCTTCAAATATCCGTTTCTGGGAAAAGGAATTTAAGCAGTTGAAGCCAAGGCGCAATGCAAAAGGTACCCGATTTTTCACGCAGGCTGATATTGATTTGATAAAACAAATCATGTTTTTGGTAAATGAACAAAATCTTACTTTAGAGGGTGCAAGACAAAAATTAACGCAAAAAAGAGACAGGGTCGCTAAACAACAGAAGCTTGCCGACCGTTTAAAACATATCCGTGCCGAATTGGTAGGGCTATCTAAAGCATTAAATTCATAATAACACTCAATATGATGAAACGTTTTTTATTTCTCGCAATTGTATTTGTTTCAGTTTCTATTAGCGCTCAGCGTGGTCCTAAAAATGTGATTTTACTTATTGGCGATGGACTGGGTATTAATCAGCTATATGCTGCCATGGTAACAAGTGAGACGCCTTTAGCCATTGAACAGCTAACAGATATAGGTTTTACCAAAACCTGGTCGTTTAGTAACTTTACCACCGATTCAGGAGCTGCAGGTACAGCCCTGGCAACTGGAGTAAAAACACGTAACAATATGATTGGAATGGGGCCCGACTCAGTTGCGGTTCCCAATTTAACACAGCTTGCTCAGAGAAGAGGTCTGGCAACAGGGATCGTTTCGGCCTGTGCAGTAACTCATGCTACTCCGGCAGCATTCGTAGCACATCAGATAAACAGAAATATGTATGAGGAAATCGCACTTGATTATCTAACTACACAACCAGATGTATTTATCGGGGGTGGAAGAAGGCATTTTGTGCAAAGAAAAGATGGAAGAAATTTGATTATCAACCTTATTCAGCAAAAATATTCTGTGGTTACAACCATGGATGATTTGAAAAAGGTGACAGGCAGAAAGGTTGCCGGATTGTTGTTTGATGAACATCCACCTGCGGCACCTGAACGTGGCGATTTCCTCCCTGAGGCAAGTGAAATTGCTATCAATCTTCTAAACAGAAATCGTAACGGTTTCTTTTTGATGATTGAAGGTTCGCAAATTGACTGGGCTGGCCATTCTAATGATACAGAGGGAATTATTGCAGAAACCATTGATTTTGATAATGCAGTTGCCCGTGCCATCGAATTTGCCAAAAAAGACAAAAGAACTTTGGTTATTGTTGCTTCCGATCATGAAACAGGGGGCATGACTCTACCCAATGGTAATATCAACCAACGCAGGGTAACAGCTGCTTATTCTACTGGAAACCATTCAGGAGAACTTGTTCCGATATTTGCCTATGGCCCAGGATCGGAGCATTTCAGAGGTATCATGGATAATACGGATGTCCCGCGGAAAATTGCGGCTTTGTTGTTGGGTGTGACAGAAAATCGTCCTCCATATTCCCCTTTTCCTGCACTTAGAAAATAAATGAAAGGAATCAATTCTAAACTGATACACGGCGACAGAAATAGCTGTAATGATGTAAATCGGAGCCTTAAAACTCCGGTTTATGATGCTGCATCTTTTGATTTTGAAACAGCCGAAGATGTAGAGGCCGCTTTTATCGGCAAAGTGGATGCATACATGTATTCCCGCATTGCCAATCCAACTGTAAGAGAACTTGAGAATCGTTTGAAATTACTTGCTGATGCCGAGGATGCACTTTGTTTGAGCTCCGGCATGGCGGCAATCACTAATGTATTGCTTACGATATGTGAGCCGGGTGATAATATCATTTCATCGCGTTATCTTTTTAGTAATACATTTGTGCTTTTCACTAAAACGCTTCCTGCACTGGGTATCAATGTGAGATTTGTTGAACCTGACGAAACAGATGCTTTGGAGGCAGCCATAGATGAACGCACACGGGGGGTGTTTCTCGAAATTATGACCAATCCGCTATTGAAGGTCTATGATATTGAAAAGGTTAGCCGTGTAACGAATCAACGTAATGTCCTGCTCATTGTTGACAATAGCATGTTGTCGCCCTACATTTTTCGTTCAGCCGATTATGGTGTTGACATTGAAGTTACTTCTACCACCAAATTTATTTCAGGTGGCGCAACTTCAGTAGGAGGGGTGGTTTTTACGTTTTCCAATGATAAATGGCAATATCTGCCCAAAATAAAAAATGAATATCAGCAATTTGGCAATGCCGGGTTCTTTCGGAAACTTTCGAGAGAGGTTTATCGCAATGTAGGTGCCTGCATGTCGCCACATAATGCATGGCTGCAGTTGTTGGGCTTGGAAACTTTGCCATTGCGGGTTGATAAGATTTGTGCCAACGCTTCCGAAGTTGCCCGTCAACTCAAAGATGATTCTCGTGTTAAATATGTTGTGCACCCTTCGCTTGCGGATAATCCATGTCATGATATCTCCAAAAAACTCTTTGGAGATAATGCCGGTTGTCTGGTTGGATTAGAGTTAGAAGATAAGGATGCTTGTTATCGTTTTATGAATGCATTGAAAATGATTCGCAGAGGTACCAATTTCTGCGATAATAAATCCATGATCATTCATCCGGCATCAACAATGTATGCTGATTTTAGTACTGCCGATAAAGAAGCAATGTGTCTCAGCGATGGATATATGCGATTGGCAGTAGGACTTGAAGATGTTGCAGATATCATGGATGATATTCGTTCAGCCCTTGCATCAGTTTAAAATATATGAAGCGATTTCTAAGTTTTTTAGTTCTTGCGATTGCAATCTGCCATCTTTCCCTGCATGCAGAGCAGAGTAACAGACCATTGTATAGTGGTGGGATGTTGATTTTTCAGCCGGGCTATAGCATTTCTTCAAATCCTCATCAGGATATCAGGGCATGGAATAGTAGTTTGGGCGGCATTCTGCGTTTGTATGTTGGTGATTATTTTACTTTTGGAGCTTATGGGGGAAGTCAGAAAACCTATTATTCGACTACAGGTTCCGAAAATTCTTTTACAACACTCGGTTATGGTGGTCCATTTGTCGGACTGAGTCATCTTTCCGGAAAAGTGCGATTCACGGCTTCAGCTTTTGCAGGAAGAGGAACCCTGAAAAACCTGCATATTGAGCAGCAAAACGGTGTGAGTCTAACTGATGCAACATTTTACCGACAGCCGGTGATGGTTTTGTCACCTATCCTGAGTCTGGATTATGCAATTACCGCCCGGATCAATTTTACTGTCCAGGCGGTTTGTTTGTATGCTGCATTAAATGATAACCATCGGTATATCAGTCCTACATTGCAGTTCGGAATTTTGTTCAGCAGATAATACCTTATCCTCCAAACTCATTTCCAACTTTACGGGCGCGTTCAGGTTTGTCGAGGTCAATCCCGAGATGCAGACCTATCTCTACCAGTAAATTCCAGCCTGCACATAAATATACATAAGGCGCAAGATCACCGGCTTCGGGAACTCTGATGGTGCTAAAAGGAGTTTCTTTGTCGGCAATAGCAACAACTTTCAGTCCGACACCCTTCTCAAGTACCTCGTGGAATTTCTGATATTCCTCTTCAATAGGATTAATCACGAACACGATATCATTTTTCTCCATCACTTCTTCGATGCCGTGTACGGCATAAGTTCCTTCCAGATAATCTGATTTTTTGCGGGTGATTTCGTTGGTTTTGAGCGTTAACTCTTCAGCCACGCCATCGTTGTAACCGGCAAAATAGATGGTGTTAGCCTTGGCAGCCAGTTTTACTATTTCCGGATCGATATCCAGTGTGAGCGCTGTTTTGATTTTCTCGGCCAGTGCCGGCAAGGCTGTTTTTAAGTCTTTGTTGTTGATATTCCAGAGGATGGAGTCGTAAAATAAAGTTTGTTCGATAACACTTTTTGTTGCAGCCACCGCATTTTCCCAACCACATTTCAATACCCAGGTTTCACTACATTCTTTTTCTAATAAGGTGTCTTCGTTCGCAGTCAGAGCAAAGCGGAGATTATTCCCGATAGCGCCCAGTTTCTTCGCTAATAAAACCACCTCTTTGGTTCTGCCTGAATTGGATGCGCAAAACACAGCTTTATTAGAAAGATCATAACTCGCTGATTGCCATGATCCATCTGTGCTTACTGAAAGATCCATGCCCCAGGTGAGGGAGCGTTTAATGGCATTCTTAGCTGGGAATATTCTGCTTGAGCCTTCACCGGTAAGATGTAGTTTGCTTGCTTTTTCGATGGTTTTGGCAACCGAAGCAGTTTGCAAAGGGTCGAACTTCAGTACTGTTTCAACAGTCTCCATCATTTCCTGCACCAATGCGTAGTTCGAATAAGTTTTGTCGTTTAAGTTCATTAATGTGTTTTTTAGTTTTTCTGTTTATCGCTGTTTTATTGTTTCTATAAGTTTGATGAAGTCTTTTGTTTCTCTCTTCACCTGAATGATGAAACTGTTTTCGTCAACCGTTCCGAGTGCAGCCTCCATTTCTTTTTCATTCCTGTAAGTTATTTTCCTGAAGTGGTTATCATAATCTTTCTTGCGGGTATGATAAACCTGATCGCAAATAAACTGTTGCAGTTGTGTCACTTTTTCCAGTGATTGCATCCAAACATCATTATCAATAGATTGTATATCTAACAAATGACAAAGTATTGCATAAGCATGTTTCTGTTTTTCAAGCGGATAGTTTTCCCAGATTTTGTCGTAACGGGCATGGATGTCGTTCCAGTTATCCAGTTTTCCGCTGCCAATATCCTGTCTGATTAAATCCACCTCATTTTCTGTCATCAACTGCCCGCCCACATTGATCCAACTTGTTTGTCTTTCGCCGTGGAGCGCAGTATTCATATCTTCCAATCTGGCATCAGGATTTGCAATCAGGTATTTAACAAGATTGTTCACAGCGTAATAGTACATGATATCAGCATAAGCATGATAGGCTTCACGTGGTTTGATAATATGTACTTTGCGTTTGCTGTTTTCCATGTTTTCTCCCCAAACCTGTAATTTGAAGGATGCAGCATCAACATTCAATGCATTACTACCTTCTTTTTTGATGTCAGATTCATTGAAATCGGATGGATTTAAACCTTTTTCGAGTAAAGATGCTTTTCCTGTCCAAAGCTCAAGCAGCTCCCTGGCGATAATGATTTCTTCAATGGTATCGGGTGCGTACGGATCGAATTCAATTTTCTGAATTTTATGTCTTCGTTTATCTCTGCTCCCGAATTTCCATGAATTGCGTGCCAGTGCATACATGTTATACATCCACCAATAAGCAGGCATCACTTCCAGATTATCGGCCGATACATTGTTGTTAAGCAAAGAGAATGGGAAAGGAATGTCCATTTCGGCGGGGTAGTCCGACTTTGATAGCAGCACAAAAGAAGCGAAGCGACTTGAATGTTTTATGCTTGTACACAATCCCGGCCAAAAGCCCCTGCCGGCTTGAATTTCGTTGTCGTTCGATCTGCTGTTATGGTTTGAGCCGATGGTTGCCCCTGCGGCCATATTGCTTTGTCCCATGACCAATGCAGCCACCAGGAAAGAGTTGTTATGATGTTGTTCGTGGGCAGGGAAAATCAGGTTGTTGAGTACTTCGCAACATGAAATGGTAGAATTGTCGCCCAGATAAGAATGAATCAGTCTTGCACCGTATTTCAGGTTCGAATTGTTTCCCAGCACAAACTTAACAGCTTTACATCCATAGAAAATATGGCAGCCATAGCCGATAATTCCATTCACCAATTCAACGCCTTCGCCTATCTGACTGGGCTCTTCTTCAGATGAATTGATGGTGATGTTTTTTAGTTTGTTGGCACCTTTTATATAGCAATGCGATCCCACCTTGGCATCTTTTAAAATCAAGGAGTTTTTGATAACAGTTCTATTGCCTACCGTCCCATAATAACCCCTGCGATGGTCCATGCTGTATTGGGTTATTCTTTTCAGATTGTCCTGAAGCGCTTTGTCATCCACATATTTTGCCCAAATATAAGCATCAGCGGTAATCATACCATCAAAAGGGAGCACTTTCCTGCAACCAACCTCATTCATTAAATCAACCCAGGTTCGCACCGATTCATCCTCGCCCTGTTTTACAATGCCGTTGCCGAACTTTGCATGGTCGGTGGTATGCATTTCTTGAATGTTGAAAAGAATACAGCGGTCGCCAATGATATAATGCGCCAGATAATGCACGTTGTGAATTGCTACATCATCGCCAATATCGCATGAAATAACCAGACTGTTAGTGATGCCGGCAGGAAGTCGCAGGTCGTGATGCTGTATGATAACGTTGCGTAAACGACCAATCCGAACCAAACCATAAAAACTTGTATTTTTAATCTGATTTGGGTCAAACTCATCTGTTACAAGCACCTCATCCCAGTCGCCTGCTGTATTGTCATTTTTCACGAGGGTCTCAATTTCATGTGCTTTGAGGTTCCTCCATCCATTGCGTGGCGGTGTTACCTGTTTGTTGCGCTGATAGTATTCATCTTTTCCGTCGGGGAGAAATTCCTGAGGGATAAAATTTTTTCCAAGGTTTTCAGTTGGTACAATTAATACGCGATCCATAGCTTGTGTTTTTTTGATTGAACTGGATTGTCGCAAAAATACAATACTTTCATGGAAATTCAATTGTTTTGAATAATTATTTCCTTTTTTGATATATTGACTGTGAATGCCGGTGTTATTCGTTTGTGCTTAATAAAAAACTGATGTATCTTTGTGAACTCAGTCGATATGACTTTAAGTGAAATTAAAACGATGAGTTATGAATAAAACGTTCTATATACTACTAATAGTATCTGTGCTTGTTTCTTCATGTCGGAAGAAAGAAGATAGTGCGGATGATGTGCAGGTTTTTGATGATTCGACACAGGTTGAATCTGTTATCAATGAATGGTTGGATTACTATGAAGTCATTGGTATCAAGACCGATTCTTTTGTGAGGGTAAGTACTGATACATTGCCCAATATCAGCTTTGAATTGCGAACGGCAACTTTATATAATAACGATATTTATCCGCTGCTTAAATACTCACCCGACAGTACACGTTTACTGGATATTTATGGCTACAACCTGATTCTTGAAGAAAATGAACTTGGGTCTTTGCATTATGGAACTGAAGCTGATACCGAAGTCGTTTTGAATGATTTGAATAAAAAAATCAGAAGTCGTTTGGTGTTTGTAGGTCCATCAGTGAGAATTGAAGATGGTTACTGGAAAGATAATAATTCGATTGTGTTGGTTGGTTACTATAGAGAGCCTTTAGAGCAGGGATATCGTCCGGTTCAGTGGCACATAGATCTGATACAAAACACCATCGATTATTTTGAATATTATCGCGCTTTTGAGAATTTCAAACCCGACTATCTTGAAAAAGTAAAGTATAGGGATTTTGAACATGTATATCCATTGTACAGATAGTAAATGGCGGTAATCAGCCATAATGACATGTAGTTTTTGCTGCAATGCGACAATGTGACAGTTAATGGAATAGTTCTTCAATCGGTAGCTTCCGTATTAATTTATTGAAATACAGCGTATTGTTCTTTTGAGTGCCTGTCTGATATACGGACAGGCATTTTCTTTGCAATCCCTCCGTCGAAATCAAATATTAATGTTTAACAAATTAATTATAGGAGGATACAATTATGACACTTGTAAGATTTAACCGGAATTATCCAAGCTTATTTGATCGTTTTTTTGACAACGACTTGTTCGACTTTGCAACCCGTAACTTTTCATCAACCAACACCACATTGCCATCAGTTAACATCAAAGAAAGCAATCAGGATTATGTGGTAGAAGTTGCTGCTCCCGGCTTGGAAAAGAGTGATTTTAAAATTGAACTGAAGCGCAACGTGCTTACAGTTTCATCTGAAAAGCAAGTTGAAAACGAAACAAAAGAAGGCGAACAATTCACCCGCCGTGAATTCAGCTATCAGTCGTTCAGCCGCTCATTCACTTTGCCTGAAATTGCTGATGGTGATAAGATTGCAGCCAAATACGAGAATGGTATTTTGAGTGTTTCAATTCCAAAGAAGGAAGAGATTGTAAGCAAATTAAACAGGATGATTGAAATTCAGTAATTTTCTAGAATTGCTGATTGAGATTTAGAGACATACCTGCAATGTTAAAAATATAAGTCTGCTTAACAGAAGCTTAAACCAGAAGTTTTTAACATTGCAGGTATGTTTGTGTTAGAGCCAAACATAACACAACCATTTAATCTGCACAAAGCTCTGATTAACCTCCAGGAGATATTTTCAATAGATCTTCGTTCTTTCCTCACCGCTTAGTACCCGCAGTCCGGCTTGAGCCAGAGCTTTCATTTCATCTTCACCGGGATATACCACAACTTTACAAAACGGACTAATCATATCGGTTATGTAGTTTACAATGAGTTCGTTGTATGCCATACCGCCGGTCAGGATTACTGCATCTGCTTTGCCTTTAAGTACTGCGAGCATGGATCCGATTTCTTTTCCAACGCCGTAAGCCATGGCTTCAAGTACGAGGCGGGCGTGTAAGTCACCGTTCTGCACAAGTTTGTTTGCCGAACGAAGATCGTTGGTGCCCAAATGAGCAACCAAACCACCTCTACCTACAAGTAGTTTCTGTATTTCTTCCTGTTCAAAGATTCCGGCGAAGCATACCCGTATTAGCGCCCCTGCATCCATGGTTCCTGCCCGTTGTGGGGAGAAGGGTCCGAAGCCATCGAGTGCCTGGTTGGTGTCGATTACCCTGCCCCGACGATGAGCTGCAACTGAGATTCCACCTCCCAGATGTGCAATTACCAGATTCAATTGGTCGTAATTTGTGCCGGTTTCGGAAGCATATTTCCTGCCCATGGCTTTGTGGTTCAAAGCGTGAAAAGCTGATCTTCGGGGAAACTGCGGCAAACCACTGATACGCGCTACATCCTGCAACTCATCAACAACAACCGGGTCGGCAATGAATGCCCTGCATCCGGGAATTCTTCCTGCAATTTCGTGGGCAAGCACTGCCCCCAGATTACTGGCATGTTCACCCATCATCGATTTGCGCAAATCGTCCAGCATGGTTTCGTTTACTTCATAAACGCCCGATTCAAGGGGTCTGAGAAAACCTCCTCGTCCCAACACCGCTGAAAATCCAGATAAATCATGATTCTCCTTTTCAAGATAATCAAGCAAATGTTTTAGCCGAAATTCATACTGGTCGATAATGTGCTTGTATTCATGAAGTTCTTGTGCCGAATGCTTGACGATGTTGGAAACGATTTCTTGATCGTCTTCATATATTGCAACTTTGGTTGAAGTTGATCCGGGATTGATAATTAGTAATTTATGCATGGTATTAATTGTTTAAGGATGATTTACGTGCTAAATCATTATTACTTTGGAGCTGTATAGTAAAGGTACATTCCTACTCCCAGAAATAAGAAATTCGGTAACCAAACTGCCATGAATGGACTCATAGCCCCGCTCACCGAGAATGAAGTTGAAAGGGTGGAGAAGATGATATACAGTGAGCTCAATGCCAATCCGATACCTAAATGAAGTCCGATGCCACCGCGCACTTTCCGGGAGGCAAGCGAAACACCCATCAATGTCATGATGAAAGATGCCAATGGCATTGAGAACCTTTTGTAGTATTCATCCAGGAAAGCTTGCGTGTTGCCGATCCCGCGTGTTGTTAGTCGATCGATATGAGCTTTCAGCTGATTGTTGTCGAGCTGCGCACTTTCTCTGGCCGAAATAAAAAACTCTACCGGCTGTACCATAATGACGGTGTCAAGATCAGTTCCCTTTACAATATTCTCGCGCATACCATCGAAATTGCGAAGCAGATAATCATTGACTTTCCAGTTATATGCAGAGTCCCACCGGATATCTTCCGCAGTAAGTCGCGATACAAGCCTTTTCTCCTCAAACTTCTCCAAAGAAAACCGGAATCCCCTGTTTTGATCAATATCGAAACGCTCAATGTAGAGAATGATGCCGGGCTCAATCTCCATTTGTACATTTCGGGCTAAATTGGTTTTAAACTTTTTGATGTATTGATTCTCAAATTCGAGCATTTTCTCTGTCGAAGGAGGTATGATATATCCACCTAAAAAGAACGACATGATGGCAATGATAAGTGCTGAAATGAAGTAGGGCAGCATGAGTCTGCGAAAACTGATGCCGCTGGATAAAGCTGCAATAATCTCTGTATTGCCTGCCATTTTCGAGGTAAAAAAGATGACAGCGATAAACGTGAACAAGGGTGTGAACATGTTCAGGTAGAAGGGGATGAAATTCAGATAATAATCGAAAACAATGGCTTTCAGCGGAGCATTGTTGTCAAAGAAATTATCCAGTTTTTCAGAAAGATCAAAAATAACTGCGATACTCAGAATTAAAACGATTGAAAAGAAAAAGGTACCCAGAAATTTCCGGATAATGTATATGTCCAATCGTTTAAGTCCTGTAAATCTGAGCAGTCGATTCATAAATTCCAGATCGTTTTAGTGTTGCTTTTGATTGAATTTCTCCGGAAATCTCGCCACTACATCCTGATATGCCATTTTGATATGAGCCATGTCGGCATTCTCATCTCCTGTAGGATAAAAAACTTCCTTGATGCCCATTTCTTTTTTGCCATAATCGATGTAAGCCAACTCGATGGGAACACCGGCTTTTAATGCGATATGATAAAATCCCATCTTCCACTTGTTAGTCAAGCTGCGGGTTCCTTCCGGAGTGATGGCAAGGTGAAAACGTTCCCGACGATGGAACTCATCTGCCATTTGTTGTGTAACTGAGGTGCTTTTCGACCTGTCAACAGGAACGCCGCCCATCGAACGCCAAATGCTTCCCATGGGGAAAAAGAACCAGGACTTCTTCATCAGGAATGATGATTTTCTGTTGATAGCCCAATAGGATAGTTTGCCAATGATGAAATCCCAGTTGCTGGTATGAGGTGCCACACATATTACACTCTTTGGAGGCTCTTCATGCTCTAAAACCATCTTCCAGCCTGCTTTCCGAAGTAACCAATAGCTTATTTTCTGCATAATTTATAATTAGGACACAAAGCTACAATTTTTTTTCAACAGAATGGGTTTAAAAAAGGGAATTATACAGCATGAAATTCAGGGCTGGTAAATATAGTAAACATGCTCTTTGGTGTGTGCGCTGAAGTATCCCAGGGTTGCTCCTTTCAGATTGGTATATGGGTTTGCGGGACTGGAACCATTCCCAGGACCATTTCCTGCACTGCTCAAACTGCGGAAGTATTCGAAAACGGGTTTGTCGATGCTTTGAAACTCCAAACTGATACTATCGCCGGGCTGCTTCTCAGGATGAAAGATAACAAGCAGCTGTTCAACCTGATTGCCGTTAATCAACCTGTCGTCGCTGATGTAGTTTCTGTTGATTCTTTCCCCGTTAAGTGATAATATCATCCTGTAAAAATTGCCCGGTTGCAGAGGGTCGGTATATTTTACATAGACTTCGTAAAAATCCTCGCGTTGTCCGGGGAAAATGGCCGGACCACCACCCGGGTATATCGAACTTTGCACATAAAAAGTATCCACATGGACTTTCTGCGGCATGGTGCTTATCGCCGTGATTAAATCTTCTCCGCTTTCTATGTTTAGCTGATAGGTGAGTCCGGGTATCCCAATCAAACTTGCGCCGGTATAAATGCCCGGAGTTGTTTCGGTAAGTATTTCGGAGCTGCCGTCGGAAGCGCTGATACTGACAATCGTATTGCTTACTGCAGGAAAATCTTCTCTTTCATACAGATTAATTGAGATAGTAATTTTCACTATCGCTGTTTCACCTTCGCCAATCGTTGCTTCCACAACCAGTTTCGGGTCGGATGAGTTGATGTCGATAATGATAATCTCGGTACATGACTTCAGCAATGTTCCTGCAATAACCATCAGCAAAATGAATAATATGTTTTTGAATCGAATCATCAGAATTTGAAGTTATAGGTTATCGATGGTACATAAGTGAATAGATAGGTTTTTACAGCAACAATTTTCGATGGGTCGCTGGCATCTTGTTCAAAATCAATTGAAAAGGCGTTTTTTTGACCATAAGCATTGTAAACTGAGAAATTCAGACTGCTTTCGGTACGTGCTGTTTTGCGCAACATCCAGGTAGCACCAAGGTCAAGCCGGTGGTAGTCGGGCATTCTGTACCCGTTTCGTTCGGTATAATAATATTGTACATTCCCGTTAAGCAGATATTTGCCACTGGGGAATGTCACGGCATATCCGGTATTATAAACCCAGGTTGCAGAGAATGACCATTTTTTATTCAGGTCGTACATTGCCACAACAGAAACATCGTTGGTAATGTCTTGTCGAGCCGGATACCAATTGTTATTATTGATGCCTTCAATTTTTCGTTCTGTGCGCGAAAGTGTGTAAGCCAGCCATCCACTGAACTGTCCGTAGGTCCGTCGCAGCAACAATTCCAAACCATAAGCCCGACCTTCGCCAAACAATAATTCCCCTTCGAGATGCTCATTCGCGAAAATGTCGGCTCCATTGCGCAGATCGATTTGGTTTTGCATGGCGCGGTAGTAAACTTCGGCACTAAACTGATACCTGTCGTCAGCAAAGTTGGCAAAATAGCCTGCTGAAATCTGGTCGCTTATTTCCGGTCGAATGATTTTACCTGACGAAACCCAAACATCGGTGGGTAACGACGAAGTGCTGTTGGAGATGAGGTGAATATTCTGTGTGTTGCGAGTTAAGCTGAATTTGATGGAGTTGCGCTCGTTGAGAATCCACGCTACATTCAGCCTTGGTTCCAAATGATAATACGATTGTACGATTTCACCCCTCGCGTAATTGGTCGTATCTGTAACTTCGCCATTCTGGTAATTATAGAAATCGCCCGGACCGAAAAGATGAAATGCAGAGAAGCGCAAGCCATAGTGCAAGTTCAGTTTTTTGTTTGGCTTCCATACATTACTGATGTAAATGCCATTGTCAACCGAGTATTTGGGTTGTAAACGGGTAGGGATGAAATCAGAATCGTCGGTTACCTCAAGCTGACCGGGAGTTATGGTGTGATGCATCAGGTTGAAGCCCAGGGTTAGCGTGTTTTTATTGTTCGGGAAATACTGGAATTCGTGTTTCAGGTTCGTGTTTTCGATCACCGATTTCAGACTGAATCCCGCATCCTGCAATACGTTTACACGATAGTCGTAGTTAGAATAAATCAATGATGTATTGCTGAAAAGCTTTTCGTTCCAGAGATGATTCCAGCGCAATGTTCCGGTAATATTGCCCCAGTCGATGCCAAAACGCCGTTGAAAATTAAATATATCCCTGCCGAAATATCCTGAAAGATAAAGTCGGTTTCTCTCGTTGATGCGATAATTCAGTTTGGCATTCAAATCATAAAAGTAAAGCTGATTGTTGTTGATGAGTTCATCGCTGGACAGTTTCAGAAACAAATCGGCATAGGTGCGTCTTGCTGCAACAAGGTAGGAGCCTTTATCTCTTACAATGGGGCCTTCAAGATTGAGGCGCGACGAGATTAGTCCGATACCACCTCCGGCGCTATGAGTCTGGTTGTTGCCATCATTCATTTTTACATCCAACACCGATGAAATTCTTCCTCCGTATTCAGCGGGTGCAGTTCCTTTAAACATTTGAATATCTTTGATGGCATCGCTGTTAAAAGTAGAGAAAAATCCTAATAGGTGATCCGCATTAAAAACAGTTGCCTCATCAAGTAGTATAAGATTTTGTGAGTTATTTCCACCACGCACAAAGAAACCACCGCCTGCATCGCCAACTGTTTTAATTCCCGGAGTTAATGTCAGTGTTTTGAGGATATCAGCTTCTCCAAAAATAACGGGGATACGACTTAATTCTCTTACTTCGATTTTCTGACTGCCCATTTCGGCTGATGTAATGTTGAAGTTGGAGCGCCTTGCTACGATTTCAACTTCGCCCAATTCCCGTGCGTCGGGAGTAAGCCGGAAGTCTCTTCGTAGATTCGACCTGAGGTCTAATGTAACGGTTTCGGTACCATAGCCCAGATATGAGATATTCAGGGTGACTCTTCCTTCAGGAATTGAGAGTGAGAAATAACCGTATGAATTACTGATAGTTCCGGTGCCGGGAGAATCCTGCACAGCGATACTTGCTCCAATAAGCGTTTCGCCATTCGTGCTGTCGGTAATGGTGCCACTGATGGTGTAACGGGCTGCGCTAATGTGACCGGTGAAAATAAACAGAGTTATTAAACAAGTGAAAATAAACTTCATCAGCATAAATTATATGATAAAAGTAATGTAAATAAAGGGCTTTTGTTCGACTGAGATTTTCTTTTTAATGATGATTAACAGGGAGTGAGATTAAATCTGTTTCGGGTGTCACCTACCTCCGTTTTTATTTGTATTTTTGTGAGCCTTAAACGACTGTCAACTATTTTATCTGTTACCAAATTGTTTTTTATATCCGCTTATGAATTTTCTGAACGAATTAAATGATAGTCAGCGTCGTGCCGTAGAATATACCGATGGTGCATCCCTTGTTATTGCGGGTGCAGGATCGGGAAAAACCCGCGTGCTGACCTACAAAATTGCCTATCTGCTGAAGTCGGGATTGGCTCCCTCATCTATCCTGGCGCTGACCTTTACCAACAAAGCTGCCCGTGAGATGAAGAATCGGGTTGCAGGTTTGGTGGGAGAGCGTACTGCCCGTTATCTCTGGATGGGAACATTTCACTCGGTATTTTCGAGGATTCTGCGCAACGAAGCCGATAAACTGGGCTACACCAAGAACTTCAGCATTTACGATTCCTCTGATTCCTCTTCTTTGATAAAATCTATTGTGAAGGATTTGGGGCTTGATGACAAAATATACAAGGCCGGTTTTGTGCACAGTCGCATTTCTGCTGCCAAAAATAACCTCATTACTCCGGGTGCATATGCTTCAAGTGCCGAGTTGCTCAAATCCGATTCGCATGCGCGTGTCCCCCGACTGAATGAAATTTATCAAATTTATGTGATGCGATGCAAAAAATCCGATGCCATGGATTTTGATGATTTGCTCTTGCAGACAAATATTCTTTTCAGGGATTATCCGGAGGTGTTGCAAAAATACCGCGAGCATTTCAGCTATATACTTGTTGATGAGTATCAGGATACGAACTACGCTCAGTACCTTATAGTAAAGCGATTGGCTGAGCAGCATGAGAAGGTTTGTGTGGTGGGTGATGATGCGCAAAGTATTTACTCGTTTCGCGGTGCCAATATCGATAATATCCTGCAGTTTGTTAACCACTATCAATCGGCACAGGTTTTTAAGCTGGAGCAGAACTATCGTTCGACACAAACAATTGTGAACGCGGCGAATAGTTTAATTGATAAGAATGCCGGACAGATTCCCAAGAAGGTTTTTTCGGAAAAGGACAGGGGGCATAAAATCAAGGTGTTGCAGTTACATTCCGATTTAGAGGAAGGATTGGTTGTTTCCAATCAGATTCTCGATTTTATTGCAGATCAGGATTATCGCTACGAAGAAATGGCCATCCTGTATCGCACCAATGCTCAGTCGCGCGTGTTGGAAGACCAACTGCGGAAATCGCTGATACCATACAGGATCTATGGTGGCCTGTCCTTCTATCAGCGAAAAGAAATTAAAGATGTAATTGCCTATTGTCGTTTGGTTGTGAACCATAACGATGAAGAAGCTTTGCGCAGGATAATTAATGTACCTGCGCGCGGAATCGGCGATACCACTGTTAAAAAATTGTTCGAGTGTGCTGCTCTCCATCAGGTGCCTGTTTGGGAAGTGCTGGTTGATATGCTAAAATATCAGTTGCCCGTGAATGCAGGCACTGCCACCAAACTTCGCAATTTCAGGGAAATGATAGAGGCATTCTCAGCCGGATGGGAAACTCTGAATGCTTTTCAGATGATGGAAGATATCATCAAAAAAACCGGCATTATCAGCGATACATATGCTGATCGTTCGCCTGAGAGTATCAGCAGACAGGAGAATGTACAGGAGTTACTGAACGCTATCAGGGAGTTTTGCGAGCAGAAGAATGAACAGGGTGACACAGCCTTGCTGAATGATTTTCTTGCCGAAGTTTCCTTGCTCACCGATCAGGATACCGATAATGAATCGGGTTCAGATAGGGTAACCATGATGACTGTTCATGCTGCCAAAGGACTGGAATACAAAGTTGTATTCATCGTTGGGATGGAAGAAGAACTTTTCCCTTCAGCATTTTCGATGGATAGTTTGAAGTCGCTCGAAGAGGAAAGACGCCTGTTTTATGTGGCTATCACCAGGGCCGAAGAGCGATGTTTTGTGAGTTTTGCCCGTTCGAGATTCCGCAACGGACAATTAAACCTGGCAGTACCCAGTCGCTTTATCAAAGATATTGATCCGGCTTTTCTGGATTATCCATCAGAGAATAAACGCAAATCGACAACAACATCACTGAATTTTGATGATGACGATATGTTTTTGCCAACGGGTAAACCGGCCATGCCTGAGTGGATGCGTAAAAAGCCGGAACCGGCAGTGAATCAATATTCGAATCCACGTCGTTTGCAAAAAATCAGCAATACGAACATTGCTTCATCGGCAGAACCAAGCGCGAATCCATCCATTCCTGTCGGGAAGTTTGTGAAACACCCTCAGTTTGGAATAGGTAAGGTGCTCAGCGTAAGTATGTCGGGCGCCAACGAAAAGGCAGAAATCGATTTTGCAGAAAAAGGTGTGAAGTCGCTGTTACTCAAGTTCGCAAAACTGGAATTACTCGATTAAAAATATTATCTTTGCAACTCCATCCAAAAACAGGTTTAGATATGTCAAATACCGACAAGCAATTCGATCAGGCAGCTGCAATTTGCAGGGATGTTTTTTGTAAAAAAATGAAAGATTACGGTGCTTCCTGGCGCATTATGCGTACACGCTCCGTAACTGATCAAATCTACATCAAAGCCAACCGGATTCGCAGTATCGAGGTCAAAGGTGTTAACAAAGTTGGCGAAGATATCAAGTCGGAGTTAATTGCCATTGTCAATTACGGTATCATCGGTCTCATTCAACTTGAACTGGGCGTTTCCGAAAATGACGATTTGAGTTATGATAATGGTGTAAGCTTGTATAATAAATACATGCAACTGGCCAAAGAGTTGATGATGGATAAAAACCATGATTATGATGAGGCGTGGCGTTCCATGCGCATGGAATCCTATACCGATCTTATTTTAATGAAAATAAACCGTACAAAGCAGATTGAAGATAATCAGGGCGTTACGCTTATTTCAGAAGGTGTTGATGCCAATTATTTCGATATGATTAATTATGCGATGTTCGGATTAATCAAATGGGAGGAAAAAGCTTGAAAAAAACAAACAGAAGATCATACCATACTACCAAAGGTTTAGTTGATGCAGCAGGATTGTTGCTGCATATCAGCCGTTTTTTACTGGGTGCCGTTTTTCTTTTCTCGGGTTTTGTGAAGGCGGTCGACCCGATGGGCACTGTTTTTAAAATTGAAGATTATCTGGTTGCATTTGGAGGGTTTTGGACAAGTCTTACCTGGCTTGGATTCCCGGGAGCAATACTGTTGATTTTGTCGGAATGGGTGATTGGTGTCGGACTGTTTTTGCAGATCCGAATGAAGCTGGCTGCCTGGCTGGCTTTTGCTTTTATGTTGGTAATGACACCACTTACGCTTTACATCGCCATCCATAATCCTGTTACCGATTGTGGTTGTTTTGGTGATGCCATCACGCTGACCAACTGGCAAACATTCTCCAAGAATGTTGTTTTCATGATTATTTCTATCATCGTTTTAGTTTTTAATAAGCATTTCAAGAAAGTGTTTTTACCACATATCGAATGGCTGATAACAGGCTTCTTTACGCTGATAGCTGTTGTTTTCATGATTTACAATTTGATAAACCTGCCCATCATGGATTTCCGTCCGTATAAGGTAGGGGTAAATATTCCTGAAGCAATGCGTATCCCGGAAGGAGCTGCCGTTGATGAGTTTGAATATCTTTTTACTTACGAAAAAGATGGCGTGCAACAACAGTTTTCTTTGGATGCATTGCCCGATTCAACCTGGAGTTTTGTAAGTCAGGATACAAGACTTATCTCTAAAGGTTTTGAGCCTCCGTTGAGAGATTTTCATGTGCTGTCGGGCGAGTTTGGTGATATGACCACTGAGTTGGTTGAATATCCCGGCATGACTTACTTTTTCATCTCCCGGGATTTGACAAAAGCATCAGGCCGTGGAATTGAAAAGATTAAAAAGTTCTTGGATGAAAGCAGGCAGGATAATGTGCGCTATATTGTGCTTACTGCACCAAATTCAGCAATAATTCAGGAGTTTGAAGAAGAAAACCAGCTTAATGTTCAATATTATACGGCTGATCCGGTGACGATAAAAACGATTATTCGTGCGAACCCGGGTATCTTGTTGCTCGATAACGGGACAATCAAAGGCAAATGGAACTGGCGTAATTTCAGGTATTAGTATCAGACTATAATTTTAAATTAATAAAAAAGAAAATGAGAAAAAACATTGTTGCAGGAAACTGGAAAATGAACAAAACCCTTCAGGAAGGGTTGGCTTTGGCTACAGAACTAAATGCTGTATTGGCGGGTGAATCACCAAATTGCGATGTGGTTATTGGTACTCCATATATTCATTTGGCTTCAGTTGCATCAGCTGTAGATACTGCAAAGGTTAAAATTGCTGCACAGAATTGTGCCGACAAAGAATCAGGAGCTTATACCGGCGAAATTGCAGCTTCGATGGTGAAATCAACCGGAGCTGACTATGTAATTCTTGGCCACTCTGAGCGTCGTGCGTATTATGGTGAAACAGCTGAAATTTTGAAAACCAAAGTGGAGCTGGCTCTGAAAAACGAATTGACACCCATTTTCTGTATTGGTGAAGTATTGGCTGAAAGAGAATCAAACACTCATTTTGATGTTGTTAAATCGCAAATCGTTGAGTCGCTATTCGACCTTTCTGCGGATGATTTCGCCAAAGTTGTATTGGCATACGAACCGGTTTGGGCAATTGGTACAGGTAAAACTGCTACTGCCGATCAGGCTCAGGAGATGCATGCTTTCATTCGCGAAACACTCGCTGCAAAATATGGTCAGGAAGTAGCCAACAACTGCTCTATCCTATACGGTGGAAGTTGCAACCCGGGCAATGCAAAGGAATTGTTTGCCAATCCTGATGTTGATGGCGGACTGATCGGTGGTGCCTCGTTGAAGGTGGCTGATTTCAAAGCCATTATTGACGCATTTTAATTTTATCACACAACCACATAGGGCGTAATAACCTTATGTGGTTTCTTTTCTTTACAATACCATGGCCAAAACCAAAACCGTATATGTTTGTCAGAGTTGCGGAAACGACTCGCCCAAATGGATAGGCAAATGCCCCGCCTGTGGTGAGTGGAATACCTATGTTGAAGAAGTTATTTCCAAAGAAACGAAACAGCAAATTCAGATGGCCGGACTCGAACTCAACAAAGAGAAGCCGGTGCTAATCTCTGAAGTTGAAACCACTGCCGAGATCAGGATTGACACACGCTCACCCGAACTCAACAGGGTGCTTGGTGGCGGTTTGGTGCCGGGGTCGTTAGTGCTTATCGGTGGTGAACCCGGAATAGGGAAGTCAACTTTGGTGCTGCAAGTGGTATTGAAAATGCAGGGACTCAAAACTCTTTACATTTCGGGCGAGGAAAGTGTTAAGCAAATTAAACTACGTGCAGAGCGTATCAATGCCCAAAACGAAGGATGCTATGTAGTAAGTGAAACGTCACTGGAGCAGATTTTCGTTCATATTAAAAATATTCAGCCCGATTTGGTGATTGTCGATTCTATTCAAACTGTTTCGACAGAAACCATCGAATCATCGCCGGGAAGTGTTTCGCAGGTTCGCGAATGTGCAGCTGCGCTCCTCAAATTTTGTAAAACCACTTCGACTCCCGTGCTGCTTATCGGACATATCAATAAAGAAGGCAGCATTGCCGGTCCAAAAGTCCTCGAACACATTGTTGATACAGTGCTCCAGTTTGAAGGCGATCAGCATTACCTGTATCGCATTTTGCGAGCAGTGAAAAACCGTTTTGGAAGTACCACCGAACTGGGTATTTTCGAGATGTGTCAGGAGGGTTTACGCGAAGTAAGCAATCCATCAGAATTGTTATTGTCGCAGAACCACGAGGGATTATGTGGCGTTGCCATAGCATCAGCAGTAGAAGGAGTGAGGCCTTTCCTGATTGAAGTGCAAGCCCTTGTAAGTTCGGCAGCATATGGAACACCTCAACGCTCCTGCACCGGATTTGATATGCGCAGGCTCAACATGTTACTTGCGGTATTGGAAAAGCGGGCAGGATTCAAGTTGGCGCAAAAGGATGTTTTCCTGAATATCGCCGGCGGAATCAAAGTAAATGATCCGGCTATCGATTTGGCTGTTATTTCGGCCATACTATCCTCCAATGTTGATTTGACCATTGAGAAGCATGTTTGCATGGCCGGCGAAATAGGTTTGTCGGGCGAGATACGACCCATCAACCGCATAGAACAACGCATCCGCGAAGCAGAAAAGCTAGGATTCAGTAAAATGATTATTCCCCGTTTCGATTTAAAAGGAATGAATATCGCGAAGACAGGAATTGAAATCATTCAGGTTGGTAAGGTTGAAGAAGCATTCAGGTATCTTTTCAAAAAGTAGTAATTATATGTGAAAAAAATATCCCCGCAGAATCTTATATTTTGCGGGGATATTTTTTTATTTGATAACAAGCGTGGCATTTTTCTTTAACCTTCCTGCCGATGCTTTTGCAAGATAAACTCCAGGAGGAAGATTTAGTGCAAAGGATGTCTGAGTGTTTGGCCCAAAACTGAATTGTTCAACCATGTTTTGTCTCAGGTTGTATAACATTACCTCTCCCGGATTATTCGATGGGTTGTTAACCCACAGATTCCCTTCGATGAAATAAACCCTGAAATTGCCTTCAACAGATATTTCTTCTTCGTCAATTTCATCTTCAGCTACATCAGCATCGCCCCATTTTATAGAAGTGATTTTAAATCTGTCCTGAGCAGTATTACCTTCAGCAGTAAAATGATAAACAGAGCCGCTTTGGGTTACATCTACCGTTATGTTGTTCAATATGTCGGTTAGATAAATCGATTCGTATATATGTTCTGAATGTCCATGCTCGAAATATAAACTATATTGATTTGAAGAAGTTCCTGGTCTGAATCTCAAAATCGTGTTATTGATATTTTCAGCGGTACTTACCTGGTAAAATCCATCAGACTCAACTGTATATAACAATGGTGCTGTTGCGGATCCGCCAATTTTACGACCATCCCATCCTTTGTCAAATCCTTTGGATGTACCTTCTTTAGTGAACAACCAAACCTGATCACTGAGTTTTGAGTCGGACACTTTAATCTTTGTATAAGGATTCAGGCCAAGAGTAGATCTGGATCTTAAAGTTTCAGCGTTTTTTAAAGCTACTGAACTATAAGGTATTTGTATTTTAGTGTCGTTGTGCGGTGCTTGCGTTGTCACTAAAAAGCCCTGCATTGATGGGATGCTTAGGGGAAGACTTCCTTGTCCGGCCTGGTTTCTTGGTACAACCAGATATTGTCCCGGTGATCTGTCATTCCCTGTTTGCTCTTCCCAATCGGCCTTACTTCCTGTATTGAAAAAAAAGATTGAGGGGTCAATATCACTATCGAACACAATCTCTCTGATATCTATTGCTGCAGTATATGGGTTACTTAATACATGTTGACCAGGGAACGATGCTGTTTCGGTGTAAGATAAATCTCTTTCAAGATTTCTGTTTTCAAGCACTCCCCGGAAATTGATAGTTTTTCCATTCATTTGAGTGATCTGATAACCCGTGAGCGACGAAAATGAAGAACTGTTGTTCATGGTGACCCATATTCCACTTCCGGTACCCGGTTCATTGTGGCGTCTTACAAAAGACCCATCAAAGGTGGGCGATGCTGAATTGAGGCTTCTTACAGGAATTCCAAAAAACTGCCATTTGTATTTAAATCCAGCAGGTCCTGCTGCATCGTAAAACGCCTGACTGTACATTTGAACAGTAGCTTCTACGGGTTCTTCTTCGCTGTTGAAAAATATCAATGAACCATTCGGATTACTGGCAGAACTTTCGATAAGGATACCTACAGTTTCGGAATTATTAATCAATTTATTGGCAGTAACCATCCTGCCTGAACCGATAGTAAACGAAGCACTATCTGTAATGTTTAATTCACTGTTGACAGAGATATTCTTGCCGGCAGATAACTGTACATCGGCCTTGTTTGCTAAAGAAAGGTTGTGGAATGTAATTGGATCTAATGAACCACCAATGATTTGGGTGGAGTTGCCGTTTAAATTGAATGCACCTGTTGATACATTGAAATTACCATCAACAGTTATGTTACCTCCAATGTTGTGAGTTAAAGTGCCGGCATTCAAAGTGGTGCCACTTCCGATTTGCAAATCACCTCCAACACTCAGGGCGTGTGATGGTGTAACTGAAACAGAACCTCCTAGAATAAGATTGCCAGTTAAATTTAATGCGTGCGATGGTAAAGTTTTAGTGCCTGACCCGCTAAGTGTGAGATTATTAAAGGTATTTGTTGAACTCCCTCCGATAGTTTGATTTCCCGAAGCACCAAAAACAACTGTACCCGATTGAGGTTGAAATAATCCTCCATTATAAAGCCAGGGGGTTACGGTTGCGTTAACATTGATAGTTGAAGATCCCCCCTGAAATGTACCATTGGATATTGTGATTGCTCCGCTAAAACTGTGATTATTTCCATCTCCAAGATTAAAGGTTCCCCCGGCGCCATTGATGGTAATTGTGTTGCCGTTGATATTTCCAGTAAGTGTAATGCTTCCCGAAGTTCTTGTTAGATTGATAGCTCCGGTAGTAGTAAAGCCACTAACTGTACTTGAAGCTGCATTATTTCCAACGAAATTTACAACAGTGGCACCCAATGTCAATGTACCTGAATTGATATAACTACCTCTTAAAGTAAGTGTTCCTGTTCCTGTATAAGTTATTGTTCCGGT
>CAYMDE010000023.1:0-6259 GCA_964389115.1 uncultured Paludibacter sp. | reverse complement strand
TATAACTACCTCTTAAAGTAAGTGTTCCTGTTCCTGTATAAGTTATTGTTCCGGTGTTCGTCAGGTTTCCCGAAGCAGCCTGATTTAAGTGTCCGGTTGTAAGAGTTACAAAACTATTGTTAGTAATGTCACCATGAACGGTTAAAGTGTTGTTGTCAATAACCAAAGTTCCTCCGGCTTCAATGGTAATCGATTTACATTCACCAGCATTTCTCAATGTAACAGTATGTCCATTTTGGATAATAGCATCATCATTAATACCGGGTACATTCCCATTCCAGGTATTGTTATTTCCCCAGTTCCCAGTCCTGTTGCTGGTAATTACTGCACCAAATAAATCCGCACTAGCTACTGTAAATACCAGTAGAAATAATAATGTTAAATTGCTGTATAGTCTTTTCATCCTAAGAGTTGTTTTTCAGATAGATAAACAAAGAAATGATGTGTTTTGTTTTGAAGATTCCAAAAATATTACGACAGCAAATGTAATAAAAATTATTAAACGACAAATCTTAATTATAAAAAGTATTACAGCTTATTCCAGCTTATACTACTTTGCATGGAATAATTTAATGCATTGCATATAGTAAATTTGGTTTTAGGTGACAAAATTGATATGTTTTTACTCCACTTTTAGTTTTTGAATATCTATTTTTGTGGTCTGTAACTTTATATATTACTACCATGAAAAAGTCAATTGCCAATTTAACAGCATTTCTGTTAATTTTGATTTCTATCACTTCTTGTGATACTGACAAGATTGACCAGGATAATCTATACACATTTACAGATCAGATGGTTGGAGAGTATCTCGAAGCAGATACAACATTGAGTGTGTTTGCAGATTTGGTCAAGAAAACACAGATGATGGGACTGTTAAAGTCATATGGCTTTTATACGTGTTTTGCACCAACTAATCAGGCTCTTAGAGAATATCTGGCTTTGAAAGGCAGAAATTCCTTTGATGAAATATGAATTGACACGCTTAAACTTATCGTTTATGATCATTTAATCAATGGTGCAGTAGTAAATTATACACAGTTTAGGGATGGTCGTCTTTTTTATATGACCATGAGCGACCGATATCTTTCGGTTTCATTCGATTTGTTGGGAAATGCTTTTATAAATAAGGATTCAAGAGTAATGCAAAAGGATGTTATTCTTTATAATGGTATTATCCACACAATTGATAAAGTGCTTGATCCTGTGCGTTCAGGTATTGTCGAAGTAATTTCAAAGGATAGTACATTTAGCTTGTTTTATGAGGCACTTGTGATTACCGGATTGGCCGATTCGTTATTAAAAACAATTGATGAGAATTTTGTGATGACTGCTTCTTATGCACGGGAACTTGAGGAGGCTGTTGCAACCACAATTTCCAGTGATAGATTTGCTCCCTTCAACAGAAAATTTGGTTACACCGTTTTAATGGAAAGTGATGAAACGATGAATAAGAACGGTATTTATGATATTGAGTCGATGAAACAATATGCTGCCAATATTTATAATCAGGTTTTTCCACAGGATGCAGGTATAGCTGATATTACCGACAGGCGAAATAGTCTTAACCGATTTATTGCTTATCATATTGTCAATAAAGAGCTAAGTAGGTCGAAGTTTATACGCGATTACGATACCCCGCACCAATTTAAAACCGTTGATTTGTTCGAATATATCGAACCAATGGCACCCAATACATTGATCGAAGTTAAATTGCAAAGAACTTCTGATGAAGATAACCTTTTCAACTTTTTACCAGAATCAGGCAAGGTGGTCCGTTTGTCGAATACAAATTTTGATATAGATGCATCAAACGGAGTGGTTCATGAGGTTGATAATATGTTGATTTATAGTGCTGAAGTGGATGCTGTGTTGTCTGGTAAACGACTTAGGTTTGATGTTGCCAGCTTATTCCCGGAACTTGTTAATAATAATATGCGTGGCCGTTCAAGCGACAATAATAATCTATACAGAAATGCGATTCCAAGCGGGTATTTGGAAAGGTTTGAGACTACCGAGCAAACAGTGTTGTGCTATACTACAGCCAATGATAAATTGATGAATTACATGGGAGATGAATTTTTTCTGGCTGTTCCCGCTGGCAGATTGTATAGTTTTGTGATAACAACGCCTCCTGTCCCTGCCGGAACTTACGAGGTTCGTTTTGGTTATCAGTCGAATGGTCGCAGAGGTGTTGCACAGTTTTATGTGGATGGTATTCCTGCAGGAGTACCTGTCAACCTGAACACACTTGGTACCAATGTTGGAATCGGTTGGGTAATGCCGGGAAGCGATCCGGGGGATCCGTTTGGTTTTGAAAATGATAAAATGATGAGAAACAGAGGATATATGAAAGGTCCTGATAGCTTTAAATCTGTCAATACTTCATGGTATTCGGGACAAAGTGCACGATACAGCTCTGGTAATCTCAGGAAAATACTGGGAACGTATCACTTTGATGAAATGACAAATAGAAAATTAATGGTTAAAGGACTAAGCGGAGGACAGTTCCAGATTGATTTTATTGAGTTTGTGCCAACATCGGCTTTGGAAGAAGAGGATGTGAATTGATTATTCTATTTTTCTCAACAATTAATTTCCGTATTTTTGCAAGTATTGATTAATTCATGTGAAACTGTTCTACAGTTTTGGATGGATGTCATTCTGATATGAAGGTTTGTAACAATACACAGCAATATATGATTCATAGAATTAATCTTACCCTGTTTCTGACAATCACATTTTTATTTTTCCATCTGACTGGTTTTGCCAAAACAGTCGAAGTAGTTAATCTTAAAACGGAATACACTGTCGAGCCTCTTGGTATTGATGTGAATACTCCTCGTTTCAGTTGGAATATGCAATCCGATAGGATGGGGGCTGCTCAAAAAGCGTATCAAATTATCGTAACTGATGAGCATGGAAAAACTGCATGGAATTCCGGTCGGGTTAGAAGCAATGTTTCATTGAATATCCGTTATGCGGGCAATGCCTTGCAGGCCCGAACCCGCTATCATTGGGAGTTGACTGTCTGGGATAATAAGCATAAGAAAAGGAAAGCTTCTTCATGGTTCGAAACCGGACTGATGAACACGGGTGTCGGGGCATGGAAGGGTGCTCAATGGATCGGTGGTGGTGATGATGACCTGCCTTTCTATCCGCATTATCTTCCGGTGTTTAAAATTGGCTACAAAATTCAACTTGATAAAGCAAGTGCTACGACTAAGGCAAGCTTTGTTTATGGTGCCAATGATAATAGGCTGATGTGCCCGAATATGAATATCTTTCAACTGAAAAGTGATAGAAATGAATCGTATATCAGGCTTGAACTTGACATTGCTCCTTTGAAAAACGAAAAAGAAGCAATGTTCAATATTTACCGGGTCGGATATCATCCCAGTGATCAAAAAGATAAGCCCCTGAGGAGTTTTCAGATTCCTCTCAGACTGATTAATAATGATAACAAGTATGAAAAACATCAGATTTATGTCAGCACAAATCTCGGACACACAACTATTTTCGTAAACAATAGAGAAATTGGCCGGCACGGACTTAATCCACTCGGACAAGGTGGCGATTTTATAGCATTCCCGATGTTGGGTGATATCGGATTTCAGGTGTCATCACAGCAAAAAGCGCAATTCTCCGATATTGAAATCAGGAATTATCGTGCCCCATCCAATTTGCTTTTCAGCTATGAGTTTAAAGAAATTGAGGGATTGAATGCTGGGGTTTTTGAGACTTTCAATCCGGAAAAAAACTCCATGCCTGTGTTGCGTACCACTTTCGATGTTGAAAAAGAACTTAAGAAAGCGCGTTTGTACGTTACCGCAAGGGGAGTTTATGATGTTTATCTCAATGGCGAAAGGCTTGGTGATGATTATTTTAATCCCGGTAAGACGCAATACAACAAGACTCAAATATATCAGACTTTTGATGTGACTACTTTGGTTCGTTCGGGTAAAAATGCCCTTGGAGCGATCCTTGGCGAAGGTTGGTGGAGTGGTGCCGCTACATATATGGGTGAATACTGGAACTTTTTTGGCGACCGTCAGTCCTTGCTCGCAAAGTTGGTTCTTACCTATGCTGATGGCAGCGAGTCGATTGTTGCAACAAATCCCGCAACATGGAAATACTTTAATGATGGACCTGTTATTTCAGGCAGTTTCTTTCAGGGAGAAGTGTATGATGCCCGAAAAGAGTTGCTGACAGAGGGGTGGAGTGCTGCAGATTTCGATGCATCTGTATGGAAAGCGGCTTGCGAGATTCCTTTGAAAGGTACGGTTAGTCTTAATGAAGATGATTACAACGAACTCAAATTTATTGGTCAGTACGACCAAACGGTAAAACCGATAAAAGAACTCACTGCACAATCGGTTAAGGTGGTTCGACCGGGAGTGTTCGTGTACGATATGGGGCAAAACATGGTTGGTGTTCCGAAGATTTCCCTCAGCAATATGAAACCCGGTCAACGGATAATACTCCGTTTTGCTGAAGTAAAATACCCCGATTTGCCTGAATATAAAAACAATGTAGGAATGATAATGCTCGAAAATATCCGGGCAGCCATGTCGCAGGACATTTATTTTGCCAAAGGAGGAAATGAAACCATTCAACCACGTTTCACATTTCATGGATATCGGTTTATAGAAATAACTGGAATTGAACAGGCTCTTCCGCTGGAATCGGTCAAAGGAATCGTGCTGAGTTCGGTGCATGAGCTCTCCTCATCTTATAAAACATCAAACGATAAAGTCAATAAGCTTTGGGAAAACATTACCTGGTCGATGTATGGCAATTTTCTTTCGATACCCACTGATTGTCCCCAACGCAACGAGCGCCTTGGCTGGAGTGGTGATATTTCCGTTTTCGCCAGAGCTGCAGGCTATCTGGCTGATGTGCCGCAGTTTTTACGTAGACAGATGCTTGCCATGCGCGACACTCAACGCGATAACGGAAGATTTCCGGATGTTGCACCCCTGGATGTCGGTTTTGGCGGAATCCTCTGGGGAAGTGCCGGAATTACGGTTCCCTGGGAATTGTATCAGCAGTATAATGATGTGGATTTGCTTGTAGAGCATTACGATGCCATGAAGAAGTACATCCATTTCATACTGAATAATACCATTGAAGCAAGTACGGGAGTAATTGTACAGGACAGGGCCTGGGGTGATTTGGCCGATTGGCTTGCGCCTGAGGATGGTCGCAACGACAAATCTTTGTTGTGGGAAGCTTATTTTATCTACAATCTGGAAATCATGCAAAAGGTAGCCACGATTTTAGCTAAATCAGAAGATGCCCGATGGTTTGCAGATTTACACGAACAACGTAAGAAATTCTTCCCGGAGACCTATCTTCAGCAAGAAACTGCTAAAACGATTTTTTCTGCATTCGATCAACGAAAAAAGGGCAGTATCGTGGATACGCAAACTTCTTATGTGTTGCCCCTGGTCTTTGATGTGTTGAATCAGGATGATAAAGAAAAAGTAACTGCCAATCTTGTTGAGGCTGTTAAGCGTGAAAATATAGTAGATAACAAAAAGGTTCCACCATACTCATTGATGACGGGTTTTATTGGTACTGCCTGGATCAGCAAAGCATTATCAGATAACGGACATACGGATGTTGCTTACAACTTGCTGCAACAAACTACTTATCCGTCCTGGTTGTATTCAGTGGAACAGGGAGCAACCACCATTTGGGAGCGACTGAATTCATACACCCATAACGAAGGATTTGCCGGTGGTACGCGCATGAATTCCTTCAATCATTACTCATTTGGAGCAGTGGCTGCCTGGATGTATAATCATTCCATTGGAATTGAGCGCGATGAGCTGACCCCGGGGTTTAAGCATTTTTATCTGAAGCCTGAAGTTGATCCTACTGGTCAAATGACTTACGCCCGCGGTCATTATGACTCCATGTACGGTAGAATTGAGTCGGGCTGGCAGGTTGAAGATGACAAGGTTCATTATAGTTTTGTTGTGCCGGCTAATACCACTGCCACTTTGATATTGCAAGCTTCATCGTTGAAGCATGTTATTGTTAATGGAAGACCAGTGAGGTCAGGTAAAGGCATTCGGTACAAGCAGGCGGAGAATGGAGGGCTTAGCTTCGAGCTACAGTCAGGGAGCTATTCAATAACAGTGTTGAAATAGGAACAAAAAAACAGGTTGCACTATCCTATGTACAACCTGTTTTTTCTGTGGGCGTTGACGGATTCGAACCGCCGACCCTCTGCTTGTAAGGCAGATGCTCT
>CAYMDE010000022.1:3022-34041 GCA_964389115.1 uncultured Paludibacter sp. | reverse complement strand
CATCATGCACGTTTTTATTACTTTTGCGCAAACTAAAAAACACAGATGGATAAATCAGTTAAGAAGGTGATCCTTTTAGGATCCGGCGCGCTCAAAATTGGCCAGGCAGGCGAGTTCGACTACTCAGGGTCGCAAGCCCTCAAGGCAATGAAAGAAGAAGGTATCAGTACCGTGTTAATTAACCCCAATATCGCTACCATTCAGACTTCTGAAGGTATTGCCGATAAGGTTTATTTTCTTCCAATTACTCCCTATTTTGTTGAACAGGTTATCATCAAGGAAAAGCCGGATGGTATTTTGCTGGCTTTTGGTGGACAAACTGCCCTGAATTGTGGTACCGAGTTGTATTTGAATGGTACGCTCGAAAAACATGGTGTGCGGGTACTGGGTACGTCGGTTGAGGCCATTATGATTACCGAAGACCGTGATTTATTCGTGAAGAAGTTGAATGAGATTGAGGCCAAAACGCCGGTTTCTGAAGCTGTGGAATCGATGGAGAATGCTTTGGTGGCCGGAAGGAGAATCGGTTTCCCGGTGATGGTGCGCTCGGCATATGCACTGGGCGGTATGGGTTCGGGAATTTGTAGCAACGAGGAAGAATTTACTGAACTGTGTAAAAGCGCTCTCGCTCACTCGAAACAAATTCTGATCGAGGAGAGCCTGAAAGGCTGGAAAGAAATAGAATTCGAAGTAATACGCGATAAGAATGATCATTGCTTTACAGTAGTGCCGATGGAGAATTTCGACCCGCTCGGAATTCATACCGGCGAAAGTATCGTGGTGGCGCCAATCATCACTTTAACTAAAGAACAAATTGCATTTCTCGAAGATGTTGCCCGCAAGGTGGTTCGCCATATCGGTATCGTGGGAGAGTGCAATATTCAATATGCCTTCAATGCTGAAACCAACGATTATCGCATTATCGAGATTAATGCCCGTTTGAGCCGTTCATCTGCATTGGCATCCAAAGCATCGGGCTATCCGCTGGCTTTCGTGGCTACAAAACTGGCCCTGGGCTACAGCCTCGATCAGATTGGCGAAATGGGAACGCCAAATTCAGCATATGTTGCTCCTTCGGTTGATTATATGATTGTGAAGATACCGCGCTGGGACCTGACGAAATTCCGGGGTGTTAGCCGGCAGATTGGTTCTTCGATGAAATCGGTGGGCGAAATCATGTCGATCGGCCAGTCGTTCGAAGAAATTATTCAGAAAGGTCTGCGTATGATAGGACAGGGAATGCATGGCTTCGTGGGTAACAGGGAGCTGAGTTTCGATAATGTTGAAGAAGCTCTTTCAAACCCTACCGACCTGCGCATCTTTGCCATTGCTGATGCATTTGAAAAAGGATATACCGTTGATCAGATCGAAGCTCTCACCAAAATTGATGTGTGGTTCCTCGGAAAACTGCAGAATATCTTCCAGTTCAGCAAGGTACTTGAGCAATACAATGCCATCGATACAATACCTGCAGAGGTCATGGCCGAGGCAAAACGATTGGGCTTTTCTGACTTTCAGATAGCACGTTACGTAGAGAAACCTGAAGGAACGATGGAAGCAGAAGTGCTGCGTGTAAGAGAGCATCGCAAAGGAATGGGCATCGTCCCGAAAACCAGACGCATCAATACTGTTGCTTCTGAAAATCCTGACAAAACGAATTATTTATACCTCACTTATGGTGAAGGCAGGGAACATCTTCCATCGAAATCTAATAATGAATCTGTGGTGGTGCTTGGCTCAGGTGCTTATCGCATTGGTTCCTCGGTGGAGTTCGACTGGTGTTCGGTGAATGCTGTGGTTACAGCACGTAAGTTGGGTTATGAGTCGGTAATGATTAACTATAACCCGGAAACGGTTTCGACCGATTATGATATGTGCGACCGCCTGTATTTCGATGAATTGTCGTTCGAAAGGGTGCTTGATGTAATTGACAAAGAAACTCCCAAAGGCGTGGTGCTTTCGATGGGCGGACAAATCCCGAATAACTTAGCGATGAAGCTTGGTCGCCGCAACATCCCTATCCTTGGTACATCGCCCTCGTCAATCGACAGGGCAGAGAACCGACATAAATTTTCATCCATGCTCGATGAGTTGGGCATTGATCAGCCTCGCTGGAGGGAACTGACCAGCTTTGACGAAATCAACTCGTTTGTTGATGAGGTTGGATTCCCGGTACTTATTCGTCCGTCGTATGTGCTTTCGGGAGCAGCAATGAATGTGTGTTACGACAAAGAGCAGATGCGTAAGTTTTTAGCCCTGGCAGCCAATGTGTCGAAACAATATCCGGTGGTGGTATCCGAATTTGTACAGAATGCCCTCGAAGTTGAGTTTGATGCAGTAGCCAAAGATGGTGATGTGGTGGAGTATGCCATTTCAGAACATGTGGAATTTGCCGGTGTTCACTCGGGCGATGCAACGCTCGTTTTTCCTGCACAACGAATTTATTTTGAAACCATGCGCAGGGTGAAGAAAATCTCGCGCCGGATTGCACAGGAATTAAATATTACCGGACCGTTTAACATCCAGTTTTTGGCTAAAGGAAACGAAATTAAGGTGATCGAATGTAACCTGCGCGCTTCACGTTCGTTCCCGTTTGTGTCGAAGGTGCTTAAGCGCAATTTCATCGAAACAGCAACACGTATTATGCTCGAAGCCCCCTATTCGAAACCTGATTCAACGGTCTTCGACATCGACTATATAGGTGTAAAAGCCTCGCAGTTTTCTTTCGCACGTTTGCAAAACGCTGATCCGGTGCTGGGTGTGGATATGGCATCAACAGGTGAGGTAGGTTGTATCGGCGATGATTATTCCGAAGCCATCCTGAAATCGATGTTGTCGGTAGGATATACTTTCCCTGAGAAAAATATCCTGATTTCGTCGGGTGAACCCAAGTCGAAAGTGGATTTACTGGAGGCTTGTCAGCTACTTCAGAAAAAGAATTTTAAAATATATGCTACCCGCGGAACCCAGCGCTTTTTGGCGCAAAATGGTGTGGAAGCCATCGCTGTTCAATGGCCGGATGAAGAAGGTGCCATGAATGTGAAAAGCATGATAGCTGCACGAAAGTTCGATTTGGTTGTCAATATTCCCAAAAACACAACCGAAAGGGAGTTGCGCAACGACTATATCATTCGTCGCGGGGCGGTCGATTTTAATATCCCACTGCTAACCAATGCGCGACTGGCATCGGCGTATGTTCACGCGTTTTGCAATTTGAAACTGGAGGATATCAAAATCAAGGCATGGGATGAATACCAATGATGCGTGATTTTTTGTATATTTGCACTCCCAAAATTCAAACATAAAATCAATGAATTTAGAGCAATCCATTCAGCAATTAGTTCAGGATGCAGTTACTCAGCTTTATCAGTTTGAGGCTGCTATGTCGCAAATACAAATTCAGAAAACCAAAAAAGAGTTCGAAGGCGACCTCACAGTCGTTACTTTTCCGTTTGTGAAACCGGCTCGTAAATCTCCCGAAATGGTGGGGCAGGAGCTGGGCGAATATCTTCAGAAGAACAACCCGCTCATTTCCGGGTTCAACGTAATCAAAGGTTTTCTGAACCTGAGTATTAGTCGCACTTATTGGATTGCCCTGCTCAACGAAATGAACGAAGTTGCCGGTTTTGGAATCAATAAGGTTGTGGATGGTGACACGATGATGATTGAATATTCATCGCCCAACACCAACAAACCTTTGCATCTTGGTCATATCCGCAACAACCTGTTGGGATATTCAATTTCCGAAATTCAGAAGGCTAACGGATGGAACGTGGTGAAAACCAATATCGTTAACGACCGCGGTATTCATATATGTAAGTCGATGCTGGCATGGAAACTCTTCGGCAATGGAGAAACCCCGCAAAGTTCAGGCTTGAAGGGTGACCATTTAGTTGGGAAGTATTATGTGAAATTCGACAAGGCTTACAAGGCTGAAATTGCAGAACTGAAATTGAAAGGTTTAACCGAAGAGGAAGCCAAAAAACAGGCGCCGCTAATCGTTCAGGCTCAGGAAATGCTCGTGGCTTGGGAGAATAACGATCCGGAGGTATATCAGCTTTGGCAAACCATGAATGGTTGGGTGTATGAAGGATTTGATGCTACATACAAAAAGCTTGGGGTTGACTTTGACAAGATTTATTATGAATCGCAAACCTATATCGATGGTAAATCCAAAGTTGAAGAAGGACTGTCTAAGGGCGTGTTTTACAGGAGAGAAGATGGATCGGTTTGGGCTGATTTAACTTCTGACGGACTGGATGAAAAGCTCTTGCTGAGAGCTGACGGAACTTCGGTTTATATTACCCAGGATATTGGTACGGCTGCATTGCGTTATGCGGATTATAACATCAGCAAAATGGTTTACGTGGTCGGAAACGAACAAAACTATCATTTTCAGGTGTTAGCGCTTCTGTTGGATAAGCTTGGTTTTTCGTGGGGAAAAGACCTCGTGCATTTCTCGTACGGGATGGTCGAACTTCCCGAAGGAAAGATGAAGAGTCGCGAAGGTACCGTAGTTGATGCCGATGATTTGATGGCTGAAATGATTGATACCGCTCGTGAAACAGCCCGTGAACTTGGAAAGCTCGATCAGGCAACAGCACAAGAGATTGAGGATATTGCTAATATGGTCGGACTCGGAGCACTTAAGTACTTTATTCTGAAGGTAGATCCGAAAAAGAACATGACATTCAATCCGAAAGAATCCATCGATTTCAATGGCAATACAGGTCCGTTTATTCAATACACCCATGCCCGTATCAAATCGGTGCTGCGGAAAGCTGCTGATGCAGGTATTGTGCTGGATAAGCCTGTTAGCGAGAATGTTATCATATCAGATAAGGAGTCGAACCTGCTTCAAATGATGTCGGCTTACCCATCTGTTGTAAAACAAGCCGGTGCGGAGTTTAGTCCGGCCGTAATCTGCAATTATATTTACGACCTCGTTAAAGAATACAATCAGTTTTACCACGACTTCTCAATTTTGAGAGAAGAAAATGAAGAGCTGAAATATTTCAGATTGCTGATGTCGCACAATATTGCAACCATAATTCAAAAAGGAATGTCCTTGCTCGGCATCAGGGTGCCCGAAAGGATGTAGTGGTTCAGGTGCTGAAATTCAAAAATTTATCTTAATTTCGTGGCCTGAATCATTAACCCGTCAGTTATGACCATCAGATTCACTGTTTATACCTTTCTACTGATACCTCTTTTGCTGCTTTCCTGTTCGCTGAACGAGAATCAGGCAGAAGATTTCACGCGCTTCTTTAAGAAGGAGGAGTCAGTGCCAAAAGATTCAATCAGGGTGGTAATGTTGCAGTCGCCAACGGATTACTTTAGTTTTCTGGGCGAAAATCTTGGCTACAACTACGAATTAGCTTCCCATTTTTCACAGTACATAGGTGTTCCAATGAAACTCCTTATCGCCGACAATGAACAGGAAATGTTCAGGATGTTGCGTGAGAAAGAGGCCGACCTGATTGCAAGTTCGATTTATGAGCGCAATATTCTTCGTAAGATATTTACATTCACTGCTTTTCAGGACGACTCGCACCTGGTGCTTGTACAGTTGATCGGACTCAACACGATTACCGATCCTGACGAGCTCAGGGGCAGGGAAGTGCATGTCGTAGATAAATCCGCAGCGCATTTACGACTGAAAAATCTGAATAGTGAGTTTGGTTATGAGATTAAAATCAAGGTGTTGCCCGATACAATAAGTACGAACCGTTTGATTGAAAAGGTGCTCGAAGAAAAGATTGAACTGGCAGTTGCCGATCATAAAACGGCAGTGCTTTACAGATCGACCAATCGCCGCTTGGATGTTAGACTAGAGCTCGGCTTCAGGCAGCGTAACGGTTGGTTAGTCAGGAATAACTGCACTGAATTGCTTTCGAAAATAGCGGAGTGGGAGAGTGAGAAAGAAACAGAACAGTTTAAGATTCAAATGTATGAAAAGTACCGCATCAGGAATCCCTATTTCGCAGCCCGGAATGTACGGGTTCCCAAAGGAGCTATCTCGCCCTACGATCATCTTTTCAAGAAATATGCGAAACAAATTAACTGGGACTGGCAGATGCTGGCAGCCATTGCCTATCTCGAATCCAGGTTTGATACTTCACAGGTTTCACCACGGGGTGCGGCCGGTTTAATGCAGTTGATGCCCCGTACTGCTGCTAACTTCGGATTAAGCCGGCAAAACATTCATAATGCAGAAATGAACATTGAAGCGGCAGTTCAGTATATTAAGAGTTTAAACTTGATGTTCAGACGAATAACCGATATGAACGAGCGTATAAAATTCATTCTTGCAGCATATAATTCCGGTCCTGCCCACATTCTTGATGCAATGGCTCTGGCTGAAAAATATGGTAAGAATCCCCATGTCTGGTTTGAGAATGTTGAGTATTATTTAGCCAAAAAGAATGATCCGGATTATTACAATGATGAGGTTGTGAAGTATGGATTCTTCAGACCCAATCATACCATCAGATATGTGCGTGATGCATTGAATGCTTTCCATCGATTTACCGGTGGAGTTTAAGATTAATTGAATATGGATTACGAGTTGTTTTTCAGTAAGCTGCAATCAAGATACCACCTTGAAGAGTTTCTGCTCTATCTGCATCATCACCCTGAGGAATTTGAGGGATTCTTTGAGTTGACCTTCAGTTTAGAAGATAAACGAGCCTGGCGCATGCTATGGGCTTTGGAAAAAGTCAGCCAACGTGAACCTGAGAGATTTACCAGACCGATGATCGAGAGAATTGAGCAAATGGTGTTAACCACCAAACATCAGGGAATGCACCGCATCGGACTATCCATTTTAAACTCATTTCCTGCTCCGGAACCACTTAATGTGGACATGTTAAATGCACTGTACGATTGGATGATAAACCCGAAGTTTTCTATCGGAGTTCAGAGTATTGCGATGAAATTATTGTACAAGTATGTGCTGACCGACAATGATTTACTTCGGGAATTTATCATGATAATTGAGGAGGCAGATGAGTCGGAATTTACGGCGGCATTTATATCGTCGCGACGCAATATTTTGAAAAAACATCGTTGATTGACAAGCCGGAAAAATGTGTTACCTTTGTAGCCGTTTTAAAAACAAGACAAATCAGGTTTAACTAAATTAAGTTGTTATGACTTTAAAGAAAAACATCCTCGCATTGAGGCAGAAAAAAGCTCAGATTCAGATGGGCGGCGGTGAGCAGGCCATGCTGAAACAAGCTGCCATGGGTAAATTAACAGCCCGTGAGCGTATTTTTAATCTGCTCGATGCGAACTCCTTCCACGAATATGATATGTTTGTGGAACATGAAGAGCGTAATTTTGGGATGGAGAAGAAAGAATTGGCAGGCGATGGTGTAATTACCGGAACCGGAACAATCAATGGCGCTCCGGTATGTGTTTACGCGCAGGATTTCACTGTAATGGGTGGATCACTCGGACTTAAACATGCACGCAAAATTACCAAGATCATGGATCATGCACTCAAGATGAAGATGCCATGTATTGGTATCAACGACTCGGGTGGTGCTCGTATTCAGGAAGGTATCGGCGCATTAGCCGGATATGGAGAAATCTTCTATCGCAATACCATGGCCTCAGGCGTTATTCCACAAATCTCTGTAATTTTAGGTCCTTGTGCCGGAGGTGCTGTTTATTCACCTGCGCTGACCGACTTTGTATTCGTGGTTGAAAACATCTCCAAGATGTTTATTACCGGTCCAAACGTAATCGAAACAGTATTGGGAGAGATTATTTCTCAGGAAGATTTGGGTGGTGCACGTGTTCATGCCGAAATTACCGGTAACGCACATTTCTACGCGCAATCAGAAATTCATTGTTTTGAGCAAATCAAAAAACTGATTGGACTTATCCCTCACAGCAATATTCACAAGGCAGCGAAAGTGGCTCCCAAGAAACCCAAATCGCGCAAGAATATTGAAAATATTATCCCTGCTGATCCTAAGCAGCCATATGATGTAAGAGACATAATTAAAACCCTGACAGATGAGTCGGACTTCCTTGAAATTCAGGAACTCTGGGCTCCCAATATTGTGATTGGTTTTGGTCGTATGGAAGGCGAAACTATCGGTTTTGTAGCGAACCAGCCACTTTATCTGGCCGGGGTGCTCGACTGCGATGCTTCAGATAAAGCTGCTCGTTTTATTTCTTTCTGTGATTCATTCAATATCCCCATCCTGACCCTGGAAGATATGCCGGGTTATCTGCCTGGTGTTGATCAGGAGCATGCCGGTGTTATCCGTCACGGAGCCAAATTACTCTATGCTTATTCTGAAGCTACTGTTCCAAAAGTAACCGTAATTCTTCGTAAAGCATATGGTGGAGGTTATATCGCGATGAATTCCCGTCACCTTGGTTCCGACTTTAACTTCGCGTGGCCGGGCGCCGAAATCGCGGTTATGGGACCTGAAGGAGCTGCCAATATCATCTTCCGTAAAGAGATTATGGAAGCTGAAGACCAGGATGCGATGCGTCAGAAAAAAGTACAGGAGTATATCGACAAATTTGCAAATCCGTTTGTAGCAGCCTCAAAGGGTTATATCGATGCCGTGATTGAGCCGCTTGAAACCCGTGAAATTGTATTACATGCTTTCGAGGTTTCCAGAAACAAAGACGACCATCGTCCATGGAAAAAACACGGAAATCCTCCGTTTTAATGTAACAGCACTACCGGAAATAGTATTTTTCGTACGGTAGTTGAATCTTAATTTAAATTCAGATTATCATGAGTAAGAAAATTAAAGAAAATCCTGATATTGTTGAGTTTGCTGTTACAGCACGCAAGTATAAAACCTTGCTGACCAACAAATATAAATTGCGCAAGGTATGGGTTGATCCTAATCCTTATAATCTGCAATCATTTATTCCCGGAACAATTATCGAGATTTCGGTAAAAGAGGGTGAGGTTGTGGAAGAAGGAGCTCCTTTGTTGATTCTGGAGGCAATGAAAATGCTTAACCGCATCCAAATGCCTTTTACTGCACGTATCAAGAAAATCAATGTAGCTGTTGGCGACAGAGTGCCCAAGGATATGTTGATGATTGAATTGGAACCTGTGGAGTAAGTCTTTTCAACTGTAGATAAAAAAACGCGAAGATAGTTTTCTAACAACTTCGCGTTTTTTTGTTATTTATGGTAAGCAAGTAAACTGCTATTCCTTTTTAATTTCAATAGTAGCCGGGAATCTCACTGTTCTTGAGAAATGCTGTACAGCGGCTAACCAATCGGGTTGGGTTGGGAATTTCCACTGACTCCAGCCTCCGCCAAAGAAGTATGTGAATTCAGTTCCGGGTACGTAATCTGTAAGCAATAGAGCTGTGAGTTCCTGAACTTTATAGTCGGTTTCTCTTTGTGGGAGCACAACTGCTACCCAGTTCTGACCAACATCCACACCTGCATCAGAAACTGCATCCTCACCATAAATTACCATTCCTGAACCTTTTTGAAGACGACCTTTACCGTCGTGCAGGTTAATACCGGTGGCAAGCTGCATAGGTTGTGCAGGTCCTTCAAGCTTCACAACTGCTGTATTCAAAACAGTATGGGCATTGGTAGTGATGGTGATGTGTTTGGTGTAAGCCTGGCCATTCACCATATAATTTTTGTAAGTCACTGTGAAAGATGAACGCAAAGGTCCGTTTTCGTGAATTACATATGTGTCGAAATGACGTCCTCCCCAAATGGTACTGTCGGTAAAGGCAACAACACCTCCGGCACCAACATATTTGCCTACTTTGTAAGCGTCTAATCCAAGGCCATGATCTTCGTGGTACGATTTGCCCCAAAGTAGTTCGTTGCGATACAAACTGTCAACAACTAAATCTTCCGATTTCTTCAACCAAAGATCGAAGCCACTTGAAGGGTTTTCATTTGCCAGTGCAGGTCCAAATATCCTGAATGCTGAAATATTGTTTTCCCAAACAAGATCGTCTTTTCTTTCAGGAACAAAACGTGCGTAAGTAATTGGTTTAACAGGAGATGGAGTACCCGGTCTTAGCGTGTAGGTTACTCTTGTGCCTGTTTTAACATTGATAGGGAAAATGATAGACTGAACGGTGTTTGTGCCGTTGAAAATTAATTGATAAGGAACTTCCTGGTTGTTTTCATCAGTAAGTATAAACTTGTCAGGTGCCAAAGCGCCAATTTCTGAAGCTTTAATCTCGATAATCTCATTAACCCTGTCGAATGGATAGGGATTAGTGATCTCGATATTGGTAGTTTGAGCACATGCAGTCACTACTAATAGTAGCAGGGAAAAAGATAATAATGCGAATTTCTTCATAAGATGAGTATTTAATTAAACAATTAAACCTGCCAGGCATAAGGCCCGACAGGTTTTAAGTGAATTCTTATTTTGGTTGTTTGCCAATATAGGCAAGGATACCTCCGTCAACATAAAGGATATGTCCGTTAACGAAGTCGGATGCCGTTGAAGCTAAGAAAACGGCAGGTCCCTGCAAATCTTCCGGAGTTCCCCAGCGTGCTGCGGGAGTTCTGCCGATGATGAAATTGTTAAATGGATGTCCGTCTTCACGTAGTGGCGCAGTTTGCGGAGTGGCAATATAGCCCGGTCCGATTCCATTTACCTGAATGTTGAATTCAGCCCATTCACAAGCCAGATTTTTGGTAAGCATTTTCAAACCACCTTTTGCTGATGCGTAAGCAGAAACTGTTTCACGTCCAAGTTCACTCATCATAGAGCATATGTTGATGATTTTGCCACCGCCTTTTTCAATCATGCCCGGAGCCACCGCTTTCGAAACAATGAATGGTCCGTTGAGGTCGATGTCAATCACCTGACGGAAATCTTTTGCCGACATTTCAATGGCTGGGATTCTTTTGATAATTCCGGCGTTGTTAACCAGGATGTCAATCACACCAACTTCTTCTTTTACTTTGGCAACAAGTGTATAAACCGCATCTTCATCGGTTACGTCACAAACATAACCATAAGCAGTAATGCCATCAGCTTTGTAAGCAGCTAATCCTTTTTCTACCATTTCCTGATTCAGGTCATTGAATACAATGGTAGCACCCGCTTTAGCCAATGCAGTTGCCAGGGCGTAACCAATTCCGTATGATGCTCCGGTAACCAGGGCTATTTTGCCCGATAAATCAAATTGTGTCATTTTGTTTGAGTTTGTTTTATTTAATAAAATAGATTTCTTGAACATTATTGACAGAGCTAATCGCCCTTGTGCAATATGGTTTTATCTCAATTCCACATGTTTGCGGAAATCCTGGTCACTGTAGTCCAGATTCTCACCGGCCATACCCCAAATGAAGGTATAATTGCTGGTAGCTGCAGCCGAGTGAATCGACCATTCAGGTGAAATTACAGCCTGATCGCCCTGCATCCATATGTGACGGGTCTCGGTAGGTTCACCCATGAAGTGGCAAACCACTTCGCCTTCGGGAACTTCAAAATAGAAATAGGCTTCCATGCGGCGACTGTGAGTATGCGCAGGCATTGTATTCCAAACACTTCCGATTTTTAGCTCTGTCATACCCATTTGCAACTGACAGGTTTCTATTACCTCACGTACCATCATTTTGTTGATGTTGCGGTGATTAGCTGTTTCGAGTGAACCCAGTTCCATTACAATGGCGTCAGCCTTGGTGATTTTACGGTCGGGATATGTGCGGTGTGCAGGGGCCGAATTAAAATAAAACTTGGCAGGTTTCGTGGCATCATCGCTCACAAATACCACTTTGCGGTTTCCAGCGCCCAAATACAAGGCCTCTTTGTAACCAACAGCAAACTCAACACCATCAACGATAATTTTGCCTGAACCGCCAACATTGAATGTTCCAAATTCGCGACGTGAAAGGAAAAATTCCGACTTTAACGGGTCGATGGATTCAAGTTCCAGTGATTCTGCTACAGGCATGGCACCACCTACAACCAAACGGTCGTACATAGAGTAAACCATATTAACCTCATCAGCAGCAAAGAGTTTTTCTATCAAATGCTCTTTTCTTAAACGAGCAGTGTCATAATGTTTTGCATCTTCCGGATGAGAAGAATAGCGGAGTTCATAATTTGTCTTCATAGGGATTATACTGATTATTTTATACTTGCATATTTTGGAGCACTGCAAAGATAATAATAATTGCGAATAGATTGGTCAACCAGTTGAAAAAAACCTGCATATTTCATCTTATCTTCAAAAAATTAAAGTTTTTTTTAAGCCCTTGAGATATTTCTATGCAAATCAGGTAAATTTGTGGCATGATAGCAAAGTATTTTGAAACTCAGATAAAGTCTTTTTTCCCTTTTAGTCCGACTGAACAGCAGGAGCAGTTGATTGAACTCATTTCGCATTTTCTGGTAAATGTAGCTGAAGAACGGGTTTTTATCCTGAAGGGTTATGCAGGAACGGGCAAGACATCTCTGATTGCGGCTTTGGTAAAAGCATTGAATCACCTCAAACAAAAAACGGTATTGCTGGCTCCAACAGGCAGGGCGGCCAAAGTTTTAAGCTCATTTGCAGCCAATCCGGCATTCACCATTCATAAAAAGATATATCGTCAGAAGTCTATGTCAGATTATCGTTTCGAATTGGCGGATAATCTTCATACTGATACTTTGTTTATTGTAGATGAGGCTTCCATGATTTCAAATACCGGCAACGATTCGGAGTTTGGTTCCGGCTTTTTACTCGATGATCTGGTACGATATGTTTATCGCGGTCAGGGTTGTTTCATGCTCGTGATGGGTGATGTGGCACAGCTGCCACCGGTGATGCAAGACAGCAGTCCGGCTCTCGAAAAATCTGCTCTGGAGGCTTATGGCTTGGCTGCAACTGAGTTTACTTTGACGCAGGTGGTTCGACAAGCCCTTGAAAGTGGTATCCTGTACAACGCTACTTTGCTGAGAAAAGCCCTTGATGACGGTTTGACTACAGCAATGCCGCGATTAAAGCTGAGTGGTTTTACTGATTTTGTTAGTCTGAATGGCATCGATTTAGTCGATGAAATTCGCAGGTCGTATGATGGAGTGGGAGTCGAGGATACGATTGTTATCACGCGGTCGAACAAGATGGCCAATTTGTATAATAAAGGTATTCGTGGCAGTGTGATGACCCTGGATGATGAGATATCGAATGGTGACTTAATCATGGTTACCCGAAACAATTATTACTGGAATAAACCTTATCCTGAAATTGATTTCATTGCCAATGGGGATATTCTTCGCGTGAATCGTGTCAGGCGATATTCTGAAATGTATGGGTTTCGGTTTGTTGAATTAACGCTGGAATCAATCGATTTTCAGTGGGAAATTGATGCAAGAATTTGGCTTGAAAGTTTGTACTCCGATTCGCCGGCCCATGCAAATGAGCTTTCCCAACGTTTGTTCGAGGCAGTAGCTGAGGATTATCAAGATATCACCAATAAACGGGAACGCTATAAGCAGATGTTTGAAAATGAATATCTTAACGCACTTCAGGTGAAGTTTGCCTATGCTGTTACCTGCCACAAAGCACAGGGTGGGCAGTGGAAAAAGGTGTTTGTGGATATGAGCCGTCGACAGGAAGATGAGGTTGATGAGTCGTATTACAGGTGGTTATATACTGCGTTAACAAGGGCGAGCAACCAAATATTCCTGATAAATTACAAAACATAGCTGAATCAGGATAGTAAAAATTATCTATCTTTGTCAGCATAATAAAACATTCATGAAGTATTCTTTAAGATTCAGCCTGTTGGTATTGCTATGTTCTTTTAGCTTTTTTGCTGTACGTGCACAATTGCTAAACAATGCCTATTTTTTCGAGAATTTACCGCAACGTCATGTCTATAATCCTGCATTTCAGCCGATAAATACTTTTTATGTTGGGATTCCTCTTCTTACCAACTGGCAGTTTAATTATCATTCTGATTTACCCACCTTAAAGCAGTCAGGTTTTTCATCTGGTCAGTTGTTGAGTCTTGATACACATAAGAGCCAAATTATTAACGCTTTATCTTCATCTCACTTCCTAAATCCTTCGATTAGCGTTCCACTTCTTGAAGGAGGTTTCCGATTCAACAGGCATTATTTTACTTTTTCATTAACCCAAAAGTTTGAAGCAAACTCACTGTTATCCAAAGGATTTTATGAAACATTTTTAAGTGGTATCGATTTTCAAAAACCGCTTAATGCCGATTTCTCAAATTCATCTCTTAGTTTGAGTCATTTTAGTGAAGCAGCTTTCGGATATTCAAAGTTAATCAACGAGCGCTTCACCTGGGGCGCCAAACTTAAATTGATTTACGGTCATTCGTATTTTGACGCAACGTCACAAATCGGTTCATTATACTCCGATCAACAGGGTTCAGGTTTAAATGCTGCTTTTCAGATTAAGCAATCATCTCCTTATTCGATTAGTAATCAATTCGATTTAATTCAGCCCAATAAACTAAGAGATCATTTATCTCCTTCAGGATTGGGTGCTGCTGTGGATCTTGGTTTTACCTATAAGCCAGTAAACCCTGTTACTTTTGCCATGGCTGTGACCAATATCGGTGCAATCCAGTGGCGAAAAATGAAGCAGTCTGATTTTTCAGTTAACAGCAGTTTTGATCAACAGGATGCGAGTGACTGGTTGACTGCCAATCCGACTTTCACAGAGGTGCCTTCCGATACTATCATGGCGCATCTGAAAAGAGGTTTTAATGTAAATCGAACAAATCTTCCATCACAATTGAATTACCTGACTCCGGCACTAAATGCTTCGGTTGAGGTGTCGATATTGCGTAATTTGCTGAATTTGGGTCTTTTGTCACGAACTTATTATCATGATGGGAAATTCTCGGAAGACCTGACAGCATCAGTAGGTGTGAAGTTTGGAAGTTGGATGAATGGTGTTTTATCATATTCGGTATTAAATGGTGGTATTCATAGTTTCGGACTTGGAGCCAGTGCCCGGGTTGGTATCGTGAATATTTTTGCTTCTGCCGATTATGTGCCTGTTCAATACGCTGCGGTGAATCCCAATGAATATCATAATCGTTTGCCTTCCATGCGTTTCCCGGTAGGTTTTCATACCGACAGGTTTGCGCTTTCTGCTGGGGTTAATATTGCCATAGGAAAAAGAAAAGACAGTGATGGTGATGGTATCAGTGACCGTTTCGATCGTTGCCCATACACACCGGCCGGAGTGAAAGTGGATCGTTTTGGCTGCCCGATTGATAGTGATGGCGATGGCGTTCCTGATTATCTTGATAAATGTCCGAATACCCCCAAAGAAGCCAGAGGTTTTGTAGGACCTGATGGTTGTATGCTTGATAGCGATGGCGATGGAGTTCCTGATTACCTGGATAAATGTCCGGATACAGCACCCGGTGCCATGAATTATGTTGATGATTGTGGCTGTCCGATCGACAGTGATGGCGATGGCGTTTATGATTATATGGACAGATGTCCTGACACTCCCAAAGGAATTGAAGTGGATGAATTTGGTTGTCCGATTGATAGTGATGGCGATGGCGTTCCTGATTATCTGGATCTTTGTCCGGATACCCCGGCAGCTGCCCGTGGTTATGTTGATGCCAATGGATGTCCGAAAGACAGCGACGATGATGGTGTTCCTGACTACCTGGATCTTTGTCCCGATACACCTTTTGAAGCACGCGGTTTTGTAGATGCCAATGGTTGTCCGAAAGACAGCGACGATGATGGTGTGCCGGATTATCTGGATAAATGTCCGAATACACCTTTCGAAGCCCGTCATACTGTTGATGATTGTGGTTGCCCGCGTGATACTGATGGTGATGGCGTACCGGATTATCTGGATGATTGTCCGACAGTGCCAGGACCCGCATCCAACAATGGCTGTCCGGAGATTGCTCCGGAGATTAAATCATTGTTGTTTAGTGCGATTCAGTTGGTTCGATTTGAAAGAGACTCGCTTGTACTTCAGCCTTCATCTTATGAGGTGCTTGATAAAATTGCAGGCATTTTACTGGATAATCCAATCTACCATCTGGCCATACACGGTCATACGGATAATGTACCCAGAAAAGAAATTCTGTTAAGAAAAGGTTTGGAGTTGAATATCACAGCAGAAATGACGCAGGCACAACAGGATGATGCCATCAAAATGCAGATTTCAGAAGAATATGCCAGGTTAGTGAGAAACTATCTATACATCAGGGGCATTCAGTTCAACAGACTTCATATCACCGGAATGTCGGATAAAAGACCGGTAGCTTCGAACAATACAGAGGCTGGTAGATTCAGAAATTGCAGGGTTGAGATGTTTATCACATTTGAGGAGGTAAGAAAGGAATAACCCTTCTTACCTGTTCCAGTTTGGAGTTGCTACGTTCTGAAGGTGTCTCACGAAGAAATCTCTGCGACGTCTTTCACCATAATTTCCTCCCATGGAGTGACCTAAGCCCGGCATTACCAGCAATTCGAAATCTTTGTTTGCCTTGATGAGTGCATCGGCAACCTGCATCGTTGAAGCCGGGTCAACATTGCGATCCAGTTCACCGACTATCAACATCAGTTTTCCCTGAAGCAGGTGGGCATTCACCACGTTCGAACTTTCTTCGTAGTGTTTGCCAATCGGGTATCCCATCCATTGTTCGTTCCACCAGATTTTGTCCATGCGATTATCATGACAGCCAACGGAGGATACAGCGACTTTATAGAAATCGGGATGAAATAGTAATGCGCCCGTCGAACTTTGACCTCCGGCAGAGCTTCCATAAATGCCAACCCTTTCCAAATCCATGTACGGATATTTTGCAGCAGCAGCCTTCATCCACAATATTCGATCGGGAAATCCCGCATCTTTCAGATTCATCCAGCATACGTCGTGAAATGCTTTCGACCGGTGATTGGTTCCCATTCCGTCAATATATACGATGATGAAACCTAATTCAGCCAATCCTGAAAAGAGATAACTGGCCGAGAAATTCTTAGGAACAAAAGCAGAATGCGGTCCGGCATAAATGTATTCAATAACAGGATAACTCTTTGCCGGGTCAAAATTTGAGGGTCTGTAAATCATTCCCCAGATATCGGTTTCACCATCACGACCTTTAGCACTGAATACTTCGGGCATATTCCATCCTGTTACAAGCAACTCACTGATTTCCGCACGGGCAATCTCCATCACCAAAGATCCATCTTCAGTAGATCTAACAACAGTCACCGGTGGCATATCAACCCTCGAATATGTATCACTGAAGAACTTCCTGTCGCGGGAAAAGCTAACCTGATGATTTGCATTTTCCGGAGTCAGATGTGTGAGGCCACTGCCATCAAAGTTAACCCTGTAAAGATGCAAATGATAGGGATCTTCACCGGCTTCCTTGCCACTTCCGTAGAAAAGTATTTCACGTTTTGTTTCATCAACATGAATAACCTCGCGCACCACCCATTCGCCGCTTGTAATCTGGTTTTTTATCAAACCGCAATATCCGTTTATCAGGTAGAGGTGATTCCATCCATCTCTTTCCGACATCCAGATGATTTCACGACCATCGGCAACATCGTATCTGTATTTCTTTGAAGAGTAGCAAAAGAATGTTTCGTATTCCTCGTGAATAAGCGTGTTAACTTTGGCATTTTCAGCCATCACCTCCACGACCTGATATACCTGATGACCGCGTTGATTGAATTCAAATGTAAAGCTGCGACTGTCGTTTCTCCACCTGATATTACTCAAACTATACTGATGTAGGAATGGTGTTGTGTCGAATGGTTGATTGCTTTTGGTTGCTATGTCGAATAATCGTGGCTGATGAATTGGCAGCGCATCACCAGGCTTCAGATATTCGAAGGTATGCAACACCGGCTGCAGCTGATGTGATGGCGATGATTCAACAAAGTTCACATACCTTTTGGTGTGTAGGCGTACTTTCGTGCTAACAATTTTCCGGGAGTCGGGCGACCAGTAAACAAAGCTCGAATAAGGTTCGCCTTCACTGCCATCAAAACTAAGCTGATATTCTTTATTGTCGCTTTTCGAACGAATATAAAGATTGTAATTCTTGATGAAAGCTGTCCAGTTATTGTCTGGAGAATCAACAGGAGAATTCGATAATTCATCACGTGAATCCCATCGTAAAACATTGTCTCTGCTACGCCCCTGACGCTCTCTTTCCATGCGGGTGAGTTCATTTTCGACTGAATTATACTCCCAGTTAAAACCTTCCAGGACAAAACCAATAATTCCTGTTGAATCATTAATGTTGATGTTGTTAAATGGCAGTCTGTCAGACTTATAATCTTTCTTTAGTTCATCGTTTAATAATGCTGCAAGTTGCGAATGGTCAAATGCGATACGCTTAGAGGCGGTAGTTGCATCAGCAATCATGAAGTAATTACCCTCTTTAGTTCTTTCGCGATACCAAAATGAATGTGATCTTCCTATCCAGTTGGGCTGTATGCCTGAATGATAAACCAGACGATTAAACATGCCCGAAACTGAGTCGGCACGCTGATAGTCTTCTTTGGTAAGTTGGCCATTTGCCCTGCTGCTGAACGACTGTAATACGATTACAAGAATCAGCAATGATAATTGAGGAAGATGTTTCATTTTTTTGTAGAGTTTGATACGATGAAAACAGGTATCGTTTTAAAATAAATAATTTACTGCAAAAACAAGCCGGTGATTAATCACATTGTAAGGATTAACTCCGATTGCTTTATGGTTTGTGTCTCCAAAACTTGCAGAGGTTAGATCGTATTCCAAACCAGCATTGATGTTGCCGATATTATACATCACCATCGGGGTAAATCTGAAAATATTATTCAGTATTTGTTGAGAATTGGAATCGAATCCTCTTCCATATATGATGTATTTTTCATCGAATTTGCTGATTGAAATGGTGCTGCCCAGATTTTCGAGATATCCGAGTAAAAAACCTGCCTGCCATTTTTTTCCATAAACCACATTCAGGAATGAACTGAAAACATTGAGATTGGTGTAGCCGGTTTTTTGTGAACTATCATCGAAATACTTTCCGTAGCCACCACTCATAAGCATGTCTGTCATATTTTGACCAACAGTTGCTTTGGTTTTAATCTGAAGCATTGGTTTCACATACTGAGCATAAGCCACAGCAGCGAATGAAGTTTGATAAAGATGGTCTGGTTTAATAACCTTATAATTCAAACCGCCACCTAAAGTTACTGCCTCTTTTTTATACTCTGCATTTGCATGAAGAGCAGGGCGAACCACATTCCTGGTATATGAAGTGTTTGAGCCAACCGGTCCGGTTACGTTGAATTGCATATTGTTACTTGCAACAGCACTCAGCGTTATCGAAGGGAAAACACGGTAGTTGAAACGAAGCTGCGGACTCCTGTTGAAAGGCTGAAAAGGTGTTCCGGCATTGAACGAAACAACTGTAGGAACTACGCTGCCAAACAACGGATGCCATGTTTGTCCCATCACCAAAGAAGCCTTCTCCCAGTTTAACTGAATGTAGGCATGACGGATTTGAGCCAGAAAAAACAGGTTTCCGGTTCCTCCAAAATCAAATTCTAATTTGGCTAATGACTTTGCTCCTAATAGTGGAGTACCAATGATATCAACTCCTATGCGCGAGTTAACACTCAATAATTCTGATTGAGGCCCTGCATTGATGTCATTCCCGTTGCCATCCAACACAATTGGTTTTGGAAACATGTGCAAAATACCGTCAATGGCATCTTCATTCTGACGGGAATTGATGTAGGCATCATTTCTAACCATGCCATACCATTTTATGGTAACATCGGAGCGTTGCGACCATAAACTCTGAAATGAAATTGCGATTAAAAGGATGAGAAGAATTCTTTTACTCATGGTTTCTGATTTGATGAAAAGTGATGAAAATAAAAAAGAGATGAAGAAAGCCAAATGACTCATCTTCATCTCTTTAAAAACTAATTATTATAGCATTGTTTTAACCTGGTTGTAAACGTTTTCGCCGGTGAAACCAAGTTTCTCATCGAGCACTTTATAAGGTGCAGAGAATCCGAATGATTCAAGTCCGAATACTTTACCATTAGCTCCCACCAAACCTTCAAGTGTAACCGGTAATCCGGCAGTCAGACCAAAAATCTTAGCTCCTGATGGAAGAACTGATTCCTGATACTCTTTTGGTTGTGAGCGGAAAAGTCCTTCAGAAGGAACAGATACCAAACGTACCTTGATTCCTTCAGCACGCAGTTTAGCTGCTCCTTCATACAAAGTTGCAACTTCAGATCCTGAAGCAACAAGAATAACATCGGGGTTACCATCACATTCAACTACATAAGCTCCTTGTTCAGCTTTCACAGCATCAGCTTTACGGGTTGAAGTAGTTGGTAAGTCGTTGATATTCTGACGTGAGAAAATCAATCCGGTTGGTGAATCGGTATTTTCGAGTGCCATTCTCCATGCCACTGTAGCTTCTTCTACGTCGGCCGGACGAAGCACCAGCATTGAGTTTTTACCGTGGTGGTTTTTCAGTTTTTCCATCAAACGAATCTGAGCTTCCTGCTCAACCGGTTCGTGTGTTGGGCCGTCTTCTCCCACACGGAATGCATCATGTGTCCAGATGAATTTCACCGGTTGTTGCATCAAAGCAGCCATACGAATAGCAGGTTTCATATAATCGGAGAATACGAAGAATGTCGCGCAGGCAGGGATTACACCACCATGCAAACTCATTCCTATTGCGATACATGCCATGGTAAGCTCAGAAACTCCCGCCTGAAGAAATGCACCTTTGAAATTATCTTTAGTGAATGCAGTAGTGTTTTTAAGGAAACCATCCGTTTTGTCAGAATTCGAAAGGTCGGCAGATGAAACTATCATATTTTCAACCTGTTTTGCCAGTTCAGCAAGTACTGTTGCTGATGCAGCACGTGTCGATTGATTTGGTTTCTGAACGATTGCATCCCAGTTAACATTGGTAGCTCCCGAGAAGAAATATGCCAGTTTTTCAGCCAGTAAAGGATTTGCCATAGCCCACGCTTTTTCAGCAGCTACTTTTCCGGCAACAATCGATTTTAATTCCATGAAACGTTTGCCATAAAGCTCCTCTGTTTCACTGAAAATTACAAAAGGATTTTCAGGGTCGCCACCCAAATTACGTATAGACTCTTCGTAAGAAGCACCTGCTTCGCCCAAAGGCATACCGTGGGTTGCACACATTCTCTCGAAGCTCGAACCATCCGCTTTGCGGGCTCCTTTACCCATAATTGTTTTACCAATAATGAGGGTCGGACGTTTTTTCTCAGCTAAAGCATCAGTCAGTGCACCGCGGATTTGTGATGCATCATTTCCATTGATTTCCAATACATTCCATCCCCATGCCTCGTATTTCATACGCACGTTTTCACTCGTAACTGCATCGGTTTCGGTTGATAACTGGATATCGTTCGAGTCGTAGAACATAATCAGGTTGTCGAGTCCAAGGTGACCGGCAATTCGTCCTGCTCCCTGCGAAATTTCTTCCTGAATACCTCCGTCAGAGATGAAAGCGTAGATGGTTTGCCCCATAACTTCATTGAAACGTGCCTTCAGAAATTTTGCAGCAATGGCAGCACCCACAGCATATACATGTCCTTGTCCGAGCGGACCGGAAGTGTTTTCAACGCCACGCATGATGTCAACCTCAGGGTGTCCCGGAGTTGGCGATTCCCACTGACGGAATTGTTTCAGCTCTTCCATGTTGTATTTTCCGGCACAGGCAAGCACCGAGTACAACATAGGCGACATATGTCCCGGGTCTAAGAAAAAGCGGTCGCGACCAGCCCATGTCGGGTTTTCGGGATCGTAAACCAGAAATTCAGAATACAGTACATTGATGAAGTCTGCTCCACCCATGGCGCCACCGGGGTGACCTGATTTTGCTTTTTCAACCATCGAAGCGGCAAGGATGCGAATGTTATCAGCAGCCTTGTTTAATGTTTCAATTGAGTTCATAATTTATATTTTTGTTTAAAATTTATATCCTAATATATAATTGAATCCCCAGACGCCTTCAGTGTTTAAACCGTATCCGGGAACATGAAGTGGTTTGTAATTGCCCGGTTCATCGTATCCGAAAAGATTTCTAAACCGGAAGTTCCATCCAATGAAAACATTTTTAACAATTTCAACCCGTATTCCTGCCACAATTTCAAACCATACTTTCGACTGATTGTTCATTATCACCGTTCTTGTTTCATCTGTTTTCCAGTACGGATCCGAAATATAGATATTCTCTAATCGATAATCAAAATTACTGAATCCGAGTCGTGCGCCTACCAACAACATATTATTGGTTGGCTTGGAACCTTCTTTGGGCCTGAGCATATTAAAATCAATGCCCACACGTTGAAAAGTTCCGTTTCCGTAATACCTGATGCCTGAGTTGCTGATTCGGTCAGCGCCTGAAACACCCATTTCAAAAACCGGATAATACCTGTTTCTGATATAGAATTGCACAGCAGCTTCGTATTGATAAATATCCGATCCTGATATGAATCCTACTACAGGACTTACATCAGCTTCAACCCTTAAACCCGTCAGAAAAGGTATTTTGGAAACGATACTGTCCATTGCCATTCCGTTTTCGTCATTTTCCTGTGCATGGGTTGCAATTACAAAACAACCACACATGAACAGGCTAATGCAAAATTTGAATATTTTGTACCTGAAACATGTTAACATTGCGTTCTGTAATTTTAATTTCTCTGATGAAATGATTGGTTGTAAGTATTGTATCGATTTGGTGCGTTATAACTGTGCCACATGCAAATGAAAGAAAATAGTCTCTGTTTGTGTGATATAAGCTGATGGTATCTGTAAGTTCGTTAAACCTGCAAATAAAAACCGTCATATCTTCCAGTTTTTTAAGTGGAAGAATAATGCTCTGAACACTCTTTCTGTTATTGTATAGCAATGAATCATTGTCCATTGCCCATATTGAAATACTGTCAACTGTAAGATTCGCATTGGTGTTAAAATTGACAAATCCTGCTCTCAGCCTGATGTCTGTTTTTTCTCGACAAGACTCATTCTCAACACATGCCATGCTGAATAAAACGAGAAATAATATGGAAAGCTTCAGTATTTTCATTTATCCTTCAGGAAAGAAAAGGGCTTTGGTTTCAGTCTTTAGTAAATCGGCAGCAAAATGAGTTGGGTTGTTTTCTGCCGATGCGTATGTCGCAATCAGCATCTCTGCCAGTTTTGAGGCAGCATCATCTGGTTTAAACTCTTTAGCACAGTTGTTTATGTGTCTCACAATCGTTTCGCGGGTAAGACACACCGCTTTCCAAAGCTGCTCACTTACATAAATCTGCTGGGAATAATTATGTTCAAATTCTTTTCTGAGATAATCAAGCAGCAGGGTTTGAAATTCAAGACAACTCATGCCGGGTTTAATAACATGCATCGCCATGGTGCCGGGATTAGTCCTTTCAATCAGCAACATAAGTCGCTCGTAAGCACGAAGTCGAATTGGGATGACAGCTGATTTTCTCTCGTTATCATGACCCATTCTCTGCTTTTTGTCTTCACGGCTCATCATCTTATCGAACATAAGGTAAGCCGTCATCATCACGATGAATGCAGGCAAGATATATTTGAAAACTTCCATCCTTGTGCTGTTTTATAATTCTTTTTCAATAAGATAGTTGTTTCTTTCGCTGGCATTGCGGGCGATAAGTTCGCCCAAAAAACCGGTCAGGAATAACTGTGTACCGATAATCATACCCACCAGGGAGAAATAAAAGTAAGGTGTATCAGTCACCAGCGGGGCAGGAGTGTGTGTCCACAAAGCCTGCAATTTCAGGTAGCCTACAACCACCAATGCAATGAATCCAAGTAAGAAAACCAAACTGCCTATCAGTCCGAAGAAATGCATGGGCTTTTTACCGAAACGCGACAAAAACCACAAGCTGATAAGATCGAGATAGCCATTTACAAATCGGTTTAAACCGAATTTTGTGGTGCCAAATTCGCGCTTGCGATGCTCTACCACTTTCTCGCCAATGCGACTAAATCCAGCATTTTTAGCAAGATAGGGGATGTATCGGTGCATCTCGCCATAAACTTCTATGCTCTTCACCACTTCTTTGCGATAAGCCTTCAGTCCGCAGTTCATATCATGCAACTTCAGTCCGGTTACCATCCTGGCTGTTGCATTGTATAATTTTGAAGGCAGGTTTTTTCCCAACTTCGAATCAAATCTTTTTTTCTTCCATCCCGATACGAGGTCGTAATCTTCTTCGATAATCATGCGATACAGTTCGGGTATTTCATCCGGACTGTCCTGCATGTCGGCATCCATAGTAATAATAACATCTCCTTCAGCAGCCCTGAAACCACAGTACAATGCAGGTGATTTTCCGTAATTGTTTCTGAATTTAATGCCCCTCACATTGGGAGATTGTTTCTTAAGTTCTTCGATTATTTTCCAGGAACTGTCGGTGCTTCCGTCGTTAATGAAAATGACTTCGTATGTGAATTGATTTTCATTCATTACCCTTTCAATCCACTCAAACAATTTGGGAAGGGATTCTTCTTCGTTATATAAAGGAATAACTACGGATATTTGCATGATTGCTAAGAATTTGAGGGATTAGATTTCTTTTTCCGGTTCAGTGCTTGCTTCTTGTGGCGTTTCATCAAAGATTCCGGGTTTTTTCTTCAGAATTAAACCATAAATAATGGCAAGGAAAACTCCCCAGAAAACATTGATCCAGATTGATTGCATCACAAAATTGGCAGGACGAAATTGCTTTTCAAGCTGATTGTAATAACTTTCATCCAGAACAATTCCTAATCTTTCGAAAATCGCCTGATTCTTCTCCATCTGAATGAGGGCTTGTTCCAGCATTGTTTCCAGATAACCGGGATTGATGCTTTGGACATATATCAGTTTGAAAACCCCGGCAATTATACTTGCAAAGAAAAAGCTAAGTACGATAAAACTGAACACCTTTCCAAACTTGATAAAACCACCACATTCTCGGTCGCGGTAAAACTTGGTCATACGAAACATCACCACCAAAATGGCAGCAAGAACCACATATGTTAATAACAGAAGTATGATGTTGCGGGATGCTGAAAACAAAAAATTTGCAGTAAAAAGGAGGCCTAAAAACAGCCCTTTGTGCATGGTAATTTTAAAAATATTCTGATTCTCCATGGGGATAATGAGTTGTATGTAAAAATCAGCACAAAAGTAACAAAAAAAACAAGAGTATCCAACTGAAATTCTGAGCTTGCAGGGCGTTTTCAGATTATAGGACTAAACAAGCGGGCAGAGGATTCTTTGAGCTTTTGCCAGCGTTTTCGGTTGTTCCAGTTTTTTAGTGTTATTTCTTTTGAGTATTTCAAATCGTTTAAATACAGATTTTTGAGTTTGACCGCAGTTTCATCTTCAAAAATGAAGGTGTTAACTTCAAAATTCTGATTGAAGCTTCTCTCGTCGAGATTCGCCGACCCTATGATTGATAGATTATCATCAATGACAATGGCTTTGCTGTGCAGAAAACCCTCGTTGTATTGAAAAACCCTGACTCCTGCTTCAAGTATTTCACCCAGATAACTGAAAGTACAGGCATCGGATAAACGTGAATCGGAACGGGCAGGAATCATCAGTTGTATGTCGGTTCCACTCATGGCGGCTATCGTTATTGCATTCAAAATCACATCGGTAGGTACGAAATAGGGCGTGTGTATATAAACATATTTACGGGCACTTAAAATTGCCAGGGCAATTCCCTGCATAATACTTTCCCAGTCAGAATCAGGTCCGCTACTAACCACCTGTACCATATTGTCGGAGAATGATTTCGGCTCAGGAAAATACTTGGGGTCGGTTATGAGTTTCTTTTCCACAAAGTGCCAGTCGGTCAGGAACACAACCTGTAACCCATGAACAACAGGACCCTCGAAACGCACGAATGTATCTCTCCATTTTCCCAGCGTGTTCCCAAAAATATAACGATCGGCAAAATTTAAACCTCCGGTGTAGCCGACTTTACCATCCACGATGAGGATTTTACGGTGGTTCCTGAAATTAATCTTGCTTCTCCGCAAACGCAGTCGTAAGGGCAAAAATGGCTTTACATAAGCTCCTGCCTGACGTAAAGAACGCAGGTAATGGGCAGACAAGGCAAAACTTCCGAGATAATCATATATCATGCGAACCCTGATGCCCGATTGCGCTTTCTCAATAAGTAATTCACGCAGTTTATTGCTGATGCGATCATCTTCGAAAATGAAAAATTCGATATGGATGTGATCTTTCGCATTGTTAATTGCCTCAAACATTGACTCGAAAGTTGTTTCGCCGTCAGACAAAATTTCAATTTTGTTGTTGGTATAGACAGGCGATTCACTGTTGCGGTATAAAAGATTTATCAGTTGGAGATGACGTTTTTCAGTGACAATATCTTTTAACTGCTCAGGATGCAGTTCGGTTTGGGTATGCAAATTAGTGTTTCGGGCAATGATTTTGGTCAGAATCTTTTGTTTGCGGTAGTTCTGACCAATCAGCAGATACAAAACCAAACCCAGAAATGGCAAAAGTATTAAAACCAAAATCCATGATAATGAACGCACAGGATTCCTGTTTTCAAGCAGAATAACTGATATAGAACTTATCAGCAGATAAGCGTATATTGTAATAAATACTATGCTTAGAAACAGGTTGTCTATCATTGTTTTATGGTGTTTTGAAACGTTTTTCCGAATTCACATATTTCAGCACGCGGTGGTTCTCATATGTTTTAATATTGCTGGCTATCATATTCAACTTTGGTGCCTTTACTCCCTCGCCACAATTAAAATCTGAAACTTCTACCTGAGCCTGATCCCAAAGTCCTGCGCCAATAAAACTGTTCAGTAAAGCCGGACCGCCTTCAACCAGTACCGAGTGGATATTTCTTTCTGCAATGGCTTTTAAAATTTGATTCAATACATCTTCATTGAAATTGATTTGGATGTATTCCGTTTTCGACGTAGATACTTTCTCTGATTCTGTAAAAACCAAAGTCTGACAACTATCATCAAACAAATGATGAGTTGCAGGAACTCTGCCGGTACGATCGAGCACAATTCTCACCGGGTCACGACCACTCCAATGCCTTACCGTGAGCCTTGGATTATCGAGGAATGCAGTATTGGTGCTAACCATTATAGCCTGATTTTTAGAGCGCGTTTTATGTGTCAGCATTTGAGTAATCTCATTCGAAATCTGTAGTGGTGTTTCGGTATTTGATGTCCTGATTTTGTCAACAAAACCGTCGGCAGTTTGCGCCCATTTTAGTAGAACATACGGACGTTGTTCGTTTTGCCAGATAAAAAAACGTTTGTTGAGCTTCGTGCAAGCTTCTGCTAAAACGTCGGTAACAACCTCGATACCTGCTTCTTTGAGTAGTGCTATTCCTCTTCCTGAAACTTTTGGATTAGGATCGGAAGTGCCAATGACTACACGTGGTATTCCTTTCTGAATGATGAGGTTAGCGCAGGGAGGAGTCTTCCCGAAATGTGAGCATGGCTCCAAATTGACATATAGCGTTGAATCTTTTAAAAGCGATTGATCTTTTACTGATTTAATGGCATTGGGCTCGGCATGCGTGTCGCCATAACGGTGATGGTAACCTTCGCCGATAATTTTATCCTGATAAACCACCACTGCACCCACCATGGGGTTGGGAGCTGTAAAACCGGCACCCAATCGTGCCAGTTGCAAACAACGAAACATGTATTTCTCTTCGTACTGCATTTTGATTATCTTTGCCGGCATGCAAGCCGCCATTCAAAAAATTAATGATACACTCAGGGATTTATATCCTGAAAATGAGCTTCAATCGCTTACCCGTCTTTTGTTGTCGTCTGTTACAGGCCTCAACTTTACAGGGCTATTGGTTAACAAAAATACAATAATTTCCGATAAACAAAGGGAGGTGCTTGATAATTATTTGACTGACCTGCAAAACTATCGTCCGATTCAATATGTACTTGGTCAAACAGAGTTTTGCGGTTTACAATTCAACGTTAACGAACATGTGCTTATTCCGCGACCGGAAACCGAGGAATTGATAGAGTGGATAGTTGCAGACAAACCAAATCACGGACCCATAATCGATATTGGATGCGGAAGTGGATGTATCGCATTAAGCCTGAAATCATTTCTTCCAGAATCGGATGTTTATGCCTGCGATATTTCACAGGATGCTTTGGAAGTTGCGGGGAATAATGCTGTGTTAAATAATTTAGCTGTTGAGTTTATTCGGCTCGACATCCTGAAAGATGATTTGCCAATGCATTGTTATGAAGTAATTGTAAGTAACCCGCCGTACATCCCAATCAATGAGAAAGATTCCATCCATCAGAATGTACTGAATTTTGAACCTCATTTGGCCTTGTTCGTTCCTGAAAACGACCCATTGCTTTTTTACAGGAGAATTGCAGAAATTGCAATGGAAAAATTAACTGCAGGCGGAAAGTTGTATTTCGAGGTTCATCGCGACTATGCCACAGCTTGTTGTGAGATGCTGAGAAATTTGGGTTATGAAGATGTGGTGTTGAAAAAAGATATTCATGGAAACTATCGGATGGTTAGGGCGAGTGTTGGGAAAAAGAATTAATTATCTCAATTAAACTTTGGCCGCAATAATTCGTCTTATCATCGCATATTAAAAATACCTGTTGCACGAAAAGAAAAATATGTCATTACAAGATGCTGAATTAATGAACAGCCTTGCCAATCCAAAAACACGATCGGCTGCATTTTCAGGACTGGTACGTCTGTATCAGGAGCGTCTGTATTGGCATATACGCAAAATGGTGCTTTCGCACGACGATGCCAATGATGTTTTGCAAAATACTTTTCTGAAGGCCTGGAATGCCATAGCCGGTTTCAGGGGAGATGCGCAAATATCTTCCTGGCTCTATCGGATTGCTACCAACGAAACAATGACTTTTCTGGCACAGAAACGGATGAGAAATGTAGCTTCCATGGAAGATGAGGAGGGCTTGTTGATGAATCAATTACACGCTGATACATATTTCGATGGCAATGAAGCTGAAATGAGATTGCAGGAGGCTATACTGACACTCCCGGAAAAGCAGCGACTGGTTTTTAATATGAAATATTTCGATGATCTTACCTATGAACAAATGGAAGATATACTCGAAACATCGGTGGGTGCATTAAAAGCATCTTACCATCATGCAGTAAAGAAAATTGAAAAGCTATTATCCGAAGAAAAGGTGCTGAATTCAAAATAAATGCTTCAAAATTATTGATTTAACAAAATTTGAATTAAACCTTTTAGAGGAATAAGAGTCTAAAACCCGTACAAAGTACAAGATTATGACAGAAAAAAATCGTACATATCTGGATAAAGCAGGCAACAGGATACCGTTTAGTGTGCCCGAAAACTATTTCGAGGGTTTTGCTTTGGAAATGGATCAACAGATTGGTGCAGCTCAGGTAACTGTTAAGCGTATGGTGACACCCTGGATGTACATGGCAGCCATGTTTGTAGGTGTATTCATTCTGGGAAATGTGATCTTCAATATTTATCAGGAGAACAAGCGAAAACATGCTGAAATGTATGAAATGTATATCATCTCACAACTGGATGATTCAGCTTTGATGGAGTATTATTACAACAGCTATTTAACTGCTGAGGATTAAATGTTTATAATTATGAGAACAAAACTAACCCTGGTAATTCTGTTGACGGTTCTTTTTGGATTGGAAGCTCAAAATAACCGACCACAACGCATGTCTAGAGAAGAAATTCTGAATATGAAATGGGAATTCATTGTAGAAAAAGCAGAGCTTAGTCAGGCCGATGCAAGAGCAGTACGCCCGTTTTTCAATGAATATGAAAACGAAATCTGGGATATCATGGATAAAAATCGTGAATTGTTCCGGTCTAATCGCAGAGGAGGCGGAAATAACCCAATCAATTTCGAAGCTATTAATGAAGCCTATATCAATTTTGATATTGCAAAGGCTGCTGCACAAAAGCGGTACTATGAAAAAATAAAGCGCGTTGTTAGTGCTGAAGTCATTCATAAAATCTTTAATGCGGAAAGAGTATACAGACAGGATTTAATTCAACGAATGCCTGAAAGGCAGAGAAGTAACATGCCGCTTTGATTTGTTGTTCTGGATGTAATGTCTGCGAATGTTGACTGCTGCATGGTTTTATACTTGTCACATTCGAAAATTGTATTATCTTTGCAGACCGAAAAGTCATGGTACTTTGGCCGAGTGGTTAGGCACCGGTCTGCAAAACCGTCTACGGCGGTTCGAATCCGCCAAGTACCTCGAAAAGCTATCCCTGAACCGGATGGCTTTTTTTATATGATAATTCGGTTTTTTGAATCACAAACATGTTGATAAAGCTTTGATTTGTAAAATGCAAACGTTTCCGCTTCAATAACAGAAAATTAGTTTCTGTTGGTTTTTACAGGAAATTGTTTTTAGTACTTTTGCATGCAGTGAAACGTTAGGATGATTGGCATCTTTCGTGTTTGTGAAATAATAAAAGAAAGCCCTATGATAGTGAATTTTAAAATCCATTTTGTTACCCAATGGGGAGAAATGATCCGACTTGTTATTGATGGGCCGGAAAATGCTGCCAAAATATGCGGAAAGCATGAAATGGTTTGTAATCAGGATTTTATATGGACTGCTAACCTTCGAATGGATGAGATTCCCGAAGGTTTAACTTACAATTATTATCTCGAAGGTGCATCCGGCAAGATTCATAAAGAGTTTGGTCAGCCAAGACCAGTACCGGCATCCAAATCCCCAAAAGACATTTGTTTTCATGATACCTGGCGTCAGTCGGCCGGACAAACACCTTTTGAAACTGTAGTGTTTCGGGATTGCTACTTCGAAAGACCAACCCGGAAATGTTGTTGTGATATCAATGATGATTTAGTACTTAGATTATATGCTCCGGAAGTTGAACCGGGACGTCACTTTGCAATAACCGGTAATCAGTCGGTTTTGGGCAATTGGGATGTGAAGAAAAAAATGGA
>CAYMDE010000022.1:0-2922 GCA_964389115.1 uncultured Paludibacter sp. | reverse complement strand
GGTACCGGAGAGTTTTATGATTTAAAGCTGATGGTTGACTGGGCTGTGCTAACCGGTCAGAAGATGATACAGGTCTTGCCGATTAATGACACAATTCTTTATCATAGCAACTACGACTCGTATCCCTATAATGCTGTTTCGGTATATGCACTTCATCCATTGTATTTAAATCTTGATGCAATGGGTAAGTTGAAAAATAAGGACAGGAGAGATTATTTCAGTGCCAAAAAGAAGGAGCTGAATGCCAAATCGTTTTCAGATTATCAAAATGTGATGAATGCGAAACGGGAGTATTTTCTTGAAATTTTTGAAGAAACTGCAACCAAAGTATTTAAATCATCTGAATACAAACAGTTTTTTGAAGACAATAAAACATGGTTGGTACCCTATGCCGTTTTTTCCTGGCTTCGTGATCGTTTTGGTACTCCTGAATTTGGTAAATGGCCACAATATCAGACCTATAATGAGCAGGAAGTCCTGGAGCTTTCAAGTCCTCAGAATGAGCATTTCAATGAAATTGCGTTGTTCTACTTCCTTCAATTTCATCTAAATAAGCAGTTGCTGGAGGTGCATGATTATGCTCGCAGCAAAGGTATCTCGATCAAAGGCGATATCCCGATAGGTGTTAGTCCGCGTAGTGTTGATGCATGGGTTGAGCCTGAAATGTTTAACACTTCAAAACAGGCAGGCGCACCCCCTGATGATTTTTCGGTAACTGGTCAGAACTGGGGTTTCCCAACTTACAACTGGGAACTGATGGAGCAGGATGGATTTGCCTGGTGGAGAAAGCGTTTTCAGAAATTAGCAGAATATTTCGACGCTTACCGTATTGATCACATTCTTGGTTTTTTCAGAATTTGGGAAATACCGGGAGATGATGTGTGGGGACTCACCGGAACTTTTAATCCATCATTACCTTATAGCATTGAAGAACTTGAGCAGAAGGGACTGAGATGGGATGATAATCGTTTTCTAAAACCCTATCTGAAGGAACATGTTTTATATGCTGTTTTCGGGAAATATACAGAAGAGGTAATCAGGGAATACTTTGATAAGGACGGATGGCAGAATTATAAGTTCAAGCCGGAGTTTGATACGCAGAAGAAAGTTGAAACTCATTTCGCAGCCTTAGGTTATAATTTTGGTAACAAGGAGGTTGTGGTGCGCGACGGACTTTATATGCTTCATTGTGAGGTTTTATTCCTGCGAGATTCCCGTCAGCCCGATCGTTTCCACCCCAGAATTTCGATGCATAGTTCGGCCACTTTCCGCGACTTGCCGGAAGATACCAGGAGGATTTTAGATGCCATCTATGTTGACTTTTATTATCACAGACATAATGAGTTTTGGAAAAAGCAGGCTATGAAGAAGCTGCCGGCATTGATTGAGTCGACGAATATGCTTGTATGTGGTGAAGATTTGGGTATGGTTCCCGATTCAGTTCCGGAGGTGATGCATCAGCTTGAATTGCTGAGTCTGGAGATTCAGCGCATGCCCAAAAAGACATCCCATGAGTTTGCAATGCCTGCTGATGCGCCATATTTGTCGGTTTGCACAACTTCAACACACGATATGAATCCAATCAGAGCCTGGTGGCTTGAAGATAAAAATATCATACAACGCTTTTTCAACAGGGCATTGGGTATCCAGGGACCTGCACCGAAGCAGTGCGAACCATGGATTGCCGAAAGGATAATTCGTCAGCATCTAGATTCTCAAGCCATGTTGGTGGTTTTGCCGTGGCAAGACTGGTTGGCTATCGACGGGAAACTTAGTCATGAAAGTCCTACTGCAGAGCGAATCAATGTGCCAAGCAATCCCAGAAATTTTTGGTGTTACAGAATGCATATCACCCTTGAAGAAATGATAAAAGCTGATGAACTGAACGAGAGAATCAGTACAATGATCAAGGAGTGTGGCAGATAAAAATATTAATGTTTAACTGAAAATCCGGCAATCAACCGGTAGAAAATTATGAGCGATCAGAGATATAATCAGCGGGGAGTTTCGGCTTCCAAGGAAGATGTGCACAATGCAATTAAAGGCATTGACAAAGGATTATTCCCCAGGGCTTTCTGTAAAATAGTGCCTGATTTTCTTGGTAACGACCCCGAATATTGCAATATCATGCATGCTGATGGTGCAGGTACAAAATCATCACTGGCTTATATGTATTGGAAAACAACCGGCGACTTGTCGGTTTGGAAAGGAATTGCACAGGATGCGCTGATAATGAATATCGATGATTTGCTTTGTGTTGGTGCTACTGATAATATTTTACTTTCTTCTACCATCGGAAGAAATAAAAACCTGATTCCCGGAGAAGTTATTTCAGCGATTATCAATGGCACCAATGAGTTGGTTGAAGAGTTGGCTCAGCTCGGCGTAAGGATTTATCCAACAGGTGGCGAAACAGCTGATGTGGGCGATTTAGTACGTACTATTATAGTTGACAGCACGGTTACTTGTCGCATGAAGCGTGCCGATGTGATTGATAATGCACGCATTCAGGCGGGAGATGTAATTGTTGGCTTATCGTCCAGTGGACAAGCAACTTATGAGAAGGAATATAACGGAGGAATGGGGAGTAACGGACTAACATCAGCCCGCCACGACGTTTTCAATAATGAGCTGGCAGTCTTATTTCCGGAGAGCTATGACTCGTCAATACCTTCAGATTTAGCCTACTCAGGTTCAATGAAGTTAACTGATCCGGTGCCCGGTGCTCCTTTGGATGCCGGGAAATTGGTTTTATCTCCAACCAGAACATATGCCCCTGTTATTCAGAAAATCCTCGATGCTCTCCGTCCTGAAATTCATGGTATGGTGCATTGTTCGGGTGGCGGCCAGACAAAAATATTGCATTTCATTGATTCTCTCAGGATTATTAAAGACAATCTTTTTCCCGTTCCGCCTTTGTTT
>CAYMDE010000021.1:10125-34683 GCA_964389115.1 uncultured Paludibacter sp. | reverse complement strand
AGAAATATTGAAATTCTGAGTATTTAAACGTAACCTTTGCGTTTTAGCGCGATTGTGTAGGTGTCGTGATAATGTTGGATGAAGTGTTTCCAGAGCGCTTTTTGACCAATTGCCACCGCTTTTTCGCGAATCGTATTTACTTCTTCATCAGATAGCTCGCTGAAATTATAAATCATATCAGCCAATTCAAGTGCGACATGATATGCATTGTAATCGGAGCGATGGATGATACCAACACCTTCGTTCAGATTTTGCGGTTTTGTTGAAACCCAATTGCCAAAGCCTGACAAATCTGTTGTGATGGTGGGCACATGAAATGCAACACTTTCGAGAGGAGTATATCCCCAGGGTTCATAATAAGATGGAAAAACGGATAAATCAAATCCAATCAGCAAATCGTAATAGCTTTTATTGAATATTCCATCGTTTCCATTCATATAGGCAGGCACAAAAACAATTTTAACACGGTCGGTTTCCAGGTTCTTAAGATGAAACCATTCAAGACATTCCACCACTTTGTCGTGACGGTAATCGTGCAACTCATGGGTGGTAAGTTTATTGGCTGTCCTGAATTTTGGTCCCTTGTTTTTCAACGCCTCAGCAAGTTCAGGTCTGAAGCCTTTATGCCAGCCCGGTACCATGATGAAAGCCACCATGTCGCGCTTCAGGTTTTGGTTATCGTTGAGGTGTTTCAGCGCTTCAATATATACGTCGATACCTTTATTTTTAAATTCGTAACGGCCAGCTGTGACCATGAAAAGCGCATCTTCAGCAATTTCAGATCCGGTGAGTGTTGCTGCAACATTTCGCAGTAATTCTCTGGCGCTTTTTCTTTTTTGAGTAAAGCTTCGTTTGGCCGGCACAAAATCATCTTCAAAACCATTGGGTGTAACAACATCCGGCTCTTTCTCAAGTAATTGCTTACATTCACGGGCTGTAATATCACTCACAGTTGTGAAGCTGTCGGCAAGCCACGCAGCCCTTTTCTCTGCAGAATGTTTCGACACCATGTTGAGCTCTCCGGCCATCTGGTCGCCATTATACTCCTGCAGATAATCATACAAGGGTTTGTGGTTGCCGGCAATGGATCGACCGATAGAAGTTGCATGCGTGGTAAACACTGTTGCTGCATGTTTTATGTTTTCACGAACATAGAACAATCCGAAGGTGGTCATCCATTCATTGAAGTGTGCGATGATTTTAGTTTCGGCATTCAGTTGATGGAAACGACAGAAGCTTTCAATCACCATACCGCTTGCATAGCCAAACATGGATGAGTCGTCGTAATCGCCATATGCATTGAGCGAATTTACCGCCGATGTTTCCCATACTTTGCCGTATATCTGGTTTTTGTATGGCATCAACAGTTTGAAATCGACTAAAATAGCCATTGGTTTACCGGGGATGTTCCATCTTCCGGTGCGAACAGCTAAGCTGAAATGTTGAAGTGTGAACTTTCTCCATTCTGCAAGCATATCCTCATCTTCTTCGAAATAGGGACAATTGCTGTTTTGCCACACATCAGGACCGATAAAAATAAGTTTGTCGCCATGCTCCTTAACTAAAGTGGCTGCTCTGGTTGATAAAACTGTGTAAATGCCGCCTACAAGATTACAAACTTCCCAGCTTGTTTCGAAAATATAATCGGGTTTTATATGATTTTGCATTGTGAGTCATTATTTATAGTTTCGCAAAAGTAATGATTTTTGATAGAAAAAAGCATTACTTTTGCTGCAATAAGTGCGATAAATACACTTTTAATTTAATATTTTGAAGATGAGTAAAATACATTGGTTTGCGCTGTGGGTTCTCATATTTCTTTTGCCTTCTTGTTCCAACCGGCGTCCCATCCCTGTGTCAACAGTAACCCATCAGGATATCATGCATTTTATCCCGGACAGTCCGGTAATTATTTATAAAACCAGGGGCGATTACGGACAATATGTTCCTGTTCGCATGAACACTGAGCGTACAGAAATTGTTTACTTTCCCGATCCTGCGGAATTGCACTATTTGGGTAAGCCGGCTATGCCGACAAAGTTGAATCAGGGATATTGGCTCGATAACTATGGGATTGGCACCGATGTGGCATTTCTCAGGTTTAATTATAAACAATACATCCTTTTGCATTCGCCACCGCCTGTCGAGATAATGATGCAATTTATTCTTGACGACAGGCCATTGGTTGAAATGTATCAGTGTGGTTATCGTTACGAATACAAAGATTTGATTTATGAGTTGAACGTGCTGATAGATCGCGGACTTAGCAATTGCAGGAAAATCGAAATTCCTGAGTATCCTGTTGATAATGAAAATCTAAATGAACGAAAATAAGTTGCTTGTCAGGAATTATATCCTGCTTTTTATCGGAGTGGTTTGTATTTCCTGGTCGGCTATCCTCGTTAAGCTGGCTGATGTTTCCGGAGTTGCTTCCGGATTTTATCGCTTGTTCTTTGGCACTTTGGCCATTTTGCCTGTCTGGTATTTTTACAGAAAACCGATCACCGACAAGAGGGGCGTTTGGCTTGCCATCATTTGTGGATTGCTTTTCGGGGCCGATATTGCTTTGTGGAACTCTTCAATCATGATTTCCAAAGCTTCTGTTTCAACGCTGTTGGCGAATCTGGCGCCTATTTGGGTCGGACTCGGAGCCTTGTTGTTCCTGCGGGAAAAGCCGGGCAGGATTTTCTGGATCGGAACTGTTTTGGCGTTGGTAGGTGTGTTGGTTATCGTGGGAGTTCGAGAGGTTTTTGGTTCAGGACTGAATTTGGGCGAGGGTCTCGCCATTACCGCCAGCATGTTTTACGGTGCCTATTTACTGATAGTAAGAAAAGGTCGTAATACGCTCGACACCTTCAGCTTTACTGCCATTTCTATGATTTCAAGTACCGTACTACTCGGAATTGTTAGTCTGATAGCCGGCGTTGAAATGTTTGGTTTTGCCCCAAAAAGCTGGTGGGCGCTGATTGCACTTGGGTTAATTCCACAGGTGGTAGGTTGGTTAACTATTAACCAGGCGCTCGGACATATTTCGCCTACTGTTGCATCGGTTAGTTTGCTTAGTCAGACGGTTTTCACAGCACTTTTTTCAGTGCCAGTTCTTGGCGAATTTCTCACCTGGAAAGAAATGCTTGGTGCTGCCATCGTACTCTCAGGTATCTTTTTGGTAAACAGTCCGAAATTCAAGCATTTCAGAAAAAGAAAAAGCCCCGCAGTTACGAGGCTTTTTGATTAATCTTACAATTTTTTACTTCATCAGTCGTACTTCGTAGATACCTCCGGCAACGGAGTTTTGTTCTGCTTCAAATCTCACAGTCAGAACACCGTTTGATGCTTTCACCAATGTTTCAGGGATAGCATACTCTACAGCGTAAAAGCGATCACCCTGTTTTCCGTCCAAATGCACATTGGCAATTACATGTCCGTTGATAAGAATGCGGAAACGTCTTCCACTATCGAGACCATAATAGGTAACGCTCAGCTTTTGTGCTTGTTTCTGTGGGTCACGAAGCTGATAGCTGAACCAGCCACGCGCATCACGCCAGTGACGGTTGCTGTGAACTCCGATTTGCGAATCTTCAAACTCGATGAAATGATCCGATTCAGGTTGTTGTTGTCCCGGCATTACCATATCAAGGGTAAGTTCCTGCAAAGCACGTTGTTTTCTTTCTTCTTCCTTTTGTTTCTCCTGTAAAGCCTGTTGCATTTCCGGCGACATCACCTGCCAGTAAATCATATACCTCGCACTATGAATGCTATAAAAAGGTTCCAGTGTTAAGTCGCTGAATTGATCATCAACCAAACCTTTAGCCAGTTTGAAAGTAAGCGGTTTCCCTTTTACCGGGATCATTGCTTCTGCCAGTTTTTCTTTGTGATTGCTTAGCAGAATTGGCACTTCATTCAGTGGAATTTGTGGTCCTGAGGCAATATGTCCACCGCGGCTATCGTCAGCATATAAACCGGTCATGTTTTCTGTGCTTGTTTTCGCTCCCAGCACGATTGGACCATACATGAATGCAATGTAATCAGAGCCATCAGGCAGATTCTCAATGTTCGCTTCCATAGGAAGTTCAATGCGTATTCTATCGCCCGATTTCCATCTCCTGTTGATAGAAACATAACTTCCCGGTTGGTTTGTAAACTTTTGTTTTCTGCCATTTACGCTTATCTGCATTCCTTTTCCTGCTACCCACGATGGATAACGGATATTGATGGTGAAACTCTCTCTGTTCTTCAGTTTCAGTTTTATTGTTGAAATTTCTTTATACGGAAACTCCGTTTCCTGACGCAAAGTGAGTCCTTTGGCTTCCCAGTTAAGTTCAGACGGAACGAATAGATTGACCCACAAGTCTTTGTCGTTATGCGCATAAATCAGTTCGCCGTATTTCGAGTGGTTCTCAATCCCTGACCCAACGCAACACCAAAAGCTGGTTTCAACTTGCGAATATACCCTGTAATGTCCCGGACGTTTGGGTGTGAAATACACTAATCCTCCATTTTCAGGATGTTGAGTTGAAAGGATATGGTTGTACATCGCTCTTTCGTAGTAATCAATATAGCGTTCATTTCCTTCGGTTTCATAAAGCATATGACTTAGCTTCATCATGTTATAGGTGTTGCAAGTCTCAGGACCTTCCTCACTGCGAATCATCGAGGAAAAATCATCGATTGGATGAAAATGTTCTCTGACACTATTGCCACCAATAGCTGATGTGCGGTTGTTGACCACCGTTTCCCAAAAGAAACGTGCTGCCTGATGGTATTTCTCGTCATGTGCAATCTGAGCTATACGTTCAAAGCCTACAACTTTCGGAATTTGAGTGTTGGCATGCATCCCGTTGAGGCGATCTTCTCCCAGAATGAGGGGATTGAGCAGGTAGTGATGAGAAAAACGATATGCCAGATCGATATATTTTTTTTCGCCGGTAATAGCTGCCACATCTGCAAAAACTTCATTCAACCCTCCATATTCGGAACGAAGGATGTTTTGGATTTGATTATCATTGAAAGGTTCTGTTAATTTGATCATCCAATCGGTAAAACGAATCAGCATTTTTTTAGACTTTTCGTTGCCTGTAATGAGCCATGCATCGCGCAGCCCGGCGTATGTTTTATGGATATTATACAAAGGAACCCATTTGCCATTCATGCTGAATGCTCCGATTCTGTGGTTTCCTTCAGCAATTTCCTTCCATAATTGTCTGCTGCCCGGAACCCCTCCGATATATCCGTCGCCATAAGCGTTCTGACAACGTTCGAGTTCATCAATCATGTAATTCAAACGGCGCAAAATTTCTTTTTCGCCTGTTGCAGCATATTTAAGTGCCAGCGCAGTAAGATAATGGCCTCCGATATGTCCGTCGAGTCCGGTAGATTCCCAATTCGGATATGCCGGTTTTTTAGGTTCAAGTCCTGCTTCCCGTAAAAACGGAGCAAGCAACCTATCGGGATCAAGTTCCAGGAGGTAATTCAGACTTACGTTTTGGGCATGCTGAAACATTCCCGGGAGCAATTTTACCTGATGGTGCGAAAACGATTTACGCGCCATGCTGTTGCAGCATCCCTGATGGTTGTGAGCTAAAGCAGAAAGACTGAAAAGACTGAAAAAGCACAGCAGTAATAAGAAATGATTTGGTTTCGTCATTGAATGGTGATTATTTTGTTTTAATTCTGATAAGCGTAAAGGAATATGGAGCAAGTGTGCAACTGAAGTTGTTGTCCACTGTTATAACATCTTCTACAGGCATGGCCCTGCGATCGGTTGGGTCACCCTTCAAAACGGTACGGGTAGCAGATGTTGCAGTGTTTACACCTTCCAGTGTTATATCTGTGTTGATTTCAACAGGCAGGATATTCACCATTTTAATAATTAAATCGCCTGTTTCTGAATCGCGTACAGCCGAAGTTGCCACTCTTTTATTTACATCGAAACTATCATTGGTGAGTTTCATGTTGTTTTCGAGGTAGTAATCTCCTGAATTCAGGCCATACATTTTTTGCACGTAGTAACCCACGGTTGGCTTTACCTCAGTATTATTGAAATATATCAGGTTGGGGTTCCATTGAGTAAAGCCTTCTTTGGCAAGCAAAGGAGCGTATGAAGTCATGCTCACAATATCACCGTTTCTCTCGATGGCAGTCAGGTAATGGGCCTCTGCGAGTGCTGTTTCAATATTGTTTGGTCTGCCCGGAAGATGCGCTGCATATTCACCCAAATATACCTTTGAGCCATTGCGGTCGTAGTTGTCGTAGAAATCATTGTTATGAATAAACCAACCGGGAGATTGATAATAATGCTCATCCATCATTGGGATATTCAGTTTTCGGGCAATCTTCCAGCCTTCTGTATAATCGGTTCCTTCATTGAAAGGACCAGCTGTGCCGATGACAATGATGTCGGGATATTTTTCTCTCACTGCGTTGAAAATCATTGTGAAGCGTTCTTCGAAAATATCGTTGATAAGATCTTCGTTTCCTACGGCTATATATTTCAGGTTAAAGGGAGCGCGATGACCTGCATCGGCCCTCATTTTAGCTAATTTTGATTTGCGGGGATCTCCGTTAGCCCATTCAATCAGGTCGAGCACTTCCTGCACATAGTCGTGCATTTCGCACATTGGAATACCGCCTTGCTGACCGTAACCTCCTGTGGATGAGTTTTGGCAGGGAACGCCTGCAGGTACAACAGGAATTGGCTCTGCTCCAAGGTCTTTGCAAAAAATGAAATATTCAAAGTAGCCCAATCCCATCGATTGATGGTATCCCCATATATTGCGTTGTGGTACCCGTGCTTCGAGCGGACCAATCGTGTTTTTCCAGCGGTACATGTTATGCAGTCCGTCGCCATGAGCCACACAACCTCCCGGGAAACGCACAAAGCGAGGATTCATATCAGCGATAATCTTAGCCAAATCAGCTCTCAGTCCGTTTTTACGGTTCATGAATGTTTTTTGCGGGAACAATGAAATCATGTCGAGATGCAACATTCCTTCACGTTGCGGTACAATTTCGAGTTTGGCGTTGGAAACTGTTGTGTTTGCAGTAATTACTGCACTGTATTGCTTCCACTTGCGGGCTCTGACAGTTATGTGGGTTGAGCCATATACTTCGTTGTCAGGCCCTGTTAATCTTATCAAAATGCGTTGTCTCTTACCGGATGGAACTCTGACGAAAGCTGTAAAAACATATTTGTCGCCCGCCACAAGTGCAATGCCATTGAATCCATCGTTGCTTAGCGTAGCGCCCGGACGGATAAGGTCGAGTACAGCATAATGTTTATTGTTGATATGAATGGGGCTGACAGTGTCAATCAGGAAGGAAGCATTGCTGCCGTTCAAGGTCCATGAATGTCGACTGTTCCAGTTTTCATCACGGAATCTCTTTTCGGAGGGATGATATTCGAAACCACGATTCTGAATAAGTTCGGCATACAAACCACCATCGGCTGCATAATTAATATCCTCGTAAAAAATGCCGATTAATTCATTACTGATTGCTTTAGTTTGTTTTGCATTAACAGCAAATGTTGCATTCAAACCTCCAAGGCCGGCATAACGCACTGCATCTTCACGTGTAGTTTCCTCGTTCTGAGCTTTTTTGATTTGTTCAATCCTGTATTTTTCGAGGATGCTATGCAGTTCATCGCCAGATATTTTTCTGACTAAACCCAGTTCCTTGCTGTTTTCAATCATTATTTCTTCCCGCAGATTCAGCCGGGCAGATGCGTCAAGTTTAACAGTCGGTGTAAATCTTTTGAAGTCGCTGGTTGAATTTCCGAAAACCTCCGGAGCACTTCCCGGTTGTTCGCTCAGCCAGGTAATACGATATAAATCGCTTTGCGGGTCGTAACTTACTTCGGGCAACATGCAGTTGCGATCGGTCGAAACCTGCGGATATATCTGTGGATACCAATACACAAGATCGTCGGAGTATGAATGTGCAAAAACACCTTCACGCTCGTTCAAACTCCAGATACAATGCCATCGCAGGTTTTTGTCGCGGAACATAAACGGTGTAATCAATCGCTTCTGGTTGCCCCAGTTCCCGTAATCGCAAAACAGATAGCGGAATTCCGGACCAATTGCATTCCAGTTTTTGCGGTCGTAGCTCCAGGCATAATGCATTCCGTTGCGCCCTGAGTTTTTTAATGTTGAATAGCTAAACAAGTAAGCCGAGTCGGCTGAGTTAACAACAGTTGCAGTACTCCCTAATGCCAATATAGCTGAAAAAGCCAGTGCCATCAGCATGGTGAATTTCTTTGTCATGATATACAGATTTACAAACCATGCAAAGATATAGCAATTCTTTAGTTTGATGGGTGGATAAAACTCTCAATCGGGGGGATAAATGACCGAAAGTGACCCCGGCAGGATTCTAACCTGCGACCTTCAGAACCGGAATCTGACGTTCTATACAGCTGAACTACGGGGCCTTGTTGCAATTGCGTTGCAAAAGTAATCAATTTTTTGAAGTGTGCAGAATGAAGAGAGCAGATTTTTGCAGTTCTCAATGCATACCATATTCAGGGTATGAAAATCATGGTGTTAGGGTATTTTGTGCTTGGTTTAAGTGTCGTATTTTTGTAACGTGATTAATATCAAAAAATATAATGTTATGAATAATAATGCATTCTGCCCCATATCATACCGCAAAATCGACGAACATGTAGCGCGTTTAAACGGTTTCTTTACTGTGTTGTTTCTGATTGTTTATGTGCTGACATCTAATCTTATCCCTGTTTGGATTCTTTTGGTCGATTTTCTGGCACGTGGTCTTGAAAAGCCACAGTTCAGTGTTTTCGCGATTGTGTCAAAATTCATCCTTCAGAAACTTAAAGTAAAACCTGATTTGATTAATGCCGGTCCCAAGATTTTTGCTGCTCGTGTAGGTTTGTTATTTTCAGTATTGGTGCTGTTTTTCAGTTTGGTTGGTGCACCGGTTACCGCACTGGTTTTCGCGATTGTTTTCGGTGTGTGCGCTCTGCTTGAATCTGCCCTGGGATTTTGTGTTGCATGTAAGATTTATCCCATTCTTTACAAGCTGATTTACCAGACTCCTTTCAGCAAAGGAAACCTGAATCAGGACTGGCAGATATGATTTTCTATATATATTCAAAAAAACAACATTTTCCGATTTAAACTCTCAGAATATAGCGTATATTTGTGTGTCAAAACTTTAAAACAAGACACCTATGTACGATGCATTTAAAACTCATATCGATAAGGAGTTAGCTGCAATTCAATCCGCCGGACTGTACAAGACCGAGCGGATTATTGTTTCTCCGCAGGGCGCAACCATCCGTGTGGCTGATGGAAGGGAAGTGCTTAACTTTTGTGCGAATAATTACCTTGGATTGTCGGATCATCCTGCATTGAAAGATGCCGTTCGTGAGTCGCTTGATACCCGCGGCTATGGTATGTCGTCGGTGCGGTTTATTTGTGGCACACAGGATTTGCACAAAGAACTTGAATCGGAAGTTGCCCGCTTTTTTGGCATGGACGATACCATTCTTTATGCTGCCTGTTTCGATGCGAATGGTGGTGTTTTCGAACCTCTGTTGAGCGAACAGGATGCAATTATTTCGGACTCGCTGAATCATGCTTCTATCATTGATGGTGTGCGACTTTGCAAGGCGCAACGTTATCGCTATGCCAATGCTGATATGGCCGATCTCGAAAAGCAACTGCAGGCTGCTCAGGCTCAGCGTTTCCGACTGATAGTTACTGATGGCGTTTTCTCGATGGATGGAAATGTAGCGCCCCTTGACCGTATCTATGCACTGGCACAGCAATATGATGCCATGATTATGGTTGATGAGTCGCACTCGGCAGGTGTGGTGGGCGCAACAGGTCGCGGAGTAACAGAATTATTCAATCTGAAAGGAAAAATTGAAATCATAACCGGTACGCTCGGAAAGGCTTTCGGGGGAGCGATAGGCGGTTTCACGACAGGCAAAAAGGAGATTATTGATATGCTTCGGCAACGATCGCGGCCGTATCTGTTCTCTAATTCAATACCACCGATGGTGGCGGCCGCGGGGATAAAAATGTTTCGCATGATGGAAGAAACCAACGAACTGCAGGATAAACTTCACCGGAATACCGCTTATTTTTTGGAAAAGATGCTGGCACTTGGGTTCGATATCAAACCAACTGAATCGGCCATTTGTGCAGTAATGTTGTACGATGCACGTCTATCACAGGAGTTTGCAGCCATGATGCTCGATGAAGGCATTTATGTGATTGGATTTAGCTATCCTGTTGTGCCAAAAGATCTTGCACGTATCAGGGTGCAGATTTCTGCTGCACACGAAACGGAACATATCGATCGCTGTATCGCGGCATTCAGAAAAGTTGGATTGAAACTCGGGGTTGTAAAATAATCCGGAGACAATCGATTAAATAACTAATTTAAATGAACAAAATGAAGGCCCTCATAAAACTGAAACCGGAACGTGGTATCTGGATGGAGGATGTACCTCTGCCACATATCGGCATCAATGATGTGCTGATTAAAATTAAGAAAACATCCATCTGTGGTACCGATTTACATATCTATAAATGGGATGAATGGTCGCAACGCACCATCAAAACGCCCATGATTATTGGTCATGAATGGGTAGGTGAAATCGTAGAAAAGGGCAGGGGAGTACGTCACCTGAAAATCGGCGAGCGCGTAACCGGAGAAGGACATATTGCTTGCGGTCATTGCCGTAATTGCAGGCGCGGGAAGTTGCATGTTTGTGAAAATACCATCGGTATCGGTGTGAATCGTGATGGTGCGTTTGCAGAATACTTGTCGATTCCTGCAGCCAATGTGGTGCGACTTGATGCCCGCATACCCGACGAAATGGCGTCCATCATGGATCCTTTTGGGAATGCTACCCATACCGCACTTTCTTTTCCGTTAGTGGGTGAGGATGTGCTTATTACGGGGGCCGGACTGATTGGTTGCATGGCAACAGCTATTTGTCGCTATGCCGGAGCGAGACACATCGTGGTGAGTGATTTGAGCGATTACAGGCTCGATATTGCCAAAAAGATGGGAGCTACACTTACAATTAATCCGACCCGTGGCGAAACAATTGAAGGCACTATCAAACAGTTGAATATGGTTGGTTTCGATATCGGACTCGAAATGTCGGGTTCGCCTGCAGCATTCGAAAGTATGATCGAAAACATGTATAATGGATCCAAAATCTCATTGCTCGGAATCCTTCCAAACAACACACAGGTACATTGGGATACTATCATCTTTAAAGCATTAACCCTGAAGGGGATTTATGGTCGTGAGATGTGGGAAACCTGGTATCAAATGGAGCAAATGCTCATATCAGGCATCGACCTTAGTCCGGTGATTACCCACCGTATGTCTGTGGATGATTTTCAACAGGGATTCGATATCATGGAGTCGGGTCAGTGCGGAAAAGTTATTCTCGACTGGCAATGATTTATTGCTGACAATGATACTGGATTAATCCTGGCAGCGGACTTTGCTCAATTTTGCCAATTTGTAAATCAAGATTTTCAGCTGCTTCAACTAAAACTGAATTAAAATGAACTGCTACTGAACCGGTAAAACTAACCGTCAGTAGCGGTTTTTTATATTGCAGCACATTTCTTACGAAGAATGCTTCAAAATTCTTTAAAACCATTTTTCTGATATCCGGATGGTCGATATTTTCAGAAAGAAATGGAGCAAAAGATGCGAGAAACCTGTTAGGAAATGGCTGTTTGTAAACCTTGTCCAAAATATCTGCCGCACCCATCTTGTATTGCTCGGAGAACCTGGTTTTTATTTCATCAGGTAATTGATTTTTCAGGATGTCGGCAACCAAAGTTTTGCCTAACACAGCACCACTGCCTTCATCTCCTAAAATAAAACCTAAGGGTGAAACATTCTGAACTATTTCTTTTCCATCATAATAGCATGAATTTGAGCCGGTTCCTAAAATACATGCGATACCTTCGTTGTGCTGAAGTAAAGCTCGGGCTGCTCCCAGTAAATCACTTTCGACGAATATTTGAGATGCTGTAAAATTACTTTGAATTCCATCAGCAACTATCTTTTTTTTATCCGGGAAAGCGCAACCGGCTCCATAAAATAAAATCTTATCAGGTATATTCTTGTCAATCATGGGTATGAGTCCGTTTTTTATTTCTTCAGCGATGGAAGTTGCATCCTGAAAAAACGGGTTTATACCTTTCGTGAATGTTTCAATGAGAATATCAGACCCATTGGTAAGCACCCATTGGGTTTTGGTAGAGCCACTATCAGCAATTAATTGTATCATTTTTCAACTGAAATATGTATTTTTACGCTGCAAATTAAGCGTATTAGTTTGAACTGAACAAAACACTTTTAATATAACACCAAATCATTCACACATTCCATGGCGTCTATTCATTCATTTATTCTTTTTTCCGGTGATGAGCAATCTCACGAAACAGTTGCTGCCTTAAAGTCGGCCAGTCTGATAAGAAATGTCACTTTAATAGGTGATGCGGATACTGCTGATAACCCTGCTAATTGTCAATTGATAAAAACAAAAGCGCCTTTCTCAACGTCTACTTTGCGTGCAATGGCAGCAATGGCCGATGCCGATTATGTGCTGCTTTACAACAAAACAACGCGCCTTGAACCGGGATACATGGCTTTCGAGCGCATGGTGAGGGTAGCTGATGATGTGACTGCCGGTATGTTGTACGCTGATTATTACCAGATTGCCAATGGCGTGCAGACCATACATCCGCTTATCGGATATCAGGAGGGAAGTTTGCGTGACGATTTCAATTTTGGTTCGTTATGGCTGTTGCGCACATCAGTATTTAAAGAAGCGGTCGCCTCCATGTCGCAAGAGTTTGTGCATGCCGGATGGTACGATTTGCGATTGAAGATATCACAAGTAGCATCTGTTTTTCATTTAAACGAGTATTTATATACTGAAGTAGAGTTAGATACAAGGAAAAGCGGCGAGAAGGTGTTCGATTATGTTGATCCGAAAAACAGGGCAGTTCAAATAGAAATGGAACGGGCTTGTACAAATCACTTAAAAGTAATCGGGGCGTATCTGGAACCAAAATTTCAAAGTATAGCCTTTGATGAAATTAATTTTCCCGTTGAAGCTTCGGTGATTATACCGGTTCGAAACAGGGTTAACACCATTGCCGATGCTATCCGGTCGGTACTTTCGCAACAGGCGCCGTTCAATTTTAATTTAATCGTTGTTGATAATCATTCGGGCGACGGCACTACAGAGATTATTCGTGAAATGGCAAGCCAGGATCATCGTTTGATTCATCTTATTCCAGATAGAAACGATCTTGGAATTGGAGGTTGCTGGAACTGGGGAGTTCACTCGGAATACTGTGGTAAGTTCGCGGTGCAACTTGATAGTGATGACTTATATCAGAACAACAACACGCTTCAAATGATCGTGGGTGCTTTTTATGAGCAGCAATGTGCCATGGTGGTGGGTTCCTATACCATGACGAATTTTGATTTGCAGACCATCCCTCCGGGCTTAATCGATCACAAAGAGTGGACGCCGGAAAACGGTCGTAATAATGCACTGCGGATAAACGGACTGGGAGCACCCAGGGCATTTTACACACCCGTATTACGAGCAATCAAGGTACCCAATACAAGCTATGGAGAAGATTATGCGCTTGGCTTAGCCATCAGCCGTCATTATCAAATCGGAAGAATTTACGAATCAGTCTATCTTTGTCGCCGCTGGGAAGGAAACTCCGATGCTGCATTAGATATACACAAATTGAATGCGCATAATCTTTATAAAGACAGGATAAGAACGATTGAGCTTAAAGCAAGAATACTGATGAATAGTCAGAGATAGTAAAAAAATAAACCTACGGCACAATCATTTTTAAGGCCGAGGGTAAAACTGTAATTGAGGCGGGTGGAGCATAGTGTATTACTATTCCATCCGCTTCGAAGTAATTACCGTTCTGACTGTGCAGGGTTACTTCTTTTGTTCTGAAAGATTCAATCACAGGGTGTTGTAAAATCTTTCCATTAAAAACAAGGGGTAAGGCTGTCAGAATATCTTTAACGGCAGGTTTGCGTGCCATCATCACATCCATGAGTCCGTCCCACGGAATGGCATCCGGGTTTTGTTTCATACCACCACCGCTGTAGCAGCCGTTGGCAATATTCATTGTAAAAAGTAAATCGTCGATTGTTTGTTCTTTTGCAGCTATGTGGGCTTGTTTCGATTTATATCTGAACACTGCGGATAGCAATGCTATGAAGTAGAGGAAAGCATGACTGCCTACAAATCTTTTAATTCGGTTGGTGTGGTGGGCAACAGTAGCATCCAGACCAAAGCCAACCGAGTTGATAAAATAGCGGTTTTCATTTTCTCCTTCGAGCACATAACTTACCATCCCCAAATCGATATTGCGGGTTTTTCCTTCGAGGAAGGTTTTAAGCGACATCTTATAGTCGCGTGTCAGGCCCCAGAACCTTGCCCAGTCGTTGCCTGTACCTCTGGGTATCAAAGCAATTTCGGGAGGAGTCTCAAATGTAACTCCTGACCCGAAAATACCGTTTATTACTTCGCTCACTGTGCCGTCGCCACCAACAATCAGAAACTTTGTGAACCCTCTTCGGGCAAAATTGCGTGCGATGAGAACTGCATGTCCTGCAAATTCAGTAATGCGCTGTTCATAGGCAATGCCTGCTTTGTCGAGTGATTTCAACAAATAGTTTATCTGAATTCTGAAATGTCGTTTTCCGGATTTCAGGTTGATAATCATTGCCCATTCAGCGTCTTTTTTCATATGCCGGCTTTCGAAACGAGGTATGCATCAAGAAGTGTTAGCGCCGCCATAGCCTCAACAATGGGTACTGCTCTTGGTAGCACACAAGGGTCATGTCTGCCTCTCGCTTGTAACTCCACTTGTTGCAGTTGACTGTCGATGGTGTCCTGCTTGCGCGATATGGTTGCAACGGGCTTAAACAACACGCGGAAATAAATTTCCTGTCCGTTGCTTATACCTCCCTGGATTCCTCCTGAGTGGTTTGTGCGTGTAGTCACATTGTTATCCTCAACAACAAACGAGTCATTCAGTTCAGAGCCTTTCATGGCTACTCCATTAAATCCTTTGCCATAGTCGAATCCATGCGAGGCATTAATGCTCAGCATGGCGTAAGCCAAACGCGCCTGTAACTTGTCGAAAATAGGCTCGCCCCAACCAGCCGGAATGCCACGGATTATACAACTGATAGTTCCACCGGTTGAATCGCCCGCTTTTTTGAGCTCAGTGATATAACTGATCATCTGTTCTGCAACTTCAGGTTCCGGACAACGAACTATATTCGATTCAGTCAAAGATAAATCAACAGATTCATGATTGACTGTCATGGCATACGGACCAACCTGCGATGTGTATGCCGATATTTCGACACCCATTTGTCGCAACGCCAGTTTTGCAACAGCACCGGCAACAACCCTTGAAGCTGTTTCGCGTGCCGAACTTCTGCCGCCCCCGCGATAGTCCCTGATGCCATATTTTTGCTGATACGTAAAATCAGCATGCGATGGCCGGTAAACTTCTTTAAGATGATCGTAGTCTTTACTCTGCTGATTCTGGTTCCAGATTACAAAGGCAATGGGAGTTCCTGTAGTTTTACCTTCAAAAACTCCGGAAAGAAACTCTACTTTGTCATCTTCCTTACGGGGTGTTGCAATGGACGACTGACCGGGTTTTCGACGGTCAAGTTCACTCTGAATGAAGTTCTCATTCAGCTCAATGCCCGATGGACAGCCATCGATAATACCACCGATACCTTTTCCGTGCGACTCGCCGAATGATGTAAATACAAAGATTTTTCCAATAGAATTTGACATCTACCTGAATATTATTTGAATATTAAAAAGTAATGTGTTGATTGATTTAGCAATGCTTAGCATCCACATCCTGAGCCACAACCACAACCGCCATCATCTTCAGTGCTGCAATCTCCACTACCGCAACCACCGCTGCCACAGCCACAACCACCGCCACCATAAAGCGAAGCAAGTTCCTGCTCGGTTGCTTCGCGAACTTCAAGCACTGAACCTTTGAAACGCAGATTTTCACCGGCTAACGGATGATTCAAATCCACCTTTACATGAGTGTTGTTTACTTCAACAACCTGTGCATTTAATCTGTTTCCTTCCGAATCCATCAAAGGAACAACATTGCCTGCAAAAATCATCTTTTCGTCCAGTTTTCCATCGATTTCAAAGATAGAACGATCCAGATCAATCACATTTTCATCTTCGTACATGCCATAAGCATCTTCGGCACTGATGCTGAAATCGAATTTGTCGCCTACCGACAGTCCGAACAAGTTCTCCTCAAATTTGGGAAGCATCATGCCTACGCCATAAATAAAACTGAGGGGCTTTTGCTCTGTGGCTTTTTCCATTAATTCAGGTTCTCCACCTTCTGCTCCATCAACATAAAGTTCGTACTCGGCTGAAACTGATTTGTTTGCTGTAATTTTCATTTTGATAAATATTTGTTTTTAAATGATTTTTTGTTCTGATTATTCGAAACAATATAACCTAATACCAGGTGATTTTGTTCACGCCATACTCGCTCCGTTTGTCATATTTCAGGTCGGAAAGCATACTCGAATTAACTCCCAAATGAAAGTTGTAGGATTTAAACATGCCAAAGGGAACAATATTCGCCGACATACTCCAGCAGTGCAGACTTCTGTTGACTGATATGCTCGTGTATGTGAATTGTTTAGCTTTAAAGTCGTAGGACGAATTTCCACTTATCCGCCAATTGGGAGTAAGCGAAATGCTGCCATTTAAACTCAGGTTGTGCATGAATCCCATATCAAACTCCATTTTTTCTTTATTGAATTCCGTATTCTGATATCTGACTGAATAGCTGATGCTTATACTCCAGGGGATTTTATACGCAGGGAACTCATCCTCAGTTGTAGCTTGCTGGTTGTTCAATGTGCCAGATGGTTCACTGTCACCAGATTCGTTACTTTCGTCGAAGCCCGGTGGCGGACCAGAATCTCTTCCCGTGGAAGAACTGCCCGAACTACCTTTTCTGAATATCTTATTAAACGTATCGTTGTTCAAGGTATAGTTGTAAGAAGTTCCTGTTCCCTGAAAGCGTGGCAATTTTCCATTGTTCCATCTTAGTTCGTTTATTCTGACAGGATTTCCACTGCTATTCAGACCATACATGTACGGGTCAAAGCTGGTACTCAAACTCAGCGAATAACTTTGAGTTAGTTTCAACCTGAGACTCACCCCGAAATTCGACCAATTCATAGAATCGGCCACCAAATTATAACCACCACTGATATTGAGGTTGTCGATTAAACTGATAATTCTGAATTGGTTTGTGCCGGTTGTGTCATTATCATTGCGCACTTTCATCTCTACATTATTGCCCAGATTGAATCCAATATTCCCGGATTTGCCTCTCCCGGGTGTACCATACATTGCTCCCTGGAAACGTGAGTAAATCACCTCAGTTTCAGTAGTCAAATCCGGATTAGATGCATTTTGGTTAATGCGGGTATAACTACTATAATAGCCCCATTTAGGGTCACCAAAATCAGGAAGATAATTAAAACTGACCGACGGTGTAAGTACATGCCTTATCCTATCCACCTTATCCCCGAAAATCGATCGTATGGGAATAAAAAAACCGTAGAGTCGGGTTGATGCAGAAACTCCCATGTTGAAATCATAAACCCTGAAAAATCCACTGGTAGTATCTCTGACAACGGTTCGGCTATCTGCATCCCACGATTGGTCAACAGCCCTCAGATACCATCTTTCCTGATAACTGAAATTAGGAGTGATGTTGATGTAGTTGAATAAATTAAATGTTGCAGAAACAGGAATCGAATGCCTGAACCCATTCCTCCAGTCGCGCGAAAAAGAGGATGACAATAGCTGACTCTCTTTAGTTTCAATGTTGTTGCTGAAAGCTCCGGAATAGGACATAGAGATTTTCTCGTACCACCTTTCTCTTCCTGCCGGATTTTTTCTTTTAAACGGATTAAATCTGCTGTAAGAAAGATTGATGTTTGGTAAACTCAGATTGATGGTCGAGTCCCTGGTTCTCTGAGAAATCAGGACACCTCCGTTCAGACTTAATGATGGTATTGAAGGAAATCGTTTGGTGAAGTTCACACTTGAACTGGTTGTATTCTGAGAGTTTAATTCCGGTCTGTAATATGCATTGACATTACTCCTGTTATAACCACTGGTCGTGAAATTTACACTCGAACTAAAGGTAAAATTCGGACTTGCTTTAGGATCCTGCGAATGTGACCAGCGTATGCTCATGTTGGGGTCTTTTCTGTAATCAGGAAATCCTTTCTCTCCAAAAACATCTTCCCGATAGCTTACACTTAGATTTCCCCTGAACCGGTATCTTTTAATGTAGTTTGTTGATGCTGAAAATGCCCAGGTGCCTTTTGTGTAAATGTCACCCAACAATTCCAGGTCAAAGTAATCGTTGAGAGCAAAATAGTAGCCTCCGTTGGTCAATCCAAATCCACGTGTCAATTCATTGGTGAAACGTGGCATCAAAACGCCTGAAGAATACTTGCTGGTAAACGGGAAAAAACCGAAAGGCAGTGCAATTGGCAATGGAACATCAGCAATTACCAGATGTGCAGGACCGGTTACAATAAACTCACCGGGTTTCACCTTGCCTTTTGAGATACTAAGATAAAAGTGTGGATGGTCGTGGTGATCGCAGGTAGTATATTTTCCATCAGCCATGCAAAATACATTGTCAGGTGATTTTTTAGTTTGTTCACTGATTATAAAACCTTCACCTTCCTGCGTAACAACGTGCCGGATAAATCCCTTTTTCGTTCTGAGGTTATACATCAACTCACGTGCATTGTATGCGTCATCACCTTCACTGAAAACCGGCTCTCCGATTTTGCTGCCATCCTCGGTTAGCGTTCCCCGGGCAAAAATCAAACTACTGTCAATTTTCACCCTGACAAAGTCGGCATTGAGTGTTATCCTCTGGTAATTAATCTGAGTTTCACCATGTAAAAATGCCGTGCCATTAGCAAATAAAATAATGGAATCATTGGCTTTGTAAATGATTTCATCATCAATCTGGTTTGGTTTTTGTGAAGCGGCTGGCCTTGCAGTTGTTGTTGAAGTTGTGGGCGATGCAGGTCTGGCCGTACCGGTCGGCAATGCAGGTCCCGGACCAGCACCCCTGGAATCAGTTTGAAGAGTTCCCTGCGCATTCAATCCAAAGCAAATCATTATCATCCCGAGTGTCAGGATGAATGATTTTAAATCACTAAAAATCAAGTGTTTGTATTGAATCATTAGAAGGGTGTGCGCAACTTTATACAACCCGCAAAAATAATGAAAAATTGGTAGTGGTCGGTTTAAATAACTTTTTTTTTGTTTAAATTGTAAATATTACCGCTGCACAGACGTTTAAAACAATATAAAAGACTACTTTTGCAAAGCTTTTGAAACATGGAGCAAATTATGAAATCTTCATTTCTACTGAGACACTTTAGCATATTTTTGTGTGTACTGTTTTTGTCTGCTGCCAATCCCATAATTGCGCAGCAGAAGTTCGTTGTAGTACTTGATCCAGGTCACGGAGGTCGTGATCCCGGAGCCGTCGGTCGTATCTCTCAGGAAAAAAACATTGTTTTATCCGTGGTTAAGATTCTTGGTGAGATGATCGAAAAGAATATGAGCGATGTAAAGGTTGTTTATACACGCACAACGGATGTCTTTGTTCCTCTTGAGCAGAGAGCTGTTATTGCCAATAACAATAAAGCAGATTTATTTATTTCAGTTCATACCAATGCAGCCACCAATCGTTCTGCATATGGAGCTGAGACCTTTGTGCTCGGTTTAGCAAAGACACAGGCCAATCTTGAAGTAGCCATGAAGGAAAACTCAGTAATGATGCTTGAGGATGACTATAAAACTACCTATCAGGGATTTGATCCAAAATCCATTGATTCATACATCATGTTTGAGTTAATGATGGATAAGTATCAGGAGAATAGTATTTATTTTGCCAGTGAAATTCAAAAACAATTTACCGGTTATGCTAAAAGGCATGACAGGGGAGTTCGTCAGGCTGGTTTTTGGGTGTTACACCGCACAGCGAGTCCGAGTGTATTGGTGGAGCTGGGCTTTATTTCAAACCAGAATGAAGAGCAGTATATGGCAAGTGCCAGGGGCCAACAGGAACTTGCACGTTCCATCTATAATGCTTTTGTGACTTATAAGCGTGAACATGACAGGAGACTTGGGCGTGTAACCAATCCGACTCCTAATGTGCCAGCCGCTCAGCCTGCTACAGTCCCCACAACCACTCAAACTCAAACAACCACTCATCAAACGTCTGTATCAGCAGATCAACGTCCGGTATTTAAATTGCAAATTAAGGCATCCTCGACACCTATCAATGCCAATTCAGCCGAATTCAGAGGTTTGAAGAATGTGGATCATTTTGTTGAAGCTGGACTTTATAAATATACTGTTGGGAATGAAACAGACTACAACAGTATTGTCAAAATTCGAAATGATCTGAAAGCAAGATTCCCCGATGCGTTTATAATAGCTTTTCAAGGAAACAAGAAAATAACTGTACAGGAAGCTCAGAGGATAATTAATTCAGGAAGATGAAAATGTCATTATAGGCTTCGCAACAATAAACATACACATATTAATAATCCAAATGAATAAAATCAGACTAACCAGAGAGGTGCGTGTTGGAATAATGGCCATTGTGTCAATATTCGTATTGTACTTCGGGTTAAATTTTCTGAAAGGAGTGAATATCTTTTCTCCGATAAATTATTACTTCGCGGAATACGAACACATCGATGGTTTGGTGAAATCGTCGCCTGTTTTAATCAAAGGTTATAAAGTCGGACAGGTTGAAGATATCAAGTATGATTTCAGTAAGGCAGGATCATTTTTAGTGAAGATTTCGGTAAGCAGGGATGTTACTCTCCCGCAGGGAGTCGTTGCAGAGTTGTTTGATGATGGATTGATGGGTGGGAAGGCTATTCAGCTCATTCACGAACCTTATGGAGCCGATGTAAATAAACACCGTTCGGGTGACATGCTTGTCTCAGCGGTTGGAGTTGGGATGATTGATAAACTTACAGCGAACCTGCTGCCTCAGATTGAGAGTGTAGCTTCTCAGACAGATTCTTTAATTCGCACAGTAAGATATTTATTGGATGGTGAGGCTGTTCAGGGCAGTTTGATGTCTATTGCCAAAACTACCGATGAGCTGGCACTTACGTCTGCTTCACTCAGAAGAATGGTTCAGAGAGATATTCCGGTTTTACTCGGAGATATAAATGCAGTTACGGGGAATATTAAGAAGATATCTGACAATCTGAGTGATGTAGATTTTGCAGCTACATTTAATTCACTTGATTTAACCATCACTGATTTACGTTCAGTGACCGGAAAGATTAATAACGGAGAAGGAAGTTTAGGTTTATTGCTCAATGATAAAGAGTTGTATTTCAGCTTATCAGAGACTGCCGGAAGCGCAGATAAGCTTTTGATAGATTTGAAACAACATCCCAAAAGATATGTCCATTTTTCATTATTTGGACCCAGAAAAAGCAGGCAATAATTTAAGTTCATTCTAAATAGCAAAAGATTTTCACAAATCTTTACTTAATGTTTTTATCGCCTGAAACTTACGGTTAATCAACAGTTTTGTAAAATCGATGTAGCCAAAACGTAAAAAGTATGACAGATTGTTAATTTGCTTATTATCAGTCGGATTATGATGCTTAATTGGTTAACAGTCATATTTTTAGTTACTTAGCTTAATGTGCTGATAATTAGAATGGTGCGAAACGTACAAAATACACTATTTTTTTGTACGTTTTTTTATTTCAAAAATGTTTCTGAAATTTGTACCCCCTGCAATTATTGCAAAGAAAAACACTTGCTGTTTCAATTCTGAAGAGCATTTCATTTTCGAATTATTTATCAGTATTAATTATTTATTTTTTTTTTGTTGTAATGATGTCTCATCAGCCTGAAAAATTGTGGAACGAGTGCCTGGAAATTATCAGGGATAATATCAGTGAAGCATCATATAATACCTGGTTCAAGCCTGTAAAAGCACTGCAGTTTGAAAAGCAGGTTTTTGTTCTTCAGGTCCCAAGTCAGTTTTTTGTAGAGTATATTGAAGAGAAGTATATCGACTTGCTCCGGATGACTCTTTACAGGGTGGCAGGAAACGGAACTCGTTTGGAGTATCGGGTGATGATTGATCAGGGAAGTGATAAGGGTACCCGAATTCCCAGTGAAAATGTGAACACAGAGAGTCTGACTCCTGTAAATACTGCTAATAATTATATCAGCCCATACCATCGTCCCAAGCTTCCTGAGATTGATCCTCAGCTTAATGCTTCATATAATTTTAATAATTTAATTGAAGGAAACAGCAATAAGTTGGCACGTACGGCTGGGATAAGTATCGCTACTGACCCGGGTAAAACTGTTTTTAATCCATTATTTGTTTTCGGTCAATCAGGTGTTGGCAAAACCCACTTAGCAAATGCTATAGGTGTGATGACTAAACAGTTAAATCCTGACAAAAGGGTGTTGTATGTTTCTTCTTACACTTTCCAGATACAATACACTGATGCTGTAAGAAGTAATACTCTCAATGACTTTTTGAATTTCTATCAAACCATTGATGTATTGATTGTTGATGATATTCATGAGTTTGCCGGAAAAACAGGGACACAGAACACTTTCTTTCATTTGTTTAATCATTTGCATCAAAGTGGCAAACAAATCGTGTTGACCTCGGATCGTTCTCCTTTGGTGCTGGCCGGTTTGGAACAACGTCTGCTCACCCGTTTCAAATGGGGTTTATCTGCAGAGATTGAAAAACCTGACTTTGCACACCGTAAGGCTATTCTTGAGAATAAAATATATCGCGATGGACTTGAAATTGCGGAGGAGGTAGTTGATTTTATTGCTGAGCATGTAACCGACAATATCCGTGATTTAGAGGGTACGCTTGCTTCGCTGATGGCACATTCAACATTAGCTAATATTCCTGTTGATATGGCACTGGCTCAGAAAGTGGTTAGTCGTATTGTCAATCTGAATACCAAAGCCAATACTGTTGAACATATTCGCGACGTAGTATGTGCGCATTTTTCACTTTCTGTTGATGCGATCTCAACCCGCAGTCGCAAAAGAGAAGTAGTACAGGCCCGTCAAATTGCTATGTACCTTTCCAAACAGCTCACTAAGAATTCATTATCTTCTATCGGAAATACCATCGGGCAGAGAGATCATGCTACTGTACTACATGCATGTAAAATAGTGAGCGATCTCATGGAAATTGACAAATCGTTCAGGTCCAGCGTCAGGGAAATAGAAGCAAAACTTAAAACATTTAAGTAAGTCATTGAAAACGGGAATATTCCCGTTTTTGTTTTTTTAATGAGCTATATTCTCATTTGTCTGTGTTGTATTTCCTTGAAAAGTATTATTTTTACCTCCGAATTAAAAAACACAATCCTATGGTTTACAAATTTACTATACTGTCTGATGAAGCTGATGATTTTGTGCGTGTTATAACAATCAACCCTGATGCTACCTTCCTTGATTTACATCACGCCATCCTGGATTCTGTAAATTATGAGAAAAACATGCTCACTACGTTTTTCCTTTGTTCCGATGGATGGGAAAAGGGACAGGAAGTAACCCTGGTTGAAATGGAGTCGAGTTCGGAATATGATAATCTGGTAATGGAAGACACGCTGTTGGAAGATCTGTTGACAGATGAGCGTCAGAAGTTACTCTATATATTTGATTTAATATCTGACAGGGCATTTTTCATGGAGTTGACAGATATTATTCCCGGCAAATCTGTATCGAAGGCTGAATGTGTGCTTTCTAAAGGAGAACCGCCCGTTCAGGTTGTTCAAGATGATGTGGTGCTTAGCACCGCAAAGGTCGTTTCGGATGAAAACTTCTACGGCGACGAGGATTTTGATCTTGATGAACTTGATGAGGAAGGTTTTGGAGATTTGAATTTTGATGATAGTTCCCTCTTCAATGACGACCGCTTCTGAAGAAAATATTCAATCGCCCGTACTCATCGTGTTGGTTGGTCCGACCGGTGTAGGAAAAACAGCCCTGAGCTTAACCATAGCCAGGGTTTTTAATGCTCCGATAGTTTCATCCGATTCCAGGCAGTTTTTTCGTGAAATGAGCATCGGCACAGCTGCGCCAACAGCACAGGAACTTAGCAAAGCAAAACATTATTTTGTTGGAACTCATTCTATTCATGAGGAGTATAGTGCAGGACAGTTTGAGCTTGATGCCCTAAACCTTTTTGAAGAATTGTTTCAGAAAGGAAAAGTGGTTGTACTTACGGGTGGCTCAATGATGTATTTGGATGCTGTTTGCAAAGGTATGGATGATATCCCACCGGTGAAACCTGAAGTTAGAATGTATTGGCAGGAGGTATTTGCAAAATACGGACTTCAACACATTCAGGAAGC
>CAYMDE010000021.1:8387-10025 GCA_964389115.1 uncultured Paludibacter sp. | reverse complement strand
TTGATGGAGAGTATGACCTTGAAAAGGCTGTTGAGCTTATCAAACGTAACTCGCGTCATTATGCTAAGAGGCAGTTGACATGGTTTAACCGCAATTCCTCAATAAACTGGTTTCATCCGGATCAGGTTGAAGATGTCATTAACTTTGTCAGAAGTAAAATCTTCGACTGAGCACACAATGTAACAATATGGCGAACTCAATTCCCCATCTGATAATATTAGGAGCTGGTTCAGCGTTGCCAACCAGAACTCATTTCCCTACCTCGCAAATTCTGGAGTTGCGGGATAAGCAGTTTATGATTGACTGCGGCGAGGGTACACAAATCAGAATGAGGCAGATGGGGTTGAAAATCAATCGTCTCGGACATATTTTTATTTCACATCTTCATGGAGATCATTGCTTTGGATTGATAGGGCTAATCTCCTCTTTCGGGATGTTGAACCGCACATCCGATTTGTATGTTCATGGTCCAAAGGGTATTGCTGCACTTTTTGAGTCGCAACTGAAATTTTTCTGCGAATTTCTTCCATTTCAGGTTGTTTTTGAGGAGTTTAACCCATCGAAGCATGGGGTGATTTATGAAGACAGATCAGTAACCGTAAAAACGATACCGCTGAAACACCGTGTGCCCTGTGCAGGTTTTTTGTTCGAAGAGAAACCTCGCGATCGGCATATTTTGCGTGATATGATTGATTTTTATCAAATACCTTACGCACAGATTCCAAAAATTAAACAAGGCAATGATTATGTTACTTCTGATGGCAATGTGATTCATAACCATTTGCTTACATCACCTTCGGAACCGGCAGTAAGATATGCGTACTGTTCGGATACTGCCTATACTGAAAAGATTGTTTCGTTGATTCAGGGAGTTGATTTGCTTTATCATGAAGCGACTTTTGCTGAATCAGAAAAGCTGCGGGCCAAACAAACCATGCATTCCACAGCCATGCAAGCTGCAACCATTGCTAAATTGGCAGGAGTAAAGAAGCTGATAATTGGTCATTTTTCAGCAAGATATTACAATAACCTTCAAGCTCTTCAGCAAGAGGCTGATTCAATATTTCCTGATACAATATTGGCCGAAGATATGACTTCCTATCCATTAGTTTGACTTTTTTTTTACTCCGCTGAAAAGTACAGCATTTTTGTCAATTATTCCACAAACAGAAATTGTTTGAGTTTTACATTTGCATCGTTATTAACTTTAACGTTAATTGCCTTAAATCCAGATGTAAAAAAATCTAATGCTAATTTCTTATGAAAATATTTTTACTCACCATTCTTTGTGTTTTAGCTTTTCAGTTTCAGGTAAATGCTAAAACGATATTTGTTGCTACAAACGGCAATGATAATAATCCCGGTACTGAAACTTCACCACTTCTAAATATTCAGAAAGCTATAGATTTAGCGGAACCCGGTGATAAGATTTATATCCGTGGTGGAACATATATGCTTAGCCGACGAATTTTGATTAACAAGCCAGGTTTGCCCGATGCTTATATCTCTCTTTTTGGATACCCGGGTGAAAGGGTAATTATTGATGGAAGTCAGATTGTTACCAACAACGTCAATGAGTTTAAGCAGGCTCGTTGTATCTACGTAAATCATTTTGGTGATTACTGGCACTTTAAGAAT
>CAYMDE010000021.1:2009-8287 GCA_964389115.1 uncultured Paludibacter sp. | reverse complement strand
AGTAAGTCATTTAGTGGCTCAGACAATGGAGGTGATGCTGATGGATTTGCAGCGAAGCTTTTTCCCGGACCAGGAACTGAATTTCATGGTTGTAGGGCCTGGAACAATTCTGACGACAACTGGGACTTGTACATGGTGTATCATCCTATTGTTATTAACAATTGCTGGGCGTGGAACGGCGGTAAGGATTCGAATAACATAGCCCGTGGTAATGGCAATGGATTTAAACTCGGAGGAGGAGGAACGTCCGGAGGAGCCGCTTTTGCTCAGTCAGTAGGGGCACATGTTGTAACTAATTGTGTGTCTTTTAACAATACCAATAAAGGTTTCGATCAAAACAATGCATTTGAGGCCATGTATCTGTTCAATAATGTAGCTTGGGGTAATGACTATAATTACCGTTTTCCTACTATCATTCCCTATGGTACGATGTATATGAGAAACAATATCGGTTTCAATGCGGTCAGACTCAATCACGAATTTCTTTCTGCGGATAAAGCAGGATCAAAGTTGCCTGACACAGATTTTAATAGCTGGATAACCTTTGACAAATGTGATCCCTATAAAGATGGGAATAAAGTTAATAATGTGAATACCTGGGCAAAAGATTATTCAGCACAGTTCAGAAATTTGAGTATCGATATGGCTATGGCTCCCCGTCAGGCTGATGGCTCTCTGCCTGAAAACGATTTCAGTCGGTTGATTGCCAGTAGTTTGTTTATTAATGCCGGACAAAATATTGAGAACTTTGTACCACAGGCTCATAGTCCGGGTGGTTTGACACTGCCTCCGGTTTCAATTTTATATAATGATGGACGTGCCGATATGGGTGCTTTCGAAACAGGTGATCCTACAACTGCAACCCTGGTGCTTACAGCCGGGAAATCAGACCAGTATGTCTATATAGGAACACCGATACAATCTACGACTTATAAATGGGGTGGGGCAGCCACTGATGTTGTGGTTGCTGATTTGCCTGATGGACTTACTGCAGTTAAGAATATGGATGCTAAAACGGTATCGATATCCGGAATTCCAACAGCTGATGGCACTTATAGCATTACCCACGTGGGAGGGGTTAACAATATTGTGCTTACAGGTACTATTCGTGTGTCACTTGTAGCACCTGCAACACTATCTCTCACTTCCGGTAAAGCAGCACAGGAGGTATTTTTCAATCAACCGATGGAAGTACAGGTGTTTATCTGGGGTGCTGGAGCCGAAGATGTTCATGTTACCGAACTACCTGCCGGTATCACTGCTGATAAAAACATGACAGCGAAAACACTAACTATATCAGGAATTCCTACTGATGATGGATCATATAGTGTTTCTACTATCGGAGGCATGGAAGGTTCGCAGGTGATTATCAACTGTAATATTACCAGGGTGTTGCCTACAAAAATACTAACGGGTGACTGGTATAGAATTCAGGATCCGCTTGACAAACTTCCTGCTGATTTACAGGGTGTTGTTGCAATTCATCAGGGCACAAACAGCAGTGCACCAACGGTATGGAATCCAAATTATACTGAAAGTGGCGGATCGGTTCCGGCCGGTTGTACCGTTGGAGCTATCAATATTGAAAGAAGCGGTGGTGCTGTTTCGTGGACCTTACCCAGTCTGGTGGAGCTTAAGTCGAATATCCATTTTACAGGCGATAGAACGCTCAGAATTGATTATACAATTGATGGAGTTACAAGGACGTGGACATCAGATCAGCTCAAAAAGCAAACCATGCTGAATTGGGATATGATGTTAGCTATTGGACTTGAACCGGTTAACAAACCTGTAACCATAAGGTTTGTCAATACTTCATCATCAGGAGGTATCAGAATGTACGACTTTTTTGCAAGGACATATGATGTAACTTCAGATGTTCCGAAAACTGAGGTGCCGAAGACAAATTATCGGATGTATCAAACCGAAACTGCCCTGATCGTTTATGCCGATGAGGTGTCTTCACTGAAAGTGTATAATATCAACGGAAGTGTTGTTTCACAGTCGTTTATGTCACAAATTGTAAATGTAAGTAATTTGGCTGGAGGAGTCTATCTTGTTGAGATTGAAACCCGTGATGGAAGCAGAGTAGTGCAGAAATTTATTCGATCTGTAAACGTGCTTTAAATTAACAATGTATGTCTGTGATTAATAAATATCATCTGATTTTTATACTGCTGCTAGCACTTCAGTCATTGCAGTCGCGCCAACTTTTCCTGTCTCCATCCGGAAGTGACTCTAATAACGGTCTTACTCCCGAAACAGCCTGGCAAACTCCTAATTATGCATTTAATGTTTTGGTTGCCGGCGATACTTTGTGGGTTGCAGGTGGGACTTATGTGATACCTGCTTCATCGGGGACGATTAAATCAAAAAATGCAGGAACGCAGTCTGCCCCGATTAAGGTGTTGGCCATCAGAGGAGAAAAGCCCGTATTTGATTGTTCAGCTTTCAGAAATTGGGGAAACGAAAACTCCACTTTCAGAGGAATGGATTTGAGACAGTCGTGGTGGCATGTCAGGGGAATTAAAATTTATCGAGCCGGACATAACGGCATCATTGTCGCAGGTGAGAACATCATTGTTGAAGGATGTATTATTGAAGAGTGTGGTCATGATGGAATCTCGATTGGTGCCGGTGCAGTTAATGCACTGATATTGAATTGTGATTCGTTCGGCAATGTTGAAATTAAAAGCCGGGGAGAAAATGGCGATGGATTTGCAGCCAAGGCAGGTGTAGGGACTGTGTTCAGGGGTTGTCGCGCATGGGATAACGCCGACGATGGTTGGGATGTATATGGTGGCGCGCACCCGGTGCTTATCGATTCGTGTTGGGCATTTTCAAACGGGAATAATTTGTGGCCTGAAATGATAAGCAGTTTCCAGGGAGATGCAAATGGATTTAAACTCGGAGGAGGTGGCGGTATATCGAGCAATGCACCCAATGTAGTATTGCATAGTTTTGCATTTGATCACCGTGGAAAGGGCTTCGATCAAAATCATAATTCATGGGGAATTACCTGTATCAACTGCACAGGTTATAATAATGGAGGTATGGGAAATTTTGCCTTTCATGAAGCCCCTTCAGCAGGGAAACATACCATGATAAACAATCTTTCATATGCCGGAACTGGTCAAAACATAGCTGCAAGAAGTATCGAAACAACCAATAGCTGGAATCTTGGACTCAGTTTTACTGATGATATGTTTGAGAGCCTGAATACTGCCCATGCAAGACTACCACGCGATGATGATTACCGGCTTACAGATCCGCGAATCACTAAGCTCTTCAAACTCAGGGAAGGTAATCCCGCCATTGATAAGGGAACTGTACAAACTAACATTAGTTTGAAACCATATTACGCAATCCCGTTTTCCGGTTTGAAACCTGATTTGGGTGCGATTGAATTTGATCAGGGAAGCTGGGTGTTTCCTGAGCCTGATGAAAAAGAGCCTGAAGGCGGCGATGGGGATGAGAATACCGGTACAAGGCCGGTAGGTGTGAAGCAGATTATTGTGGATGTTCCGGCTCAGTTTACAGTTAATTCAGGAGGAGGTATATCTGCAGTATGGGGGCCATTTTCAATTGCTTCAGCCGAATCGGCAGTTTTTGATATGCAGGCTGTTGGATCATCAAACGGAACTGTTGTTATGCAGTTTTCGAAAGATAATGTCAACTGGGAACAGGTTGGCGCACAGGCGAAAAACGGAAGCACTAGTTGGGTAAACGGCAAAATCATTGATCTGAGTTCATCAACAGCACCGTGGGGCCCATCCGTTTATATTCGTTTCAGAAATAATACCGACCGCAATGTAAATATTCGAAATTTAAAGATTACGGCCAGTATTTATGAACTAGTAAATAATGTAGGTTTAGTCGTTGATGATGCTGAGGTGGTTTGTGTCAATTACTATAACATGCATGGACAGATGCAAAGTAAGGAAGCAAGGGGCTTGCTAATTCGCAGAATAGTGCTTGCAGATAAAAGAGTAATCAGTCAAAAGGTTTACCTCTCAGATTATTAAACCTTTCAAACTGGTAGAAAATTGGGAATTTTAAATAGATGATAATTAACAACATAAAATGCATGCCGACCACAACAAAAGGTTTTCTTATACTCAGTATGGAGTTGCAGGAAACTGTGCCGGTACGCATAGATTTGTACACGACTAACGGAGAGAAGGTTATCGAAATTGAATCAGGAACCTTCCCGGCCGGACAAAATCGAGTCATTACTGATATTAGTTTGAGTCCGGCCGGAACCTATATCGTACGGTTTAACGCCGGCAATGAAGCAATGACTTTCAAAATAATCAAAAACTGAGTTGTGAATTTATTTTATCTTTGTCAACCGGAAACAATTCAAAAATAAACAATAATGAAAAAGGTCCTTTTTTATTTTCTCTTAGTGGCATACGCAGCACAAATTAATGCCGCCACTTTTCGTCCCGATTCTTTGTATTCGAAGTGGATTATCGATTCGCGGATGGGTGACTTCAGAAACAAAACGAAAACCAGTAGTTTTTTAACTCCCACTACATCCAGAAATGTAATCTGGGATTATGTGCCCGGCCTGGTAGCCAAAGGAATTATCATGGCCTGGGAACAGTATAAGGACGAACCCTGGAGTCAGTACTACTTTACCGGAATTCAGGATTATGCTGATAATGTAAGTATGCATCTGGGGGAAAGCAATATTGACGACCTGAATGCAGGTAAAATTTTCTTTGAACTATATCGCGGAGCACTTGAAAAAGGTCAGGCGGCGAAGGCTGCGACCTATAAATCTAAAGCTACTCAGTTACGCAACCGACTTAAAACCAATCACAATCGAATTCAGGCTCCGCTTCCGGGTGCAGGAGGTTTCTGGCATAAATTGCAGTATGTGAATCAGATGTGGCTTGACGGACTCTATATGGGACCGGCTTTGTATGCTGAATGGCAGGCCAGTTTTGGTCATGAGTTGGGCGAGGCTGATAGTTTTGAATCATGGAACGATATTGTGATGCAGTTTGATACCATCTTCAAATATACCTGGGATCCGGTTAAAAAGTTAAACTACCATGCCTGGTCGGCCGAACCTTTGAACAATGCCTCAAAATTCTGGGCAGATCCTGTTACCGGTCGTTCGCTCGAATTCTGGGGCAGGGGAGTGGGATGGTTTTTTGCAGCCCTTGTCGATGTATTGGAACATATCCCTGCCAATCATCCGGGCTGGGCAAGGTTGGTGGAATATACCAATCTGGTCGCCGACGGACTTAAGGATCGTCAGGATGAAGCTACCGGTTGCTGGTATCAGTTGTTGCAATATGATAACACCCTCAAAGGAACCACATGTAATGTGTATAACTATCTTGAATCGTCGGCAACAGCCATGTTTACATATTCGTACTATAAAGGTGTGAGATTGGGTGTGCTCGACAGGGATATTTATCTTCCGGTTGCAAACAAGGCTTATATGGGTTTCATCAATCAGTTTGTGGTTGAAGAGGCCAACGGAAAGATTAAACTGATACAGAGTTGCGAATCAGCGGGTTTGAGTGGCACACGCAAGGGCGATGCCAACTATTATTTGTGCGGATCTGATGTGGCGATACATAATGATACTGAAGGTAAAGTGCTCGGACCATTCATCATGGCCAGTCTGGAATACGAGAAGCTTAATAAATTGCCAAATTCAAACCCATCAGTTCCCCGTTTTACCTGCGATTACAAGGTAAATTCGGATAATCTGAGAATCCATCTGGAGATTAGTAATAACACCATCGATAGTTTGGTTGTGCACGATATGCATGGCAAGCAAATCAGTGATGTGATTATCAGAAATAACAACTCAGCATCGGTTGATGTGCCTTCAAAAGGGGTATATCTGATGACTGTTAATCAGCAGTTTCAATTAAAACATCAGGTTTTGTAACTTGTCAATTCATAGCATTAAATCCGTCAGTTTTTACACAGTCAATACATAATGCATGTCTATATTTGCAGGGATGAAATTTTGTTTCATCCCTTTTTTAATGTCAGAATTCACAGTTTCAGTTATTATCCTTAAAATGTATTCATATGAGAAAATTAATTACTAAAACATTAATGCTTGTTGCATTGATTTGCGTATCAGCTTTTACAGTAAAAGCTGATTTACCCTCGGTGTATGTGAACTTTAATTCAAATCCCGGAAGTTTCCCGTTTAATTTTGTTTCCGGAGACGTGACCATTACAGTTGATGGTGTAAGAAGTTTATCAACAGCTGCTCCATTATGTGGGCTGGATGGTAGTCC
>CAYMDE010000021.1:0-1909 GCA_964389115.1 uncultured Paludibacter sp. | reverse complement strand
AATATCCCTGATGGGTCGAGGGTGAGGATTGAGTTTAATTCTGCTCTTGGTAGTACCGGTGATTTGCAAAATGTCCGTGTTGGAGAGATTAAAATTGTTGCTGCTGGTGCACCAACCCCGACTATTGCCAAAACTTCGGGCGACAATCCCGCTTCAGCCATGGAAACCCTGGCAATGACTCCGGTTGTTTATACCTACGCAAACGTTGCTAATGATGCCAATGTGGTTTTCGATTGGTACACTAATGAAACTTATTCTTCAACTACCACTGCGCCTGCAGGTTTGTCGATTGATAAAGACACAGAAGCCAAAACTGTAACCGTAAGTGGAACGCCTTCAACAGTAGGTACATATTACTATAAAATTTCAGTCAACGAAACTGATGGCAATTCTATTGAAGGAGTTGTTAATGTAAGCGCGTATGTTACTCCTGCACCTGAAATTTCTCTTTCTTCAGCTAATGCGAATCAATATCCGGTTAAAGGTACGGCGATTGCCAACATTGTATATTCGTTGAATTATGCAACCGGAGCAAGTGTGTCTGGTTTACCAACCGGACTATCAGGCGTTTATGATGATGGAACTTATACGATATCAGGAACAGTTTCATCTGAAGCTGCAACAGGCGTTTATAATTATACAGTTACTGCAACAGCGTTGTCGGGTTATTCAGGTGAAGATGTTACAGCCACTGGAAAAATTGTGGTTAAATCAACCACTGCACTCCAAATTGGATATCTTGTGGCAACTGCAACACCTTCAGCAAACGATACCAAACTGTATCCTATGCTGATGGATCATCCGGATTACATTGTCAATCTGCGTACAGCAGCAACTTCTGCTCCTGATCCTTCAGTTTATGATGCATACGATTTAATAATTCTTAATGAGATTGTAGGTGGTACAAACGCTGAAGCTGTAGCTCTGAAAAATGTGGATAAACCAATATTAAGTTTGAAAGCATATACCTATACTTCAGGTCGTTGGAGTTGGGGACCTCCCAATAATGGTTTCGCTGCCAATAGCATTATTACTGTAAAACAACCATCACACCCTGTTCTTAACGGTATTACTCTTGACGAAGGAACATTGTCTTTGGTTGATGGAGCTGCAGGTAATACGGTTCAGGTAGTAGATGTTACATTGCTGGCCGGAAGAAGTATTGTGGTTGCAAGCGCGCCTAAAACTGATGGTGTTATGGCAGTAGCGGTACATGATGTGCCTGCAGCAATCAGAGGAGTAGAGAACTCAAAATATGTGTTGATTCCTATAGCCGATTTGAATTATCACCGCATGAACGACAATGTATTGGCGATGATAAACAATGCTATTGATTATCTGGTAAATGGTACCCAATTTGAGGCTCCAAGCCTGGAGATTGCTTCAATTTCACATGCAGGTAAAGGTGGACAAATTGATCAGGCTGAGAACACTATATATATAGGTGTTTCGGCTGGTACTGATTTATCTGCTGTGGTGCCCGAAATTGTATTGGCAGGTGTGGGAACAACTGTTAGTCCTGCAACAGCACAGAACTTTATTAACTCAAAAACGACTCCGATAGTTTATACTGTAAGTGATATGATTAGCACCCGTCAGTATGCCGTTACAATTGAAGAGTCAACCAGTGCTGTTCGTAATACTGAAGTAACCGGACTCATTTTCAATGGCTCTACATTGCGTAACCTGAATAGCGAATTGGTACAGGTGTTTAGTGCTACCGGCCGTTTGATTACTACTTCACGTACCGACATTGAAATGAACGGCTGGAGTCAGGGAATCTACATCATCCGCGGAGAATCGGGCGTGATGAAAGTAGCTCTCACTAAATAAGGATTTGATTTCATGTAATTGATACTTAGTTGATGTTTGTGCCGGGCTGTTGTGAAACTAGCCCGGCATTTTTTTT
>CAYMDE010000020.1:0-35729 GCA_964389115.1 uncultured Paludibacter sp. | reverse complement strand
GGATCCATCAGCCAGAATTCGAGATATTCAATATTGGCAGTTTCGAAATCGGTAACATCCAGTTTTCGCATGATGCCACCCCACCTGCTTGCCGGATTTTTAAGGTTACCCCATTCATCCATACCATCCACATCGAGGTTGTAAGGTCCTCTTTCTGTCGGATAATATGAAAGGTTCATTACCGTGAGGCGTGTGGTAAGTGTGGATAGAGTCTCCCTGTTTGGGAAAACTTCGGGAATAAGTACGGTACGGGTATAATGATTAGATTGCGACTCGCGGTTGTTACGCAGGTTAGGTGGGGTTGAAGGGTTGTTTTGGTTAAGCAACGGATCCACCAAATACCAGTTGAGCAACGCCCTGTTTTTTCCGTAGTCGATATTGTTGCTCAATGCCGCTTCAGGGAAAAGAGCGTTGGCTCCCGGGTTAAAGGGTGTACTTGCCAGATACCAGTTGACCGGATAGTTAATATTGATAGTGGTTTTGGTCGATTCAAAATCGTCGAGATATGCATAACCTTCCTGGCCAACAACTTTATGATGCCCCGGAAGCAGTTGTGCAAACTCAGCATTGAAGGCGATGGTAGAAGGAGCAGTAGCGTCCACGAAAGGCAACTTGTCGAGCATGTTGGTGAGCCACTGGGATTGCGTTCTATAGGATGTGTTTAATCCCCAGATGGTGTTGGCGATAGGTTCATTGCCGGTATTAACTTTGGTGGTCAGCGGCATTTCTGAAAGTCGCATGATGGTACCACCCAGACTAAAATCTTTATTGAATTTATATTCGAGATGTGTTCCAAGCATGGATTTTCTTTGCAGACTGAACATCGACTGGTTTTCGAGTTTCACATCAACACGTGTACCCGATTCAATAATCGACTGATTGATGATGTTAACCGTTCCCATCGTATAATCAACAATATAATCCACATTCTCCATCAGCGTAGCACCTCCGGCAGTTACCGTTACAGAACCCCGCGGAACATTCATCGCGTTTAGCCTGATTTCTGAACCACTACTTGCCTTGTATTCTCCTTCGATAAAGAATTTATTTTTTTCGCTGAACTCCTGGGCAACAATACGCGTCGAATCGTAAAGTTCCTGAAACACATACCTGTCTGCTATCTGATCATCGCCAATCATCCTGCGCAGATGCGTACCAAACGGCTCCAGAACCGGGAACATGATTCTTCCCGTTGATGAGAAGGCTGTGAAACCTTCAACGTAGTCGAACCTGCCATCCGGATTAGGATCGTTTTTCGAGTCGAGCCTGTCTAAATTCATTACCCGCAACAGCAATTGGTTGCGGATATTTCCTTCAGTAAGATATCTGAGTCGGGTACCTATGGAGTCATTGCGGTGGACAATATTCAGCTCAAATCTGTCGCGTTGCATTTGCATGGCACCGAGAAAATAAACGTTTTTCATCATCAAATCCCAGATGGCTAAGTCGGGCGACTGCGTAGTGCCTTTCAGCAATTTAACGATCAGGGCGTTGGGAGCCTGAACCGGGTCGTTCGAGAATTCACCCACCTGATAAACATTGCCTCCCCAGGTGTATTCATAGGCAACAGCCAACACCTCATCTGGATTCAGGGCACTTCTCAGTGAAAGAACTCCGAGAGCGGGAATGAAGTTATACTCTGAAGGTTCGAGTAAGCGCGCACTTTCAATCTTTTCGTAATCTTCACCACCATGAATGCCCAAAGCACTGTAGTTTGAAGAAAGCACGGCATTGGTTTGTTTGATGTCGCGAACATTTGGCAACTCCCTCACTTCAGAATACAGACTATTTACATCGTTGAAAGGAAGCGTCATGCCCGGAGCTGCTTTCCAATGAGGATTATCAATGCGGTCGGTTTCAGCCAGGTCCATGAAAGCCACAATGTTACGTGCCTGATTGAAATTGCCACGTTTGTTGGTCACCCATACCTCGATGCGGTTGATGGTTACGCCAGAAGATATAAAAGGCAAGCGACTCATCGCTGTTTCGAAATTATTTCTGAAATAGTGACTGATAAAGAAGTGGCGGTTTTCGTCGTAACTGTCGGCGCTAACTTCGAAACGTGTGGTTTGTGCTCCTCCACGTGAACTCACAGTTTTAGTTTCAGATTCCTGTTGTGATGCTAATGCCGAAATACTCAGTTTTCCAAATTGCAGGTCGGTACGAATACCAAAAAGAGCTGTGCTTCCGGAAATAAGTGAACTGTTGAGTTGCATACTTACATTACCGGCCTGAATGCTTTGGATGATATCATCTTCTTTACCTTTGTAGTTGAGCTTTACCAATTTTTGGTCGAAATCGAAGGTCGATTCAGTGTTGTAGTTGAGGTTCATATTCACCTTGTCGCCGACACTTCCGCTCAGGTTCATTTGAATTTTTTCATCAAATTCGAAATTGGTCACCTTACGCATTCTCTCTGTGAGTGCAGGGTTGTCTAATCGGTTCGATTTAACCCCAAATATCAGTTCTGCCGATCCTGAAGTGCGAATTTGCACGCCACCCGGACCAAAAACTTTATCGGCCTTGCCAATATCGAATTTAAAATCGGTAATCGAGAATTTATCTTCATTATCCACTTCGACTGACGAATTCAGTTCGCGCCAATAATCCCGCATTTCGTTTCGGGCAGAGAAGTTAACATATTCCCGGTCGGTCATCCTGAATGGCGTGGCAATTTCCATTTCGCCAACACGGGTACGCATCACGTAGCTTCCGGTACGTATATCGTATTCGACGGTTGTTTTGACATTATCGGGCAGCGGTGCGTCTAATGGTTTGCGCTTGTCGAGTTCTTCAAAATTCTCGTGTGTGGTTTTTTTTATCTCAAAAGCTTTGCTGTCGGTGCTTTTTGGCTGATTGTCATCCTGCGGCAATGCAATTTCGGCACTCATTTCAGTATTCATAAATCCGAATACCGAACTAAGTATCAATAGAGCAAAAACTAACAGGGGGATGGGTTTCTTTCTGACAATCATACCACTTTTATACTCTGCAAATGTTTGGCTTACATGCTTTTAAGGGCGCTTTTAATCAGCTTCTCAACGGAAATTCCCGGTTCGCTGCGCAAAATGCTATCGACGGCTTTTTGAGATACTGCAGCACCAAATCCGAGCATCACCAATGCCTGGATGGCCTCTTCACGTGTCTCATTACCCGATGGAGTAACGATAAGTCCGGAGCTATCCGATACATTCAGTTTTATCACCTTATCCTTCAGGTCAACAATGATGCGCTGTGCCGTTTTGGCGCCAATGCCTTTCACAGCACTCAGGGCATTGACATTAGAGCCCGCGATCATCATCTGGATTTCGCCGACCGAGTACGACGACATAATCATACGTGCCGTATTTGCACCAATACCAGATACGGAAATCAACATCAGAAAAAGTTGACGTTCAGAAGGATGAATGAACCCAAACAAGCTGTGAGCATCTTCCCGGATTGCTTCGTAAATGAATAGTTTTGCCGTACTTTTTCCGTTCAATGCTGAATAAGTCGGCAGGGTAATATGGATGTAATAGCCAATGCCGCCGGTTTCAATAACGGCATAAGTTGGATTCAGTTCGGTAAGTTCACCTTTAATATAATCTATCATATCAGGATATTCGTTTTAAAAAACCACAAAAGTAAGCAAAAATATCAGCTTAACATTGTAGTAATTGTGTCAAATCATCGGGTTTTAAATATGTTTCCGGCCTTTCTATAACGATGGTTTTTAAGAAAAAGTACAAAGCAGAAGAGAATTATCGAAAAAAATATGTTAAAATAGTCACATGTCATCAAACTAACAGTAGTTTGGTTTGTTTCAATCACAGTTTATAAAATTTATTATGATGAAGAAAATCAGTTTATTAATTAGTTTCGTTGCCATGCTGTTAACCGTTTCAGCACAGCATAAACTCTCAGTTTTGCCCTATGCCTATTCGGCTTTGGAGCCATACATCGACAGTACTACCATGTACATCCATCTTAATAATCATCAGGGAGCGCAGGTCATTAATCTGAATGCAGCTTTGAACAGGTATCCTGCATTGTTTCAGAAGAGCCTGGAAGAAATTTTCCGCAATCTGGATGAAATTCCTGAAGATATCAGAACATCAGTAAGAAACAACGGAGGCGGACACTGGAATCATGATTTATTCTGGCAGGTACTTACACCGGCTGCGAACAGTAAAATGACGCCCTATGTCCAATTGTTGCTGGTGAAAGATTTTGGGTCGGTCGAAAAATTTAAGGAAGCTTTCGAACGTGCTGCTGCTTCACGCTTTGGTTCAGGATGGGCATGGCTTATCAAGGATGCAAATGGCAAATTGAAAATCACGACCACTGCCAACCAGGACAATCCGCTGATGTCGGTTATTGACCCTTCGGAGCAGGGAAAACCGGTGCTTGCAATCGATGTGTGGGAGCATGCATACTACCTCAAATATCAGTGGAAAAGGGCTGAGTATGTGAAAAACTTCTGGAATATCGTCAACTGGAGCAAGGTGGAGGAATTGCTGAAATAGCAAAATGATAAACTACCATTATCAGATAAGCTTGAACCGTACCCTCCAGCGACCGTTTTCGAAGTCGTGACTGAGAATTACAAATGTGCCTATTTCGGAAGTGTTTTCCACATGCTGTCCGATGCAGGCACATGCATCATATTCTCCTACGCGGATAATGCGTAAGGTGTCGCCTGCCTCAGCAGATAGTTTGCTCAAATCAACTATAGATGCTGCTTCGTCCCGCGTCATGAGCTGTTCGTAAACAGGAAGATTCATGCTGATTACCTCATTTACGATACGCGTGATCTCCGTAATTTGTGCTTCAGTGGGAACTTCTTTTAAATAATAGTCACACTTGCTTTTCTTTTTTTCGATGTGAGCATTCGCCGACCTGCCACAACCAAACATACGCACCATGGTCTGGTTGAGTATATGTTCAGCTGTATGCATCGGGCGATGATAGTCTTTTTTTGCTTCGTTTAAAATGGGTTCGGGCATTGAGTTTATTTATGAGTTGCAAAGTTAAGTTTATTATTTAGAATCTCTTATCATCATTGTTTGAATTTGTCGGTTTTTACAAGTTAATTATTTTTTTTGTAAAAATGATATATTGTTTTTTTGTTAGATAATAATTGTTAAATTTGTCGCCTTAAACACATTAAAGCTGTATATCATGAAACGATTATGTCTGCTGATTCTATCTGTTTTGTTATTTCATCTGCATTCTGTTTCAAACGATTCCATCTATTTTTATAAAGCTGATCAATTGATTTATAGTCAGTCTATTAGAAATATTGATAGTTTGACTTTTAATTCGTTCAGCGATTACAGGTATAGTCGTTCTCTTGAGGTGCTTGAGATATTACAAAAGGACCAGAATACCAATATGTTTGCTTCATGGGTGGTGTTGGCCGGACTGCAATATAATTTAGATAGTGCTACCTTATGGGTGCCGGATAATACATCAATGATGAGCTATGATCATATTACAGATGTTGAGTATATCAGAAAATTCGTACAAAATCACATTTCAAATCAGGAGCAAAGAGTATATTTTAACTCGAATCAATCGAAGAGTATTAATATGAAGAGTGGGAAAATTCTTCATCTTCAAATGGGTACAGAGCCAACATTAAACAATGTAAAGATTATTTCTCCCAATCAGATTGCCGCCAGATCCATGATTCATATCATGCACGGAGCAATTCCTTATCAGGATAACCTGTGGGAATATATAACTCAACGCCAGGGGCATCAAAAAATGAGCGAATTTTTTAACAGTCATAATACATTAAAATATGACCCCACTCAAGGTGTAGATGTTTTATATAATCCTCTGAAAGAAATCTATCCCTTTTTGATGGATGAAACACAGGCAAATACCGTATTTATTCCAGATGATGCGGCTTGGGATGCCGCGTGGCACAAGCTATTTCCGTATTATGGTGACCAAACTTCCAGGGCAATTATTCAAAAACTATTCTTTTATGGTGAGGTTAAACCGGATGTTCAGGATACTGTGCTGACAACATATAGTTCACACAAGATAATTAATCCTGAACGCTTGTTTCCGGGGACTGAGCAAATCAAACTTTCGAACGGACTGATTTACAAAGCCAGCAATCTACATATCTATGATTTTACAGATATTAATGACCATATTATAGTTGAGGCTGAGGATGAAAAATGGGGAAGAGTACATACGAACTACCGACCTGAAATAATTGCTCATTATAGTGATAGTTTGGTGATGTCTGAGAATCATTATCTTGATCTTATCGCAACATCTACGTTATCAGCAGCAGTTTTGAGTGTTATTGTTCCAATCCCCAATACGATAATTGGCAAGTATAATGTGTATTGTGTGTTTGTACCGTCAAATCTTAGGAATGCAGATGATTTAAGACCTTATAAAGCTGTTTTCTCCTTTATTAATGGAGCCAAAGAAGAATTTATAGGTGCTAACAATGATTTTGTTAGTTTATACAATAATGCCAAACAACACATAACAAATCCAACTGGTTTAACTAAGGTACTTGTCTATGAAAATTACGAATTTGATAAGGCTAATGTAGTTTTGAGTCCATTTGGATTAACATTACAAGAGAACTCTGTTGACTTTAAAATAAGGATGAGAAATGCTGCAGGAACATCAGCCTCTGAACGTCTTAATTTTAGCCGTGATATTGCTCTTGATTACATCATTCTGGAAAAAGTAGAATAATTAAAATCTGTATTAATGAAGACAAAATTGTTATTTCTGTTTTTGATTTGTACTTTCATGGCTACCGGTGTCAAATCAAATGATAGTATATATGTAATGAAATCGGGAGTTGTTATGCATAAAATGGCACTTACTGATTTTGATAGTATCAGCTTTTATAATAAGGCCATATATTACAATACTATTGATAAGGTTCTGGCTAAGCAAGCTGACTTCTCACTGTTTTATCAGGCTCTGAATGAAACAGGACTGATAGACTCAATTAAACCTTATCATGATAAATCATACTCCTTTGAAAATTATAAACACTTGGTAACCACCCGTAAAGAAGATGGACAATGGTTTTATCATGATATCCCGAAATCAAAAAAATATGGTTTTACAGTATTAATGGAGAGTAACCAAACTTTTGCTGCATCAGGAATTAAAAATCTGAATGACTTAAAGTCTTTTGCCTCGTTAATTTACGACCAAATGTATCCTGAAGATGCACCGGTCAGTAACCTGAAAGACCGCAGGAATAGTCTGAACCGCTTTATATCTTATCATATTATCAATAAAAGACTTAGCTATGAGTATTTTATTAATCGATATGATACTGACCATATGATTAAAACCCATGATTTGTTTGAATATATTGAGCCGATGTGTAAAAATACATTGATTGAGATAAAGAAAGACAGAACGTTGGGTGAAACTAATCTTATCAATAGTATCAATAGTGAAGCAACAGTGCGAATTACTAACAGAAGGGATCTGGTTGCTTCAAACGGTGTGTTTCATGAAATTGATAAGATTTTGACATATAACACACAAGTGCATGAATATTTGTCAAACAAGCCGCTTCGCTTCGATTTTGCCAGTTTCTTTTCAGAACTTACTAACAATCAGATGAGAGGATTGCTTTTCGAGCAAAACACAAATCCAATTCGATACAGAGATCAAACGGTCAATTTTTTTGTGCCACCAGGTTATCTCGAAAGATTTCAATCTTCTTCCAATACCTTGGTTGCATATCTTCCAGGATATGCTCGTTTCCAAAATTATATGGCCGATGAGTTGTATGTTTACTCGTCAAATATGCAAGCTTTTTCGTTCAGTCTTACAACTTTGCCTATACCGGCCGGCGAGTATGAAGTGAGAATAGGGTTGAGTACCAACTCTAGAAGAGGCGTGCCTATGATTAGAATTGATGGTGTTGCTGGTGATCGACTGCGTGATTGGAATTTGTCTTCAGCTAACCATTATATTGCATATCAGTTGCCTAATAGCTCTCCCCTGGATGATCAAGGATATGAGAATGATAAACTGATGAGAAATCATGGGTATATGAAGGCACCTGCATCGTTTAAAGTTGCAGAAGCCGGATGGACAACAGGTATTAATGCCCGATATAGCAGCGCTAACCTGCGTGTGATTTTGGGTGTTTTTAAATTTGAAGAAACCGGAAACCGATTAATCAATATAGATATGAATACAAGGTCTGAATTTATGCTTGATTATATTGAGTTTGTTCCGATAAGCAAACTGGAAGATGAAACTATTTACTAATCAGATTATTTGTAAATTATGAAATTGAATTATTATATATTGGTTTTCGTGATGATGTTAGTCGTGAAATCTACCTATGCACAAGAGTCAATTCCTGAAGTGATATTAACAAACCCAAACTACAGTATTACTAATTGGATAATAAGTGCTCCAAGAACTGATGTTTCAGGATATCGTTATTATTTCAATAACATGTTGCTTTCGGATAAAAACAGGAAACAAATACTTTTTGTCGCGCCGGACTCCATGTTTAATTCATATATTGACCCTATCGTGTATGGACAAGATATGCGGTTTTTAATTAAATTTAGCTATAATCATTCAGGTAATTATATTAAAGCCGACCTATATCAATATGATAAGCATAATGGAACTGTTGGTGACTTGAAACTTACAATATATAGCAATTCTCACCCTTCGTTTGTCAGAAACAGGCTAGAAGATATATTATTTAAACATATAATTAAAAACAACTTGACTGATTATAGGAGTTTTTATGTTAATCATTTCTATGGTTTTATTAACTTGCCTAATTCTAAACTTGACTTTGTAAGTGGTGAACACGATTTTATGACAGAAAGTCAAGTGGCAGTAACAGATGTCATTGATACCAATTCAGGTAAATGTATTTTTATCGATAAACTATTACAATCCACACAAACTTCTGTTTATGCTTTGATGTCGGACAGACCTGAATTTGCAGCTTTTTTCAACTTGATAAGAGATGTGCCTGTAGATTATTCAAATAAGATTTTCGTTAAGCAAGGTGTGGATTTTAGAGTTGCCTTCTTTGGGGCTTATCACTACAGCATTTATGTCCCAACAAATGAAGCAATTGAACAGGCTCTGCAATCAGGGGTGATTAAAAACTGGGTGCAAATAAATGAGATTGAAGATGCAGCCCTGAAAATGGCCGAGTCTGACAAGTTAATTCGTTTTCTCAGATATCATTTTCAGGATAATGGAGTTTTCTATGGTGATGAAATTGAAGAGGTTTATCGCACTGCAACTTTGAAAACAAACAATAACCAAAGTTTTTTGGGTACTGGGATAAATAAGTCTTATCAACTCAGGGTCATCGGAGGAAGAAGTTCAATGGCATTAACAACAGACAATGGACAAACTGTTTCAGTTATTGCTCCATATAATTTACTAGCCAAAGATTATGTGTTTTCAAGAACTCCTGAACAATTAAAACTCATTCAAGAGTCATCATTAGGTTCATTTTTAGATACTTCACTTATCGAGTTTTCTTCTTCGGTTGTTATACATCAGATCGATAATATACTTCAATTTGATTAAGCTTGAAGTAGGTTTAAAAAATCAGCCCGGGTTATATGAGTTATAACCCGGGCAGTTTTATTTCGAAATATTCCTTATCAAATAAATATATACTTCAGCACAAATAGAACTGCAAGAATATACATGCCGATGGAAAGTTTTTTGTATTTGCCTGTGAATAAATTGATAATCACATAGCTCAACAATCCGAGAGTGATACCTTCGGCGATACTGTAAGTTAGTGGCATGGCAATGATACAGATGAAAGCCGGGATGGTTTCGGAGAAATCATCAAATTCCAGATCTCTGATTGGGCCCAACATATACAAACCAACCAATACCAAAGCCGGTGCAGTTGCTGCTCCCGGAATTGCCAGAAATACAGGTGCGAAGAACAATGCTGCAGCAAAACAAAGGGCTGTTACAAGCGCTGTCATACCGGTTCTTCCGCCTTCCGAAACGCCGGCTGCACTTTCAACATAAGTGGTTACAGTGCTTGTCCCGAGAATTGCGCCAAGTGTTGTGCCAATTGAATCGGCCATAAAAGCTTTTTTCGCATTGGGGATTTTACCCTGTTTGTCCAACATTCCTGCTTTCGTTGAAACGCCCACGAGCGTACCCAGAGTATCAAAAATGTCAACGAAAAGGAAAGTGAACACGACAATCAACATGTCAAATGTGAAGATGTTCTGCCACTCAAACTGCATGAATATTGGCTCTATTGAAGGAGGTGCACTGATAAAGCCATTGATTTGAGTAATACCGAAGGGGATGCCGATAAGCGCTGTAAGAATGATGCCTATCAACAGGTCTCCTTTGACCTTCTTTACTACCAGAATTGATGTGATGATCAAGCCAATCAGACCAAGCAGCGCTGTGCCTGTTTTGATATCTCCCAATGTTACAAGTGTGGCTTCGTGTTTCACGATTACGCCCGCGTTTTGCAATCCGATAAAGGCTATAAATAGTCCGATTCCTGCACTGATAGCTGTTTTTACCGATTTGGGAATCGAATTGGCTATTGCCTCCCTGACATTAAATATTGTAAGGAAAATAAAAATGATACCTTCTATCAATACGGCTGTAAGCGCAAATTGCCAGGTGTGACCCATTCCCAATACTACAGAAAATGCGAAGAAGGCATTTAGTCCCATGCCCGGTGCCAACGCGAAAGGCAGTTTAGCCCACAAAGCCATTACCAAAGTTCCCGCAATGGCAGCTATGGCTGTGGCGGTAAAAAGTGCATTGGCATCCATGCCTGTTGCCGATAGAATGGAAGGATTAACGGCCAGAATATAGGCCATTGTTAGAAATGTAGTAATACCTGCAATAACCTCTGTACGTGGGTTGGTACCGTTCTCTTTTAGTTTGAAATATTTATCGAGCATGTCGTGCAGATTACAGATTAAACTTTAATGCCACAGTCGGACGCACCATCCAGCCTTCAACTCCTGCAAAATTATTGGCAATTTCAACTTCGCCACCTACCGACACTTTCGAATGGATGTTATACCATATTTGAGGCTCCGAAAGGAAAGTGTAGGTTGATCCGAAGAATGTTTTTTCTCTCCAGAAATCAGCAAAACCCATGAAAGTAAGCTTGCGGTTTAGCATATGCATATACCAAACACCGGTAAGCTGAAAGTTGTGTGGTTCCACATTGCCCTGGATGTTCTTATAAAGCGCCGAAAGGGTGAAGCCGCGACTGTAATCGTTGTTGTTCCAGTTGTATGCAGCACCGCCAAGGTATGCATTGTTGATCTGAAAACTCATATTTGCATCGGCATGCAAACCGCCATTGTACTCAATTTGAGCAGCAAAAGGACCATCCCAGAATTTAATCTGACGGGCAATTTCGAAATAGGCCTCTGTCGGACCGTCAGCATTGTAGTTAAAGTCCACGAAGTAAAACAGACTTCCATGCGCATCGGGTTTAAAACGCTCGATGGTGCTGGTGAAGTGATTCCTGTCTTTGCCGAGATCGTAGTGCAACTGCAGGTTTGTTCGCGCGAAAAGCGAAGTGCTTGCCAAAAGCATAATCGCTAGAAGTAGTTTGTTCATTAGAGTTTGATTGTAGTTTATGATTGTTTGTCTTGTAAAAACGCCGCAAAAGTAGTCAAAAACTGATGTTTAACAAGTAATCATAATGCAAGTTTTCTGGATTTTGTTACATTTGTACTTCATAACCCCAAATTTCATTATCAGATGAAGTCATTCAAAATTGCTCCTGTAATCACCGTTATCGGTCTGATAGCACTTTCACTCTTGTTTCTGAATTTTCACCAACAGGACAATCTGCCCCGCGATGCCCGTACTTTGTATTTGCAGTATTGCGCTTCTTGCCATGGCGAAAATCTCGATCGCTTTGCAGCACGTGAGTGGGTGTATGGAAGTTCTGTCAATCAGGTGAGTTCGACGCTGAAGCACGGTCGCCCGGCAATTGGAATGCCTGAGTTTGGCAATGCCATGACCGATGCAGAGATTAGAATTCTGGCCGAATACACCATCGAAAATGTTGGTCGGGTACCGGCTGTGGTTCCACGTGACTTTGATGTTAATGATACCTTTACTTCGCTCGATATGAAGTTCCGTTTAGAGGAAGTTGCCGGAGGTGATATGCGTATTCCGTGGGGGATGGCTTTCCTGCCTGATGGTAGTATGCTGGTGGCAGAAAAGGGGGGTGCCCTCTATCACGTAAGAAATAGCATTATGACAAGGGTAGAAGGAGTGCCACAGGTTTTTGTAAGGGGTCAGGGAGGTCTGATGGAGGTTACACTTCATCCTGATTTCAAGAAGAATAATATCGTTTATTTGGCCTGGACTTCAGGTAATACCGCCGATGCTGTTAATACTTCCGTGGGAAGAGGGGTGTTTAAAGATGGAAGATTAACCAATTTCAGGGAGTTGATTCACGGTTTACCTGCAACCGGTAACGGGGTGCATTTTGGTTCGCGCATAGTATTCGATGATAAAGGGTATTTGTTTTTCAGCATTGGCGATCGTGGCCGTCAGAATAATTCGCAGGATTTAACGAATTACAATGGTAAGATTCACAGGATTAATGATGATGGTAGCATCCCCGCTGATAATCCTTTTGTGAATACTCCCGGAGCTGTGAAAAGTATCTGGAGTTATGGCCATCGAAACCCACAGGGCATGTATTTCGATATGAGAACCAAACAGTTGTGGTCGAACGAGCATGGTCCGAGGGGCGGCGACGAACTTAATCTTGTTGAAAAAGGGAAAAACTACGGATGGCCTGTAATTTCGTTTGGTATCAATTACGATGGTACGGTTATTACGACAGATACCGCGAGAGTTGGAATGGAACAGCCTGTTTATCAGTGGAATCCGTCAATAGCGCCCAGTTCGCTTACCCGTGTACGCAGCGACAAATACCCGGGATGGGAGGGTGACTTCCTCAGTGGATCGCTCAGTTTTGAATATTTGGAGCGAACAATTATGCGTAATAATCGTGTTATAGGTAGCGAAAGACTACTACAAGGTATTGGTCGGGTAAGAAATGTAATGCAAGCTCCCGATGGATATATTTATGTGGCGGTCGAAAACCCTGGAAGGGTTTACAGATTAGTTCCTGTACATTAATTCTATTCATGCTGAAAACTAAAACGCTTTTAGTCGCTTGTTTTTTATTTAATATTTTAGCTGATGTAAGTGCCCTCGATGGTTCTGTTGCTCTTCCTGCAGACAGTATCATTGAAAAGAAACTGCAAGAGGTTGAGGTTACCGCTTTTCGTCATATCAGCAATCTGAGAGATGTGCCCGCTCCGGTCAGAATTATTTCATCTGAAGCAATTAACCGACATGATGCCGGGGAATTGTCATTGGTTTTAAATGCAGTGCCCGGAGTGATTTTACAGCAAGGTACTTTGCAAACCAATAAGCTTACCATCAGAGGTATAGGGTCGAGAAGCCCATATTCCACCACACGAACCCGTGCGTATTGGGATGATATTCCACTTACTACCGGCGAGGGGGTTACCGTGCTCGACGATGTTGAAATATCGTTCGCCGAAAGGGTCGAAATTACCAAAGGCCCACACTCGGCATGGTATGGCTCCGGTTTGGGTGGCGTGCTTCGTTTTGTGGGCATGAAAAGACCTGAAGCTGATGCTCAGGCAAGTACGCAAACTTCCCTCGGAAGCTATGGCTTTCAGAAATATCAGATTCAAAGTCAGTTTGAATTATATGCAGGTTATTTCAACTTCGGACTGGCAAGGGTGGCGGGTGACGGATATCGGGAGAATAGTAGCTTTTTCAGGAATTCGTTGATGCTTTCTGGTGCATACGAAGGCAAAACCAATCTCAGTTATGTGGCCATGTTGAGCGATGTTAAAGCGTTCACTCCCAGTTCTGTTGATGAAAGCACATTCCTGAACACGCCCGAGAAAGCTGCTGCCAACTGGCTTCAGGTCAAGGGCTTTAAACAATACAGGCGATTATCAGCCGGTGTAAAGGCAGAAACTCCAATCAATAATCAATGGAGACATGTGGCTACTTTTTCGGGTAGTGTGTATGATCAGTACGAACTCAGACCATTCAATATTCTTGATGATAGATCTTTCGCAAGTTCAGTTGTTAATCAGCTGAATTACAGAGGTACAGGATATGCTGTTTCTGCCGGAATTGAATGGTTGCTGGATAGCTATCAGTGGGAGATTCTTTCCAATGTCGGCAATATTCGTCAGCAAGAGGCAGTAAACCTTCGAAATCAGCTCAATGCATTTGTAAGTTACGAACAGCGTTTCGGCTCGATGTTCCTGCTCAATACATCCGCCAATGTCAATCAAATCCGCACTGAATTGAAAGATATTATGAACCCGGAATCGGGATTGGATGGGAATTACCGTACAAAGGTGATTGTTTCGCCACATGTAGGATTGAGGTTCAGACCTGACAGGCAAATGAGTTTTTATCTTTCTGCCGGACATGGATTTTCGAACCCGACATCTGAAGAGAGTCTGAGTTCCGATGGTAAACTCAATGTGCTTTTACAGCCCGAGCAGGGATGGACATTCGATTTGGGAGGAAATCTTTCCGGGAAAGATGGACGCTGGCTAATCGATTTCTCAGCATATTATATTCGTTTGCTTGATTTGCTTGTAACCAGACGCATTACCGAAGATGTTTTTTTTGGCGCCAATGCCGGTTCAGCTGCATTGAAAGGAGTGGAGCTGGGATTGAATTACAATCCTTTACCATCATTGCAATCAACAATTACAGCATCTTTATCAGAAAATAAGTTTATCAGCTATGTAAGTGAAGAAGGTACCTTCAGTGGAAATCATCTCCCGGGCATCCCTGAGGCAAGTTTGTCGGCTTCTCTGCAAGGTACTGTATTGAAGAATCTGCAATGGAATGCTGATTATACCTACACAGGAAGGCAATATTTGAACGATGCCAACACCCTGCGTTACAACTCCTGGAATCGTGTTGATCTCCGATTAGCACATACACTTCAGCTTGAGCGAAGGTATCATTTGCAAACCAGCATATCGTGTCAGAATGTTTTCAACGAACATTATGCTTCGATGTTGTTAATCAACGCCCCCTCATTTGCAGGAAGGGCACCCCGGTATTATTATCCCGCGATGCCCCGCCATTTTTTATTTACAGTGAAATTATTGATGCAATAATCAACGCCTGTTTCTCCAGGGTTTTTCGCTGTTTGATGATTTTCTTTCGCGTGCCGGTCTATCTCTGCGTCCGGAATTGCTTTCCCTGCTGCTGTTATATCTGCTTTCGGTGTTTCTTCTTCCTTTATCAGCATATGATGAACGTTTACCGTTACCATTACCTCCGCGTTCGCTGTACGACTTGCTTTCACGTGCAACTCCCAGTTCAATTTCACGTTGATCGGCAAATGCATTGATAACTTTATCGGCCTGGTCGGTGAAAATATCGAAGAAAGTAAACTTGTTTGTCACCTCAATATCACCTACGCTGATGGTTTTATCACCCACAATGTCGTTGATGATACCCAACAAACGTGATGGGTTGATACCTTCTTTGGATCCAAGATTGACTTTCATGCGAATTTTATCGCCCCTGCGTCCCTTTTTGCCATCATTATCAAAATTGCCTTCGGTTCTGCTTCCGCGTTCGCGCGAGCGATCCTTTTCCTGATAATTCAAATCTTCAGCATCTTTGTAATAATCAAGGAAACGATTGAACTCCAGTGAAACGAACCTTTTCAGCAATTCGGTTTTGTCGAGATACTCAAGCTGTTTCATGATTTGATTCATGTAAGGTTCAATCTGTACTTCGTTGATGTCAACTTGCTGCATTTTATCAATCATGTGGAAAAGTTGTTTCTTACAAACTTCCAGTCCGTTAGGAATCTGTTGTTGTTCGAATTTCTTTCCAAGCATTCTTTCAATATCCTTGATTTTGAACTTCTCTTTCGAATGAATAATCGATACAGAAACCCCTGTTTTATTGGCACGTCCGGTACGTCCGCTACGATGCGTATATGCCTCAATATCATCAGGCAGGTTATAGTTGATAACATGAGTCAGGTCGCTCACATCCAGTCCACGGGCAGCCACATCAGTAGCCACCAGTAATTGAATATTCTTGATGCGAAACTTTTGCATTACCGTATCGCGCTGAGCCTGTGAAAGGTCGCCATGCAATGCGTCGGCATTATAACCATCCCGCATCAGGTGGTCGGCAACTTCTTTGGTTTCCTGGCGTGTGCGACAAAATACGATGCCATAAATATCCGGATTGAGATCGACAATTCTTTTCAGTACCAGGTAACGTTGTTTCGCTTGCGACACATAATAGATATGAGAAACATTCGCCGATCCGGAGTTTTTGGTTCCGATGGTAATTTCCTGATATGAGTTCATGTATTTTTTGGCGATACGTGCAATTTCTGCAGGCATGGTAGCCGAGAAAAGCAAAGTCCTCCTGGTTTCAGGAGTTGATGAAAGGATGGTTTCCAAATCATCTTTGAAACCCATATTCAGCATCTCGTCGGCCTCGTCGAGCACCACGAATCTGATTTTGTCTAATTTTACTTTGCCACGATCAATCAAATCGATCAAACGACCCGGTGTGGCAACAATAATTTGAGGAGCCTGATCCAGCTGACGCAACTGTGTGCGAATATCTTCACCGCCATAAACAGGAACCACCTTTACCGAAAGGTATTTGCCAAAGTTTTTAATGTCGTTCGAAATCTGGATACATAATTCACGTGTAGGAGAGAGAATGAGTGCCTGAACTTCCTTGCGGGAAGGGTCAATCATTTCGAGTACAGGCAGTCCGAATGCTGCAGTTTTACCAGTACCGGTTTGGGCAAGAGCCACAAGGTCGGTGTCGTTTTCGAGCATGTAAGGGATTACTTTTTCCTGTACAGGCATGGGAGACTCAAAGCCAAGCTCCCCGATGGCCGAAAGAATCTCTTCTCTCAGTCTCAGTTCTTTAAATGTCATTTTGTTGTTTTAGTACACGTTTTAGAGTAGTAGTCCGGCGATTATTTCATCGTTATTAAAACGTGTACCCTCAGATTAGCATACTGCATTTTCTTTGCAGTGGAAAATCGGACCTTTACCCACAACGCGTGGTTATTATTATTTTGCGGGTGCAAAGGTACGAAAAAGAAATCGAATAACTTACTGATGCTTAGATAATATTTAAAATGCAGAAAATAATTAGTGTTTAATTTACACTTTTTGTTATATTTGCATTTTAAACTTCGAATACCATGACACACTTTCTGAAAATTTCCTTCGTTTTTCTTCTTGTATTTTCCGGACTTCAGTATTCAAATGCTCAGGGCACTTACCCAAATGAAGTAAGGCAGTCGGGCAACAGTTATGTTTGGCGAATCAACAATATTGATATGGGTACCACAAACAGCCTGGCAACTGCAATTAACAACTGTATTGGCTCAGGTAATCGTGTTGTGCATTTACTCACAGGAGGTACATTAACAAGTACAATTGATCTTCGCCCGGGCTTAACGATCTATGGTCACAATAATATTTTCAATTCAGGCCATAGCGGTCATGGGTTTTATATTGAAGGATCGGGCCCAATTAAAATGTACGATCTTGTATTCAATAATTATGGTGGAGGCTTTGGGATTCGTACTACCCGCGCAGGCGATCTCGATTTTGAAAATATTACCATCCGTGGAGGGGGTATTGGTCTTCGAATCGACAGTCACCCGAGTCGCCCATACGAAGATGGCAGGTGGGTTTACAATGTAAGGGTGGTGAACTGTACCTTTGAGAATACGGGCGGACATGGATTGGAAACTTATGGCGTTGATGGTTTTTTTGCTGATGGTATAGTTGCAAGAAACACCGGAGGCTGTGGAGTCCTGCTAAATAAAACCAATAACGGAACCCTCGGTACCATAGATTCATACAGATGTAACTTTGGAGGCGGATATGCAGGTTTGCGTTTTGCCAATAACTGTAGCAATATAACGGTTGACATGCTATATGCGGATGAATGTGGCCGTGGTTACTTTGTGCTGACTGGTAGTAATAATATTGTTTTGAAAAACTGTCAGATTTCGAATAGCACCGATGTGGATATTTGGTTGGAGAATGTGGTTAATTGTAGCGTATTGGCCGGTTGTGTTAATTCAGGAGTACGGATTACAGCTGGCACTAATTTATTTGCAAATGTGCAATCATGTAATCATGGAAGCAGTAATGAAGGGGTCGTCCAGATTCGTAATATTGAGACAGACTTGTTCCTCGACGGACAAAACCGCAATATGAGTGGTTCTGTTGCTGCTCAGTCGGCCAATCAGGATAGCGATGCATCACATTGGCTAATGATAAGAAAAGGAGAACATTATCAGTTTCGCAACACCAAAACTGGATTATACCTCGATGGAAAAGGTCTGACTGAAGATGGTTCAGATGTTTTTCAAAACGTAAACACCATAAAATTACATACATACTGGATTGTTCAGCATCAGTCAGGTAACAGGGTCAGGTTTCAGAATGTTGAAACCGGTTTGTATTTAGATGGCATGCTTCGATCTGCTGATGGTTCGGCTGTTGGACAGTCTGTTGCCGAGAATGGATCAGGGCAGTTGTGGGGTATAATACCAGTTTCGTACAATGTACAGATTCAGAACCGCAGTACAGATATGGTTTTCGATGGGATGGGCAGATTGGATTCCGGGACGAATTGTGGTCAGTGGGGTAATACCGTACATCTTAATACTCAGTGGATTTATAGCAAAACAGCAGACGGTTACGTTCGTTTCCAGAATCGCCGCAGTGCTTTGTATGTTGATGGTTTGGGACGTACAACACTGGGTGCAGCATTGGGACAAAGTTCGAATCCTTCAGGATTGAATGCACAGTGGGAATTAATTCCTGCTACTGATGATTTTGTCTTTATACGGAATCGTGGTACAGGGATGTATATTGATGGTATGGGCAGAAGAACAAATGGTAATGATGTCGGACAAAGAGCTAATCTGATTGAAACATATCTGCCGTTACATTGGAAAATCAATCCTATGTCGCAGTTGCTGTCAAATATTACCACTTCTGTTCAGGAGACTCAAATTGGGGCCAACTCTCAGGTGTCAGTTTTCCCAAATCCTATCATCGACCGGGCAACCATTCGATTGGCAGAGGCAGTCAATAACGCATCAGCTCAGGTGTTTGATATTAGTGGCAAGATGGTGTTTAGTGCCAGCATTTCAGGAATGGAAACAGATCTTGATTTGTCAATTTTACAATCAGGCTTATACGTGATGCAGGTTATTGGAAGCAATTTTACTTCTAATCAGATTATTATCAAAGAGTAAAAACAAATGTGATGACGATTGGCTAACACAGATAAGATATATCAGAAAATCTGATGTATGAGATCTGAGTTCTAATATTTGTCAAACCATTCAAATTTCTCCCGGATTATATTCTGCTTCTCATTTCTGATATAATCTAAATAGGCGGCAGCAACAGGTGAAAGTTTCTTCCCTTTTAACCATATCAGGTTCCAGGTCGATTTAATTGGGAACCCCTTTACCGGTATTATTTGTAACTGACCATTTTCAAGTTCATTCCTGATGCCAATAATCGGCATGATGGAATAACCCAGTCCTGCAATCAAAGCTTGCTTAACTGCCTCATTCCCTGTAAGCTCCATTTTCTTGTTTACAGGGAGCTTGTTCTTTTTGATGAAATTCTGCATAACCAGTCTGGTTCCTGAACCTTGTTCCCGGTATATTAGTGGGATATCTTCAAATATACTTTTATTGTGTTCTCTGTTGCTTAGTTTTTTTTCGTTATTGCCCACCACAAACAGTTTGTTCTCCATCAGTTCAACTTCATCAACGAGCAAGTTTTCGGGCAACACGCTTACCAATGCAAAGTCAACCTCATTTTTCTCAAGCGCATGAATCACCTGAGCCTTGTTGGTAACGTCGAGAAGCAACTCTACCGCCTCATTTTTTCTGATGAATCCTGCGATGAAAAATGGTGCCACATAACTTCCTGTTGAAACAACTGATATTTTCAATTTTCCTGCTAGCTGACCTTTATGGATGTGTGATTTGTAGTTGATTGCATGTGCTTCAGCAAGCAATTTCTCCGCTGCTTCCGCTATCTCTTTGCCGAAATCGGTGACAAATATCTTCTTGTTGATAATTTCAATCAGAGGGAGGTCGAACTGATCCTGGAAGTTTTTAAGTTGAATCGATACAGCAGGCTGCGATAGATGCAATTCCTCGGCTGCTTTGGTTATGCTCAATGTTTGAGTAACCTTCAGAAAAACCCTCAGTTGATTCAATGTGAAGTTCATAAAATATATTTATAATGTATATTGCAAATATAAATAAAAATTTATGAAAATAGTTGATTAATTTTGCGCAATAATTAAAAACAAAAAACACGATGAAGAGATTTTTAACGGTAATAGCATCATTTATCATCATGCTTTGTATTGGAAGTTTGTATGCATGGAGCATCATAGCCTCTGAGCTTATCGATAAATATGGATTTTCAGCTTCACAATCACAAATCATTTTTGGTTTAATCATCGCTGTTTTTCCCGTAACCATGATATTTGTCGGGCAGCTGGGAAAGAAAATTAAACACCGTTACTTCGGATACATTTCGGGATTACTTTTCCTAACCGGATACTTGATTGCCAGTTTTTCGCAGGGGAATTTCATCTTAATTGTATTAGGAATTGGTTTGCTGGCAGGTATAGCTACCGGTTTCGGTTATTGGCTTTCGCTCACTTCGCCGGTATCTTGGTTTCCCGACAAAAAGGGTCTTATCACCGGTATTGCAGCTGCGGGTTTCGGACTGGGAGCTGTTTTTATGTCGTATATCGCTGAAGTATTACTGCTCAAAGGTTATGATGTGTTGCAGTTATTGCAGATTATAGGAATATCATACGGATTGATAGTGATTGTATTGTCTAACTTCATTTATCAGGTAAACATTCAAACTTCAGTAGGAGAGGAGCAGGTAAGCGTATCAGAATTACTTAAAACGAAAACTTACAAGAAGCTGTTTGCCGGCATTTTCCTGGGAACCTTTGCAGGTTTGCTGATTATTGGCAGTTTAAGTCTGATTGGCGGGCAATACGACATTTCAAAGCATTCATTGGTATTGGGTGTTTCCATATTTGCTGTTTCTAATTTCCTGGGAAGATTGATATGGGGATATATCAGTGATCATTTAGGTTCGTCTTTGACGGTGTTTTTTGCCCTCCTGGTACAGTCGGTGTCAATTATAGCGCTGAATGTCTTTACGTTGACAGATGTTTCATACATGATACTGTCGTTCCTCATAGGTTTTGGTTTTGGAGGCAACTTCGTGCTTTTTGCCAGAGAAACTGCCCAGGTTTTCGGTGTTAAAAACCTCGGAATCATTTATCCTTATGTGTTTATTGGCTATGCCATAGCCGGTATAGCAGGACCTTTTAGCGGTGGTTTGCTGTTTGATATTTCGGGGTCTTTTTTCTACGCAATCACCCTGGCAAGCTTCATGAGTATGGCCGGAAGTCTGCTGTTTTTGAATCAGCACTTCAAAGCAAAAACAAAACTCTATGATTTAAAATAATTTATTTGTTGCTGATTTAAATTTCATTATTATCTTTGCAGCTGGTTTGAAAATCTTATCTGTTTGGTTGTTTGTGTTCAAATACCTGCAGGAGATAATTGTGATTAATTTATTCATCAACAAATTATTATTCTATGAGAAAGTTTTTTAATTCAGGTATCATCGTTTTGGTTTTGTTTATTTTAAGTGCTTGTGCGCAAAGCTATCAGCCAATTAACCCCCACAGACTAAACCTTACATCATCCAATGGTCTGGAAAACATCACCCTCAACTATCGTTACGATGTTTTGATGGAAAAAGGTAATGATAAAAATGCAAAGAAAGAAAGAGCAAACAATGTAAAACTCGTTGCAGTAAGAATAACGAATAACACAAGTCAGGTTCTTAATATTGGTAACAATGCGGCATTCTACACAGGCAATACTGTTATTTATCCCATGGATCCTATTTCGTTGAGCAATGCTTTAAAACAGTCAGTTCCCAGTCACCTCCTATATTTGCTTTTTGCCCCTTTAACATTATCTGTAAACGGCTCTGATCCTTTTCCTATAGGTTTACTGCTCGGTCCAGGATTATCCGGTGGTAATATGATCGCAGCATCAAAAGCTAATAAAAACCTTTATAGTGAATTGAAACAGTACGATATTATGTTTAGAGACATCAAACCCGGCGAATCTGTTATAGGATTGGTTGGTTTCAGAGACATTGATTATGTTCCGCTTACGATTAAGCTTTTTAACTTATAAAGAATTGATACGATGTATTGTGAATGACGATGACCTTATAAATTCCTGAATAACCAATTATGAAACCGATAGAAGATAGTATCCTTTTGGCAATGGACGGAAAGGATATAGAAATTCTGCCTTATCTTCCGTATATTTTACAGGATTTCTGGGAAATTGGCTCAAATCCCGAGGTGATGATAGATCTTATCAAAAAGCACCATACAGATTACCATAATCTCAAAGTACTTGATTTGGGTTGTGGGAAGGGTGCAGTGTCAATTAATATTGCCAGGCATTTAGGTTGTGAGTGTTATGGTATTGATGCCATACCAGAATTCGTAAGTTTTTGCAGGTCTAAATCAAAAGAATGGGGTGTTGAGCAGCTTTGTAGCTTTGAATATGGTGACATTCGCGAGATTATCCGAAATAATGAGAAGTATGATGTGATAGTCCTCGGTGCAATTGGTCAGGTTTTGGGCGACTACTACGAAACACTTACTGCATTAAGCAGGAACCTGAAAGAAAACGGAACCATCATCTACGATGATGGTTATTTAGATGATCAAAGTAACTTCACTCATGAACATGTCTTACGTAAAAGTTTTATGAGAATGCAGATTTTTGAGGCAGGCATGCAGATGATTGATGAGGTGGTAGCAAATGGTAATGAGGAAGTTTCGATCGGATATGATGATGAGTTTATTCATTTAAAGCAACGGTGTGAAGAGTTGTGTGTGCAGTATCCCGAAAAAGCTGAAGTATTCAGAGACTACGTCAAAAATCAGCATGGTGAGTATGAACATTTGAAGAATGATATCATTTGTTCAACTATGGTGATAAAGAGAATCTAATGCGTTTTCTTTGTAGATGTTTTTTCAAAAAGAATACTTTAACTGCAAGTAAACAGCTAATGCTTCGGTGGTTGTTGCATCTTGCTTTACATGAAAGTATTGTCCCAAAAGACTTACATCCAGGTTGGTGGATAGCGAGTAGGAGAGTCCCGGACTCAAATAAAACGCATTCATATCGGGCATGTACGAACCTGCCAGACTGGCACTCAGGATGGGGGTGACAGGATACATGGCACTGCCGGTAACAGCATATTTTGAAAAGAAGATATTGTCAGCCCGCATCGGTTCGGTCGCCATTAATGGATTCTGATTGTTTGTTTGATGTCCGCCATTGTATAATGCTTCCATCAGTACGTACAGCGTGTTGGGAAACACATAATCAAAAGAAACGGACGCTACAAGATCGATATCTTTTACTGAGCTCATCTTATCAGCGTCATTGAAAAATGTAAACTCTCCTTTGAACCCACTATTGCCTATACTTCCTGCCCATCCTCCACCGAGGGCAATGCGCTCGCGGTAATAACCTCCAATTATCTGGTAGTCGTATGCGTTTTTATTGAATACATACATCAGTGCAACCGTGGAGTTTTTCAGTTCCCGTTGTGGACTAATTGCAAAGTCGAACCTCGAAAGATCTCCGGTGAAATATTGAACGCGCAATGCATCGGCACCCGGACGCTCAGGATAATCGATATCAAAAAATGAATAGGTGTTGAATAAATCGTTTGGATTGGACACCATGTTGATACCCCAGTTAACCCGTTGCCGCCCCAGACGAATTTGCCAGTTGTTGCTTTTCCAGTCGATGTAAAAGCGGTCTGATTTCAAATGCCAGAGCCAGTCGTCGCCCGACAATGGAACTAAGGAGGCATCCAGCAGTCCGTTGTCAGTTTTCAGCATTTCAACTATCATCGGCGATAAATTCTTAATCATGTCGCCCGAAAGTAATCTGTTGCGAATTCCAACTGCTGCATGCAGGTTCGACGAGAACCGGTACTCCATATTGAGTCGGTTGTGTAAGGTATTGTTGAAGCTGATGTCGTCGATTCCTCTCACGAACTGCAAAGTAGGCATTTCCTGAACATAGCCACGGATACGGAACTTTTTCGCGATTGTTTCATCACTCTCTGTATCCTGTGCCCCGACTGAAGTCACAGCGACCAACGACAGCAACAAAAACACCTTAACAACTAATCCTTTCATCTTCTGATAACTAACTATTATTTGATAATATCTGAACTTACAGCACCATCCACCAGCGTGATAACCCTTTTTGCCCGGTCGATAACCCTTTGGTCGTGCGTTGAAAACAGGAGGGTGATTTTCTCCTCTTCGTTCAATCGCGCCATGATATCAAGCAGATTAAACGCCGAAGCGGTGTCGAGATTAGCCGTTGGTTCATCGGCCAGGATGAATTTAGGGCGAGATGCAAGTGCCCGCGCAACTGCCACACGTTGTTGCTGACCCCCCGAGAGTTTGTTCGGACGCACATCCATCTTGTCGGACAAGCCCACCTGATGCAGCAACTCTTCAGCCCTTTGATCCATTGTCTTTTTATCCCATTTCTGCAGGAGCATGATAAACGAAACGTTTTCTTTGGCTGTGAGCACAGGGATTAGGTTGTACGACTGGAAAACAAATCCGATGTTTTTCAGCCGGTAATTGATAAGCTGATTGTCGGTCAAATTGCTGATGTCGTCACCATCAATCAGGATTTTCCCTTCTGTTGGTTTGTCCAATCCCCCAATCAGGTTCAGGAAGGTGGTTTTGCCACTACCCGAAGGACCAACTATTGCGGTAAATTCACCCTCATGAATCTCCAGATTCACATTCGAAACTGCTTTAACAGGCGCTATTGAGCTGTTGTATATCTTTACCAGATTTTCTGTTTTAATTACTGCCATGGTGTTATAGTGTTAAATTGTTAGCGATTATTTTATTTCTTACTATTCTTTTCTTACGGCTTCTGCCGGTTTTAGTTTAAGGGCTTTGTAGGCCGGGTAAAGTGCTGAAAGTACCGCAGTTATCAGTACCAGAATTGCCAAATGTAAAAAGAAAGATGGTTCCAGATTTGGATGGATAATTGCGCTGAAACCGTATTCAGATAACACATCGCCACCAAATACCGAGATGTCGAGTCCTGATTTAGACGACAGATGCACGGTCAGCCATCCGATGAAAGATCCGAAGATAGACCCGCTCAGCACCAGGAAGCTTGTTTCAAGTAATATCATAGAGAATACCCTGATTTTGTTCATGCCGACCGACATAAGCACACCGAGTTCGCGGGTACGCTCGTAAATGGTCATCAACATGGTGTTCAGCAAGCCAAAAGCCATAGCGAACAAAATGATGACGAGTAGTATCATCAGTGAGGAACCGGAGAACTCCGACATGAAGCTTAGCTCCGGACTAACCTCGAACCAGGTCCTTACCTCATTTTCAGGGAATTTTTCTTTCAGTTCCGTTTGAAACCCGGTTACCTTATCAAGCTCATGGAGCAGCACAGCGATTTCGTTAACCGTGTTTGTTCCCCCAAGCAATACATCGAAATCATCCTGTTTGATATAGATATTTCGTTCATCGTTTCCGGTGTTCGATGTTCTATAGATGCCACACACCCTGAAAGAGGCAGAAACAATTTCATTCTGTAAATCCTGAAAAGTGATGACGATTCTGCTACCGGTGCTAATTTTCATCTTTTCAGCCAGTTTTTCACCAATCAGCACCGGATTGCGTGTTACCTGCCCGAAAAAGTCACCATCAATCAAATTGCTTTCAAGTGCAGTCGTTTGATTTTCGCGCGTTGGATCGATGCCGAAAATATCGACTCCGGACGTCATCGCAGCAGTTGCAAACATACCAAAGCTTCTTGCACGGGTAGAAAATGCAGCCACATCTTCGTGGTTTTCCAGGAACTGAACAATTGATTCAGCTTCAGAAACTGTGAAAACTGTCTCCTTCTCAGTCAGATAGTCGGGGTGATGAATTTGAACATGAGACACAACATTTTTAATGCTTGAGTCGAATTGCTGTTTAATCATTCCATTGATAAGTGCGGTTGAAAAAACACCTCCCCACAGGCCAAAGCCTACTGCCAGTATTATGACAATACTCCGGGCTTTGTTTCGCCACACATTTCTCCAGGCTATTTTTATTAATGTTTTCATACGGTAATGTTTGTTTTTTTAATTGTCGTATGGAACTCGCATGCCAACATTATCATAACCTTGGATGTGAAGTAGTTACATGCTCGTTTCATTTTTATTATTCTATCCAGATGGTGGTGAATCGTTTTAATCTCTCTTTAGCTTGATGCGGAAAATCTTCACGACAGGATACAGTCCGATGAGCAAAGCAATAACGAACACTGTCAGTGCTTCATTGATGAATATCTCCGGAGCAATTGATGAAGGCATCACAGCTTCGAAGCCGTAATCGTCCATCATCTGCACCATTTCGCCGGTTAACTCAATCGGGTTGAGGAAGAAATACAGGGCGATGGGAAACGCGATTGCCATTCCTGATATCACGCCAATAAAGCCCATGAAAATTGATTCAAGCATGCCGATAATGGCAAGTTGCCAACGTTTTAATCCTATAGAAATCAGCATCCTGAACTCATTCAGTCGCTCAATGGTCATGGTTAAGATAGTGCCCAACAAACCGAAAGCGATCACCACATAAAGAATATAGATAACCATCCGGCTGCCTGCGCGGTCCACTTCCATCATTTTCAGCATATCAACCAAAAGCTCTTCCCAGGTTAAAGCCCTGTACCATTCGCTGTCCAATTCCTTGTTGAGTTCGCGGGCAATGGTACGGGTTGCAGCAGGCTTGTTTGGCATCACAATCAAAAATGAGATACGCTCTTCAGCACCAAAGAATTGCTGTGCAACTTCAAGCGACATATAAACGGCATTGTTGTTCAGGTCGGGAATCGACAGTTTTACAATTCCTTTCACAGGATACATGCCCGAAGCATTCACGCCCTGGAAGCCTTGTCCGATTAAAATCAGTGTGTCACCAACCGAAAGATTCATGGTTTTGGCAAGCCCTTCCCCGATCACCACTTCCGACTCGTTGCCCGAAAGGAAATCACCAGCTGTTATTCTTGTCTCTAAGTCGTTGAGCCGTCTTTCCTTTTCGGGATCGATGCCAAGGACAAAGGCAGCCCTCGTTTTAGAAGTACCTGCAGCCTAAGCGAAGCCCTGCAGTCGTGGAACCGTGAAGTCAATATCGCCCTCAAACTTTTCCAAAGCGCCCGTTAGTTCGTCATTGTACAGCAGAATATTGTCAATCGAAGGCTCCTCTTCGTAAAGAACATCCTGAATTTGAATGTATCCGGTACTGAATTTCACCAGATTGTTCAGCATGTTTTCGTACGAACCCCTTTCGAAGGAGTCGGCCATAATCGCCATCATCACCGCGAACAACACCGAAGCAATGCTGATAAATGAACGGCGTTTGTTTCTCCAGATGTTTCTCCAGGCCAGTATGATAAGTGTATGCATACGTGTATTATTTAGTTAGTTGGATATCTCAAAGATTAATATTGAGCAATTATTTTTACAGGTTTCTTAAATTCTGTTGTGAGAAGAAACTATCTTTTATATCGATATTAAACCGGGCGTCGAGGTACTCTAAAACCGTTTTATGATTTTTCTTGTCGGCAGGAATAACCTCCATTCTTGTAGGGATTTTTCTTCCACCCATATCCCGTATATTATCGAATAATATCGTGGAAACCAGCACATCATCCTCATCGTAGTTTTCCACTTTCAGTTGCAGGTATAAATCTTTAGCCACCCACATCAGTACCTTTCCAAAAACGATCGACGATTCGGGTTTGGGTCTCAATTCCAGTACCCAACAGTCATATCCGTTATATTTCTCCGAACGTAATATCCGGTGGTTATAATCCTCTATCGTAGAACTTTCCCGCACCAGGTCATCGTTCGAGAAGTCGCTTCCCATCCACGACTGCGACATCATTGATGGTGGCATTTTAATCAAACGGTCGATGTTGGGTACATAATTCCATATTTCTTTTCCCCTTTTGAGGAAAGCTGTGCACTTGTCGCGTGCAGGACCGGTAATCTGAATCAGGGAGAAATTCTCGCCTTTCGACCAGGTTTTCATGGTAACCTCACGGGTAAAACGAGGACGAACGGTGGTCATACGCATTTCGCTGTACGACGATTCGCCACGCATCCGGTCTTCCATCCTTTTAATAATGTCAGCTGCTGATGTTTGCGCTATGGCAGTACTAACACACATCATTGTGGCGAGAATGCCTAAAGTTGCCTGAATGAATTGTTTCATGACTATTCGTTTAATTTGAAGCGTTTTCTAAACTAATTTTGTTGCAAATATATGATTATACGAATATATAATCACAGTAAAAATCGATAAATGGCCTGTTTTTTCTGGTGAATGGCGGTTTTTTTGGGATTAAATCATGCACTGTTTAATGTTTTCACAATTTTAGTGAACATGAACTGCAATGCCTTTGATGTGTATGATTTATCATTAAACGTCCCTATCATATATGTTTCAGTCAGTGGATGGTAGAACATAAATGCACCGGTTACACCTACACATCCCCATGAGAAGAAATTTTCAGGCATCAATAATGGAATTGTTTTAGGTTTCCACACACCATATCCATATCTAAAGCCTAAAACAGGAAATCCCATGTTAACATCATCATAAATCAATGTTTTCAAAGTTTCTTCACTAACCAACTGATGATTTACCAAAGCTTTCATAAAAATCAGGTACTCATTCAATGGAGCTATAACCCCTCCACCCGCATAATCAATCTGTGCTGTTTTTTTATCATCAATGAAATTTTTATTGAAAAGATATATGTGCGCCGGAGGATATTCAGCCTTTTTATCAGGTGTCGAAAAACCATTGATATAAGCATTCACCATCCCTAAAGGATCAAAAATCATTTCATGCATACATTCATGAAAAGGTTTTTTCGTGATGCTTTCGATAATTAAGCCTAACAGGTAGTAATTTGTGTCTGTATAGAAATGTTTATGACCAGGTTTCGACACAGGTTTCAGGTTTACTTTACCCCATTCAAGCGCTTCTCTTACATTAACTTCAAAATTCTTATCAGCAGTCATTTTCTTTAAAATTGGAAAGAAAACATCATTCAGTCCGGATGTTTGATTCAACAGCTGTTTAATCGTAATCTCGTCACTGTAATCTTTACCTTTATAAACATGTAATCCTCGCATGATATCGGTATCCAGGTGTTTTGCGATATTGTCATTAAAAAGAAGTAAGCCTTTTTCATGCAACATGCCGATTAAAGTTGCCGTAAACAACTTTCCTACAGATGCAAGGTGACAAGCTTGGTTGGGGTTGGCAGGTATTTTTCCTGTATTTCCTTCGGCAATATCGATGTTTATATTCAGTTTCTCTGAATAAACCAGCAAATAGGCGTTTTTAATCTTGTTGTCTTTTTTGACAATACTCCTGAATGAAGATTCAATTTTTTCAGCTGTTGTTTTACTGTTCATTGTGTTTTGGTTTAAAAGTAATATTACAAGTCCTGATAGTTGTTTGCCATTTTTACCCGATTGTAATGATTCGTTTCATGATTGAAAAATTTGAATGGTTATGTTTACAATAAGTAAAGCGGTTTACTTCCTGTGTTCAATTGCAAACATACTATTATGCTATTAATTTTTCGTGCAGATTTTTGATAAATGGCTTGATATAGGTTATGAATAGAGGATTTTGGGGGATGTTTGGTTTAAAACATCAACCATTTTTTACTTCTTCAATTTTTTTATGTCCTCTTCCAACTCCTTCAGGCTTTGCTCTTTCTCCAGCGCTTTTTGAGTTTGTTGGTATTTCTCATATTCTTCTTCTGATTTCTTTAAAGCCATATCGTGACTGATTTTTCCTGCATGCTGAAGTAGTTCTCTGCCGTTCAATTGTAAAATGATATCCAGTCTTTCAATCCAATCCTTCATATACATAGGTGTTTGCTGTTGCGCCATTGTTTCAGCAAACGCTAAGTATTGTTCAACCAATAATCCAAGTAATTTTATTTCGTTCTCACTTAGGTAGTTTTTGGCAATACTTACATCATTTTACGGATAGATACTGATTGCTTTTTATCGTAAGATTGCATGCCCATCAATGGCAATGTGGCATCAACCCTGCGGTAAACAAGTTCTGCTGCAGTTTTTTTGCTAATAGCCCAAAGTAGTTTGTTTTGGATTATCTTGAAAAAAGTAATTGTCTTTTCATCTTTTGGGTTGTAGTCTATGCTGGTAGTGTATATATCTTTAATTTTCTGATAGAAAAAGCGTTCAGAAAGCCTGATTTCCCGGATACGTTCCTGCAATTCATTGAAATAGTTCATTGAGTTGCCCGACTTAAAACGGTCATCATTTAGGGTAAATCCTTTAATAATATACTCTTTGAGTCTTTGTGTGGCCCAAATGCGGAATTGAGTACCCTGGATGGATTTAACACGGTAGCCGACGGAAATTATTACGTCAAGGTTGTATCCTTTCACTTCAATTTCTTGTGTTTTCCCAGGTATAGCACCATGTTGAGTGGTTATCCGGAAATTCCGGAAAACCACATTGGGTTCTAATTCACCTTCTTTGAATATGTTACTGATATGCTCGGAGATCGTTCTTTTGTCTTTTCCGAACAATTGTCCCATTTATGCCTGTGTAAGCCAAACTGTTTCTTCATCAAGTCGAACATCAATTTTGATGTTGCCGTCGGGGTTTTGGTAGATTAAAAATTCGCTGTTCATTTTAAAAAATCAGCCATTCATCATTCAAAACACGCGATTTGCGTTTTTTTTTGATTTCTGTATTACGCTGTTAATCTATTTTTGCCGTGAAATTATTCGTTATTTACAATTTTAATATTCAAGATGATGACTTTAAAATCTAACAAATCAGGCTGGATTCTAACACTTTGCTTCTTTTCGCTTTTATCCTTTTCGCAAAGCAACCTTACTCAAACATTGCGGGGCGACGTGGTGGATGCTTTTACCAAACTTCCGCTGCCAGGGGCTACTGTGGTAGTGTTAAACTCTGATCCGATACAAGGAACTACTACGGATATTGACGGAAATTTCCGCTTCGAGCATTTGTTGACTGGTAGGATAGGTATTCAGGTTTCGATGTTGGGTTATCACCCGGTGGTGCTTAATAACCTGTTACTGACTACCGGACGTGAATTGGTTGTGAATGTAAGTCTGGAGGAAATGGTGATTGCGCTTGGCGACGTCGTGATTACTGCAGCAACAAAAGATCAACCCATCAATGAGATGGCGTTGGTAAGTGCGCGCTCTTTTACGGTAGAGCAAACGGAGCGGTATGCCGGCAGTCTTGGCGACCCTTCGCGTATGGCGCAGAATTTTGCAGGGGTTTCATCGGCGGGCGATCAGCGCAACGACATCATCATCCGGGGTAATTCTCCGCAGGGTTTGTTGTGGCGACTCGAAGGCATTGATATTCCCAACCCCAATCACTTTGGCTCCATGGGTTCAACGGGCGGACCGGTGGGTATGCTGAACAACAACCTGCTGGCAAATTCCGATTTTTATACCGGCGCTTTTCCGGCTGAATTCGGGAATGCCTTAGCCGGTGCATTCGATTTGCGTTTACGCAACGGGAACAACGAAAAGCATGAATTTATGGGTCAGGTGGGTTTCAATGGGTTTGAGCTGGGCGCTGAAGGACCGCTGTGCAGAAAGACGAAGGCTTCGTACCTGATTAATGCACGTTACAGCACCATGGAAGTGTTACACAAACTGGGCATGGATTTCGGCACCGGGAATGCGGTACCTCAGTATAAAGACATCTCTTTTAAACTGAATTTTCCTACAAAAACGGGTCGTGTTACTTTGTTTGGACTGGCTGGCGATAGCTATATTGAAATGCTTGATAGCAAAGGAGATTCCGCTCAGTTTGGGTTCTCGGGTACCGACTTGTTTTTTGGTTCGCAAATGGGCGTGGCGGGTTTAACGCATGTGCACTATTTTTCGAACGATGCACGCATCACTACCAACCTGGCGATGACCGGTCACCGCAATAAAACGTCGATGATTGACTTTGTTTACAATCCCGATATTGAGATGTTTAACGAGCATATTTACGAAATAAAGTATTCTCTGTCGAGCAAATATTCCCGCAGAATCAATCGTCAAAACTTTATCAATACAGGCTTTGTGTTTGATTATTTCGATGTAATGCAGCAGGGAAAACAATATGTGAAACACATTCAGGATTACAGGTATTACATGGATATGCATGAAAATCTGTCATCAGCAAAAGCATTTGCGGAGTGGCAGTATAAGTTTTCCGATCAACTTACGCTCAACACGGGTTTACATGGCGCATATTTATTCCTGAACGATTCTCATGCTATTGAGCCACGGATGGCGCTTAAATGGCAGGCAAGTAACAAAGAAGCTCTTAGCTTTGGTGCCGGATTACACAGTCAGGCGCAACTTAAACCGGTTTACTTCATGCAATTGCTGACCGATTCGGTTAACAACATATACGAACGCACCAATCAAAATCTCGATTTTTCAAGAAGCATGCATCTGGTAGCAGGATACGATCGGATATTGGGCGACAGGCATCGGCTGAAACTGGAAGTTTATTACCAGCATCTGTATAACATTCCGGTTGCGCCCGGCCAACCTGAATATTCGATGCTTAACTCGGGTGGCGGCTTTTCTTATAATGTGTTTCACAATTGTGTAAACGAGGGGAAAGGTAGGAATATGGGGGTAGAACTTACGTTGGAGAAGTTCCTCGACAAAGGTTTTTATTATCTGCTGACGGCATCGGTTTTCGATTCGAAAGCTACCGGTTTCGATGGCATCTGGAGAAATACACTTTTCAACAACAACTATGTATTCAATGCTTTGGGCGGATATGAGTGGTATTTTAGTCAGAAAACCTCCCTTGCTGCCGATTTAAAAGCTGTATGGGCCGGCGGTATGCGCTATCTGCCCATCGATGCAGAACGATCGGCCATCAATAACAGTCCGGTGTATGATTGGGCAAATATGAATGAAGAAAGGTTCCCCGATTATTTCAGAATCAATGCGCGTATTACCTTGCGTGTAAACGGCAAAAAGGTGAATCAGGAGTGGGGGCTCGACTTGCAAAATCTGACTAACCATCAAAATATTTTCACGCAAAACTGGAATACTAACAAGCAGGAAATCAGTACCTCCTATCAAATGGGATTCATGCCTATGATGACTTATAAGATCTTCTTCTAAAAATACTTGCTTTGATGGTTTTACAAAGGCTGATTCGAATTGACTGAATCAGCTTTTTTTGTTTCAGCCATCAGTTTTCTGTTTTGTAGTATGGGTGCAAATAGTTATCTTTGTTGCCTGTCAGTTAAAATGCTGTTTAAGCTAATTTGTAGTTTGAATCACAGTAGTTTGCTGACTTCACAAATCCCCAAAATATGGAGAAATCAGTATTTGAAATATTAAAGATGGACTGTCCTTCAGAGGAGAATTTAATAAGATTAAAACTGGAAGGAGTCTCGGATATTGTAAGTTTGGAGTTTGATATATCAGACAGAAAGCTGACTATTTACCATAACGGCAATATTGGTTTGATTGAGGAGAGCATAAAAGAACTCAATCTGGGTAGCAGGCTGGTTTCTACAGAGCAATCGTATGTGACAAATTTTAAAGAGAATCACAATCAAAAGAAGTTGCTATGGATTGTTCTTGGAATCAATTTATCATTTTTTGTCATTGAGATAACAACAGGCATTCTTTCAAAGTCGATGGGCTTAGTTGCTGATAGTTTGGATATGTTGGCAGATTCTTTCGTTTACGGGATAAGTCTGTTAGCAGTTGGAGGAACATTAGCAAAAAAGAAAAAGATTGCAAAACTTGCAGGATACTTTCAGTTATTATTAGCAGTAATTGGTTTTTTAGAAGTTCTAAGAAGGTTTTTTGGGGCTGAAAGCATGCCTGACTTTACAACCATGATTGTTGTTTCAGTTTTTGCACTTATTGCCAATGCTGTATGTTTGTATTTGCTCCAAAAGTCGAAAAGTAAGGAAGAAGCTCATATGAAAGCAAGTTTGATTTTTACTTCAAACGATATTATTATCAATTTGGGAGTTATATCGGCCGGGGTTTTAGTTAATTGGTTAAATTCAAACAGACCAGACCTGATTATTGGAGCAATCGTTTTTGTTGTGGTGATTCAGGGAGCTATAAGGATAATCAGGTTAGGAAAATGAAAGAAGTTTAAAGAGAAAAAAATGAATCAACAATTAACAGAAGTTTTTTAAATCAGAGTTTATATGGCATTGCAGGAAGAGTTAGAGAATCAAGGTAACTTTTTGTTTCGTTACAGAAGTTTTTTCCCCCTGATACTTTTAGTATTAGGTTTTGGTTTCAATTTATATACTGACATTAATCCCGGAGCTTCCCTTTTTAAAGATACATCGTTCGAATTGTATTATGAAATACTGGTCTTACTTGTAGGTATTGCAGGGTTGCTTATCCGTGTTTACACCGTAGGTCATGCGCACAAAAACACCTCCGGAAGAAATACCAAAGCCGGTCAGGTTGCCGATAGTCTGAACACTTCAGGCATATATTCCACAGTGCGGCATCCTTTGTATCTGGGTAATTTCTTAATGTGGCTTGCGCCCGTTATGCTAACAGGTCACATTTGGTTCATTTTCACATTTTGCCTTGTATATTGGATTTATTATGAGAGAATTATGTATGCAGAAGAACAGTTTCTGAGAAGAAAATTTGGAGCAGGTTATATACAATGGTCAGAGCATGTCAATGCATTTATTCCCAACCTGCGACAATTTTCGAAACCCACTGTTCCTTTTAGTCTGACCAAAGTTTTAAAGCAGGAAAAGAACGGACTGTTCGCTTTGTTTTTAATATTTTGTCTTTTCGATGTTTCGGGTGAGTTAGTCACGAAAGGAGCCAATTTCAACTACTTTTTCGTAGCGATGAGTGTTATTACCGGATTGTTTTATTTGGTGATTAAGGTGCTTAGTAAAAGAAATATAATATAGAATCGATGCAATATGTAAACAGCTAAATGGCATTTCACGTTACATGGTATTGCAATGTTATCGGGCATTTTGAATACATAAAACGCTCAATTCAAAAACGCATAAGCATAAAATTATTTTGCATATTTATACTTCAAAACAATCATAAGAAAATTGGTTTTTTGTCCGATCCTGGCCTGAAAAGAGTATTTCAGACCTCTTTTGGGGGTGTTTTTGGCAGAAAAAATACTGTATTTCAACTAAGAATTAACGTTAATATGCAGATTATTCGCACAAAAAAAATAGCCTATCAATCAGATTGACAGGCTATTATAGTTTTATGCGGATGTTATTGCAGGTAGCGTTGACAGTGATGCGTTTCAGGACAAAGTGTTAAGCGTATCGGAGCAATATGCTAAGCGTGATGGAGCAATATGCTAAGCGTAACGGAGCAATATGCT
>CAYMDE010000019.1:10038-36425 GCA_964389115.1 uncultured Paludibacter sp. | reverse complement strand
GAAGTTTAAGAAACTCATAAATAACTATATAGACGAATTTTGTTGTGTTTTTATGTCTCAGAAGGCTTGTTTTAAGCCATATTGTGATATAGAAATTTCAACACCCGCTTTTCTTCTTCAATGACAGAAAGTTAAATAATCAGCTTTGTGTAATGCTGTGAAATGAATATTTTACTATTTTTGGGGAAATTTGGGAGTTGTTGCGCAGACTCTCGTTGGGGGCAAGGGCAAAAAATAAGAAAGTGCGGAGAATAAATGGTGCATTTGCCGCAAATTATGCGGATTATATTTTGTCGTGCGGAGAATAAGTTGTATTTTTACCGCAAATATAGCGGAGAAAAGAAAAATATGTATTTATATAACAATCAAAACTGGCCAAACTTTGAATGGAATAGTGAAAAACTATTACCACTACTTGCTTATGTGAGAAATCGCCAAGGTAAACTCATTGGAAAAATGGGTGCTTTGGGTTTTGAACTTCAAAATGAAGCAAACCTTGAGATATTGACTATTGAAATTCTAAAATCGACAGAAATTGAAGGCGAATTTCTCGACAGAGAGCAAGTAAGGTCGTCAATTGCAAGGCGTTTAGGGTTAGACATATCAGGACTTGTTTATTCTGAACGAAATGTGGACGGAATAGTTGATTTGATGCTTGATGCAACGAAAAAATACGACAAAGAACTAACAAAAGAAAGACTTTTTAGCTGGCATGCTTCACTTTTTCCGGCAGGACAAAGCGGAATGTACAAAATAATCACAGGAAACTGGCGCGACGATTCGACTGGTCCAATGCAAGTTGTTTCTGGAGCTTTAGGAAAAGAAAAAGTTCATTATCAGGCTCCACCAGCAAATCAAATAGAAAATGAAATGCGAATTTTCTTCGATTGGTTTAATCTGGAACAGATTGTTGACCCAGTTTTAAAAGCAGCAATTGCACATTTGTGGTTTGTAACGCTTCACCCATTTGAAGACGGAAATGGAAGAATTTCAAGAGCATTAAGTGATATGTTGTTAGCACGTTCTGACGAACAATCGTATCGGTTTTACAGTATGTCGACACAAATACGAAAAGAACGAAATTCGTATTATGACATTCTGGAGAAAACACAAAAAGAAAGTTTGGATATAACTAACTGGCTTGTATGGTTTTTGAAATGTTTATTGCACTCAATTGAAAGCTCAGAAAAATTACTTGAAAAGGTTATTTACAAACACGAATTTTGGCTTCAGAACTCTAAGGTGTCAATAAATGACAGACAACGTAAAATACTAAATATGCTAATGGACGACTTTGAAGGAGTTTTGAATACGACAAAATGGGCAAAAATCGGAAAATGTTCGCAAGACACAGCATTGCGTGACATTCAGGATTTAATGGAAAAAGGAATTCTGGCAAAATCTGAACAAGGCGGACGAAGTACAAATTATGAACTGAGAACTATTTGATTAAACAAAGCCCCAGCCCCTAACATGCCCTAAGCGCAACCCTATCGGGTGTGCCGCTCAATGCCATCCGTTAGCGGTCAGCATAAAAAAAAGATTGGACATAACTAACTGGCTTGAATGGTATTTGAAATGTTTATTACACTCAATCCTACCAACTTTACTTCAGCTTAATTTTTAATGTAGAGCCACGTTGCTCGATGCCATACATCAAGTAGGCTCGACGACATACAACGAGTAGGCTCGATGGCATACAACAAGTAGGCTCGACATCAATTCTTCAGGACTGATGCACCAATTCTTAAGGGTTGTTACACCAATTCTTAAGGGTTGTTGCACCAATTTCAGGTGGCTGTTGCCCAAATGTCCGGTGCTGTTTTAGCAAAGAGTTACAATCTACATCAAACTAAAATCGCAATACTTCCCTTCAATAGCTTATGTATGTTTGTCCGGACAATAAAATATCATAACTTTGTAATGGAATATACCGGATTTAACAAACCATTTTAATATTAATGCCATGAACAAACATTCAAAAGGAAAATGCCCTGTGATGCACGGAGCTAACACTGAGACTGATAAGTCGGTAATGAGCTGGTGGCCAAATGCCCTGAATCTTGATATCTTACACCAACATGATGTAAAAACAAATCCGCTGGAAAAAGATTTTGACTATAGGAAAGAGTTTGCAAAACTTGATTTTGCATCTCTCAAAAATGACCTGAAAAAGCTGATGACTGATAGTCAGGAATGGTGGCCGGCCGACTGGGGACATTATGGTGGGCTGATGATTCGAATGGCATGGCATAGTGCCGGCACTTATCGCACCGCTGATGGTCGCGGTGGTAGCAATACTGGCAATCAACGTTTTGCGCCTCTTAACAGTTGGCCTGATAATGTGAATCTTGATAAAGCCCGCAGATTGTTATGGCCGGTGAAAAAGAAATATGGTAACAAAATTTCATGGGCTGATTTGTTTATTCTGGCCGGGAATATGGCCTATGAATCGATGGGATTCAAAACATTTGGTTTCGGAGGGGGGCGTGAAGATATCTGGCATCCTGAAAAAGATATTTACTGGGGCGCCGAAAAGGATTGGTTAGGAAAATCCCGTTACTCGGGTCCTGACAGTGAATCGCTCGAGAATCCACTGGCGGCTGTGCAAATGGGACTTATATATGTCAATCCCGAAGGTGTTGACGGGAAGCCCGATCCGTTGAAAACGGCAGGCGATATGCGCACAACTTTCAGTCGTATGGCCATGAACGATGAGGAAACGGTGGCACTAACTGCCGGAGGTCATACTGTTGGGAAAGCTCATGGAAATGGTGATGCGTCGATAGTGGGACCCGATCCTGAGGCTGCGCCACTTGAAGAGCAGGGTTTTGGTTGGAAAAATCCTAAAGGAAAAGGCAATGCCGAACATACAGTGTCAAGTGGTCTCGAAGGTGCCTGGACTACCTATCCGGATAAATGGAATAACACCTATTTCTATTTGCTTTTTACCTACGACTGGGAACTCAGGAAGAGTCCGGCCGGCGCATGGCAATGGGAGCCTGTAAATATCAAAGAGGAAGATATGCCAATGGATGCCCATGTGCCCGGAGTGCGTCGAAACCCAATGATGACTGATGCTGATATGGCATTGAAAATGGATCCCGAATATCGGAAAATCTCAGAGCGATTCTATCGCGATCCTGCCTATTTTGCTGAAGTCTTCGCTCGTGCATGGTTCAAACTTACCCACCGTGATTTGGGCCCTAAAAGTCGATATTTGGGTCCGGAAGTGCCTGCAGAGGATTTGATTTGGCAGGATCCGGTGCCAAAGACTGATTATAATCTAAGCGACTCAGATATTGAAGATCTGAAAGTTAAGCTTTTAAATTGTGGGTTGAGCAGAGCTGAATTAATTAATACTGCATGGGATAGTGCACGTACTTTCAGATGTTCGGATTACAGAGGTGGTGCTAATGGTGCACGCATAAGACTTGCGCCACAGAAAGACTGGGAAGGGAATGAGCCTGAACGACTTAATAAAGTGTTGAGTAAACTCATGGAAATTCAATCAGGGTTATCTGTAAAAGTTAGTATCGCTGATTTGATTGTTCTCGGAGGAAGTGCTGCTGTAGAATTGGCAGCGCGCGAGGCTGGCGTGGATGTTAAAGTGCCTTTCATGCCCGGACGTGGAGATGCAAGCCCCGAGATGACAGATGTTGATTCATTTGCTGTGCTTGAGCCAATTCATGATGGATATCGTAACTGGTTGAAAAAAGATTATGTAGTACAGCCCGAAGAATTGCTGCTCGATAGAACTCAATTGATGGGATTAACTGCTCCTGAAATGACAGTGCTTGTTGGGGGAATGCGAGTGTTGGGTACAAACTGTGGTGCTACAAAACACGGGGTGTTTACCGACCGGGAAGGTGTACTAACCAATGATTTCTTTGTGAATCTTACTGATATGCAATACAATTGGAAACCTGCCGGGAATAATTTATATGAAATTGTTGATCGTAAAACCAATACAACCAAATGGACTGCAACTCGTGTAGATTTGGTATTTGGATCAAACTCTGTGTTGCGTGCTTATGCTGAATTTTACGCACAGGATGATAATAAGGTGAGATTTGTGAATGATTTCATAAAAGCATGGGTTAAAGTAATGAATGCTGATAGATTTGATGTTTAACAATTAATATTTATATACTATTTAAAGATGACGACACGTTTTTATGTCCTGGTGTTACTGGTTGTAACGCTCAGTAGTTGTAACCTCCGACTTGCAACCCGGAGTAATCAATCCTCGTTTACCAATCCATTGATTTTTGCTGATGTCCCCGACCTGGCAATTACCCGTGTTGGAAATGCCTACTACATGGCCAGTACTACCATGCATATGAACCCCGGAGTTCCGATCATGAAGTCGTACGACCTTGTAAACTGGGAAATCATTAGCTATGCTTATGACAAACTGGTTGATAATGACCACATGAATTTGCTCAATGGTCGTCAGTCCTATGGCTTTGGTTCGTGGGCGCCAAGCATCAGGTATCATAATGGATTATTCTATGTTTCTACTTTTTCGGTAACGACAAGAAAAACGCATATTTACATCACTTCTGAGATAGGTAAAGAACCTTGGAAAGCTATCGAGTTTGAACCGATGCTCCACGACCATTCGCTGTTTTTTGATGATGATGGCAAGATATATATGCTATGGGGCGAGGGTCGAATCAGGATGATTGAGCTGAAGGAAGATTTAAGTGGTGTGAAAGAAGGCACCGAGAGGGTGGTAATTGAAAATGCCAGTGCACCGGCAGGTACGAATATAGGTCTGCAAGCCGAAGGTACACAGCTTTACAAGCATAATGGTTATTATTATATGTTCAACATAGTTTGGCCACGCAATGATATGCGCACGGTACTGGTACATCGCTCCCGTAATATTGGTGGTCCTTATGAGGGAAGGGTGGTTTTAAAAGATAAAGGAGTTGCTCAGGGTTGTCTGATTGATACTCCCGAAGGTGACTGGTACGCGTATTTGTTCCGCGATTATGGTTCGGTGGGAAGGATACCGTATTTGGTGCCTGTAAACTGGTCGGACGATGGATGGCCGGTGCTTGGAGTTGACGGTAAAGTGCCTGACACTCTGAACCTGCCTGCCAGCAAGGGTTTGATGCCCGGAATTGTTGCCTCGGATGAATTTAACCGCGGAAAAAACGACCCGGATCTGCCATTGGTTTGGCAGTGGAACCATAATCCTGATCATTCGTTGTGGTCGGTACGCGAACGTAAAGGACATCTCAGACTCAAAACAGGCAGGGTGGTGCAGGAACTTCAACAGGCTCCGAATACGCTGACTCAAAGAACTTTCGGACCAACAAGTTCGGCAAAAACACTGATTGATGTTAGTAATATGCGCGAAGGCGATTATGCGGGCTTAACAGCATTTCAGCGTAAATACGGACAAGTAGGCGTTAAATATGAGCAGGGTAAAAAATATATTTTCATGATAAATGCCCAAAGCCGTCAGCCAATAGAAATGGCAAGTATTCCGCTTAATCAGAAAACAGTGCATCTGAGGGTTGACTGTGATTACAGAGAGATGGTGGATATAGCCCGTTTTTATTATAGTCTTGATGGTAAGAAGTGGAATCAGATTGGTGACGAACTCAATATGGAGTACACTTTGGTTGAACATTTCATGGGATACAGATTCGGCCTGTTTAATTATGCAACACGTGAGGCCGGAGGATTTGTTGATTTCGACTTCTTCAGAATATCATATTGAAAAGAAAGTTTGACATAAGGGTGAATATTAGCGGAGGCAGCTTGTTGTCTCCGCTAATCTATATTGTCATCATCTTATTACATCTTAGTTTACAGGGCATAGCACAAACTGTAAATCTCGACTCATTACTTTCAAAAGATGAGTTGAAATGGTTAAGCGAGAATAAATACAATATTCGCTACGCACCAAATCCATCATGGCCTCCGGGCGATTATGTTGAAGATGGAGTTCACAAAGGCGTGGTTTCCGATTATATAAGGTTATTTGAAGAGATGCTTGGGGTGAAATTTCAATATGTTTACTATCAAAGCTGGTCAGAGATAATCGAAGCTCTCAAGAAATCAGAGGTTGATCTTGTAGGAGGAATACAGCGTACTGATGAAAGAGATGCTTATCTTAATTTTACACGTGTTTTTCACAGAAATACTGTTGGGATTATAACCAGAAATAATTTTAATACTCAACTCTTTAAGACTAATGTCGTAGATTTAAAGTTTGCCGGTGTTGAGAATTATCTGACAACTGATCATGTGCGTGATTTATATCCGGAAGCAGAAATCATAGAGTATAAATCTGATTTCTGGGCACTTATGTCAACTGCCTATGCTGTTACCGATGCAGCCATCATTGACTTTATGACTGCCAGCTATCTGGTGCAAAAACACAATATTACAAATTTACGATTTGCTGATCAGCTTGACTTTGTCTGGAATCTAAGCTTTGCAGGTGTTGTTCACAAACCGCATCTCATTTCAATATTGGATAAACTATTAGGAATGATAACAAATGAGGAACAAGAAAATATTGTAAGCCGATGGATCGCATTCGATATTTTGCCTGTACCTCCTTTTTATCAAAAATACAAGAAGTATATTTGGCCTGCTTTGGTTTTTTTCCTGATATTCGTTTTTATTATAATATTATTCAGTGTATATCTTAAGAAACAAATCAGAATAAAAACGGCTGAATTGATTGAGGCAAGGGATAAAGCGATCAGAAATGAATCAGCATCCCGCAGTTTGTTCGAGAACCATACTGCCGTAAAACTAATCATCGACCCGGACAACGGTAATATTATCGATGCTAATAATGCTGCAGCTGTTTTTTATGGATATAAGGTTAGTGCCCTTAAAAAGATGAATGTTGCTGAAATTAACTTGCTAACACCAGAAGAGGTTAAAGTGGAAAGATTGAAGGCAAAAGCAAACAAACAAAATCACTTCGAGTTCAAACATCGCAAAGCTGATGGAAGTGCGGTGGATGTGGAGGTGTTTAGTAGTGAGGTCTTCATTGGAAATAAGTCGTACCTGCATTCCATCATTCATGATATCACAGAGAAGAAAAAAGCTGAGGCAAAGTTGAAGCTATTGAGCAGGGCGGTTGAGGCAAGTTCAGTATCTGTTGTTATTACTGATGCCGACGGTAATATCAATTATGTAAATCCTTATTTCTCTATCGTATCACAGTATTCTGCTGATGAAGTGCTTGGGCGTAACCCGCGTGTACTGAAATCGGGTAAGCATTCAAATACATTTTACAAACAACTTTGGGATACCTTGTTGTCGGGTAACGAATGGACTGGTGTGTTTCAAAATCGCAAGAAAAATGGGGAATTACACTGGGAGCAGGCTGTGATTTCGCCAATTGTCAACACAGATGGGGTGATAACCAATTTCGTGGCTATTAAAGATGATATTACTTCGCGAATTGAGGCTGAAGACGAATTAAAGAAGACCATGCAGCAGTTTAAACGCTTTGCAACACACCTTCAGAATGTAAGGGAAGAGGAAAAAATCCTCCTGGCCAGAGAGATACATGATGATTTAGGCCAATTGCTCGTAGCGCTTAAAATGAATAGCGGTACAGCAAGGAAAACTTTGGGTGATGGTAATCAAATTGATAAAGATAAACTCAATAATTTGATGACATCCCAGGTTGAAATGATAGATAAGGCTATTGTTTCAGCGCGAAGTATTATGAATGGATTGCGACCTGTGAAACTGGATATGCTTGGCTTTACAGAAGCTGCCAAAGAATATATTCTTGATTTTGCAAGCCGGTATAGCATTGAATGTGAACATAACTTCGGAGAAGAAAGTATCAAACTCGATCAGGATACTACGTTGGCACTTTACCGTATTTTGCAGGAGACTTTAATGAATATCGCCAAACATGCAAAAGCTTCGAAGGTAAAGATTAATTATCTTCAAATTAAAGAGGATATCCACTTTGAGATTACTGATGATGGGGTAGGGTTTGAACCGGGCAAAAGTGGCCGGGATGATTCGTATGGATTGCTGGGTCTGAACGAAAGAGTCGCAATTCTGGGAGGAAAAATTAGTATAGATAGTGTTAAAGGAAAAGGAACAAAGGTTCATGTCGTTTTTCCGGTAGTTAATTAATTAAGAACGTTATAGTTCGTTTTTTTAGTATGTTAAGCAATATTCATGTGAAGGAAATTGAGGAGTTATATAAAACTTCCATCGTACAACAAACATCTTTTTGGTCAATTGTAAAGCGAAAAATAGGTCATAATTCTATAGCATTAAATTTCAGGACGGAAAGCAAAAGCTTATCTGTCGAAAACCTGAATGATGTAAAAGTAAACTCTGATTTGCTCATAGTTATTCAGCAGCTCAGTCGCTACGATAGTATAGCTTATGTTCCTTATGGACCCGAACTAAATCCTGATAATGAATTTAAAGGGATGTTTTTGGAGGAACTTTCGGAGTGTATTCGTCCTTTTTTACCAGACAATTGCTTTATGATCAGATATGATTTGTGTTGGGAGGTGTTATGGGCTGACGATAACAATTACATTGATCAATTGGGTAATTTGTTAGAAGAACCTTCTGTGAAATCGCAGGAATTAAGACTAAATTTCAATACGGTAAACTGGAATCTTCGTAAGGCGCATACTAATATTTTACCTTCAAATACTTTATATCTCGATTTGATGCCGTCAACAGACACAATACTTTCACGTATGAAACCCAAAACAAGATACAATATTAAACTTTCGGAAAGAAAAGGTGTGAATGTGAGAATCGCAGATATGACGGATATGCATATATGGTATCAGTTATATGCAGAAACAGCACAAAGAAACGGTTTTTATTTGAATGATATAAAGTATTTTGAAGCCATCCTGACAGCAAACTCGGATGATACAAAGTCGCCTGCGTCGGTTTATTATCTTATTGCTGAACACGATAATAAACCATTGGCAGCTATGTTCCTTATCGTTACAGGAGAAAGAGGATCCTACCTTTATGGAGCTTCTTCTGCTGTAAACCGAGAACTGATGGCAACCTACGCCCTCCAGTGGGAGGCAATATGTCTTTCTAAATCAAAAGGATGTAAAGAGTACGATATGTTTGGCATTTCTCCCAAAAAGGATAATACACATCCAATGTATGGTTTGTACAAGTTTAAAACCGGTTTTGGAGGTGAAATGTTTCATAGCATGGGGTGTTGGGATTATCCCTTCGATGAAGAGAAGTATTTTATTTACAAAAGTAATGAGTTTAGACGACAGGGTTTCCATTTGAGTTAAACTGCCAGCAAGAAGTATAGTGTTTCTGTACTGGGTCAGGCATTGAATGCATCAGGGGAGATTCTGCCTAAAAGATGACTTGCTTGTAAAAAAGGTGGACAAATATCTCAAATGACCATAACTTACTTATAAACTCAATTTACAACTTCATATTTTGATTATATTTGTGCCCGAACGTCACTTCGGGTGGTTGTTGCTACGCCTGTTTAGAGCGTTTAATTGCTTAGCATATAATAATTTATAATTTAAATATAGTTTCAATGAAGTTGTTAAAGTTTAGCTTATTAGCTTTGCTGGTAATCAGCACTTTCTCTGTTGATGCACAGAGATTAAGAAGAAATCAGTTCGACAATCCCCTTGCTTTGCAACGGGCCGATCCTTTTGTGTGGAAACACACCGATGGTTATTATTATTTTATTGCGACTGCTCCCGAATTCGATCGCATTGAGATTCGTAAAACCAAAACCATCAACGGGATTAAAACGGCAACTCCTGTGGTAGTATGGCGTAAACACAGCAGTGGACCTATGGGTAACCACATTTGGGCTCCCGAATTACATAATATCGATGGCGTCTGGTACATATACTTTGCTGCAGGATATGCCGAAGATCGCTGGAGAATCAGAATGTATGCACTCTCGAATCCTTCCCCGGATCCAACAGTAGGTGTGTGGAAAGAAGAAGGACGGGTCAGAAGTAATATCGACCATTTCTCGCTCGATGCTACAGTATTTACACACAAAGGACAATTATACAAAATATGGACAGATCGCGCACCGAGTGAAAGGGTCAATACCAGCTTGTTTATTGCAAAAATGATAAACCCAACGACGATCGATAGCAAACAGGTGGTGATTTCAATGCCTGAACATCCTTGGGAAGTGCGTGGACATAGAGTTAATGAAGGTCCTGCTGTACTTATCCGCAATGGTAAGGTGTTTGTCGCCTTCTCGGCAAGTGCCACCGATGCTAACTATTGTATCGGACTGCTATGGGCAGATGAGAATTCAGATTTGCTCGACCCTGCATCATGGACAAAACTGCCTGAGCCGGTGTTCTACACCAATCCTAAGTTTAACCGTTTCGGCCCTGGTCACAACAGCTTTACAGTTGCTGAAGATGGCAAAACTGATATCATGGTTTATCACACACGCGATTATCCACATATCATCGGTGATCCACTGTCTGACCCGAATCGTCATACACGTGCCAGGGTAATTCGCTGGACCAAAGATGGTTTTCCTGATTTTGGTCAAGACCTCGACGATAATGAAATGGCACTCAAACAACGTCGTTGTTTCCTTTTCAGACGTCGATAATTAAAAACATTACCAATAAGCCGGATATATGCTTCTGCCTGGAACATTTATCCGGCTTTTTTTGTTGATAATGTCTAATTCAAAAATCATTGCCATGTACAGGATTATTTACTTTCTGATTGTTTTATATGTTTCTTTGACAGATGTTTATGCCCAACAGACGCTGACAGTTGAAGTTTACGGATTGCGTAATAACAGGGGAAAGGTGTTGCTTGAGCTAAGCAATGAGCGGGAAGAAAAAGTTGCCGGAGTGCAGGGAACGATTCAGGCAGGCCGTTCTGTTATCGTGATTGAGAACCTTAAACCGGGAAAGTATGGCTTCAGATTTTTTCACGATGAGAATTCAAATGAAAAGCTGGATATGAATTTTCTCGGTATTCCAAGGGAAGGTTATGGCTTCTCAAATTATGAAGAAGGGACATATCTGCCTCCTTCATTCAGAAAGATGTTATTTGATTTTCAGAATTCAATGACAATGAAAGTGAAGCCTGTATATATTCTGAATTAATTTGTTTAAATTGCAACTGAATTGAAAATTAATAATGTATAACCATATAATATGACTGATAAACCCAAACTGGATGTTGATACGATAAAGGAGCTATGGTCGCGCACATATAAAACTGAAGGAAAACCCGACTGGTCGCACATTTTCCCTTACTACGATGAAGAAATTGTTTTTCAGGATACCATTCAACGTATCGAAGGCAAGGAGGAATTTGTGGCCATGTGTAACAGGTTAACTCAACGCACGACACAGTTGAACATGGAAATTCTATCAATTGCTCAGCAAGATAATGTTATCTTGTTTGATTGGATTATGACCATGATGTTCAAGAAATATCCCAGCACACCATTGTATGGATCTACAAAGCTAACACTGAGTGAAAAAGGTACCATCATAGGGCAGCGCGATTACTACGACTTATGGGGTGATATCTTCAACAATATCCCACGTTTCAATAAGATGTACCGTCGTTTCCTGAATAAAAAATTTGGATGATGGCAAAATTCAAACTACCTGATGAACTGAGCTTTTTGCAGGTTGGCCGATTGCCACAAAAAGTATCCAAAACGAGTCTCGATGGCAAAGTGTGTGTGATTACCGGCAGCACGTCAGGCGTTGGTTATCAGGCCACCTTGCGCCTGGCAAAGGCTGGTGCCCGGATTGTGATGATGGTCAGAAACAAGCATAAAGCCGAACAGCTTTGTGACGAGATACGGTCATTTTCGAAATATGCACCCGACTATTTCCTGGCCGACTTTGAAAACCTGAGCGAAGTCAGAGAAGCGACAGAAGCCATTTTGTCGAAATATCCGGTAGTTGATATTCTTATTAATAACGCAGGAATTCATCTTACAACACGCCAATTAACCGCAGAGGGACACGAAAAAGTTTTTGCTGTGAATCATTTGGCATCCTTTCTCATTACATGCCTGATGCTCAATCGTATGGTTGCAAGTGCTCCGTCACGTATTATTCAGATTAACTCTGAAGGGCATCGTTTCAACGGACTCGATATTGATGATCTGACATGGGAAAAGCGCAAATATAATGGCTATTCCAGTTATGGGGCATCCAAAACGGCCCAGTTAATGACTGTTTGGGAACTGGATAAATTGCTGAAGGACAAATGCGTTACGATTAACGCGATGCATCCCGGAGCCGTTAAGTCTAACATAGGTTCTTACAATGGATGGTTCTATAATTTCTTCTCAAAGTATATCATGCAGCCATTATTGAAGAATCCTGATATTTCCGGAGAAGCGATTTATTATCTTGCTTCGGCTCCTGAATTGGAAAATGTGAGTGGAAGGTTTTTTAATCTTACAAATGAAGAAAAACCTGCACCTCATGCTCTGAATGAGGAGCTTAGCAAAGCGATTTTTGCGAAAAGTTTAGAATTAGTTCAACTGAATCCAACAATATTCACAGATGAAGTATGATGCAATAGTGGTAGGTGGCGGTGTAGCAGGGTTAAGTGCTGCGGCTTATATTGCCAGATCAGGCAAAACGGTTGCGTTGTTCGAACGACAATCGAAACTCGGTGGTTTGGTACAGACTTTCCATCGCGATAATGTATATTTTGATGGCGGTTTAAGGTCTATCGAGAATTCGGGAATCGTTTTTCCGATGCTGAAACAACTGGGAATTGAAATTGAGTTTGCTAAAAGTCCGATTTCAATCGGCATAGCCAATACCGTATTAAAACTAACCGATCAGTCGAGTCTGCAGGATTATGAAGATTTCCTGATCAGCTTCTATCCCGATAATGCCAGCGATGTAAAAGCCATCATCAAAGAAATTCGTAAGATAATGGATTATATGGATGTGCTTTATGGCATTGATAATCCGGCTTTTCTGGATGTTAAGAAGGATTGGAAGTATTTCGCAACAACCATTTTTCCGTGGATGTTCAGGTTCCTTTTTACAATTCGAAAGATAAACCAACTGAATGAACCTGTTGAACATTATCTCACGCGCTTTAGCAAAAACCAATCGCTGATTGATATCATTGCTCAGCATTTCTTCCGTGCAACACCTACATCATTTGCCCTGAGTTACTTCAGCCTGTATCTAGATTATTACTATCCTAAGGGTGGTACTGCAACGTTAATCAAGAAGCTGACAGATTTTATCCTCAGTCATGGAGCAGATATTAAAACAGATACCCTGATTACATCAATGAATCCTGAGTTAAAGTATATTATAGATAATCAGGGAAACAAATATGAATATGATAATCTTGTGTGGGCAGGTGACAGCAAGTTTCTTTATCAGTCGTTAGAGGCTGAGAAGCTCAGCGATAGTGATTTGGCCAGGCATATTGCAGATAAAAGATCCGAATTGAAATCTTTGAATGGTGCTGATTCTGTTTTTACTTTGTTTTTGACAGTGGATGAGAAGAAAGAATATTTTGAAAATATCTGCACAGGTCATTTTTTCTATACACCAGACCCTCGTGGTTTATCTACAGTGGATAAGACCGGAATTGAGCAGTTTTTGCGCAGGGATATTGCCGATTGTCAGACTGATGAGGTGAAAGAATCTGTTAAAAACTACATTCGTGAATATATCTTCATGAATACCTTTGAAATAGCCATTCCGGTATTACGTGATCCTGATCTGGCGCCTGAGGGCAAATCGGGCGTGGTGATTAGTTTGCTGTTCGATTATCTGATTTCTAAGAAGATTGATGATTGTGGCTGGACTCCGGAATTAAAAGTTTACATAGAGGACTGTATAATTGATGCCATCGATCAAAGTATCTTCCCCGGATTTAAATCGAAAATATCCAACCGTTTTTCTTCCTCTCCGGTTACGATAGAAAGAATGACTGGTAATACTGAAGGTGCCATAGTTGGTTGGGCATTTACAAATCCGATTATGCCTTCTGTAAATAAGATGTTGATGATTAGTAAGGCTGTTGACACCAAGATTCCATCAGTATATCAGGCTGGTCAATGGACCTACAGTCCGGCAGGCTTACCCATTTCAATTGTTACGGGGAAACTGGCTGCCGATAAGGTACTCAAAAAGTAAATTTATACGCAATTTGACAATTTGTTGAATTGCTGAATGATTGCCCGCATATGACTTCCGAATCAGAATTGAAAATCATGGATTTTGTTCTTGCCGCAATGGGCATGAAGAACAAGATGGAGCGTAATATAAAAAACAATACCTTCAGCAAGGTGCCGGCAACTATGCCTCATTCTCTTCGGAAGAAAACGAATCAGATAACATATGAGCTAAAAGGCAGGAAGGTTTGGTCTCTTTCTCCGAAAGATGAATCAGGTTCGGAATGGGTCGTTTTATTTTTGCATGGTGGTGCCTTTTACAGCAATATCACTCAGGGGCACTGGAGTCTGATCAACAAATTAATTCAACATACAGGTGCTACATTCATTGTCCCTGATTATCCCCTGGCTCCTGAAAACGCTTGCGAGGATATTGTGCAGTTTGTGGATGAGGTCTATTCCCGATTGATTAGGGATTATGAAGGACAGAGAATTGCGTTTATGGGCGACTCGGCAGGTGCCGGTCTTGCCTTGAGCCTTTTACTTAAAATTCAAACTACTGAGATACCTCTACCTGAAAAAGTAATATTATTCTCCCCTTGGTTGGATGTTTCAATGTCGAACCCGGAAATTGAAGAACTGGACAAACTTGATAAAATACTTCATGTGGAAGCCTTGCGTGAGGCCGGTCGCAATTATGCCGGGAACTTATCAACTACCCACTTTTTGGTTAGTCCGATCTACGGAGATTATGTTTACGAGGGTGAGATTAGTATATTTACAGGAACGCACGATATATTACTTGCTGATGCCCGAATCCTGAAAGAAAAACTATCAGCTCAGAAGATTAAAGCCAACTATTTTGAATATCCGGGCATGTGCCACGACTGGGTTTTAATTACGCAATTGCCAGGTTCAGTAGATACAATGCTAAAAGTCCGGGATTTATTATCATAGGGTAACATTGTTTCATATTTTGTGCGAACAGGTGTACAAAAATGTCATTTGTTAGCACGAATGTTTATTTCTTTGATCAGCTTTTGGACAGAATTTTCAGGATTAGTATTTTTACGTCATCAAAAAAAATATATTATACATGAAGAAACTTAATTTATTAGTTGTTTTTGCATTATTTCTAATGCCTGCCATGGCTCAGCAACACACCGTGAAAAGTCCGGATGCTAAACTAGAGCTCACTTTTTTTCTCGAAAATGGGAAGCCAGTTTATAAGGTGAACTACAATGGAGTTCCGATGTTAGAAAACTCACCCTTGGGATTAGTAGCTAATATTGGTGATTTCAGCAGTGGAATGAAGTTAATTCGCAACAGCGAAAGTAAAATTGACAAGAGTTATACCCAGGATCGCATCAAGCGTAGCACTATTCGCTATCAGGCGAATGAGGCCGTGTTCACTTTGGCTAATAAAGACGATCACCGGATAGATATCATTTTCAGGGTGAGTAATAACGATATCGCGTTTTCATATCGCCTGCATTCGCGACAAAAAATTGTTAATGCTACGATTATCAAAGAAGCTACAGGATATAACTTTCCCATCAAAACCACTACATTCCTGACCCCGCAGGCTACCCCAATGATAGGCTGGGAGCGTACCAAACCGAGTTACGAGGAAGATTATGTTGCTGATGAAGCTATGGGAACACCTTCTCAGTATGGAATTGGTTATACCTTCCCCGGATTATTCAGGATAGGAGGCGATGGATGGGTGCTACTATCTGAAACCGGAGTTGGAGGAGGATATTGTGGTGCGCGATTGAGTGAAGGTACTAAAGACGGACTTTACAGGATTGCATATCCGGAGCCTGGTGAGAATAATGGTATTGGTGATGCATCGCCTTCTATCTCACTGCCGGGAACAACTCCATGGAGAACAATTACCGTTGGAGATAATTTGAAGCCCATTGTTGAAACAACTATCACATATGATGTGGTTGATCCTTTGTATGAGCCTTCAATCGACTATCGTTTTGGTCGCGGTACCTGGAGTTGGATTATGTGGCAGGACGATAGCATGAACTGGGACGATCAGATTACTTTCATCAATTTGGCTGCTGACATGGGTTATGAGTATATTTTGGTTGATGCCAACTGGCATTCAAATATTGGATATGAGCGCATGCCTGCCCTGATTAATTATGCGAAGTCGAAAAATGTGGATGTATTCCTTTGGTACAATTCCAATGGTTACTGGAATGATGCACCACTCGGTCCACATAACAAGATGAATAATTCCATTATTCGTAAAAGGGAAATGAAGTGGATGCAAAGTCTTGGAGTAAAAGGGATTAAAGTGGATTTCTTTGGAGGCGACAAACAAATGACGATGCAGTTGTATGAAGATATCATGTCGGATGCCAATGATTATGGAATCATGACTGTATTTCACGGTTGTACACTTCCCCGTGGATGGGAGCGTATGTATCCGAACTTTGTGGGTAGCGAAGCAGTGCTGGCTTCAGAGAATTTGATTTTTCAGCAAAAATACAATGATCTTGAAGCATTCAACGCCAGTTTACATCCTTTCATTCGAAATTCGGTAGCTGTGATGGAATTCGGCCCGGTGTTGCTTAACAAACGCCATAACCGCAATAACGATGGCGGTCATACTCGTCGCACTTCAGAAACATTTCAGCTTGCCACCGCAGTTTTATTCCAGAATCCTGTGCAGTTCTTTGCTATTGCACCGAACAACCTGACTGAGATGCCGGCTTTTATAATTGATTTTATGAAGGATGTTCCTACTACTTGGGATGAAACTGTATTTATTGATGGATATCCGGGTAAGTATGTCGTGTTAGCCCGTCGCCATGGAGAGAAGTGGTATGTAACAGGCATCAATGCTCAGAAAGAAGCTCTGAGTCTTAATGTAAAGCTTCCGATGTTTGTAGGAAAGTTTGTTGACAGGTATTCAGATGATGAGAAACTGAATCCAAAGAAAGATTGTACACTAATCAATAGCAGAGGTGAAACCAGATTGACCATTCAACCTAATGGTGCAGTTATACTGATTAACCAGTTGTAAACGAACAATATTATACAAAAACAGCCCGAAGATTTGATTTCTTCGGGCTGTTTTTGTTGGGAGAATATAAATTATCTGATTCCCATTTTCTTCTTAACCAATGGAGTTACATCTGTAGCTCTTGGCGAGTGATAAGCGATAGATTGAGCGCTGATATCGAAGATGTATGTAAAATTACCTTCAGCACCAACTTCAGCAGTTGCTTTCATAATTTTATCACGTAATGCACTGATCATTTCAATTTGCATTCTCTGAAGTTCATCGCTTGCCTGTTGCTGAAAAGTGGTAATTCTTTTCTCAAGATCAACAATTTCACTTTGACGACGAGCTCTGATAGATTCAGCCATCGTGTTTAAGTTGTCCTGATAGTCCTTTGCTTTTGCATAGTATTCTTCATACATTTTTTCAAGTTCTTTCCGGTATTGTTCGTTGGAATCGGCAATTTTTTTCTCAATGTCTGATAATTCAGGCATCACTTTAAAAATGTCCTCAACATTCACATAGCCCAATTTTTCCTGAGCAAACATGCTCACCGGAATTGCTAAAAGCAGTATCAAAAAAAATCTCTTAATCATTGTAGTTTTGTTTATAAAGTCTGTAAATAAGTTGCGGCAAAAATAGCTATTTATTTTGAATAACCCAATTTCTGTAATACGGCATCGCTGATGTCGAGTTTCGGAGAAGTAAAGATTGCGCTCATGGCAGAACTTCGGTCGAACACCAGGCTCAAGTCCCTTTCTCTGCTAATCTCCTGAATGGCGTTATATATTTCATCCTGAATGGGTTTCATCAAACTTTGACGTTTCTTGAAGAGTTCACCTTCCGGACCGAAATAATTCCTTTTAAGTTCATGAGCTTCTTTTTCTTTGGAAATAATTTCTTCTTCTCTTTGCACTTTCATTTCATCTGAAAGGAATACCAGTTCTGTTTGATAGTTTTTATACAAATTCTGCACTTCCTGCATCATGGTTTCCACTTCTTGTTGCCATCTGCGCGAAATGATATTCAACTGTTCTGTTGCTGTTTCATATGCAGGGATATTTCTGAATATGTACTCCATGTCAACCATCGCAAATTTCTGTGCGAAACCGGTCATGCTCACTATCGTGATAAGTCCGAGGGTTAAAATCAGTCGTTTCATATGCTTGATTTATTTGTGTTTACATCGAAAAATTTCACACGGGTTACGCATTTTCAAATATCTTGCCAGAATTAAAGTTCCTGTCCAAGTACAAAGTGGAACTGACTGCCACTTTTCTGACCCAGCGAGTTAGTGTCGAAGCCATAACCCCAGTCGATACCCATCATACCAAACATTGGAAGGAAAATACGAACACCGATACCTGCAGATCTTTTCAATTTGAAGGGATTATAGTCGGTCATTTTATTGAAACTGTTACCGGCTTCGAGGAAGCCAAGCACATAAATGGTTGCCGATTGTTCCAGAGAAAGTGGATATCTCATCTCCATTGTAAATTTATTGAAAAGATATCCTATTCGAGTACCGCGTTCTGCATCAAAAGGAACTAACGATCCACTTTCATAACCACGCATCGCAACATATTCAGTACCGTAGCTGGTGTAAGCCGACATACCATCTCCTCCCATGTAGTATGTTTCGTATGGAGAACGTAGGTTTTTATTATAATGTCCCAGATAACCGAACATTACTCTCGACATCAGAATCAGTTTATCATCCGGAGAAAGCGGAGTAAAGGTTCTGCCGTTAAAGGTCCACTTATGATACTCGATGAATTTATATTTCTCCTGAGCGGTCAGGTTGGGATCTGAATAATCTTTATCACTGAATGCTGAATAAGGAGGTGTTAGTTTCAATCCTAACGAGAACGACGACCCGCGACGGGTATAAATAGGGTTAAAGATTGAATTTCTGCTGAGTACAAGATTCAAACTGAGGTTGTTGTAGTTGCCATCGGTGAGCGGTGGCAGATATAACCAATTACTGAGCATGAAGCGCTGGTATGACAATTCCCCGTAGAATGAGAAGTAGTCGTAGGGCCAGTTCAATCGTTTTCCATAACCCAATGATGCTCCAAGAGTTCGCATGTAAATATCGGGGTCCATTTCATTTTGATATAAAGCAGCGTAGTTTGAACCATATCCATCCATGCCATAACCGCCCATGCCATAGCCACCCATACCATATCCCCCCATGCCGTAACCACCCATGCCATAGCCTGAATACATCGGGTTGTTGTAGAAATTTTGCATGCTCTCGAAGAAACGTTTACTTACACCGGTTTGTGATGCGTAGTAAACAGAAGCCGAAAGTGAATTAGGTCGTTTCCCGCCGAGCCATGGCTCAAGGAATGACATGCTGACTGATGAGTATGACTGCCCGTTGCTTCGTGCGTTCAGGGTGAATGTTTGTCCTTCTCCCTGCGGCACAATTCTATATGTCTCAGGCTTGAAGAGGTTTTGAATAGCAAAGTTGGTGAATTTCAACCCGATGGTTCCAACGATTCCTGTTGCACCCCAACCGGCAGAAAACTCAATTTGGTCGCTGCCTTTGGTTTCGAGCTCATAGGTTATATCCACTGTTCCGTTCTCCATGTTAGGTTGAATATCAGGCCTGATTTTTTCAGGATCGAAATGTCCCATGCCGGCAAGTTCGCGGTAAGTTCTCATGAGGTCTGACTGACTGTAAAGCTGTCCGGGTTTAGTATAAAGCTCACGTCTTATAACATGTTCATATACCCTGGTGTTACCATTGATATTTACTGCATTAATAGTAGCCTGACGACCTTCATGCACCCTCATTTCGAAATCGATTGAGTCGTTTTCGACCATTACTTCTACGGCTTCAATATCCGAGAAAAGATAACCTCTGTCCTGATAAAGTTTGCTTACCGCAGTTCCTTCATCCTGATGAAGCCTTTTCATAAGGTTTTTATAATTGTACACATCTCCTTTTTGGATGTTCAGCACATCGTTGAGATATTCGTAAGGATAGATGGTGTTTCCAATCCAGGTGATATTTCTGAAAAAGTATTTATTCCCTTCATCAATAGTCAGATATACAATCACATTTTTATCATCTACCTGTACTATGCTGTCTGAAACAATAAATGCATCTCGGAAACCAACTTCGTTATATTTCTCAATAAGCGCCTTTTTGTCATTTTCAAATTCCTCGCGAACAAACCTTTTCGTTCTGAAGAAATTTCTCCAGTTACGGTCATTGGTTTTTTTCATCGCACGATTAATCTGGTTGAAACTCAGTGCTTCGTTGCCGATGATTCTGATTTCCTGAACGCGCATTCTTTGCTGGCGATCAACTTCAATATCCACAATAACATGGTTTGGTTTTTCAGGGTCGTCGCGTTGTAATACATTAACTGCAACATTTAGAAATCCTTTGTCTTCAAGGAATTTCTCAACAACTCTTTTAGCTCTGTCCGAAATATTTGGAGTTATCTGATTGCCGACAACAATCCCCAGTCGGGGGCTGAGTTCATCAATTTCTCCCTTTTTAAGGCCTATATAATTTACTGCTGAGACCTGGGGCCTTTGTTGCAATGCTATGTTCAACCACACTTTCCCATCCTCGATACGCGTTGCTTTTACTTTCACATCAGAAAATAAGCCTTGCGTCCAGAAACGTTTCACCACATCAGTAATTACATCGCCCGGAATGGTGATTTTGTCGCCAACGGATAATCCGGAAAATCCTATAAGCACGAAGTCTTCGTAATTATCGGCACCGGTAACTGTGATTTCAGCAATTTCTAATTGTTGAGGTGGTCCGTCATAACGGATTTCGGGGATGATTGCTTCATCGGTTTGTGCAACAGCGATTATAAAAAACAGCTGAAGAAACAAACTGATTAAAAAGGCGGAAGGGAAGTATTTTGAATACATAAATGCTTTGTTGTTCTGCTTGATTAGTGGCACTTTCCGAATCTACGGTCTCTTTGCTGATAATTGATAATAGCTTTATAAAACTCATCTTTGCGAAATGCCGGCCAGTGTTTGCTGGTGAAATAGAGTTCGGAATATGCAATCTGCCACAGCAGGAAATTACTAATCCTGATTTCTCCGCTGGTACGGATTAATAAATCAGGGTCGGGAATGTCGTGAGTAAGCAAATAGGATGATATCAATTCATCAGTAATGTCTTCAGGTTTTAAATCACCTGACTTAACCTGAGAGGCAATGCAACGTACAGCGTTATTGATTTCCCACCTCGACGAATAACTCAGTGCAAGAACTAAACTCAAACCGGTATTGCCCGATGTGCGTTTGGTGCATTCAATGAGTTTATTACTTACTTTTTCGGGCAAACGTTTGAGGTCACCAATGGTCAGCAATCTGATATTATTCTTCATGAGCCTGTCGGTTTCTTTTTCGATTGAGTCCACCAGCAATTCCATCAATGCATTGACTTCCTCCAGTGGTCTGCCCCAGTTTTCAGTGGAAAACACATATAGTGTAAGATAACTTATTCCGATTTCGGCGGCAGCTTCGGTGATTACACTCACTGATTTAACCCCGTTTTTATGTCCGAAGACACGCGGATAACCTTTCTCTTTTGCCCAACGGCCATTGCCATCCATAATGATTGCAATATGGCATGGTAGTCTTGAAAGGTCGATTTTATCTTTATACGTTGACATGTACTATTTAAACTTACTGATAATTCATGCAGTCGCATTTTTTTCTGAACATATTCAGTGTTATTGCGACCGATGCTGTTGTCATCTGATCGTTTCTAAAAAAATTATTTCCATTCAGTCCTGCAGGATTATTAAACTCTGCAATCCCTTCCAATCCATCAAAGTTTCTAAGCCATCTGTGCGTCAGCTGAAAGCTAAGATGAACTTTTTTGGTCAGCTTATATTTTACCCCGAACGCAACCGGTATGCTCCAGTACAAACCATCAGGTCTGAGAACTCCGGAATTATCTATCAACCCTATACCGGTCATCAGGTAAGTTGAAATATCACTACTTCTAAGGATATTGTCAACTTTGCCATAGTCCAGAAAATTAAAAGCAACTCCGAGGTCAAGCATATTGATGCGTTGGTTTATGTCGAAATTGCCCGGATAAAAGTCAGGCATGCGATGCTGTACACTACCTTTGATTGATGTGTGACTCCAGTCAGAAATCAACGAAATACGTTGATTGAAAAGATATCTCAGCGTTACACCGAAACTCTCCTGCGACTGAAGAGGAGTTGCCTGTCCGGCATCAATCTGTGCGAGCGATCCACCTCCGTGAATACCTATCTCAGTAACGTACATCTGCTGTGCCTTTAAAAGCGAAGCAGTAGCCACCAAAATAATCATCGTTATATATCTGAAAAAAACAAACTCTCTCATCAAAAATTCTTTGCGTTTATCAGATACTTAACGGTATTATTCTAAATAAATTATCTTCGTCGGCTAAAAAGCAGCAACAAAAGTAATGATTATCTTGTAATGAAAAAAGAAATGCCTGAGAGCGCTTATTAATTTAACAATTTATTGCATTAATAATGAGTTAGAAGCACCCGGAAACATGTCTTAAATTTCTTTCAATAATGCAAGTGCGATATTCTCTTTAATTGTCATTGTTTCTTTGTCTTCTGCTGAATGATCGTCTTGTCCACACAAGTGAAGTATGCCATGAATTATTACCCTGTATAGTTCGTTTTCATAGGTGGATTCATAGCTGATTGCATTGGATTTAACCGTATCAATGCTGATGAAAATATCTCCTGAGATTGTATTGCCTTCAGAATAGTCGAAGGTAATGATGTCTGTATAATAGTCATGTTCCAGGTATTGACGGTTTACTTCAAGGATTTTTTCGTCATTACAAAAAAGAAAGGAAACCTCTCCGCATGTAAATCCCTCGATAGCCGCAACACGCTTAATCCATTCTTTTAGTTTGCGTTTTTGCAAATCCGGAGCCTGTATGTTTTCGTGATAAAAATGTATCATATCAGAAGAAGAATAGATATCCGATTAAAATTGCTGCGATAATTCCTGCAAAGTCGGCAATGAGTCCGCAACCTAAAGCATATCGGCTGTTTTTGATGCCAACCGATCCAAAATAAACGGCCAGAACATAGAATGTTGTTTCTGTAGATCCCTGAATTACACTTGTTATTCGCCCAACGAATGAGTCGGCTCCATGTGTGCTCATTGCGTCAATCATCATTCCGCGTGCACCACTTCCGCTGAGCGGTTTCATGAAAGCGGTAGGCAGCGCCTCAACGAAATCGGTGTTCATGCCGAGTGCCGCCACTCCGCGTGCAATACCATCAATTAAAAAATCCATTGCACCGGAAGCCCTGAACATACCGATTGCAAGTAAAATGGCAACCAGGTAGGGGATGATGCCAACGGCTACCTGAAACCCTTCTTTGGCTCCATCGATAAATGATTCATAGACATTGACTTTCCTGATGGTGGCAGTAAGAACGAACGTTATTATGACAGAAAGTAAAATGAAAGCTGCCGCAAAATTCGAATAAACAGCCATTTGCTCTCGTGGCAGGGAGCTTAGAAAGTACATCAATCCGCCGATGAGGGCAACCATGCTCAACAAAGTGAGCATAATCGTTCTGTTGAATATATTGATTTTCTGGTAAATGGCAACACTCAAAAAGCCAACGATGGTTGAGAAGAAGGTCGCCAGCAAAATAGGTAAGAAGATATCGGAAGGATTGGCTGCACCCATTTGAGCCCTGTAAACCATGATGCTGATGGGCAGGATGGTCAATCCGGAAGTGTTGAGCACAAGAAACATAATCATCGGGTCGGATGCTGTATCTTTCTTTGGATTTATCTCTTGTAGTTCTCTCATGGCTTTCAGGCCGATGGGAGTAGCGGCATTGTCGAGCCCAAGCATATTGGCAGAAACATTCATAAAAATGCTGCCCATTGCAGGGTGATCTTTGGGAATATGAGGGAAAATTTTCGAGAAAAATGGAGCTACCATGCATGAGAAAGCTTTTACCACACCTCCGTTTTCGCCGATTTTCATGATGCCAAGCCATAATGTTAATACACCGGTTAGACCAAGCGATACTTCGAAACCCGTTTTGGCCGAGTCGAAGGTTGATTTAAGTAAATCCTGAAATATCTGAGTGTTTCCGGAAACTATCAGTTGGAAACATGCAGTAATAAATGCAATGAGGATAAAACCTATCCAGATGTAGTTTAAAATCATGGGCAAAATGCTGTAGTTGCTGCAAAAGTACGTTTTTATTTCTTTTCTGCAATTGCCTTTTCAGTGTCAACTTTACAGACAGTTTACATTTTTTAAATGTTAATGTGTAGATTGGTGTTTAAACCTTTAAACAATGTTGTAGTCTAAGACTTGTGATTTTTAAAGAAGAAAAATTTATTGAAACTCAACTTTCATGTTTTCAGAATGTTAAACGTCATAATCATTGAGTGAAACAAAATTCAGAAATTAAACTTTTTTGCAACTTATGCCAAAATTATTCACTTTGACTGCTCTGATGTTGCTTTTAAGTGCAGCAGTTGTCGCACAGCGTTCAGTACAATCCACAGTTTTTGATGCCAATAGCGGGGAGCCTCTTGAGTTAGCTACTGTACGTTTATTACGAGCTAACGATTCTACTTTAGTTCAGGGGGCACAGACCAATGATAAAGGTTATTTTAATTTGCCCAGGGTGCAGCCGGGCAGATATGTGCTTGTTGTAAGTTCAGTTGGATATCTGGAGCACAAACAGTCAATTACAGTCGACAGAAGAGATCTGATTTTAAGAAATATACAACTACAAGAGAATGTTGAGATGCTTCGTGAACTTGAAGTGAGGGGTACTGCCGCACAAATGGTGGTTCGCGGAGATACGCTCGAATATAATGCTGCTGCTTTCAAAGTTGCTGAAAATGCTGTGGTTGAAGATTTATTGAAACGCTTACCCGGTGTTGAAGTGACGTCAGATGGGAAAATTACAGTGAATGGACAAGAAATCAGGAGGATACGTGTTGATGGAAGACGTTTTTTTGATGGCGACATCGAAATGGCTACCAGGAACCTTCCTGCTGAAATGATTGACAAAATTCAGGTTGTGGAGCAGCGCTCGGATATGGCGCAGTTGACCGGTTTTGAGGATGACGACACTGAGCGTATTATTAATCTAACAACCCGCCCAAACCGTCGTCAGGGAATTTTTGGAAATGCCGGTGGAGGAATCGGGTTGGATATTGATGATAATTTCCGTTACGACGGAAATGCTAACGTCAATATCATGAGGGGACAGTCGCAAACATCGCTGGTGTTGGGAGCAAATAATATCAATGCAACACGAAGTGGCAGAGGTCGTGGTGGCTGGACGGCGAATACCGGAATTACCGAAACTCAGAATTTTGGAGTTAATAATAATACAATATTCAATGATAGATTTAAGATTGGTGGGGACGGATCATTCAATCATACCAATAATTTCAATGAAACGGTAGGTACTAAAGAGAGTTATATGAGAGAGTCGATATTTAATGATTCAACATACAATTTATCGAGAACTGATAATTATTCGGCTAACATGCGACTTGAAGCTGAGTGGAAAGTTGACTCGTTAACAACGATTATTTTTCAGCCCAATATGAATTACAATATCAGTTACAGAGATACCTATCGTGATTATTTATATCTTGAAGATATGGATACAACAAGTTATGGGACAGCACGTAACTGGGGTGTTACTAATTCTTTGTCGGGTGGACTCCGCATTATTGCCAGCAGAAGGTCGGCAGAAAGGAGAGGAAGATCTGTAACCGTGAATCTCAATACAGGTTTTACTCAAAGTTTCAGCGAAACCTTCAATTTCTCGAATCGTATATCAGCTAACCCCCAATTGGTAAATCAATATACCACTAATACGACAGACAGGTTAAATTTCGATGCCAGGGTATCATTTGTAGAGCCATTGTGGGATAATAGGAATATGCTTGAGGCAGCGCTTTCGTTTGCAACCAACCGTCAAACAAGTATAAGAGACCAGTATTCATCAGATGATTTAACAGCTTTCTTTAACCTTGACAGAGAAGCATATACAGAATTGATGGATCAGTTTAGTAACGATTTTGAGAATCGATTCTATCGTGAGACGATTGAGTTGAATTACCGCAGGACACAGGAAAACTACTCACTTACATTGGGTATGCGTGGCGAGCCGTCGCAAACTTACAGTTTAACAACCTATGGTGATGGAAGTGTGCGTGATATTG
>CAYMDE010000019.1:0-9938 GCA_964389115.1 uncultured Paludibacter sp. | reverse complement strand
CCGTCGCAAACTTACAGTTTAACAACCTATGGTGATGGAAGTGTGCGTGATATTGATAACCATGTATTTAACTTTGCTCCAAACGGACGCTTTCAATACAACTTCAGAAGAAGAGAGTTTCTTAGACTCGATTATCGTGGAAGAACCAGTCAGCCGTCTATCAATCAGCTACAGCCTGTGCGTAACAACAGCAACCTGATGCTTGAAACTGTAGGAAATCCTGGTTTGAATGCTTCTTTTAACAGCAACTTCAGATTGATGTACAGCAACTTCAGGGACAGCACATTTACTTCCTTCAGTACATGGGTTTCGGCTGATTTCACGAAAGATCAGTTAGTTACTAATCGTATTTATGATAACTCAGGCAAGCAATATACTCAAACTGTAAACAGTAATGAAGTTCCTCTCAATTTGAATGGTAATATCATGTTTAATACACCAATTATTCAAAAACGACTTCATTTCAATACCAGTACCAATTTGGGATATCGAACAACTTACGGTTACACTTCAAGAAATATAAGCAATGAGGAAATAGATATTGATAATTTACAGCTTGGTGATTTAAGTTTTACCCGTCGTTTTTCTGCACAGGAGCAAATATCGTTGACTTTTACGCATGATGTAGTAGAAATCGGAACCAGGGCCAATGTGCGTTATTCCAATACTTTAAATAATCTTACAGACAGACTTTCAGAGACATACGACTGGACAATCAGCGGCAATGTTGTGCTGCGTTTACCTTATGATATCACAATCAACAGCAATATAAATTATTCAGATCGTATGGGATATTCAAATTTTGATCAAAGCGAACTGATGTGGAATGCTAATATTGATAAATCATTGTTCAATAACAGAGGTGTATTGTCGATTCGCTGGACAGATATTCTTCGTCAGCAATTGAATATCCGCCAAAGTGTAGATGATAACTCTGTTTCGTTTACCAAGTATAACACATTAACCTCTTATTTCCTGGTGCACTTCAGTTATCGCATTCGTCAGTTTGGTGGAGCTGCAGGCAACAGGGGTGGCAATGAGATGCGTGAACGTTTCGGTCCCGGTATGAGAATGCCCGGAGGTGGAGGAGGTAATATCCGCGGTGGCGGTTTTTCCGATGATTTCTAAAGCGTAAATAATAATAATGAAGAGGAGCCATGAGCTGTTATAGTTAACAAGCATCATGGCTCCTTTTTATTTGTCAGAAATATCGGTTGTTATTCTGCTATTTCAGTTTCAGTTTCACTCTCAGGCTCTTCGGCAACTATCGACGATGAGTCGAATACAGAAAGTTGTCTGCGGAAAACCTCATCCAGTGATATTTGAAAAGTCTCTGTATGAGATATTCCCGGAATAATTGTCATTCGTTCAATGATGATTTGCAACAGGTGACGATTGTCGCGTGCATACACCTTTACAAATAATGAATATTTACCTGTAGAATAGTGACATTCAACAATCTCCGGAATCTTTTTGAGTTCATCAGAGACTTTTGAGAAAGCATTGATGTCATTTAGTGTGATGCCAATATAAGCGCAAGTTTGATACCCCACTTTGTAGTTGTCAATAATAAACTCAGAACCTTTAATGATACCGGTATTTTTAAGTTTTTGTATTCTCTGATGTATTGCGGCTCCCGAAACATTGCACTCACGTGCAACTTCCAAAAAAGGAATACGGGCATCCTGCGAAATCAACTGAAGAATTTTTCTGTCAAGTTTGTCGATACGATGCTGTCCCATGGTTTTATTTAATTTTGTATATTGTCTCCGAAATTTTGGCAAATATATAACATTTTTTCTGAACAAATAAAAGAATCATTATTATTTGTGTCGTAAATGTGAGAATCTGAAAGTAGAAAGCTGAAGTGTTAACGATATTTGCCTGCTGAGAAGTCGGTTAAGATGCTCAGGTAACTCTGATAGCGTGAGGAGCTAATTGATTGTTGTTCAACGGCTTCAAGTACTGCACATCCAGGTTCGTGCACATGTGTACAATTGTCGAAACGACATTGAGCTGATTGGCGGAAAATCTCGGTAAAATAATGCCCCACTTCATTAATATCCATATCGACTGTCCCAAAGCCTTTAATACCCGGAGTGTCGATAATACGGCCTCCATTTTCCATCGTAAACATTTCGGAGAAAGTGGTTGTGTGCGTACCTTTATTATGATATGCAGATATTTCGGAAGTGCGTGCAACCGATTCAGGTAATAATTGATTGATTAGTGTTGATTTGCCCACTCCTGAATTTCCGGAGATGAGTGTCGTGCGGTTTTTCAGATAATCTATTAAGCCGGATACACTTTCTATATTCAATGCTGAAATCATGAAAACCGGATAGCCCAGACTTTCATAAAGGTATTTCAGAGCTTCTGCATATTCTGTTTCGTGTTCATTATATAAATCTGTTTTATTGATAATGAGGCACGCAGGAACCGAATAAGCTTCGGCAGTAATCAGAAACCTATCGATAAAAACGGTAGAGGTTTCGGGGTAATTCACCGTTGCAACCAACATTACCAAATCGAGATTAGATGCGAGTATATGGGAATGTCTCGACAAATTGGATGATCTGCGGATGATATAATTTTTACGGTCAGCAATTTTCGAGATTAATCCTGCGCCTTCGGGTGTCAGTGTGAAATGTACAAAGTCGCCAACCGCAATAGGATTGGTACTTCGAATGTCCTGCAACCTTAGATTGCCTTTGATTTTGCATTCATAAATGCGTTTGTCATCACATTCAACATGATACCAGCTTCCGGTATTTTTTATCACCAATCCGGTCATCATAGCATCTCACTTTGATAATAAATCTCATCAATCATCAACATGATGTCTTCTTCCCTCAATCCTCTTTTTAGAAGTTCATGACTGTCATTGTTGATTGCATCAATCAGTGCGATAATGTCGAGGTTCATTTTTTTCAAGCTTTCAAGATAGTAGTTTAATGCCACAACCCGATTTTTTTCAGCGAAAGCGATATGACCGGCATTCAGATAATCGGTTGCGTCGGGGTTGTAAGTCAGTAACTTATCAGCGTAATATTTCGCTTGAGCAATTTTATCTGAGACAAAGGCACACCAGCATATGGCTTTCCAGATGGCAGGATTTGTTTCATCCTTTTCTTCCAGTTCAGCATATACTTTGAGAGCCTGCTTGTACTGATGCAGTATGGTTAGACAATTGGCGATTTGCATTTTGGTTTTGAATTTTCCCGGCTGCAGAAAGTCTATATGTCTGTATTGATCCAATGCTTTGTTGAAGTCGCCCGATAATTTATAGCACAATGCAATTTTGCGTAGAGTCCACAGATCGTCGGGTTGAAGAATATCAGCTTTTACATAGCAGTCGAGCGCCTGCTCGATTTCCTGTTTTTGTTGATAGCAGAATGCAAGTTTTTGGTACATGGCTGCAGTGTTCTCACCCAAAACAATAATGTCTTCGTACAACTCAGTAGCCTGGTTGTAGTGACCTTTATTGAAATAGAATTCAGCCAGTTGAGTTCTCAGGTCAGTATCATTTGAAAGAATTTTGAAGAAATTGCCTTCATGTGCACGAAGTGAATACTTGAAAAATGTATGAAAATCAGCGTGTTGCGGATGAAGCCGGAAAAACCTGTATAAGTCTTGAATGTATTGGCGGGCTGTATTTCTGGCAACCAAATCAGGTTTAAGTAAGTTCTCGTCCCGTGTGATTTCTTCCATCTGACTGGCTTCTGCTTTGAAATTTCGACTGATGGTGTCGCGTTGATATGATGGCATTTGCAATAAGCTGAGGCAGAAAGAGTATTTGTCGGAATTGCAAATGACGCTGTTGCCAAGAAAAGCATTCAGAATCGTTTTATCATCATTGGTAAAAAGGGTTTTTATTTCCAACATTTCAGGATCGAAAGGCAGGAACCAGTTTGAGATCTCGTTGAAAAAGCCGAAATTCTTCAGCATGGCAAAAGTACTCATGTAAACATCAGCTCCCTCGAGTTGAAGTTCGTTGAGCTCCTGTAATTTGTCGGCTACCCCGCTTTGCGAAAGAATATCCTGCCACTCAGGATTCTCCTCGTCCCAGTCTTCTGAGTTCAATGGCATGTCCGACTCCAGTTTATCTTTGATGATTGGGCTGATTTTCATTACCTCAGGAAGAATTTCTTCCTTCATCTTGCGTGTGATTTTTTCAGTATCGGCAGTTCCAACAATCAGTATCAGGATATTTTTGAGATATTCATATACACGTGGACTGTCGGACAGCACCATGATTCTGTTTCGAATTGCCGGGAAAAAAGGCAATAAATCGTCGTACCGGGTTAGTATAAAGCAAAGTCCGACCAAAGCCCGTTGCTGCGCCTGCAAGTTTGAAGAAGAACATGCGTCGATAAGCATGATGAGTTTTTCTTCATCAAACATTCGCCAAATATTAAGTGTAAGTCCTGAGATAAGCAGATTTTTCTCAGTTACGCCCGGGTAGTCATCGCTCATAATCCCCTTGGCCAATTGCTTTTCAGCTTGCTGATAGTGGGTGTTTAGCCAGAAGATGCTGAACAGGTCGGGAAGCAGTTTCTCGAAATTACTGCGTAATCGGTTCTTTTCCCTTGTGTGGTTCTCATCGCTGTCGCTGCTGAGCAATGCTGTCTGATTATGGTAATAATTTAGCGAGTCGAAAAGATCAATCGATGACCGAAAATGAAGTTTATGAGGGAAATATCTTTTTTGAATGTATTCAAAAGCTGTGGAATTACGCATTAAAAGCTCCTCATGCAAATGAAAGTTCATTGCAATAAGCTTAGCAGTCATTTTACTGAAAATCGTTTTTTGCTCAGGATCGTTGGCGCCCTGAACAAAATACTGCAGCATGTAACGGTAATTCCGGAGTATTTCATTATACTGATCCGAGATTTCAGGCCACTGAAGTTCATCCACCAGCATGCCGGTTTTATCCAATGCCAGCTTCATCTTTCCCGTGCGTAGAAACCCGAGAGCAGATTTAAAGGTTTGTTCAATCTGTTTTACAGTCATTTTATTGCTTAGCCCATTTTGCTGATACGAATCAGCTTTTCTTCATCAATGATTTTTAGTTTTCTGCCATCCATTGCGATAACCTGTTCGTTTGAAAAATTTGATAAGGTTCGAATGGCGTTGGAGGTAGTCATGTTCGATAAGTTTGCCAAATCTTCTCGTGCCAGGTAAATATTGATTGTTGCACCATCTTCTTCCAGTCCGTAGTTGTTTTTAAGCATGATAAGTGCTTCTGCCAAACGACCACGGATATGCTTCTGCGTTAAATTTACCGTTCTTGCATCAGAGGCTCCCAGATCGGTGGCAAGTTCTTCTAAGAATCTGTAACAGAATGCATTATTGTGTTTCAGGATAGAAATAAAAATATCTGCTTTTAGCATATAAACCAATGAAGATTCGAAGGCCATGACATTAGTATTGTAGTTTTCGCTGGCAATAATAGCCCGGTAACCAAAATGTTCTTTCGGTTTCAACATCCTGATAATCTGAGCCCTGCTCCCAACACCTTCTTTGTAAACCTTAACCTTCCCGGTAGCAAGTACCATCATGTGAGTAGGCGTGTCGCCTTCACAGTGAATTATCTCATTCTTTTTGAAATAATGTACGCTATAATTGCTCTTGATATACTGTCTCTCGTCAGGAGTCAACACATCCCAGTAAGCCATTATTTCTTCGATAGGAGGTTCGTAAATATTATTCTTTTTTGCCATACCCAAGCACAGAAATATGTTTGACAACAGTGTTTTAAAGCACAAATTTAGCAGTTTTTTAATTAAAACCGTTTTTTTTGAGAAAAAAAACAATTTTTTACCGATGTTGTCAGGTATAGAAATAAAAAATGGTTTATCCAGCTAAAAAAATCATTACTTTTGCATCATTGAATTTTTTAAAACAGCTACCCATGAAATCAGGAATTATTTCAAAATTGCGGGGTGTGAACAATTGGATAATCGCATTGATTGTACTGATGTTTTCGCAGCAAACTACAGTGGCGCAATCGCTTGACTTCTCCGATTCAACAGTTATCAGTTTGCTGACCTGCGAGCCGGGCACAGAGCTGTACGCCAGATTTGGACATACAGCAATCCGGGTTCGTGATGATTATGGCAGGGATGTCATTTTTAATTATGGATTATTCGATTTCAGTTCAGAGAACTTTTACTGGAAGTTTATTCTCGGTCAAACAGATTATCAATTGGGAATTTCGCCAACCGATTATTTCATGAGGGAATATCAGGAAAGAGGTTCCACGGTATGGGAGCAAGTGTTAAATCTATCACCTCAGGAGAGAAAGCAATTGGTCGAATCCCTGAAAGTTAATTATAAGCCGGAAAACAGGGTGTATCGCTATAACTTTGCGTATGACAATTGTGCGACCCGACCCAAAGAGATAATTCAGAATGTACTTCAGGGAGTATTTGTGCCCGGAAGTCCGACAGAAACAGAAACATACAGACAACTAATAAATCGCTATTTGCATCAGGATCCCTGGGCTGAGTTGGGCATTAATCTGCTTTTTGGTGCCAGTGCAGATAAGGTTGTAAGAAAGGGCGGAAGTAATTTTCTTCCTTTGTCCCTGATGGATAATTTTCAACGTGCAAAGGTAGTTAAGCCGGGCTCAGAAGACCGATTGTTGGTAAGTAAGGTGAATGTGTTGAACTTTGGAAACGGAACTACTGCACATCAGCCTTTTTGGCTGTTTCATCCGCTCATGCTTTTTATTGCACTAATGATTCCCGGTGTTGGTTTTACTTTCCTAAAGAAAGGTCCGCAATACAGCAATATATTTGATACTGTGCTGTTTTTGGTTACCGGACTTGCAGGCGTTATTATTTTTGTCTTTACATTCTTCTCAGAACACCCCCTTGTTCAGCAAAACTTCAATCTGCTGTGGCTTAATCCGCTCAATCTTTTCGCTGCCATCTTGTTATGGTTGCCGGGAGGAAAGAAGCCTGTGATGATATATTTGATTTTTGGAGTATTGTTAATTTTGGCCTATTTCATCATCATTACATTGGAAATTCAATCTGTTCCGGTGTATGTGGTGCCACTTGTAGCCTTGTTGTTGTATCGCATGTTCCGCAGGATGCGCCGTTTGTTACATCAGCTGGCTGTTATAACTCACAGAGGAGTAAAATGGCAGAAATGAGCGTTTTGGCTGTTATTCCGGCCCGTTTTGCATCGACCCGTTTTCCGGGAAAACCCTTAGCGGTTATAGGAGGCAAAACAATGATTAACCGCGTTTATGAGCAGGTATCAAAAGCATTGAATGATGTGGTGGTTGCTACTGACGATGAACGGATATTCGATGAAGTGAAGTCGTTTGGTGGCAAGGTTGTTATGACCTCAGCAAATCATCAAAGTGGTACCGATAGGTGTTTTGAGGCGCTGACTCTCATCGGAAATGACTTTGATATTGTAGTGAACATTCAGGGTGATGAGCCGTTTATTCAACCAGAGCAGATATTGCAACTGATAGATTGTTTTCGCGACAAGTCGGTAGAGATTGCCACCTTAGCGAGAAAGATCGAGGTTCAGGAGGGAAATGATTTCCTTTTTAATCCGAATGTTGTAAAGGTGACTTTCAATCAGGAGATGAATGCGCTGTACTTTAGCAGATCGGTTATTCCGTATCTTCGCAATGTAAATGAGGATGATTACCTTAAACAGGGTTTGCACTACACGCATATTGGAATGTATGCATTCCGGACGGAGGTGTTGAAGCAAATTGTAGCTCTTCCGCAGTCAGTTCACGAAAAATCAGAATCGCTTGAGCAATTGCGATGGCTGGATCATGGATATAGCATAAGGGTGGCAGAAACCAACTATAAATCTTTTGGCATTGATACACCGGAAGATTTGGAGGAAGCAGCCCGACTAATAACTTTATAATAATTTATGGCTTTAATAAAATCAGTCAGGGGTTTTACTCCTGTTATAGGTGAGGATTGCTATTTGGCAGAGAATGCAACTGTTGTAGGTGATGTTGTCATGGGCAAAGGATGCTCAGTTTGGTTTAATGCCGTATTGCGGGGTGATGTTAATTCTATCCGCATCGGTAATCATGTTAATATTCAGGATGGCTCAGTTTTACATACTTTGTATCAGAAGTCGGTGGTTGAGATTGGTGATTATGTTTCGATAGGACATAATGTGACGATACATGGAGCAAAGATAAACGACTACGCACTGATTGGTATCGGGGCAATTTTGCTGGATTTTGCAGAAGTGGGAGAGGGCGCGATTGTTGCCGCTGGCTCTTTGGTGCTGACTAATACCAAGATACCCCCATATACAATCTGGGGAGGTGTGCCGGCGAAATTTATCAAAAATGCGGAGCCTGAACAGACCAATGAAATGAATCGGAAAATTGCACATAATTATGAAATGTACGCTTCCTGGTTCAAGGAAGAAAGCGAATAAATAATCGGGCACTGAATGGAGAATATAATTGAAAACGAAGGTATGGTTCTGAAAACAGCGAACCTTTTCAAGAAATACGGGAAAAGGACTGTTGTGAATGATGTGTCGATTGAAGTGCGACAGGGAGAGATTGTTGGACTCTTGGGTCCCAACGGTGCCGGGAAAACCACCACTTTTTACATGACAACCGGTTTGGTTACTCCAAATTCAGGCAAGATTTTTTTAAACGATGTCGAAATAACCAAATATCCTGTTTACAAAAGGGCTCAGAGTGGAATCGGCTATCTTGCGCAGGAGGCTTCCGTTTTCAGGAAGATGACAGTTGAAGATAATATCCGAGCAGTACTTGAATTTACCAGTTTTAGCAAGGAATATCAGCAGGAGAAGTTAGAAACGCTGATTGCGGAGTTTAACCTGGAGCATGTGCGACATAATATTGGCGATCGACTTTCGGGTGGTGAGCGACGAAGAACTGAGATTGCCCGCTGTTTGGCTATTGAACCACGCTTTATCATGCTCGATGAGCCTTTTGCCGGCGTTGACCCCATCGCAGTGCAGGATATTCAGGATATAGTCTGGAAGTTGAAAGACAGAAATATAGGGATTCTGATTACCGACCACAATGTGGATGAAACATTGAGCATTACCGATCGTGCATATTTGCTGTTCGAGGGAAAAATTCTGTATCAGGGCACCTCACAAGAGCTGGCTGATAATCCCGTTGTAAGAGAAAAGTATTTAGGTAGAGACTTTGAACTGAAAAAGAAATCCAGGGTATAGTCTTATCGTATGCCCCCAATATGTGTTCAAAATTACTTTCTGATGAAGATTACCACAAATTATTCGCTGTTAAAACTAAATACATTCGGACTGGATGTAAGTGCTAAGAGCTATTTTCAATATACTTCAGAAGATGAGCTTGTATCAGCTATTCAGCAAGGAATTTTCAAAGAAGAGCAGGTATTGGTTGTGGGGGAAGGAAGTAATTTACTTTTTCTTGGTGATTTTCAGGGAATCGTCATTCATCCTGCCAATGATTATATTAAAGTTTTGAATGAGGATGCTGATGTTGTTCATTTGGAAGTGGGAAGTGGAGTGAACTGGGATAAATTAGTTGAATATACTGTTAATCAGGGCTGGTGGGGGATTGAAAATCTGTCGTTGATTCCGGGTCAGGTTGGCGCTGCAGCCATACAAAACATAGGTGCCTACGGGGCCGAAATATCACAGGTTATTCAGTCGGTCAAAGCCGTTGAACTCGAAACTGGCAAGTCGGCTGTTTTTAAAATAGAAGCCTGTAAATACGATTATCGTGAAAGTGTCTTTAAGAAAGAGCTGAAAGGAAGATACATTATTACCTCAGTAAAAGTGGTATTATCCAAAGTTCCTGCTCCCAATCTATCATATAATCATCTTGAAAAGGAAGTGCTGCAGCGAGGTGAGATAACGCTTCAGAACATCCGCAGTACGGTGATTGAAATCAGAGAGTCGAAGCTCCCGGA
>CAYMDE010000018.1:0-36903 GCA_964389115.1 uncultured Paludibacter sp. | reverse complement strand
GTCGAAAGACAGCTGAGTTACAGTCAGCCCCAGTTGGCCACTTTGGTAACTGCCCGGTTTTTATTTTTTGGCTTTAAATTGAGTATTTAACCCCTCTTTCAAAACCGATGCAAAGGTAATCTTTTTTTCCTTTCTACCAAACGATATTGGCCATTTTTATTGCAGTAATTGCCGCTTCAACTCCTTTATTTCCGTGAATTCCACCGGCACGATCGAGCGCTTGCTGCATCGTGTTAGTTGTGATAACTCCAAAGATTACCGGACAAGCTTCCACGAGTGTATTCAGATGAGTTATACCCTGAGTTACGCCTTCGCAAACATATGTAAAATGAGGGGTATCACCTTGGATTACACATCCAAGTACAATAACCGCATTGTATTTTTGTTCGTCTAGTGCATTTTGATTCTCATGCACAAAACGAGCAGCTGCATATGTCAACTCAAAAGTACCGGGCACATGAACCACATTGATATTACTCTTCAACACACCATTATCGTTAAGTGTTGAGAGAGCTCCCTCTAATAAAGTATGTGTTATCTGTGGATTCCAATCGGCAACAATAATCGCGTATCGCTGAGTCTCCAACACTTTTGCCGAAGGGAGCAAATCAGGATCGTAATCGGAAAGATTTTGATTTTGAGTAGCCATCAGATTTATTACTGAAGACGGGAAATATATTTGTCAACTTCCTGAGCTTCCATGCTCATTGGATAATTAACTTTTATCGACTGGTAATTTCTTAAAGCTCTGTCTTTATCACCTTCAGCTTCATAAATCACAGCAGCTTTCTTCAAATAAAATGGAGCTAGCACATCATTACCGGATTCGGCAGCCTTGTTGAAAAACTTAATCGCATTTTTATTGTTTCCAAGTTCGGCATAACTATCACCTATCAAACCCACAACGGTTATCGAAAAATAGTTATCCTTTCCATCATAACCTGAAAGATACTCGATTGCATCCTCAAATCTTCCTAAATGAAATGAACATATTCCTGCATAGGCTTTAGCCAGATTCGCCGATGAAGTAAATGCATAATCAGAGGCTATTGCAGCAAAACCAATAGTTTCGAAACCATCACCCTCTAATGCCAATTGAAAAGAGTCAACTGCAAAGTACATTTGTGATCTGTACATTTCATTGGCTGCCTCGATAGCACGCGGTTTAAAATAAAAGCTATTTGATGCCAGAATGATAACAACTATGGCTGAAACGATTCCCAAACCATAGAGAATTTGTTTCTGATATTTTTCGATAAATGCCTCTGAAGCAGTTAATGCCTGCTCAACATTTTTAAACTCATCCTGCTGATTTGCAACTTTCTTTGACATAACGGTTGAAATATGTTTGATACTATTTAAAAATTAAACGGCAACAAAAGTAGTTATTTTATTTTAATAAATAATGTATTACAAATCCTTTTTTCGTGTTCAGAAAGATATTTTCAGAATTAATTATAAAAATGACTTTAATTTGAGAATTGACCTCAAAAAAAACTGAAAAACTGATGGTTTTTCGGGAATCTTAGTTATATTTGCATCAGAAAAACGACCGCATTGTCTGAGATTGGAAAACTCAACACTAATGAATTTCCGAGTAATGCAGGTTATCAATGGCGGGCTGCGCCTTCGGGTAAGTCTTCGACTCAGCAGATTACAAAGAGAACCGGCACCTCAAATCCTGTCTACAGGAGTTTTCTCAAAAAAGGCAGTGCGGTTTTTTTATATCCCATACTCTCCTTAGTTTCATTCTCCCTAACTCTTTACATTTACAATGAGTTTCAAAAAAGCAATCGACAAACTGCGCTTGTCATTCAAAGGCAATATCCACTATGATGAGTCACATCTGCTTGCATACGCTACCGACGCATCACCATATCGGGTAAAACCTGTTGCAGTGGCTTATCCAACAGATGAAAACGACCTGATTTTACTGGTCAGCTTTGCCAAAGCGCAGCAAACAGCCCTAGTACCCAGAGCAGCCGGAACTTCATTGGCCGGACAGGCTGTGGGTAGTGGAATTATTGTTGATTTCTCTAAACACATGAATCAGATTCTTGAAATCAACACAAGTGAAAGGTGGGTCAGAGTTCAGCCGGGGGTAATATTGGATGAATTAAACAATACACTCGCATCAGAAGGTTTGTTTTTTGGACCTGAAACTTCTACCTCAAATCGGTGTATGATTGGTGGAATGGCCGGGAATAACGCATGCGGCTCACATTCAATTATCTATGGAAGTACGCGTGATCATTTACTATCGGTCAGGGCAGTACTAAGTGATGGTACAGTCGCTGAATTTGGAGAATTGACGATCGAAGAATACAATGCTAAACTTCAGGGAGATTCTTTGGAAAACAGCATATACAGAGACATCAACACTATTTTAATGGATTCAAAAAACCAACTTGAGATACATAACAATTATCCTGATGCTGAATTACATCGCAGAAATACGGGTTATGCACTTGACTCACTTTTAAATACAGCTCCATTCACTAATACCAAACAGAATTTTAATTTTTGCAAACTTCTGGCCGGATCAGAAGGTACGCTTGCTCTTACTACTGAACTCAAACTCAACTTAGTATCTGTACCTGCACCTGTGAAAGCTGTTATAGCTGCCCACTTCAACACTCTGGAAGAGACTTTTGAGGCGAATCTTATTGCGCTGGATTTTAAGCCAAGAGCAGTGGAATTAATTGACAAAACAATTCTCGACTTAACGAAAGAGAATAACCTTCAGAAGAAAAACAGGTTTTTCATTCAAGGTGATCCGGCTGCCATTCTGATAATTGAGTTTGCACGCGAATCGAAGGATGAAATTGACAATATCACTAATAACCTTCAAAAAGCACTAAAAAAACACAAGCTGGGATATCATTTCCCGGTGATTTACGGAACAGAAATCAACAAAATATGGAATTTGAGAAAAGCTGGCCTGGGCGTACTCTCAAATCTTCCCGGCGACGCTAAACCTGTGAGTCTAATTGAAGACACTGCTATCCCTGTAACAAAGCTTTCTGCCTACATAAGCGAGTTTAAAACCATCATTGAAAAGCATAAACTTTCCTGTGTTTACCACGCTCATATAGGTTCCGGCGAGTTGCATCTTCGACCTGTATTGAATTTAAAGAAAACTGAAGATGTTGCAATTTTTGCTTCTCTGGCTGAAGAAGTAGCCCATCTGGTGAAAAAATATCGGGGTTCGATGAGCGGAGAGCACGGCGATGGTCGTCTGCGCGGAAGATTAATTCCAATCATACTCGGGCAACATAATTATGAGTTATTGAAGCAAGTAAAATACAGTTGGGACCCTCACAATATTTTTAATCCGGGAAAGATTGTTGACAGTCCGCCAATCGACCATGATTTGCGTTACGAACATGGCAAACCCATTCGAAAAATCAAAACTTATATCGATTTCTCTTCCGATTATGGAATTCTGCGTTCAACTGAGAAATGTAATGGTTCTGCCGACTGCAGAAAAACTGAGATTACCGGTGGATTGATGTGTCCGAGCTATATGGCAACACGCAACGAGATGGACACAACCCGTGCTCGTGCCAATTTGTTACGTGAATTTCTGACCAATTCAAATCTTGGAAATCCTTTTGATCATAAGGAATTGTTTGAAGTCATGGAACTCTGCATTTCGTGCAAGGGATGTAAATCGGAATGTCCTTCAAACGTGGATATGAGTCTGCTGAAAGCAGAGGTTTTACAACAATACTTCGACTCAAACGGAACACCTTTACGGAGTAAAGTTATTGCTTCATATGCAGACCTTAGTCGCATCGGTTCCAAATGGCCGGCATTAACTAACCGAGTTTTAAAATCAAAAGTATTTAAAAAGACGTTGGGATTTAGTCTGGACAGAACACTGCCAGAAATTCAAAAGGAAACACTTAGCAATTGGTATAAAAGCAATTACCCGAGCATCCTGAGCAATCAAAAAAACAAGAACGGACGAAAAATCCATCTTTTCGTAGATGAGTTTACAAATTATCAGGATGTTGATTTAGGAAAAACATTTATTTTGTTTTTCAGCAAACTCGGCTATGAGATTATTATTCCCAATCATTTGGAAAGTGGTCGCGCCGCCATATCAAAAGGATTAGTAAGAAAAGCCACGCATCTTGCCGTTAAAAACGTGAAGATTTTATCTGAGGTAGTCACTGAAGATGCACCTCTGATTGGCATTGAACCTTCTGCCCTCCTGACTTTCAGGGATGAATATCTTGTACTCTCCGGTAAAGAGCATCAGGCGAGAGCTAAAGAATTATCAAAGCACTGTTATCTTGCTGAAGAATTTATAGTAAGCGAATTCAATGCAGGAAGAATAAGTCGCGACAATTTCACAGAAATTGAGTCTGAGATTCGACTACATTGCCACTGTCATCAACAATCAATTGCAGGCTCAGGAAGTAGTATAGAAGCACTTTCCATCCCTGTGAATTATTCAGTAAAAGAGATTCCATCAGGATGTTGCGGCATGGCAGGTTCTTTTGGCTACGAAGCTGAACATGCTGATTTATCGAGAAAAATTGGCGAATTAATTCTGATGAAGGAAGTCAGAAAGCTTTCAGATGATATAAAAATTGCAGCCCAGGGAACGAGCTGCAGATATCAGATTGCTGATGGTACAGGCAGGAAAGCATTACATCCTGTAGAGATCCTGTATCAGGCATTAAAAGATTTTTGAGCCTCTTGTCGGATTCGAACCAACGACCCCGAGATTACAAATCACGTGCTCTGGCCAACTGAGCTAAAGAGGCGAGTGGGTAAGCACCCTGCATCGCACCGCTACAACCTAATACCCTTGCTGCGGTCAGGCCCTGGGGGAGTTCAAAGGGAGCTGGTCGTACAGGACTTACCCGGCGCAAAAGTACTGCTTTTATACATATCTTCCAAATATTTTTTCTATTGCTGAAACTGTTTTGTTATATCTCATTCATTATCAGAAAATAAAAAGCCGGATTTTTCAATCCGGCCCAGCTGAACCAACAATCATTATGTCAGAAAAACCGTAAGTTCAGTATATTTTAGTCTTTCAAACAGCCACAGTCTTCTGAAACTGCTACAACCAGTTCATCAACGCATACATATTTTGGTGTGTTGATTCCCCATGGTCCTTTATCACTTGAATCGAAACTGAAAGTAATTTTATCAGCAGTACCGAGGGCCTTTAGATCAACCTTTGTCCATTCTCTGATAATTTCTGATTTATTATTCCGGAAATCGGCCAAATAGAATTCAATGCTTCCGGTTTCAGTTTCACCTAAAAAGCCTTTGATAATCACCTTGAACCAGTCGCCCGCTTCAAATTTCTTACTAAAATCGCTTCCATTTAACATATCATAATAGGCCCAGGTCGAATTGGTTAGCATCAAGCTAATGGGCTTCTGATAGCTGCCAATGTAAGGCAGATAAACCGTTGCCGAATCAAATGCCAGAGCGAAATTCGATGAACTATTAGCTCCCGAACCTGCAATTGTGCTGTACTGATTCATGAATCCGGGGGTAACTGAATCATTTGCTGCAGATAATGCAAAGCCACCCCAATATCCACCCCACTCACCTTCGGTATAAACATTCAATAATTGAACTGTTCCTGAGTTGATTGTTGAAACATAACTTCCTTCAATCAGCTCACCTTGTTTGGATGAACCATTAATCCATGAACCGGACTCAAGGGCTATGTCCTCGAAGTCATTAATAATCAGATGCTCTTTAGGAGTTTCTTCACATGCGGTAAACATTACTACCGCCAGTAACAATAACGAAAGGATTGATTTTGTTTTCATTGCCTGAATTTATAATTAAACATAATTTATCCAATGCAACGACCTCATTTAACGGAAAATAAAATAATAAGAAAATAATCAGTAATACTGTAGATTTTCTCATTTTGCAATAACTCCCGAAAGCAAAAAGTCGTACCAAAAACCGGCAGGTCTTCTGACTAACTCCCGTTTTGAACGCCTTCCCGGTCGATGCAAACTTCTTAAAAAAAAGAGATTTGACCAGTGGCAAAAGTATTGTTCAAAACATTGCCCTCGTATTATATGACTAATGTCAGGAGGAGCATGGAGATCACAGCAGCGGGTACTGTTACGGATTCTAACCGTATTCCCTTTTATCCGGAAGGAAGGTCTTCCCACGGATACCGTTTTCGGCTGCAAATGTAATCTAATTATATGAAACATCAATAATGAGAATGACGCAAAAGCACAATTTTTATTTATCCCCATGTTTTTAGTACTTTTGCACCTCATCAGCGATGGGAAGAATTATAGCCATAGATTACGGAAGAAAAAGAGTAGGCATTGCCGTTACCGACCCTTTGAAGATTGCAGCCAATGCGCTTGCAACAGTCGCTGTGCATGATGTTATGTCGTATCTTAAGGACTATATCTCAACTGAAAAAGTAGAAAAAATCATTGTAGGTCATCCAACTCAAATGGATGGTCAGGACTCTGATTCAATGCAATATATCACTCCTTTTGTTAACTGGTTTCGCAAACAATTTCCTGAAATCGATGTTGTTTTTGTTGACGAAAGATTCACGTCGTTATTAGCGCAAAGAACAATGCTGGAAGCGGGTTTAAAAAAGAAAGCCCGTCAGGACAAAGCATTGGTTGACAGGATTGCCGCGACGATTATTTTACAAACTTATCTTGAAACAAATTTATGATTTTACCCATATACACCTATGGTAACCCTGTGCTTCGAAAAGAAGCTGAACCTATCGATGCGAGTTATCCTAACTTGAAAACATTGATTGCAAATATGTTTGAGACCATGCACAATGCGGATGGAGTTGGTTTAGCTGCTCCTCAGATTGGTAAAGCAATCAGATTACTGGTTGTTGATTTAAGTGCACTCAAAGAAGATAATCCTGACTTGGCTGATTTCAAACTGGTAATGATAAACCCTGAGATGCTTGAAATGAGCGAAGAAGAGGAAGAGGCCAGCGAAGGTTGTCTGAGCATCCCCGGAATAAGTGAAAAAGTCCCACGCTCACAATGGATTAAAATCAAATTTTTGGATGAGAATTTTCAGGAGCACATTTGCGAATATGAAGGTTTCAGAGCCCGTGTAGTTCAACACGAATACGACCATCTTGAGGGCAGTTTATTTACCGACCATATAAATCCGCTTCGCCGCCAAATGATTAAATCGAAACTAAACAATATCACACGCGGAAAAGTAAACTGCGAATATAAAATCAGGTAGTTATTGGGATTGCTTTCAGAATCCTTCCTCCATTGGCAGGCAGAACCACATTGAGTTTCTCAGAAGAATTAAGATGTATTTGAACCTGATAATGTTCATCCAGCAAATCAATTAATTGACACTTCTGGTTTTCATGAATTCCCAACCAATCAAACATTGCTGAGGGTAGATTAATGCTGATATTACAATCAGAAGCTTCAAAATTAACTGTAATCAGCAACAATTCGTTTTCAAATTGTCTTACCCAGCAAAACTGCCGCAAAGTGTTGTATGTTTCATTATCATAATTGGCGTACTGCAAATCGTACATTTTACCTTTTGCTATGGCCTTCTCCTGATTGAGAATTGACAGGAGGCGTTTATAGAATTCTCTTATTTCAAGCTGATAATCTGACAGTAACACTCCATCAAACTCACCACGGTTTGCCCACTGCCGAACAGACTTCACACTGCAATAATCAAATATGGATGTGCGACCATCACGACCACTGAAACCTTCGGCTTCCATCCCCTCCTCTCCCAGTTCCTGACCGGCATATATCATCAATGGTCCTGTAGTCAGGGCTGCTGAAACTATCATGGCCGGAAAAGCTTTCCGCGGGTCAAGAGCAAAAAACTCAGAAGCAATACGCTGTTCATCATGGTTTTCAAGGAAGTACAGCATTTTGTCAAGCATATGATTTTGTTCCTGCCAAGCACCTGTAATTGCGGAAGCATCAAGATTGTGACAAACAATATTTCGCAGTGTATCATACATGCCAACTTTATCGTACAGATAATCAAAACCTCCTTCAAATGTATATGCATAATACTGATGAGGTTGATACACCTCTGCGATGAAAACCAAATCAGGATAAAGTTTCTTTACCTCAGCAATCGCCCATTTCCAAAACTCAACGGGAACCATCTCCGCCATATCGCAACGAAATCCATCGACACCCTTAGCAGACCAATAAAGCAATATATCACGCATTTTCAGCCATGTATCCGGAATAGGATCAAAATCTTTTCGACCATGCTGATAATCTACACCATAGTTTAACTTTACTGTTTCGTACCAGTCGTTTACTCCCGGAGATGCAGTAAAACAGTCGTTACCGGTTACTTTTGCAGGAAACTCGATATAGTCTGAATTTTCTACAGGAGCAAAAAAGCTTTGTCCGGGTAAATAGTAAAAATTATTATTTCTGTCAAAAGCAACATCCTTATTATCGTTCTCCCCTAAATCAGCCACACCCTTGGGCTTTTGATCAGAATAATACTTTCTTGCAACATGATTTGGGATAAAATCAATCAAGACCTTCAATTGACGCTGATGAGTTCTGTTAATCAAAGCCTCAAATTCACTCATTCTCTCATCCACATTCTCTGCCAGATCCGGGTCAACATCGTAATAATCTCTGATAGCATATGGAGAACCTGCTTTCCCTTTCACTACATGAGCATGGTCAGCAGGCATTCCAAAGGCCGAATAATCAGTTTGGGTGGCATGTTCAATCACACCGGTGTACCAAACATGAGTGATTCCCATCTGACTAATTTGCGTTAAAGCTTTATCTGAAATTTCATTGAACTTTCCGCATCCGTTTTCGGTTATATTGCCATTCTGTATTGCATCAGTTTTGTAATTAGTGAACAAACGGGGCAATAACTGATATATGATGATTTTTGACATGTTTACAAAATTTAATTTTGTTGCAAAAGTAAACAAAATCGATGCATAACCGTTATTATTGCAAAAACAACAAATATAAAAAACTACAATTTATGGCAACAGTTACGTTCAAGGGAAACCCTGTAAAAACGAATGGTGAATTACCTGCAAAAGGTAGTCAGGCACCAGACTTCAAATTAGTTGGAAGTGGATTAAATGAAATTTCACTTGCTGATTTCAAAGGCAAAAAAGTGGTATTAAACATCTTTCCAAGTATTGATACCGGAGTTTGTGCTGCATCAGTTCGTCAGTTCAACAAATGGACTTCAAGTCAGGAAAACACCGTGGTAATTTGCGTATCAAAAGACCTGCCTTTCGCTCAAAGTCGCTTTTGTGGTGCTGAAGGACTTGAAAATGTGATTACTGCTTCTGATTTCAGGTACAACAATTTCGCAACTGATTATGGTGTATTAATGACCGACGGACCTTTAGCAGGATTGATGGCACGTTCAGTTGTTGCTATTGACGAGAATGGTAATGTTGTTTACAATCAACTCGTTCCGGAAATAGTGGAAGAACCATCTTACGATATATCTTTCTGAAAAGGAAGATTAGTCCCGATGTGAATCGGTTCATTTTCTAATGTGTGAAGGGGCAGAGGCGCAATTTAGCGTCTCTGCTTTTTTATTTTCGGCCTCTCAGAAGATTGATATCTCCTTTCAGCAGATAATCTTCACCATCAGCACCGCGGGCTTTAATAACGTAAAAGTACGGACCTTCGGCAACAGGACGACCGTTGTAAGTTCCATCCCAACCTCGCTGCGGATCAGTCCATTCAAATATTTTCACTCCCCAACGGTTGTAAATCGTAGCCTTAAATTCTACAATTGAACGATATGCAACCCTGAATTCATCATTAATCCCATCTCCATTGGGAGTAAAAACATTGGGCGCATATATTGCCGACTCTGAAACCCTTACTACAATCGAATCGGAAAAAGCACACCAACTGTTTTCAGCTGAAAGCTTTATCGTGAAGGTTCCTGCCGTATTGAAAGTATAACGATGATTCTCGTCAGTTCTACTTACAATCAGCTGATTGTCTGACAAAATATCCCATCGATAGAAATTAGTGACCGGACTATTGGGATTAGCCATAAAATAAATTTCGAGGGGAGCTGAACCCGACAAAACAGTAATCTGATCTGGTCGTTCACCTTCATGACGCTCAGTTCTCAAAGTAGCTTCGGTAGTAATCTTGGCAACCGTTCTTATAGCGCTGTACATAGGACTTACAACCGTAAAAACAGGCAGTCCGAGGTCTTTTGCAAACTGATCACCTGTAAGTGTAAACCTCGTATCAGTTAAAGGAGGTTCATTTAACGTGATTTGGTTATTATCAATAACTACATCCTGTTGAATCGAAATTTTATCCCATCTTGTAGTCCAGTTTAAGCTTTCATATTCAATTTTAAAATCTCGCCTGATGCTGAAGCTCTGACCAAAACGAGTCAAATAACGCATTTCAGGAATATTGCCATCTACATTGAGTTTTAACTGCGAACAATTACCTCTGACAGGTGCTTCTGGAATAATCGCATTCACCGCAGGTTGATAAAGGCTGTAATCAACAACCCAAACAGTTAACTCTCTGTCGTAAGCCAAGCCATTAACTGTCCCCGAAAGCTTAAGAATATAGCCGGTATGATCATCAGGTGTTAAGTAAGGCTGATTCGAAATAAAACGGGGCGAACTATGTGTACGTAAATAACCCAAAACAGAGGCTGGGTCTGAATATCTTAACCAGTTTGCAGAGACAGAGTCTTCACTAAAAATCACCGATAACTCTGTGTCATTCTTAATCTCATTAAGCACAACCAGGAAATCAATTCTGTTTTCAAAATTATTTATCACAATGCCTTGTCCCTTATGGATAACCACCTGCATTGACGACACTTCAATGGAGAATAAGATGAATAATAAAATGAAAAAAGGTATCCTGTTTAATATATTATTTTTAAACCTCACAATCAGTATTTATTGAATTTTGTTTGTTTTGAAACTGCACTGTCAATCTGTATTTTGATTACAAAAGTACATTTTTAAGATTAATAACAAAAAAAGCCGCTATTTATTACTTAGTCTCAATTTATGCATGTTAATTTTTTGTACATTTGCATTCACTATTTTTTTGAACAAAAGAATAATAAAACTTTTTTTATCCACAACACCCGATTTAGCTCTGGCATGCAAGTTGTTAATAATGAACGACAAAAATTTAAAAAAAGTATGAATTTGACTATAAAAAATCATCATCCAAGGTTGATTAGTTTAATTATTTTTCTTGCACTAAATCTGATTGTTTTCAGTATTAAAGCACAAATACATAACTGGCCTGTAGAACAAATAAACGGCGTTGATTGCTATGTTTATACAGTCCAGAAATCAGAAGGATTCTTCAGAATCAGCAGAAACTTTGAAACCACAGAAGCGATAATTCGCAGTTTTAACCCAACGATAGGAGATACACTTCACGAAGGAATGAAGATTTATATCCCTGTAAATCAATCAGCTAAAGAAAATCCAAATATCATTCTCCATACGGTTGAGAAAAGGCAAACGATATTCGGGATTTGCAGGCTTTACAACATTACCGAAGCGATGCTTATTGAGATGAATCCACATCTTGTAAACAACTCAATACGTGAGGGTGAAATTCTGAAAATCCCTATACCTCAACAAGTTCAGTCGGCCATTGAGAATAAAACCAGTCAAACTGACACAACAAAACGATCCATCGCGAACATAGTAAATACGACGATACCACGGCGAGCAACGAATAATAATCAGGACACACTTCGAATTGCCTACCTGTTACCCTTCTTGCTTGATCAGAGAACTGAACCTTCGGACAGCAGGTTTATAGAATTTTATGCCGGTTCGCTGGTTGCCATGCGCGAAGCAAAAAACAGGGGAATGAATTTCGAAATCTTCAATTACGATACTGAAAAATCTGATGTGAAACTGATGGAAGTATTGCAAAAAAATGATCTCGGGAAAATGGATTTGATTATTGGACCTGCCTATGCCTCTCAGGTTTCGGTGATTGGAGATTATGCCAGAATTCATCAGGTTAAAACCCTGATTCCTTTTACATCCAGGGTTTTAGATTTAGATATAAATCCATTTCTTTTTCAATTCAATCCGAATCAGGATGTTGAAATTCACAAATTGCAGGAGATTTTGAGTCTGGATGCCGCCAACATTAACATCATATTTGCTGACATACCGAATGTAAGTAATCTGGATGAGGGTATTATACTTAGTCAGTCGTTGAAAAATTTCCTTTCCAAAACTAGAATTCCTTACCATACCGTTTTAATGGAAGATGGATATGGAAGAAATCTGAGACAAGTATTACATAGCAGCAAAGAGAATATTTTGATTTTCAACACAAACCGAATTAATCAGGCCAGTGTATATTTGAGAGAATTAACACAACTTACTGCAGGCTTCGAATTTAAAATTTACGAACCTTATTCATGGAGATCGTCCAGAATTGAGAAGCCCAAATCATTTTATTTGTCGTTCTTCAGGGATGAGTTTCCGCAGGAAGCCTATGACGATTACATGAGGCGGTTCGGAGAGTTATTTGCGTGGACACCAACCCATGAATTTCCGAGATTTGATTTACTTGGTTATGATCTCACCAATTACTTCCTAAATACAATTCTCACAAAGGAAGTATCTGTCAGACAATTATTCCCTGTTCATGAAGGCATTCAATCAGATATTCAATTCGAGAAATCGACTGAACGGGGAGGTTACATTAACAAGCAACTTTACCATTACGAATGATGCGAAATCTCGTTTTAATTGCTCTGGCATTGTTGACCTTATTTATCTCAACAAGCAGAATATCAGCCCAGCAGAGAACCTTTCAGCCTGAAACATGGATTGGATTCAATGGTGGAGCTACTGCTTCCATGGTTTATTTCCGACCCACTGTCAATCAATCTTATATTTTAGGTTATCACGGTGGGATTTCATTCAGACATATTTCAGAGAAGAGCTTAGGGATCCAGACTGAACTAAACTACTCGCAAAGAGGTTACACTGAAGCAAGTGGAAATTATTCACGAAGATTGGATTATCTGGAGTTGCCATTTCTAACTCATATTTATTTTGGAAACAAGCTGCAGTTTTTCATACAGTTAGGTCCAAAACTGGGGTATTTTATTGGTGATGAAGTGCTGATAAACCATCCCGGAGGAAATACAACAGCACACAGGCAACTGGAAATAAAAAACAAATTTGATTATGGCTTCAGCGGAGGTTTCGGACTACAATTTGTTGCTGCCAAACAAAGCTTTCAATTATATACCCGTGCCAATTATAGTGTAAGTAATTTCTTCGCTGACAAGGCCGCAGATTATTATGACAATTCAAATCACATGAATGCATCAGTTTCATTATCATGGATGATACAGGTCAGATAAATTTACAATAAAACATCAATTAATATAATGGAAAAGAGGATTTTAGAAACAACTGTCAACATTTGTCATTTATCAGAACTTGAACCCGAAATTTTGGTATTGGTAAATAAAGCCAAAGAACAAGTGTCATCGGCATACGCACCCTACTCAAAATTTCATGTAGGAGCAGCTGTATTGCTTCAGAACGGTGCTCTTTTCGTTGGAAGCAATCAGGAAAATGCTGCCTATCCTTCAGGATTATGCGCCGAACGTGTAGCGCTATTTTATGCGAACGCCCAATTCCCTGATGTGCCGGTAAAAGCAATTGCTATCGCTGCATATACCCAGGGTGAATTTTTAGCAGAGCCCATTACTCCTTGCGGCTCGTGTCGTCAGGTAATTCTGGAATCGGAAAACCGTTTTGAAAACAGCATCGACATTTATATGTACGGTACTGATCATGTTTATCACATAGCCAATGCACATCAATTGTTACCTCTGAGTTTTGGTTCGGAGAGTTTGCATCTTTGATTATATACGATACTGAATCCTCAACTTTTTGCTGTTCAAAAACGATAAAATTGATTATCTTTGCAGCACTTTTTAAGGTTTAAATGACAAGACTTCAAATCATTGAGGTCTTGTCTGAATTTTTTACATAACTAAAACAATGGCAAAAGAACTCAAGGAACTAACACCCCGCAGCGAGAGCTACTCACAATGGTATAATGATTTGGTAATAAAAGCCGACTTAGCGGAAAATTCTGCAGTAAGAGGTTGTATGGTAATTAAACCGTATGGATATGCAATCTGGGAAAAGATGCAGGCCGAACTTGACCGCATGTTTAAAGAAACAGGACATGTAAACGCATATTTTCCGCTTTTCATTCCTAAATCATTTTTGAGTAAAGAAGCTGCTCACGTTGAGGGTTTTGCCAAAGAATGTGCCGTGGTAACTCACTATCGCTTAAAGAACAGTCCTGACGGCAAAGGAGTAATTGTTGACCCTGAAGCCAAACTCGAAGAGGAATTAATTGTTCGCCCAACTTCCGAAACGATTATCTGGAGCACCTATAAAAACTGGATACAATCCTATCGCGACTTACCAATCCTTTGTAATCAGTGGGCAAATGTTGTACGTTGGGAAATGCGTACTCGTCTTTTTCTCAGAACTGCTGAATTCCTATGGCAGGAAGGTCACACCGCTCATGCAACTGAGCCGGAAGCAATGGAAGAAGCTGTAAAAATGATGCATGTTTATGGTGAGTTTGCTGAGAAATTCATGGGCGTACCTGTTTTAAAAGGAACAAAATCGGCTAATGAACGATTTGCAGGTGCTATTGAAACATTTTGCATTGAAGCATTGATGCAGGACGGCAAAGCATTGCAGGCAGGAACTTCTCATTTCCTCGGACAGAACTTTGCCAAGGCCTTTGATGTAACTTTCGTTGACAAAACAAACAAGCAGGATTATGTTTGGGCTACTTCGTGGGGCGTATCTACCCGACTGATGGGCGCATTGATTATGACACATTCTGATGACAACGGTTTGGTACTACCTCCCAAACTTGCACCTTTCCAGGTAGTTATTGTGCCAATATATAAAAACGATGAGCAATTGGCAGCTATCACCGAAAAAGCAAATCAGATTATTGCTGAATTGAAAGCTCTTGGAGTAACAGTAAAATTCGATAACAATGACACCAAGAAGCCGGGCTGGAAATTTGCGGAGTATGAATTGAAAGGAGTACCGGTAAGGTTGGCTATCGGAGCAAGGGATATTGAAAACGGAACTGTTGAAGTTGCCCGCAGAGATACACTTACCAAAGAAACTGTGAGTCTCGAAAACATCGGGCAGTTTATTGCCAACTTACTTGAAGAAATTCAACAGAACATCTATCAAAAAGCCTTTGATTACCGCGGTCAGATGACCCGCGAAGTAAATTCGTATGAAGAATTCAAAGAAGAAATTGAAAAAGGAGGCTTCCTTTTATGTCACTGGGATGGCACTTCTGAAACCGAAGAGCTAATTAAAGCAGACACAAAAGCTACCATACGTTGTATTCCTATCGAAGAAAATCCGACTGCCGGAAGCTGTATGGTTACAGGAAAGCCATCCAAACAACGTGTGGTATTTGCCCGCGCTTATTGACGAGCCAATGAACGGGGTGAACCTTTCCAGGAACATCCCAAACAATAAAGCATTTCGAGGTCGTAACCCTCAAGCGACACATCAGGGTGAATGGGTGTTATTTCATAGTTTTCGTTAACTGTGACAACCACCGATTCACCTTGTTCGTTTTTCACTCTGAATCGCTGAATTTTACACTGAGGGCATAACAAGTTTCTCATAAAATAATTTTATTCTGAATCTGTCCAGTCGGGCACATCACTTAATCCTTCATTTTGAACACGAACAACTCTTCCGGGGTAAAGGCTAATCCAATTCATATTGTGAGTAGCCATGATTACTGTTGTTCCCGACAAACGAATGCTGTATAACAATTCAATCAGGTCTTTTCCTGTTTCGGGGTCGAGGTGACCTGTAGGCTCATCAGCAAGAATTATCTCCGGAGAATTAAGCAGAGCTCGGGCAATTGCAACACGCTGTTGCTCACCACCCGATAATTGATGCGGACGTTTATATCCTTTATTTTTCAATCCAACCTGCGCAAGTACCTCCCTGATTTGCTCATCAATGGCTTCCTGCTCCTTCCATCCTGTGGCTCTCAATACAAACTCAAGATTAGCATTTACAGAACGGTCGGTCAGCAATTGAAAATCCTGAAAAATAATCCCGATTTTTCTTCTGAGATATGGAATATCTCTATTGTGCATGTTTATCAGGTCGTATTCAAGAACCCGTGTTTCTCCTGAAATAACAGGAACTTCTTTATACACAGATTTCAGAAAAGTGCTTTTACCGCTTCCAACCTTTCCAATTAAGTAAATAAACTCTCCTGAACGGATTTCGATATTGACATTCTTAAGCACCAACACATCTTGCTGGCAAATATCAACTCCTTTATAATCAAGTAAAACCTTTTCTTTCATTTTCAGTACTTTATTTATGTCTCTTCTTCAATTCGTTTCCAAGATCGTCGAGTGAATAACCTTTGGAGGTAAGTAAAACGACTAAATGGTACAACAAATCTGAAGCTTCTTCAATAAATTTTTCATCCGTACCGTTGGTAGCTTCAATAACAGTTTCAACAGCCTCTTCACCAACCTTTTGAGCCATTCTATTCACCCCTTTTCTGAAAAGTGAAGTAGTATATGACCCTTCGGGCATCTCCTGAAAACGTTTTTGAATAAATCCCTGAAGATAATTCAGAAATCCAATTCCTCCATTATTGGCCTCATTCCAGCAGGTATCGGTTCCTGTGTGACAAACAGGACCTACCGGATTCACCTTGATGAGCAAAGTATCCTGATCGCAATCAGCGAGGATATTTACCACCATCAGAAAATTACCACTCTCCTCTCCTTTTGTCCACAATCTGTTTTTGGTACGACTGAAGAATGTTACTTTTCCTGATTCGCGGGTTACATTATAAGCCTCTTCATTCATGAAGCCCAGCATCAGCACTTTAGCTGTTTGATCATCCTGTATGATAGCCGGTACTAAGCCGTCCATTTTCTGAAAATCCATATCAAATTAAATAAGATTAATATTGAGCGACTCACATTGCTTACGCATATCTTCAGGCCAAATACTCGCCTGAATTTCACCAATATGAGCTTTTCGAAGGAAGAACATACAAAGGCGAGACTGACCGATACCTCCTCCGATAGAAAGTGGTAAGCTGCCTTCAGCAAGGCGTTTATGGAAATATAACTCCAAGCGATCAGACTTCCCTTCCATTTCAAGCTGACGCAATAATGCTTCTTTATCAACCCTGATACCCATTGACGACACTTCGAAAGGAAGTTCAAGTACAGGATTCCAAAGTACGATGTCACCGTTTAATCCAGGTAATCCATTTTCACCGGGCGAAGTCCAGTCGTCGTAGTCGGGCGCACGACCATCATGTTTTTCTCCATCGCCAAGTTTACCACCAATGCCGATGATGAAAACGGCTCCATGTTTTTTTGCTATTTCATATTCTCTTTCTTTGGGAGATTTATCAGGATAAAGGCTGCGAAGTTCCTCAGCATGAATAAAATATATACTTTCAGGAAGTAACGGTCTGATTTGAGGAAAACTCTCGGAAACCAGATATTCGGTTCGTAGCAGTGTTGAATAAATCCTTCTGACGATTTCCTTTAAAAAATCAATATTTCTCTCTTCGGCAGACATCACTCTTTCCCAGTCCCACTGATCCACATAAAGTGAATGTAAATTTCCAAGCTCTTCATCTGCACGAATGGCATTCATATCGGTATAAATTCCATAACCTTGCTCAATATTATAATCTGCAAGAGTAACACGTTTCCATTTAGCCAATGAATGAACCACTTCTGCACGTACGTCTCCAATGTCTTTGATTGGAAAATTCACGGCTCTTTCAACTCCGTTCAAATCATCATTCAAGCCTGTACCACGAAGCACAAACAACGGAGCAGTTACTCTGCGCAAGCGCAATTCTGCAGAAAGATTATCCTGAAAAAAGTCTTTAATTTTGGCAATGCCAAGTTCTGTTTGCTGTAGATTAAGTAGCGGTTTGTATTGACGGGGAGTGATTAAATAACTCATATGAACATTAAATAAAAATTAGGTGCAAATATAATCAAAATGCAAGAAGATTAAGCATATTGATGTTCAAATCATATGGAATACAACATAAATTAAAATAAAAACACCTTACCCTGATATTGAGTAAGGTGCAACATGAAAAATTTGTTTTCTACCTTAACCTTTCGTAAGTTGTATAAGTATAAGGATAGTTATTTTTGCTGTCAGCTTCATGGTTTTCTCTGAAAACTTCTTTCCATTTTGTGAAATCTACTTCAGGAAAGAAAGTGTCGCCCGGAAACGTTCCATGAACCCATGTGATATAGAGTTTATCAGCTAAATCAAGACATTGAGCATAAACTGAACTTCCTCCGATTACGAATACTTCATCCTCTTTAGAACATAAATCCAATGCTTCTTCAAGAGAATTACATTCATAATAATTATCAACAATACCTTCAGATAAAAGAGAAGTAAGAACGATGTTTCTACGACCGGGAAGGGGTCGCTTTGGAAGACTTTCGTAAGTCCTTTTTCCCATTAAAATGGTATGTCCCTTGGTAGTTTCTTTAAAATGCTTCATGTCGGCGGGAAGATTCCATGGAAGCTTTTTCTTGTAACCTATCGACAGGTTGCCATCACCGACCGCTGCGATAATTGAAATTTTCGGCATAACTTTTTGATTTAATTACGTGTGTTTCAAAACGATATAGAGTCTGATACCAAACTTCATCTTTTTGCAATTAACAGCCTGCAAATATAAGTTAATTTTGCACAACTCGAACAAGCTTGTGCTAATTTTAAAATCATTTTAAACTGCCACTTCACCCTTGATGTGAGGATGCGGGTCATAATCAACAAGTTCAAAATCTTCGAAAGAGAAACCAAAAATATCATCTACCTCAGGATTAATAATCATTCGCGGCAGTTTGCGTGGCTCTCTGGTGAGTTGTAATTTCACCTGTTCTAGATGATTTAGATAGATGTGTGCATCGCCAAGTGTATGCACAAACTCACCAGCCTGCAAACCGGTAACCTGAGCCATCATTTGTAATAACAAAGCATAAGAAGCAATATTGAATGGAACACCGAGGAAAATATCAGCACTGCGCTGATACAACTGCAGGCTAAGTTTGGAATCAGCCACATAAAATTGAAAAAACGCATGACATGGTGGCAAATTCATATTAGGTATATCAGCCACATTCCATGCACTGACTAGCATGCGACGAGAATCCGGATTGTTTTTGATAGTATTTACCACCTCAGTGATTTGATCTACATGTCCACCGTTATAATCGGGCCATGAACGCCACTGATAACCGTAGATATGACCCAAATCACCATTTTCATCTGCCCATTCATTCCAGATTCTCACGCCATTGTCTTGCAGGTATTTTACATTGGTATCTCCTTTCAGAAACCACAACAACTCATGAATGATTGATTTCAGATGAAGTTTTTTAGTTGTCAAACACGGAAACCCTTCTGATAAATCGAAACGCATCTGATGACCAAAAACCGAAATGGTCCCTGTACCCGTTCTGTCGTGTTTTTCGGTGCCCTCTTTAAGCACCCTGTTGAGTAAATCTAAATATTGTTTCATAAAGAATAATAGTATTTATCTGAAATTCATTCTCAGCACTTTAAATTCGGTGCGTCGGTTTATTTGATTGGCAATTGCCTGCTGTTCCCTTGGCAAACTCAAAACAAATGCTTCGGTAAGTGTTTCATTGAGTGGCAGGAATGGATACCTGCTGTGAGTTAGCTCATCAACCACAAAAGGCTGCTCCTCTCCATATCCTTTAGCAATTAATCTTCCGGGCTGAACGCCGGCATTGATTAAATAATCCACAACGGATTGAGCTCTTTTTTCAGAAAGCACCTGATTGGCCTGATTATTTCCAACATAATCGGTATGGGCACTTAGTTCAATAATTATATTAGGATTATCGTTGAGCAAAGTAAGCAAATCCTGCAAACCTTTTTCCGATTCCTTGGTCAGATCCCATTTGGCAAATTCAAAGAAAATGTTTTCAAGTTGAACCGGTCGGAAAACTGCAGAAAGCGTAAAATCAACCGTTATCGTTTTATTGTCGGTTACCCCAACAGTACTGATTTTGGCTGCCTGGTTCAGGAATCCACGCGAAGTTGCCAACATAGCACACTGCATGTCTTTATCTATCCTAATGCGATAAGTTCCATCTTTTCGGGTTGTAACGCGGATATTCTGACCGGTATTACTAATCAGTCGCACAGTTGCATCTGGGAGCGGATTTCGCTTGTCATCAACCACAGTACCTACCACCAACACCTCCATTTCGGGCAATTCAAAATTCCAAATAAAATCGAAACCACGCGTTTGTCCCCTGTTCGACGAGAAAAATCCTCTTTCAGAAGCACCTTCGAAAGTAATTCCAAAATCATCATAATTAGAATTCATCAGAACCCCCATGTTTTCGACATTCCACTTTTCATCACCAACAGAAACAGCTTTAAAAATATCCAACCCTCCAAGTCCGGGATGCCCATCCGAAGAAAAATAGAGGGTACCATCAGCCCTGACTACCGGGAACATCTCATCGCCAGGAGTATTAATATCAGGACCCAAATTGGTAATAAACCTACATTCGTCACCATCGAGTGTGCCTTTCCACAGGTCGTTCCCACCAAAACCATTCGGGGCATCTGACACGAAATAAATCGTCACCCCATCAGGAGCAATTGCAGGATGCGCTACATTAATAGTGCTGTCACGGAAGAAATTTATCTTTTTTGGTTCAGTCCAGTCGCCCCCCGCCCTCGACGAATACATAATCTCCAGACTTGAATTTCCATCATTTTTCTGAGATGCCCGTGTAAAGTACATCGTTCTTCCATCGGGAGAAAAAGCAGCCGAACCTATGTCACTCTGCGCAGTAAATTCTTCACTGAAAACCACCTCAGGTTTACTCCAGTTGCCAGCAGCATCTTTTCTGATTACAAAAAGATTATTATTGGGAACACCGGTAACAAAATTGAGTGGAACACCCTTTCGTGCTGTTGATCGTGTAGAGTTAAAGAAAAGCACATCTGTATCAGTACCCTGAAAAACCGGACTAAAATTATAGGTATTCCTTTGAAAGAGGTTGTTTTCGCGCCTTACTCGATAGCGTGTTGGATTTGCCCGCCATACGGGAACCATTTCAATGGCTTTCAAACCATTCAATGCCAGCACAGAAGTAGAATCATATTGAAGAAAAATTCGGTAATTGCGGGCTGCTTCACTGTATTTACCGTTACGATGCAGGGCTTGAGCATATCTCAGGAAAATTAAACTATCAGCATAATTATTCCGGATTGCCCGCTGGTACCACATTTCATTTTGCGTACGGTTTAGAAAGCCCAGACTTTCCGCCTGATTAAAGGCTACCCGCGCCCGTAATTCTCTATCAGAGGAAGGTATTCGTGCGTAAATTCTCTGATATTCGCTTATGGCAGCTGCATACTCTCCGGCTTCAAATTTTTTGTCGGCATTACCCAGTCGTGACTTGGTACCGCAGCCTGCAAAAAGAAGCATAAAGAGTATGACACTAACAAATAAAAAAGAGAATTTACGCATGAATTAAATAACTTTATACCAGCTCATGAATTACCAATCCGGAGCGCAGTTTTGGCTCGAACCAGGTTGTTTTCGGAGGCATAATATTTCCTGTATCAGCAATATCGATTAACTGTTTCATCGACACAGGATACAAAGCCAGGGCTACACGCATCTCACCACTGTCAACACGTTTTTTCAGTTCATCCAATCCACGAATTCCTCCTACAAAATCAATTCTTTTATCGGTTCGCAAATCTTTGATTCCCAAAATTTCATCCAAAATGAGGTTCGAAGAAATGGTCACATCAAGCACTCCAATCGGATCCTGATCATTATACGTGCCCTCTTTAGCTGTTAGCGAATACCAGTTTCCGGAAAGGTATAACGAGAAATTGTGTAGTTTATTGGGTCTGTAAACCTCTGCACCTTTCAGTTCCACATCGAAATACTTTGACAACAGTTGCAGAAACTCCTCATCAGTGAGGTTATTCAGATCTTTAACTACCCGATTGTAGTCGATGATGTTTAATTGGTTATCAGGGAAACAAACTGCCATGAAGTAATTGTATTCCTCATCGCCGGTATGGTTTGGATTCTGACGGCGCTTCTCGTCGCCCACCAAAGCAGCAGCAGCACTTCTGTGGTGACCATCAGCAATATACAATGAAGGTATGGCAGAAAACAGTTCAGTGATTCTACTGATTTTTGTTTCATCATTGATTATCCAGAAATGATGACCAAAACCATCACCGGGAGCAATAAAATCATAATCAGGCTTACTTTTAACCACTTCTGATACAATTGCATCCAGTTCATCATGCTGCGGATATGCAAAAAACACCGGTTCAATATTCGCATTATTGATACGAACATGCTTCATGCGGTCTTCTTCCTTATCTTTTCGTGTTAGCTCATGCTTTTTGATCCGACCTTCCATATAATCGTCTATATGTGCACATACAACCAATCCGTACTGCGTTTTGCCATTCATTGTCTGGGCATAAACATAGTATTTCTCCGTTTCATCCTGCACCAGCCAGCCTTCCTGACGAAACATTTTAAAGTTTTCAACTGCTTTTTGATAAACTTTTTCATCATGCTCATCAGTTCCCGGTTCAAAATCAATCTCGGGTTTGATAATGTGATAAAGTGACATGGGGTTTCCTTCTGCCTCTGAACGGGCTTCTTCTGAATTAAGCACATCATAAGGACGGGAAGCCACTTTTTCAACCAGATTACGGGGAGGACGAATACCTTTGAAAGGTTTGATAACTGCCATAATAAAATATATTTTATTGATTAATTATTTAAGGCTGCAAAGTTAAGAAAAAACGGCAAATCATTTTTAAATATTTCGGCAATGATGTAACTTGATATTACTTTGTCAATTCGCTGAAAAAGACTATTTTCACGGCTGAAAAATCATTTGATATTATGAAGAATACTTTATTGGCAACTTTAATTCTCCTAATCAGCTATAATTTAAACGCACAGCATCAGTTTGCTTTGGGTGCCGATGTAGGATGGCTGACTGAAATGGAAGCAGCAGGAAGAAAGTTTTATAATGCACAAGGTGTTCAAAAGGAACTTATGCAACTCCTTAAAGACGACCTTGGCATGAATGCAATTCGGCTGCGTGTTTGGGTAAATCCAGCCAATGGATGGAACGGAATCAACGACGTGCTAATCAAATCTAAACGGGCACACGCTCTGGGAATGGATTTGATGATTAATTTTCATTACAGTGACGACTGGGCCGATCCCGGTAAGCAAAACAAACCGGCTGCATGGGTCAACATGAATTTTGAGCAACTCCGACAAGCCGTATATAATCACACCTATGAAGTTCTTGACACACTTCGTAATCATGGAATAACCCCGAAATGGGTTCAGGTTGGTAACGAAACAGGCAATGGCATGTTATGGCCAGATGGGAAAGCCTCGGAGAACATGAGAAATTATGCTCTTCTCAATAATGCAGGATATGATGCTGTTAAAGCCATCTCAGAAGATATACAGCTGATCGTTCATTTACAGGAGGGCCATAAAAATTCGCTTTTCAGATGGATATTTGACGGACTGAAAAACAATGGTGGCAAATGGGATATTATTGGAATGTCGATATATCCGAATTGGTACACGCCGGTAAACGACTGGCAGAATGCCAATAAAGATTGCCTTGCAAATATGAATGATATGGTGGCAAGATATGGCAAAGATGTAATGATTGTGGAATGTGGGATGAGTTGGGATAAGGCCGGTGAATCCTTTGCCTTTCTTACTGATTTGATTGCCAAAACCAAAAGTGTTACCGGAGGAAGAGGAAAAGGTGTACTCTATTGGGAACCACAGTCGTACAGCAACTGGAAAGGTTACACACTGGGAGCTTTCAGCAACAATGGTAGGCCAACCATTGCACTTGATGCATTTAAAAACGCAGCAGGTTTATCATCTTCAATATTTCCTACTGAAGATAATATCAATGGAATCAATGTAAGATGGGATAACACAACCAAAGAATTATTCTTCCCGGTTCAGATTGACGAACTTAACATCTACACCATCAACGGTATTTTAGTTGATTCGGTTATGGCTGTAAACAGCTATCCATTTGCAAACACTTCTCCGGGATTATATTTGTTAGAAGCAAGACATCAGGGAGGAAGAGATGTAATACGGATTAGTCGATAATGACTGAAAAAGTGGTTTGAATTTTGCATATGCCGGGCGTCCTTAAAAAACAGCATATAAACACCATTTAAGATGTACGATATCATTTATACAGGAGGAGGCCTTTCAGCTTTATTGTCAGCTTATTATATTACCCGAAAATCAAAGCTAAGATTATCAATATTATTTGTTGAATTACTTGAGAATCCACTTATTCATAAAACAATATCGTATTGGAATAACGACAATTGTTTCCCTGATGAAATAATAAGAAAAAGCTGGAACGAAATCGCGTTTATTTCTGATGAAACCAGGGTGTTTACACTTAAAAACGGTTCATATAATACGATATCAGGAGAAAAACTGGAAAATTGGTTAAAAGCTGAGATTGCTCTCCTGTCGGATGCAAGATATCTGCGGGAAAGAGTCATTGGAAAATTTGAGAATAACGAAAGTGCCTGGATTACCACAACAAAAGGCAGATATACGGGCAAATTCATCTTCGACAGCATAGTAGATAAAGAGCTGCTGGCATCACAAGTCACGAATAAAAAAACACCTCACATGAGCCAATATTTTCTTGGAGTTGAGATTATGTGTGAGAAGCCGGTTTTTGATGAAAGAAAAATGATTTTCAGCGATTTCAGCATTAGCAATTCAAACAGTTATGAATTTGCACACATTCTACCCTACTCAAATAATAATGGATTAATCGAGTTAGTTTCAAACAGGGCTGTCCCGAAAGAAGAACTTGAAAAATATATTGAATCTGTTTGCGGAGAAGTTCAATACAGAATCACTTACAAAGAAGAAGGAAATAGCTTCCTGACTTGTCGTTATGAACCACGTAAAATTGGCAAACGCACTATTTCCATAGGCAATGCAGCCGGTATGTTAAAACCAAGTACCGGTTATGCATTTAATAATATTGTGAGAGATTCCAAATTTATTGCTGAGAATTTTGATATGGATTCTGGAATCAAGAAAACACCCCGTACTAACATAATATATAAAATTTTCGATAGAATGTTTGTGGTTGTAATCAGTAATAAACCTGAACTATCAAAACCAATTCTCACAAGGCTATTCACAAAATGTCATATTGATGACATCCTTGGGTTCTTAGATGAAAAGATCACAGTCGCAGGCTTCATAAGAGTTACTTCAACCATGTTTATTTGCGGATGGCAGTATATTTTAGTAAGCCTGCGGCTGTCATTAAAACGTTTAATCATTAAACTCCAAATACCTGCTTCAACTGATCAACGTAGTCCAGTTTTTCCCAGGTAAACAATTCAACCTCAACTGATATTACTTTCCGATTGCTGTCACGGAAAGTTTTCACTTTTTTAATTGGTGTACGTCCCATATGCCCATAAGCAGCTGTCTCTCTGTATATAGGGTTACGTAGTTTCAGTCTATCCTCAATAAATTTTGGGCGCATGTCAAACACTTCTGAAATCTTATCAGCAATTTCACTATCGCTTAAATTTACTTTTGATGTTCCGTAAGTATTGATATATAAATTCATTGGTTTAGCGACTCCAATAGCGTAAGCTACCTGCACCAAAACCTCATCGGCAATACCCGCAGCAACCATATTTTTAGCAATATGGCGGGCAGCATATGCTGCAGAACGATCTACTTTTGATGGGTCTTTACCAGAAAAAGCACCTCCGCCATGTGCTCCCTTGCCTCCATAGGTATCCACAATAATTTTTCGTCCGGTAAGTCCGGTATCGCCATGTGGACCTCCGATTACAAATTTACCCGTTGGGTTAACATGCAAAATGTAATCATCCTGTATTAAAGCAGCGAATTGTGGATCAAGTGATTTAACCCTGGGAATAAGATATATATGTACATCTTCCCTGATCTTTTGAACCATGGCCTCATCGGCTTGTTCCTCAGTTAGACCATCACCTTCCTTAAGGAAATCATCATGCTGAGTTGACAACACTATAGTATGAACCCGAACAGGCTTATTTTCGTCATTATACTCGATAGTAACCTGTGATTTAGAGTCAGGGCGTAAATATGTCATTACCTGCCCCTCTTTTCTGATTTTTGCCAGTTCCTCAACCAGAGCATGTGACAAATCAAGTGCAACCGGCAACAAGTTAGCCGTTTCGCAAGTGGCATAACCGAACATCATACCCTGATCACCAGCACCCTGATCTTCAGGTTTTACTCTTTCAACACCTCGGTTTATATCTCCCGATTGTTCGTGAATAGCCGAAAGAATTCCGCATGCATCACCATCAAATTTGTACTCGCTTTTGGTATAACCAATGCTATTTACCACTTCCCTTATTACTGACGGCAAATCAACATATGCATTCGATTTAACCTCACCTGCCACAATTACCTGTCCTGTTGTGACTAAAGTTTCACAAGCAACTTTTGAATCAGCATCCTGAGCTAGAAAGTTATCAAGAATGGCATCCGATATCTGATCGGCAACTTTATCCGGATGTCCTTCCGACACCGATTCTGATGAAAATAAATATCCCATAACTAAAAAAATAAATGATTAAGTAAATTAAAAAAAAGATAGCATGTAATGGAAGATGGAATATAGTTGAACCAGTTGAGAATCAACAAAAAAGGCTGGAATTACTTTAGCATTTTTCTGGGTGGTTGCAAGCGGTTCAAATCTTTCCACAACAATTATCGCTGCAAAAGTACAACACTGAAAACAAAAAAATGTATAACTTTGTTTTAAAAAAAGGTTTATTCACACTCATATTAATTTATTAGCAAATAAAAAAAACACCCAATTGGTACTTCTTCTTCTGTTTCTTATAGCAGGGGTTGCAAATGCAATTAATCCCGCTCATTTATTCAGGTTGCTTTAAGCTGCAAAACCTGAAATGCAAATAAAAGAAAATGATCGATCTTTAAACAATGACCTGATAAAAATCAGAGAATTGCATACTTCACGCATCATTGTTCACAGGAGTTTTGATTTAAAGCACAGTGCCGGAATTCTTCGTGATATCACTTTACAGGAAGAATATATCATCAGTGAGGACTCTCATGGACTCGTTATTACACGAACAAGCTATGAGTCTGAATACGACACTGAATACAATGAAGATGGGAGAACCACCGTAGAAAAGAAATTTTTGTAGGATGATGAATCAGGCGACTGGGACAGGTTATTATTTTTTAAGCAGGCTGAGTTCTCCTCGGTTCCGGAAACAAAAGATCAGATTGTAACCATCTATCCAAATCCTGTAAGTGATTATCTGTTTATCAAACTTGACGATAACAGCAAATCATCAGTATTAAAATTGTATGATATCAACGGGAAAACAATGATAGAACGTTCTGTTGAAGGTAGCAGTCAGATTGATGTTCGTAATTTTGCACCGGGAATTTATTTCTATCAGATTATCACCGGAGATTCTACTCTCAAAGGAAAGATAATTCGCAAATAGCATTACATTTTAATATTCAAAGACGCCGGAAGTATTTTAAGCTTCCGGCGTCTTGTTTTTGATTATTCCAACAGAATATAATCTGAAAATATCCTAATACCTTTGAGAAACAACATTCCAGTCAACTAAATCCCACAAAGCACTCACGTAGTCTGGACGACGGTTTCTGTAGTCGATATAATAAGCATGTTCCCACACATCAAAAGTAAGCAGTGGAATAAGACCTGATGTCATAGGATTTCCGGCATTACTTTCTTTAGATATCGACAGCTTGCCGGCAGCATCTTTAACTAACCAGGCCCATCCCGAACCAAAAACAGTAACAGCAGCTTTGCTAAACTCAGCTTTAAAGTCATCGAACGAACCAAATGCTTCAATAATTGCATTCAACAATTCAGGAGAGGGCATTGTGCCACTGATGGGAGTTAAAGAAAGAAAGTAGAAATTGTGATTCCAGATTTGTGCAGCATTATTAAAAATAGCACCATCAGATTTTTTGACAATAGTGTCAAGATCAGCGTTTTCAAACTCAGTACCCGGTACGAGTCCATTCAAATTATTTACATAAGTAAGATGATGTTTTCCGTAATGATAATCGATAGTTTCAGAACTAATTACGGGAGCCAGTGATTCTTTGGCATAGGGTAATACAGGTAATTCGAATTTCATAATGAGTGAATTAATTTTGTTTATAGAATAATTTTAATACAACTTTCCATCACTATTAACGCAGGTTTTAGTTAGTTTGTTTTGCAAGTACTGCATTTTTAGTTTAAAATTCTAAAAAACAGCTAGTCGTACTTGGTAGAATATTGAATTATTCCCATCTTTGCACGGAAAAATTAAAAAATTAACACTTTCAGTTATGAACAAAACAATTCGACTCTTAATGATTGTGGCTGTTGCCGGACTGTCGTTCACGGCATGTAAATCAAAACAAAAAATGACAGCCGTTCCGGGAGCAAGCGTTCCTGCGACTACCACGACCACTACCAGTTCAACGGTTACTCCTACCACTCCTCCACCGGCGCCGGTAGCACCGGTTACTCCAGCTCAACCTGAAGCAACCCGTTCGGAGTCGTTCAAGCTTGCAACAGGCGAAACCAATGCTTCTGCATTAAACATGAAGTATCATGTGGTAGTTGGTTCTTTCAGTGTTCACGACAATGCCAGAAATCTTCGCAACCGTTTGGTTAATGAAGGTAACAACGCTTTAACAGTAGAGAATGACCGCGGTATGTTGCGTGTTATTATCGCATCTTATAACGAGTACAGTCAGGCACGTACTAAAATAAACGAAATCAGATCTACTTACTCTGATGCCTGGGTGTTGGTTCAAAGATAAAATATGAGTCAGTTTACATATGCATTGCTGGCGCTTTTGGTTGCCAGTGTGGGCAGCGTAACTCTTAGCGGTAGCCTACTGATGCTAAATAATAAATGGCTGGGGAAAATCTCCAGCTATTTGTTGTATGTAGCAGGGGGAACTTTGATGGGGTCGGCTTTGCTGGGACTTATTCCGGAAGCAGCACATTCAATTCATTTCGAAGATGTATTATTCTGGGTCTTAGGCGGAATTTTGTTTTTCTTTTTGCTTGAAAAATTCATTCTTTGGCGCATGTGTCGCGATGAAAAATGCGAACGTCAGGTTCATGCTGCAGGTCCAATGATAATTATCGGTGATGCAGTACATAACGCCATTGATGGTGTTGTTATTGCAGCCTCTTTTCTTACATCTGTGGAACTCGGAATCACAGTGACAATCTCTGTATTGTTACACGAAATACCTCAGGAATTGGGTGACTTCGGAATTTTGATAAAAAGCGGTTACACACGCAAAAAGGCACTGTTTTACAATATTCTGTCTGGTTTGAGTGCTATCGTATTCGGCGTTATTGCCTATTTCCTCCTTGATATGGTTGAAGAATTCATACCTTATGCGCTTGCCATTGCTGCAGCCAGTTTCCTGTATGTTTCGATGGCTGATCTCATTCCGGAAATGCATAAAGAAACAAGACCACGCGAATCAATCATTCAATTCTTATTAATAATCGCTGGCGTTGGAATTATTTTTCTGACTACAGCAGGTCATTCTCATTAACAAGCTGAACTTTTCAGACAAAATCAGCGTTTAAGGGTAAACTTTAAACGCTTTTTTTATGTCTGATAAACATGTAATAACCACCCAATGGAAGGGTGGACTTGCCTTCGAGGCCGACGTTAACGGTCATGCCGTAATCATGGATGCACCAGCCGAATCGGGAGGTGAAAATAGTGGCCCAAGCCCCAAGAAACTGATGATGGTTGCTCTCAGCGGATGCACCGGCATGGATGTGGTTTCAATCCTGAAAAAAATGCAGGTTCCGGTTGAGAAGCTTGAAATAGAAGTACAGGGCGATGTAACTTCTGAGCATCCTAAAAGATATCATAAGATGCATGTAGTTTACCATTTTCACGGAAAAAGCCTTCCCCTTGAAAAACTGGAGAAGGCTGTAAAAATGTCGGAAGACACCTATTGCGGTGTCCGCGCTGCTTATGCCATAGGCATGGAAATAACTTCTGAAATCAGGGTTTCAGGCTGATGCTTTAAATCATAGCTTCGATATTCCACACAAAGGCTCTCAACCCCATCTGATCAGAGGTGAGGTCGAGGGCCTTTAAATCATTCAGCAAACCGTCCACCTTGTAATCATCCACAATAGTAATCATTGCGCTGTTTAATGTTGGCCAGGCGTGTGTACCCAAATGAGGCACACCCGTTTTCGAACCCTTGCCCTGTACTTCTTCCCAGCTTGTATAGCCGCGAATATTATTTCCTCTCAATACCGAGAGAATCTGCTCATGATAAGCCTGGTCGTATGCGATAAATACTGATTTCATATTCATTTATTTTTTCCCGCCATCGGGTATTAATGCTAACATTTTCAATTTCGCTTTTCTCCACTTTCTTCTGAATTTCAACACTTTTCGTCCTGATATAATTGAATAAACAACAGGTACAATAACCAGTGTAAATAAGGTCGAAACGGTTAATCCTCCAATAACAGTAATTGCCATTGGTCTCCAGATTTCAGAACCTTCAGAAGAAGATATTGCTAATGGCATCATTCCAAGTATGGTTGTAAGTGTAGTCATTAATACAGGACGTAAGCGTGAGCGACCTCCCTGTACCACAGCCTGTATGATTCCCAAGCCTCTGCCCCGGTTCAGGTTGACATAATCCACCAACACGATACCATTTTTCACTACAATACCAACCAGCATGATGATTCCAACAAACGACATCATATTAAGGGTATTACCGGTTAATACAAATGCCAGAATAACTCCGGAAAATGCAAAAGGCACCGAGAACATGATGATAAACGGATTTGTAAGCGACTCAAACTGCGATGCCATAACAATGAATACCAACAAAGTTATTAACAACAACAAGGTTCCCAGATCGGCAAAAGATTCCTGCTGATCTATATAGGTGCCACCAATTTGCCAGTAAATGTTTGTTGGCACATAGATTCCATCCATTTTAGCACTAATCTCCTGTACTGCTTTATCGATTGTTGTACCTGAAACAGTGGACGACACGGTTACTATTCGCTGACGATTTTTTCGTTCAATGGTAGGAGGAGAAAACTCTTCAACCACAGTACCCAAATCTTTCAATCTAACAGCTGTTCCCTGATTATTAAATATCAGGATGTTTTCAATAGCCTCAATCGATTGTCTGAATTCAGGCGCATAGGCAACCCTGATATTGTATTCCTCACCATCTTCTCTAAATAGAGAAGCAGTAAGTCCATTGATTCTGTTTCTCAGGAAATTGGAAGCAGTGCTCATATTTAGTCCATACAAAGCAAGCTTTTCGCGATCGAATTCAACCCTATACTCCGGCACATAATCACCACGACTAACACTGATGTTAACCAGTCCGGGTACCGTTGCCATACTATCTCTTAATTGTGCTGCAATACGATCTGTTTCACTGAAATCGAAACCATAAATCTCAACATCTAAGGTTGACTGACCACCCATCATGCGCATGCCACCACCTGCAAGCACCACACTGCGCCTGATTTCCGGCATATTATCCAAATCTATCCGAATACTGTCACAAATTTCAAAAAGACTCCGATCACGCTCCTTCAAATTGATCATTCCGATATTGAAATTGATAATATTGGAACCATTGTTTTGCATCGATCCCCACACATTAGAGCTACTTGCCTGACCAACATTAAAACTTATCTGATCGAGTTCGGGATATTTCTCAGTCCATAAACTGTATAAATTATGAGCCAGATCAGTCGATATTTCTGATCTTGTTCCTACCGGCAATTCCACTGTAATTGCAATTCGTCCGTTATCCTGTGCCGGAATAAAATCAGTTCCAACAAATGCGGCCGGGAGCAAACTAAGGATAAAAAATGCCAATGCAGCAAAAATTACCGTTTTTCTGTGGCGAACAGCCCAATTCACTAATCTTCCGTATTGAAAATCAAGTTTATTCAAAGCATTTTCAATCGGTGTAAAAATCATCTGAAATCCTTTGCTCTTTTTTGGATTCATTCTCAGCAACTGCGACGACAACATCGGTGTAAGGGTGAGGGCTGAGATTGTGGAAACTATCATGATGATCGTCACCATCCAACCTAATTGTTCAAACATCACCCCTGCCAGACCGGAAATCATGGTAAGTGGGAAGAATACTGCCAGTAAGGTTAGTGTTGAGGCGATAACGGAAATTGCAACTTCATTTGTCGCATGTACCGCAGCACTTTTGGGGCGACTACCCTTCTCGATATGTTTGGTAATATTTTCAAGTACAACAATAGCATCGTCAACCACCATACCTATGGCAACTGAGAGCGAACTCAACGAAATAATATTCAATGAACCGCCGGTAATACCAAGATAAATGAAAGCTGCAAACAACGATATGGGTATCGTTAATATAATGATGACAGTTGCTCTCCATCTTCCTAAAAATGCCAGTACAACAATGATAACGAAAATGAAGGCATACATTACAGTTTCAACCAACCCTGAAATTGTATTGGTAATATTTTCAGAAGTATCAATGATGGGTTCAATCTTTACATCGGATGGCAAATTCTGTTGAAGTTGTGGCAACATTCTGTTTACCCGTTTAGCAATATCAACAGTATTGGAACCAGATTGCTTTTGAACAACCACAGTAGCTCCCTGAACCCCATTGGTAAACACTTCCTGTGTGCGCTCCTCCAAATCATCAAGCACTGTTGCTACATCTGATAAGAATACGTTACGCCCACCAAAAGTACCAACTATTAATCTATTCATTTCCTGCGGACTAACAAACTCGCCCTGTACCCTCAAAGCATAGCTTTCACTACCAATATCGAGTGTTCCTGCAGGCACATTCACGTTTTCCATCCTGATAACCTGTGCAATTCCCTCGATGGTGAGCTGATAGGCTTCCAGTTTGGCCGGATCCACAAAAACCTGAATCTCACGCTGAGGCGCACCGTTAATCGACACAGAACCTACTCCGGGAATTCTTGCCAGGGGATTGGCTACATTCTCTTCCAAAATCTTGTACAGGACAGGCAAACTTTTATCAGCAGTTGCAGATATCATGATTACCGGGATCATGTCAGTACTAAATTTGAAGATGATAGGCTCAGTGGTGCCTTCCGGCAAAAATGACTTTACCATGTCGAGTTTCGACCTCACATCATCAGTCAGCGCATTAATATCCAAACCAAAATCGAACTCCAACTGAATAATTGACCTGTTCTCCCTTGATGAGGAAGTGAGTTTTTTCAGGTTAGCCACAGTATTCAAAGAGTTTTCTAATGGCCGTGTAACATTGGTTTCTATATCGGCCGCACTGGCACCCTGATAGGTTGTCATAACCATAATCACATTGGTTTCAATGTTGGGCAACAGGTCGATAGGCAATTTATTCAGCGAAAAAAGCCCCATAATCACCACAGCCACAAAAACAAGTGCTGTCATTACGGGCCGTCTCACCGCTCCTTCGTATATTCTCATATTATTCTTATTTACTGTATTATAATCGAACTCCCAATTAATTCAACACATCTACTTCAGCGCCATCAGTCAATCTTGAATGACCTGCTACAACAACCTGACTACCAGTCTCAACTCCTGATATGAGTTCGTATTCAGCATCCATCCTTCTACCAAGTTCAACCTCAACATATTGTACCTTTCCATCTTTATAAACATAAACAAAGCGGGAACCAATTCCGGCCTGTTTTACTATCGATAAATCCGGGATAACCGCTCTGTTGATTGTACCAAAATTAACATTCACACGTGCAAACATACCCGGACGTACTTTATTTCCGGGATTAGCAATGGTAATTTCCACCGGGAAAGTGCGTGTTCTTTCATCTATGGTTGGATATACCAAATTTACTTTTCCTTCGAAAGTCTCACCTTCATAAACATCCAGCCTCACCTCTACAGGCATTCCTTTTTTAACCCTGCTGAAAAACATTTCTGAAATATTAATCTTTAACTGTACCGGATTAATCTGCATCACCGTAAGTATTGGCAGCTGACCATTATACATATCGCCATTGTCGTAGTTACGAGCCGTAACAATTCCTGAAATCGGACTAATAAGTTGTGTATTTTCCTGCAGGTTTTTAAGATTAGTCTCTGCCATCTCCACCTGTAGCAGGGCATTATCCAACTCCTGTTGTGAAGCACCTCCCACTGCATGCAGTTCAGAAACGCGCTTCAATACACGGCGAAAGTTCTCTATCTGATTCTCAAGGTTCTGAAGATTTACAGCATCCATTTGAGCGAGTTTCTGACCTCTAACGACCTGATCACCTACTTCTACATAAATCTGACGAATTCGTCCGGGAGCAGCCGGACCAATATTATTCTTAACTACGGGTTCAACTGTTGCCGTAAACTCATAGCTTTGTTCAACATCGCGACTCATCACCTGCTGTATTCTTACCTTAGGTTTGCTCTGAGTTTCATCAACTTCAGATGCAGTTTCTTTTTTTCCGCATGATGTAAATACCAATGCCAACATTGTTGCAAATAACACAATCCTTGTCTTCATATCTTTATATTTTTTCTTTTAAAATTTATTGTACTGATGATCCGAGCACCTTTTCCAAATCAGCCTTGGCCGACAGGAAGTCGTAAATAGCTTGATTATAAGATAATCCTGCCTGAATAAAACCAAGTTCGGCATTAGCGATATCCAGGTAGGTGCCCGCTCCCACCTCGTACATTCTTCGGGAAATACTCATTCCTTTTTCTGCTTGTTGCATCGCCTTTTTACCAGATTCCATTTTCTCGATGGCTTTAATCATGTTGTCCGTGAAAGTAATTGCCTGTAATTCGAGCGAACGTCTCAACTGTAACCGCTGATCATCCAATGTTTTCAATTGTACTTGCAGCTGCCTTGCTTTGAAATGCTTAGCACCTCCCTGAAAAATTGGAATTGAAAGTGTCAATCCTGCACTGGAAGTTGGAAACCAGTAATAATCTTTGAAAGCAACATCATCGTTGGGCATCGCCATATACTGATAATTGAAAGATGCCGCCAAAGTTGGCAACCAGGTTGTCTTTTGTACCTCAAGTGCCAGTTTCATTTGTTGCGCACGAATGTCAAATTGCCTCAAATCGGTATTTTCAGCCAAATCCTTATCTGACAAACGTAATGCCTCGGCAAAAATCTTGTTTTCATAATCCTTTAATGATCCAACAGGCTGAATGTTGGTGTACATATCCAAACCCATCAGCATTTTAAGCTGTAACATGCTTAGGTTGATAGCGCTTTCAGCCGATATTAAATTCGTGAGCGCATTACGTACCTGTACATCAGCCCTTATCCATTCAAATTCGGAAACGGCGCCCTGTTCAAATTTACTTAAGATGATCCGGGCATTTTCTTCGGCATTGCGGTAAGTAAGCTCAAAAACATCGTATGAGTCCTGCGCCAACAGCACACCATAAAAGGCTTTAGCAACTGAATTTACCAAATTAATTCTCGATGAGCGTGCCGACTCTAACGCAAGGCTAGCTTCAACTTCATTCAATTTGAGACTGGCCCACAATGTTGGCGAAATAATTGGCATCGAAGCATTTAAAACACCTGCAAAAGTATTGTCCTGTCCAACCTCAATACCATCAGGATTAGCAGGCATACCCGGCAAATTAAAGAACAATTTCTGTTTCTGCAACGTACGGGAATACGATGCAGAACCTGTAATTGTTGGAAAAAGCGCTGCCACTTTCTCTTTATTGGCATAGTCAATTCTCTGAATCTCTTTATCTGCAACCCTGATGGTCGGACTTTCATCCAATGCTATAGCAATGCAATGATCAAGATTTAATCGCAAAGTATCCTGTGAATTAACGGCCGTAACGCAAAAAATGCCTATAAGCATCAAAACCGGAATTTTGCCGGAAAACATTTTAATAATCATACCCTTTACAACCTTAATTTTGTTAACTAAACTATTTTGTATCATAATAATTCTCTTGTAAATATCTCATACCTTTCTCATTCACAATAAAATGAATCATCAAATCGATAAAAAAATCGACAATCCTTTTCAGACTGTATTTTTTGTCCGCCTGAATCATTTCCTCGAAAGCATTCTTCATAATCACCGAATGAAAAAACGAGAGCATCTCTATGTCTATATCTTCACGGTAAAACCCTTCACTAATTCCCTGACTGATATTAAACGAAAAACCTGTTCGTAACATTTCTGATTTCCTGCTCTCCAATTCCTGATGTAATGCGGGATAGTACTTCTTCAAATCATGCCAGAGGATAAAAGATTCATTTTCATTGAATCGCCGAATCTCTCTGATAGTATAAATAAACGCTTCTATTGCGTTCTTATCTTTAACTGCTTTTGTGAACTTCTCAACGTTATTAAGTTGTTTAATATGCAAAGCCTCCCGGATTAGCGTTTCTTTGCTTTCGAAATACTGATAGAAGGTTTTTTTTGAAATGCGAATTTCAGCGCACACACTATCAATTGAGACATTACGAATTCCAAGTCTCTTAAACTGCTCCATGGCAGTAGCTGTAATATTTTCCTTGATTGTTTCCATATCGTTTGCAAAGTTAACATTTCATTTGAAGAAATGTTTGTGAAAAAAATTCACAACAA
>CAYMDE010000017.1:33713-38066 GCA_964389115.1 uncultured Paludibacter sp. | reverse complement strand
ATACTTAGTTGATGTTTGTGCCGGGCTGTTGTGAAACTAGCCCGGCATTTTTTTTTCTGTATAATTATTAAAAAGCTAAACTTATTTCTATTAAAAAGTGTTTTTGGTTATATTTGCAAAAAAAAGTCCCAAAGGATTTTTCGAATTGATAGTTAGCGTACCATTATTCTCTTTTTTTATGTTTAATTTCTCCCTGCTTTTTTCAAGGAATACTCTGGTATTAGTTTTCCTTTTTTTATTCAGTTTCAGTCTTCTTTCCAAATCTGATGATAATTGTTGCGAGGATGCTGAGATTCATGAGATTACTTTATTCGCGATACCAACTATGTATCCGCTTGACTGGTCGTCGCCTGCAAGTCTGTATCGGTCAATGCTGAGTTGCTATACCAAAACTTTCTTTTTGTCAGACAATTATTTACTGGGACATTTGGCAGTTCGCCTGAACTCTCCTTTGCTGGATGAACCTCGTTTGGTGGCTATGACATCTGCTGACAGATATGAGCGACTTGATATGATATTCAACCAGAAGATTGGATTTGGGATTTTAGGCTCTAACTGGAATGGACGTTTGGAAGGTGATGTGGAACTGAACCATATGTTAAATGTTTATGCAAGAAGAGATAAACTTGCCTTTGTAACTTATCGTATCAGAAAAGAGGCGATGGAGAAAATACTCTTGTTCGTTGAAAAGTTTGCATCCAATATGAACGGAATTTATTCCCCTTCATCATTTTATGGGGGTACATTCTGGCCTTTGTATCACAACGAAGGCTCTGGTTGTTCCAATTTTGGTATCGCCATGCTCGAATTAGCGGGGCTGATTGATGATGATGTGCTTAGTTGGGAATTAAGAAAAAGAATACCGATGGAAATTATCGGTGGTGACTTTAACGATGGGAAACGGGTGCGGTTCAGATCTATACGGCAGACTGATAGCTGGGCACAGGATGGAGAAGCAAATGTTGATTGGATTGAATATCAGGTTTTCGAGCCTAGTATCATGTTCGACTGGATTCTTGAAGCCCGTCAGGCGAATCGTTCTGATTATATTCCAATCACTAAACTGGGCGTGCCCGGTCTGTATTTTGATGGCAGAAATGCTGATTTCGACCCCAATCATCCCATTTTCTATTCCCGCCCGAAACCTAACCTGTTCGTTGATCGTTTTTTAAAACAGTTTGATTTCGCAGACAATTAAATACGATGATTTGCAAACGTTTGCAATGAAATAGATGCCCGAAAGAATCGCTTTTCTTTTGGGCATTTTTCATTTACAATACATTTGCATCTGATTGATTTAAAAATTGATAAACATGAAGAAAACTATTTTACTCTTATCATTTGCCATCTTATCATTATCAATGTTAGCGCAAATCGTGGTGACAAATCCTGTTATAATCAATAAGGATTATACCGGCGAGATAGAAGTTATTTTTGATGCTGCATTGGGAACTGGTGGATTGAAGGACTATACGGGTACTGATGGTGTGTATGCTCATACCGGGGTAATCACATCGGCAAGTACCAGTAACAGCGATTGGAAACATGCTCCTGTTTGGGGAGATAACTCAGCCAAATATCGTCTGACATCTTTAGGTAATAATAAATGGAGATTCCTGATTACGCCTAATATGCAGCAGTTTTATAATCTGGCACCGGGTGAAGAGGTTAGACGACTGGCTTTTGTATTTAGAAACGGTCTGAGAACACGTGAAGGAAAGGATGTCGGAGGTACAGATATTTTTGTGAACGTGTTTGATGGTGGACTGAATATCGTATTTACGAACCCTACCACAAGTCAGGCCGTGAGTGCAGGTACAGTTATGAATATTGGCTTTACAGCTTCTACCACTGCAGATTTAGCACTGCGTGTTAATAATACAGAAGTTGCATCTGCGGGTAATTCCACCACTTTGTCGCATAGCTATACATTTTCGAGTGCTATTGACTACATGCTTGTTGCCTCAGCCACTGTTGGAAGTGTTACTGTTTATGATACCACCTACGTAGTTGTTCCCGCTCCTGTTGTAACCGAAACCCGCCCCGCTTCAATAAAAGACGGGATTAATTACAACAGTGATACATCTGTCACATTCGTGTTACATGCACCCGGAAAAGATAATGTGTTTTTAATTGGCGATTTTAATAACTGGTTGCAGCTCAATGCTTATCAATTGAAAAAGGACAATGAACACTGGTGGATTACTCTTAATGATGTTACCCCCGGAAAATTGTATGGTTTTCAGTATCTTGTTGATGGTGTTTTACGTGTTAGTGATCCCTATACTGAACTGGTACTCGACCCATGGAATGACCCCTGGATTAATCAGCATCATATGCGTTTCCCGAATCTGAAACCTTATCCTATCGGAAAAACGGATGGACTTGTTGCGACTTTCCAAACTGCCAAAACTCCATACAACTGGGAAGTGACTGATTTTAAAATGCCAAATAGGGAGAATATGGTGATTTATGAGATGCTGCTGCGTGATTTTACAGTTGAAAAATCGCTTGAAGCTGCCATCGAAAAGCTTGATTACCTTAAAACATTGGGTGTTAATGCCATTGAGCTGATGCCAATTCAGGAATTTGATGGCAACGAAAGCTGGGGATATAATCCGAACCACTTCTTTGCCCCTGATAAAGCATACGGTACCCCTGAAATGTACAAAAAATTTATCGACGAATGTCATAAAAGAGGAATGGCTGTAATACTCGATGTGGTGTTTAATCATGCTACCGGGATTAATCCAATGGCTGCCCTGTACTGGGATGCAGCTAAGGGTCAGACTGCCCCGAATAATCCATGGTTTAATGTTACTGCACCTCACCCCTATAGTGTTTTCCACGACTATAACCACGAGTATCAGCCAACTCGCGATTATTTCAAAAGAGTTTTGCAGTACTGGATTCAGGAGTATAAAATTGACGGATACCGCCTCGATTTAACCAAAGGATTCACGCAAAATCAATCCACTGAAGCTAATGCCTCCCGTTATGATCAGTCTCGAATTGACATCCTTACTGATTATTACAATGCAACCAAAGAAGTGAAGCCTGATGTAATGTTTATCCTGGAGCATTTCTGCGATTATGATGAAGAACTGGAGCTTGCCAATCGTGGCATGTATTTGTGGAGAAACGCCAATGATGCGTTTTCGCAGGCAGCCATGGGCTTTCAATCATCGAGCGATTTTGGCGGACTCAATTCCATGCCGCGTCGTTGGGTTGGATATTCGGAGAGTCACGACGAAGAACGCAATTTCTATAAAGCCAAAATGTGGGGCGTAGGCAAGGTGGCTACAGATTCAATTTATCGTGTTAGCAGAGTGCCTCTGAATATTGCATTTACTACTTTGATGCCGGGACCGAAAATGCTGTGGCAGTTTCAGGAGATGGGATACGACTATTCAATCAACTCGCTTGGTGGCAGGTTGAGTAATAAACCTTCAGCCTGGGGATGGCTCGATCTTCCTCACCGGAGAGATGCTTATGAACGTTCATCAAAGATTATTACACTGAGAACCATGTTCCCGACAGCATTTACTCAAGGCAATTATCAGCTAAATGTAGGTAACAGCGATTGGGATGCCGGTAGAAGAATTGCACTAACTCATAGTGATTTAAATCTTTTAGTGCTGGGTAACTTTAAAGCTGATGCATCGGCTACAGCCTTCCCTAATTTCCCCAAAACAGGAATGTGGTATAATGTGTTGACCGGAGCTGAATATTACGTAGGATTCAATAATAATCCAATTCAGCTCGCAGCAGGTGAAGTCTTAATCTTTGCCGATAGAAAAATCAATTTTAATACTTCGGTTGATGAAGTCAGAGATACAGATTTGAGTAGAGTAATTTATCCGACAAGAACATCCGGAAGAGTGTTTATCTCAGATACTACCTGGCAAAACGAAGTGTTGGTGTATAATACAAGCGGACAGCTTCTCAATATGTATAAGAACGTTCGCGAAATTGATATGTCATCCTATCAATCCGGACTATACCTGATAAAACTAAATTCAGAAGCAGGAAGTGTTACTGCGAGAGTGGTGAGGGAATAAAGTTTATTTAGAATGTTTATGTAAATTGTTAGCCGGAAGTGAACCCTGGATGTTTGCTCCCGGCTAACTTTTTGCAGAATCATTAGTTGTTATGGCAAAATCTCACGACTAATTTAATCAAATAATCGTGCTAATTTCATCAAAGAGTCCTTAAAATCAGGGGCTTTTTTTATACGCAAATAGATATTGCTCACAACACTTTTCATATTTACACCAAGCACAAACCGATTTTACGCTGAGCACTTTTCGAATTTATGCTGAGCATAAATTTGATTTGTACTGAGCATAAATT
>CAYMDE010000017.1:30096-33613 GCA_964389115.1 uncultured Paludibacter sp. | reverse complement strand
GATTTGTACTGAGCATAAATTCGATTTGTACTGAGCATAAATTTGATTTGTACTGAGCTCAAAACGGTTATATATCTGGTGTGATACTTGATTTACGCTTGAAAAATGCCTCGTTTAATCGGACTCTTTGCCCCGTTTTGTCCTTGAAATCAGACCAATCTAAACTGCGAAATCAATTGGAGTTAATACTCGAACCAAGCTTTTTTATCTCGCTCACAGCTCTTTTCACTGCACTGTCATCCTTGAAAAGAATTGGATAGAATCCGTCATCACCAAGGATATTGCGTGAGATATAGGCTTTGAGTCGGTTCAATACCAGTGCCGATGATCGGTTGATATCGGATTGTACCGGGCTAATGCCTTTTTTGGAAGTATAATCGATAAATTGCGATAGCAGATTCTGTCGGTCAAGATAATTCTCAAGCGACTTCCAGTCTTTGAATTTGCTGAGTTCAGCCCTGTGGGTATCACTGTAATTAAAAGCAAACTGGTAAAGGTGGGTGAAGTTATTCACACGATTAAACCAGGGTGTAAATGCTGCGGTATCCCTTGGTACGAAAATATCTGGCATAATGCCACCACCTCCATACACGATTCTGCCTGAGCTTGTTCTATAGGTCAGTGTGTCGTTAAACTGAATACTGTCTTTGTTATCAAATTCGCCATGCAGGAAGCGATTCCAGATGTCCTGATTGTATTCATCACTTTTTCCACGGATATAAGGCCGTTGAATACTTCTGCCTGAAGGAGTGTAATAGCGTGCAACGGTAAGCCTGATTGCAGAACCATCGAAAAGCGATTTCTGTTGTTGTACCAGTCCCTTCCCGAACGATCGACGACCAATAACCAATCCGCGGTCATTATCCTGGATTGCCCCTGCAAAAATCTCACTGGCAGAAGCTGAAAACTCATCAATAAGTACCACCACCGGATTATTGATGCAACTGCCAGTTCCATCTGAGAATGAATTGATGCGCGGATACGCTTTGCCCTCGGTGTAAACAATTAGTTGTCGTGCCGGCAGGAACTCATTAATCATTGAAATAGCCCTGTCGAGATAGCCTCCGCTATTTTCGCGTAGGTCGATGATGAAACGTGTAGCTCCATCAGCTTTAAGAGAAGCAATGGCTGTAAGGAATTCGCTGTATGTTTGTTCGCCGAATTTATTAACCTTAATCAAACCCACTCCGGGCTCAATAATATAGCTAATATCGATGCTTTTAACCGGAATTTGTCCGCGTGTAATGATGAAATCAAGCAAATCTTTGCTGCTGCTTCGTTTTATGCCAAGTTTAACCTGTGTTTCGGCCGGACCGCGCAACGATTTCATGACCTTTTCATTGGTAATTCCTTTGCCTGTAAAAACTGAATCATCAACCAATACAATTCTGTCGCCGGCAATCAAACCAGCTCTTTCCGAGGGGCCACCACTGATGACAGAAATAATCATGATAGTGTCGTTCTGGATATTAAACTGAACACCAATGCCTGAAAAACTTCCTCCCAGTTCGCTGTTTACTTCTTCCAGGTCTTTCGCGGGTATGTAAACCGAATGAGGGTCGAGTCGTGCAATGATTTCAGCAGCAGCTTCATCCGACAGCTCATTGATATCGATGCTATCCACATATTCGCGATCAATCAAATCAAGTAAGCGGTCAAATTTATTGAAACCTCCGAGCTTACTCCAGTTACCCATCAACGACTTTTCGCCAAACTGATAGTTGCGAAATGATATAATATTCCCGAGAAATAATCCGGCTACGAGTGCTATCAGCACTACCACTACCATGGCTACATTCTTCTTATTCATCCAGTGATTGTTTTTCTTTTTTATTCAACAAAAATTTATTCAACAGGGAGAAAGATAACTTCAATTTCAGCCCTTTTCAGTAAATCAACTCCATCCATGATTCTGTATTCTTCACCATAAACTACCCTGACAATTCCTGCCTGTATAATCATCTTTGCACATTCGATGCAGGGTGAAGCCGTAACATACAAAGTAGCGCCATTGCTGCTGTTGTGTGAGCGGGCAATTTTCGAGATGGCATTGGCTTCTGCATGTAAAACATAGGCTTTAGATACGTTGTTTTCATCTTCACATTTATTCTCAAATCCTGATGGAGTACCATTGTAGCCATCAGATATAATCATCTTGTTTTTAACAAGTAAAGCCCCAACTTTTCTGCGTTCGCAGTAGGAGTTTTCAGCCCAGATTCGAGCCATGCGCATATAACGTTTGTCAAGTAAAAGTTGTTTGTTGTCCTTTTCAATATCTGTATTACTCATAGATTTATTTCGATGGTTTTGTGATAAGTTGTTGTGCAAATTCGATTAGATTTACTCCCGAAAAATTGCCGGATGTCATAAAAATAATGGCTGTATTTCCGTAATCTTTACTGAGAAGCGTTTGTTGTAATTCCAGAGAATCAGTATATACCTTCAGGTTTTCTCCTCCAAAAGCCATTTTTACTTCATCAGGATTAATCTCCGGTAGTCCCTTGTGTTTTATCACCTCAGGATTGAAATATACAAAGGCTTCATCAGCTTCAATCATTGTGTTGTTGTATTCAGGCAGGAAGTCGCTGTTCAGGCTACTGAAAGTATGAAGTTCCATGCAGGCAATAAGTTGACGGTTTGGAAATTGTTTTCGTACAGCCTCAACAGTAGCTTTCAGTTTCGATGGTGAATGTGCAAAATCTTTGAATGCAACCGAGCTTTCGTTTTCTGCAATCTTCTGCATTCGGTTCGAAGCTCCCGGGAAAGTCGAGATAGCTTCATTAAACTGATCTTCAGTTACCCCGATTTGCTTACAAGCCAAACGTGCTGCCACAAGATTCTGGAGATTATGTTCTCCGAATATCTTCAATGCGATTTCTTTTTTACGCGTTTTTAACCAGGTTACACCATTTCTCACTTCATAATCAGGCGTTGAGTAGGGGAAGGGTACCAAATCGCGGCGCAGTTTCTCTGTAATCATTCTGAGGTTCGAATCATCCTCGAAATATATTAGTCGCCCCTGTATCTCCATTAAGTCTGTAAACTTCCTGAATTGCTCGAGGTAAATGTCGAATGTAGGAAATACGTTGATATGATCCCAGGCAATGCCGGTGATTACAGCGATATGAGGCTTGTAAAGATGAAACTTGGGACGTGGGTCGAGTGGAGAAGTCAGGTACTCATCACCTTCAAACACTGCAATTCTCGATTCGTAACTCAATTTAACCATATTGTCGAAGCCCTCTATTTGTGCTCCAACCATATAATCTGCATCGATCTTAAGTTTTTTAAGCACATATAAGATCATTGCTGTGGTTGTTGTTTTGCCATGACTGCCACCTACAACGATACGTGTTTTGTTACGTGTTTGCAAATACAGGTATTCGGGGAAAGAAAAGATTTTAAGTCCCAACTCCTTAGCTCTTAAAAGCTCCGGATTATCTGCACGTGCATGCATTCCCAAAATAACAGCATTCAGGTTGTTATGTATCTTCTCAGGAAACCATCCCTGTTTTTC
>CAYMDE010000017.1:0-29996 GCA_964389115.1 uncultured Paludibacter sp. | reverse complement strand
TCAACCTGATTGCTTTATATTCTTTAACCCATAGTAATGAATAGTAAGTGTCGGAACCTATTAAAAAACTGTGAATTTTGATGTTACAAATTATCACAATGATTTTAATAGCATGCACACAAACGTACTATTTGTGTTGTTTCAAAGAAATTTGTTAACCGGAAATCTTATATTTACTTACAATTCTCATAATTAATGTTAATTAAAGAAATATTTCTTTATTCATTATCAGCCCTTTACATGTTTTGAGTGCTAAAAAACAATGATTTAGCGTTTTACGTTAAGTTTTGCCCTTTGTGAGAATGATAAATTTGCCGTAAATTTGCAGACGAATAAATTGTAAATTCATAAACAACCGATGAAAAAGTATTTAATTACAGTCAATCAGAATCAATTTGAAGTTGAAGTTATCGAAGTGAAAGCAACTGCAGCTGCCCCAGTGTATCAACAACGTACTGCTCCTGTGAAAACAGAGAGTAAGCCAGCCGCTGCTGTTTCAGAGAAAAAAGTTCCTGCAGGTGCAGGAAAAGTGACCGCTCCCATGCCCGGAACCGTAATCAGTTTGTTTGCGAACCCAGGTGATTCAGTTAAGAAAGGACAAAAGCTCCTGGTTTTTGAAGCAATGAAAATGGAAAACGAGCTCACTTCTCCCGTTGATGGAGTAATTTCAGAGGTTCGTACTTCAGTTGGTAAGAGCATTGCTGCAGGAGAATTATTGGTTGTTTTATCTTAACTAATCCGTTTTAATGAGAAAGGTAAAAATTACAGAAACGGTACTTCGTGATGCTCACCAGTCACTGATTGCTACCAGGATGAAAACTGAGGAGATGTTGCCGATTGTTGAGCAACTCGACAATATTGGTTATCATTCTCTTGAAGCATGGGGTGGTGCCACATTCGATGCATGTATCCGTTTTTTAAATGAAGATCCCTGGGATCGTTTGAGAAAAATTAAAGAGAAGGCTAAAAAGACTCCGTTGCAGATGTTGCTTCGTGGTCAGAATCTACTTGGTTATAAGCATTATGCTGATGATGTGGTAGAGTATTTTGTGCAAAAGGCAGTGGCTAACGGCATGGATATCATTCGAATCTTTGATGCTCTGAACGACCCGAGAAATATTGAAACTTCTATCCGTGCATGTATCAAGGAAGGTGGACATGCGCAGGCTTGTATTTCATATACTACCAGCCCGGTGCATAGTCTGGAGCTTTTTGCAAGTGATGCCAAAAGACTTGAGGATATGGGTGCGCATTCTATCTGTATTAAGGATATGGCCGGACTTCTCAAACCTTTTGATGCTTATGAACTTATCAGTGCCATCAAATCGTCTGTGAAAATTCCTGTGCAATTGCATACGCATTACACCAGTGGTGTGGCCTCCATGACATATCTCAAAGCCATTGAAGCCGGAGTAGATGTGGTGGATTGCGCCATTTCTCCTTTAGCCCTGGGAACTTCGCAGCCGGCTACTGAGCCCTTGGTTGCTTCATTACAGGGAACTGAGTTTGATACAGGTCTCGATTTGGTGAAGTTAAGCGAGATTGCCGATTATTTCCGTCCTTTAAGAGATAAGTGGATTGAATCAGGCTTGCTTGATACCAAAATGATGGGTGTTGATGTTAATGCTCTCATTTATCAGGTGCCAGGAGGTATGCTATCGAATCTTGTGTCGCAATTGAAACAGGCAAACGCCCTGGATAAATACGAAGAAGTGTTGAAAGAGATTCCGCGTGTTCGTGAAGACTTCGGATATCCACCACTCGTAACTCCTTCAAGTCAGATTGTTGGAACACAGGCTGTGTTTAACGTACTGATGGGTGAGCGCTATAAAATGGTGCCTAAAGAATCAAAAGGTATCGTAAAAGGCGAATATGGTTGTACACCATCTCCGATATCAGAAGAGTTTAAAAAACAAATTCTTGGCGAGGAAGAGGCAATTACTTGTCGCCCTGCCGACCTCATTGAGCCCGAGCTTGAGAAGACACGTGAAGCTATCAAAGATCTGATGATTCAGGAGGAAGATGTGCTTACCTATGCATTGCTGCCACAGGTTGCTGAGAAGTTTTTCCGCGAACGTAAGCAGAAAATGGAGTCAGGAGGAGTTGAGCCGGAAGTAGAAGCTGTTGCGGCAGAACCGGTTGCTCAGACTGAAGAAGCTCAGACTGAAGGTGTAGAAGTTACCGACGATGAAATGGCTGCAGTGATTTCAGCTGCGATTGCTGCTATGGAAGGTGAAAATGGTACTAAATACGTTATCAACAGCATTCGTCAGGTGAGTCCGTGGGTTCTTGCTGGCCGACTGAAATACTAATTGTCCATTCATTAAATGAAGATTTTTCCCATTATTGCCGGTCATTTTAATGCCGACGGTGGTGCTTGTTTCGGAGTGGTTCCTAAAAGAGCCTGGCAAAAACGTTATCCTTGTGATGAGCAGAATTTCTGCAAACTAGTGATGCGTTGTTTGTTAATTGATACCGGAGAACGCTTAATCCTGATTGATTCAGGAAGCGGTAATAAACAGTCGGATTATCTGCGCTACTATGGAATAAAGGAAATAATCGATTTTAATTCAACGCTCGCAACATTGGGCTACTCTTGTAATGATGTTACGGATGTGGTGTTAACGCACCTGCATTTCGATCATTGCGGTGGATGTACCGAATATGATGAGCAGAAAAATATCCGTCTGACCTTCCCCCACGCTTCACATTGGGTGGGGGAGGCTCAGTGGCGGAACTCCATCAGTCCGAATGTGCGTGAAGGAGATTCCTACTTCCCCGAAAATATGCTTCCTGTTCAGGAGGCTGGTAAACTAAAGCTAGTTACAGAAAATTTGACTCTATGTCGTGGAATTGACCTCCGGTTGTTTAACGGACATACTCCCGGTCAGATTGCCGTCTATATTCACGATACTGATAAAACCTATGTTTTTGCAGGTGATGTCATTCCCCTGGCAGCCAATATTCCTTTGGCCTGGGTATCGGCCTATGATACTTTTCCGGTTACTTCCATGTCAGATAAACAAGTGATGCTCGATGAGGCTGTGGCTGAGAATCAGGTGCTCATTTTTGTACACGATGCCTTTACCGAAGCGTGTACAGTGAAAATTGAGAATGAGAAATACAAACTATCTGAAATTATTGCTTTGTAAATTTCTTTCCCTGCCAGCTATCCCTTTCTTCTAAGGTTTTCTCTATAATATTGACAAATTCGAAGTTCTTTAATCCCCAGTCGGGCGAGATTAAAAAGCGCTTTGGCGACTGAGATACAAATCTTTCGATTGCAATATTAGGGGATAATCGTTCAACAAATTCAATAGTAAGTTCGATGAAGTCTTCCGCAGTAAAGAACTGAAACCATTCGGGATTGGTTTTGGCCTGTTGTGCCATGATAGTTCCTTTTACCAATTGAAGCTGATGCAGTTTAATCGCGTTTAGCGGCAATTCATTCATGCGAAGTGCATGAGATAAAATGGTTTCGCGATCCTCACCGGGCAAGCCAAGAATTAAATGTGCACCGGTGTTTATTCCTCTGGCTGCGGTAGCTTTAATTGCATCCACGGCACATTGGTAGTTGTGACCGCGATTGATAAACTCCAGGGTTTTATCGTTCGTCGATTCTATGCCATATTCTATCATGACATAGGTCTTTTTTGATAAATCCTGAAAATAATTTAATATAAGATCGTTGACGCAATCGGGTCTTGTTCCAACAACGATTCCACCCACACGAGGATGTTCAAGCGCTTCGCCATAAATCTGTTGCAATTTATCCAGGCTGTCGTATGTGTTGGTGTACGACTGAAAATAAGCGAGATAAATCTGATTGGCGTACTTCTCCTTCTTATGAAAGAAACTGATACCTTCATCAATTTGTTGGGTGATGCTTTTTACGGGCTGACAGTAACCCGGTACAAAAGTCTGATTATTACAATAGGTACAACCTCCTTTACCTTTGCTTCCATCGCGGTTCGGACAGGTAAATCCGGCATTGATTGAAATTTTCTGTACCCTGTTTGAGAAATGCTTTTTTAATATCTCGTTATAATTATTGTATCTGTTACTACCTGCTTTATATTCCCACATTTAGATATAAATTTATCGCTCACTTGTTTTACTGAAATACCCTACCAGTTTATCATATCTTTCTCCCCAGGGACGGTGATAAACGTAAATACTGTATTCATTGCCTGTTTGCCAGTACGAACCATCAACACGTTCAACCGTGGCGGTGCTTTTTCCTTTAGGAAGAAACCAGTACTGGTAATTATAACCACCCTGTTTTAATAAAACTGACTGCTCATACGATCCTGAACTGTTATCCCAGTTCATGCGTACATTTTCAGTCATTTGATTGAAATTAAACTCCCCGCCCAAAAACAACTGACCATCAAAGAATGGCTGATTTGTTTCGAGATTGAAATGTACCATCATATAGTCAGCTTCAGTGTGAACGTCTCTGAAAGCATCTTGTTGATTGATCAGAAAACGGCCATTCACATCGAACTGATGTTCGTAAGCGCCACGACGTACCCTGTTAGTATTCAGCGTTGCTTCATAAAAGCCGTCCACGAATCGAATGCGGTTAACACCTCGCCCCGGAGCATGAACCGACGAAATATCGAAGCTGTGATACTCGTTGCCGCCTTCAAAAATCAGTGCCCGGTTGTTTACAAAACTCAGTTTGGATCCACTTACAAACGATGGCTTCGGATTATAAACTTCATTGTCGGTACGATTGTTCTGTCGCACCAGTATTTTTATTTCTGTCATCGGGTCACGAACCTGATAGCCACTTAAATTCAAATCGAAATCCAGCTGCTGAAATCTTCTGTTTATTTCAATATCAGTATTGGATCTGATGTTGGCCTGTACATTTACTCTGGGTTCCACAACTGAGAAGCAAACCCTGGCAATCGGTTCATTTCGCCTGTTATCTTCATAAATTAGGATGACATAATTTCCTGATAACTTCAGACTCATATCATTGTTTGGAATGCTGAAACTATAATTTGTATAAAAATGATGGGTGTTTAACGAACGTTCAGAATTGCTGATATAATTGGAGGTGTATCCGCTCAGGTATTCAGTGCCTGCAATGTCGGAGGGAGTCCAGTCGGCATTACAATGTATAACGGTGTAGGCGTAATTATGCGATTCGTGCGACATTTCATCGAAACGTACTTCAATTTTCTGTTCGCTCCCCAGTTCAATGATGGGTAAACTCATTCTTTCGCCTTGTACGCCGACAATCAAAGTTTTAATATTGGGATGCAGAATTGCTGTTCTAAGCACTCTTGCTTCAATGCTTTGTGCTACCAAAATGATTGATAAAAAAAATATAAGTCTGATTTGCATGCGGTTGATATAAATTTTATTCCCGACAAATGTAAGTAATTTTATTTTTGATAACGTGAAGAGTGTCTAAAAGTTGTAATTTATCAGTTTGATTTAATCCTTTTTCTTTAAATGTTAAATAAACAATAATCGATGAAATTGTGTTATATCTGTCTGATATTTAGAGTTGTATGTATTGAGGAAATTTTTCACTATTTATAGTGATTATAATATTAAAATGTTGTATTTTTGCAGCGTTTTTCGGGCTGACAGCAAAAACCATGACAAATAGCTCAAGTTCAGGGTTAAATCGCTCAGCCTTCATTTGTTTTAAGGTGTAGAAAATTCAACCAACTAATCAATTTATGGCAAACCTGATAAAAATTAAGCGGGGATTGAACATACCAATCAACGGCAAAGCAGCCGAAATGATTGCGAATGCAAACTTCCCTAAAGAATTTGCCCTGATACCTGATAATTATCATGGTATTACTCCCAAAATGCTTTTAAAAGCCGGGGATGAGGTGAAAGCCGGAACTCCTGTGTTTTATGAAAAGCAGTTTCCCGGGATGCATTTTGTGTCGCCGGTGAGTGGAGTTATCAAGGCAGTAAACCGGGGCGAGCGTCGTAAAATCATGAGTATTATCATCGAAAGTGATGATAAAATGACTTATGAGGATTATGGCAAACCCGATTACAACAGCATGAGTGCAGAGGAAATCATTTCTTTGCTGCAAAAAAGCGGTTTATGGGCATATATAAAGCAACGTCCGTACGATGTGATAGCAGATCCGGGGAAAGCTCCCAAGGCAATTTTTGTTTCATCGTTCGATACAGCGCCTTTAGCACCTAACAACGATTATGTAATTGGTGGGCAAATGGCCGATTTTCAGACAGGAATTAACGTTCTTGCCAAGCTTGCCAAGGTTAATCTTGGAATCAGAGCTGACAAGAAAACGCCTTTTTCTAATGTGAAGAATGCTGAGATAACAGCCTTCGAAGGACCACATCCTGCCGGAAATGTAGGGGTGCAGATTAGCAAGATTAGCCCGGTTAATAAAGGAGAAGTGGTGTGGACAGTTAATCCACAGGATGTGTTATTCATTGGCCGTCTTTTCACTAAAGGTGTTGTGGATTTATCGAGAACCATTGCTTTCACAGGACCATGTGTCAAATCCCCACAATATTATAAGACCTTCCCGGGTGCTAATATTGAGCCTATCCTTCAGGGAAATAAGATCAACAGTTATACTTCTCACCGTTTTATCAGTGGTAATGTGTTAACCGGTATCCGGGTTCGCGGGAATGGTTGGCTCGACCCTTATGCTACTCAAATAACAGTAGTTGAAGAAGGAAATACCATTCATGAAATGCTGGGATGGGGAACTCCCCGATTCAGAACTTTCTCGGCAAGTCGCACTTCGTTCTCGTTCATCCTCGAAACGAAGTTCATCAAAAAACTATTTGGAAATATCCGTTACAAGTGGGATACCCGCCTTTTAGGTGGAAGAAGAGCTATCATCATGTCTGGTCAGTACGATCAGGTATTACCGATGGATATCTATCCTGAGTTTTTGTTCAAGGCGATGATTACCGAAAATCTCGACAAAATGGAAGCGCTTGGAGCTTATGAAATTGCTCCTGAGGATGTGGCTCTTTGTGAGTTCGTTTGTACCTCGAAGCTTCCTTTGCAACAGATAGTTCGCAATGCACTGGATTTAATGAAAAAAGAACTCGAATAATATGAGCAATAAATTAAGACAATACGTAGATAAACTGAAACCCCATTTTACAAAGGGCGGTAAGTTTGAGAAGCTGCATTCGGTGTTCGATGGCTTCGAAACATTCCTGTTTGTGCCGAATACAACTTCTAAGAACGGAACCCACATACATGATGGAAACGACTCGAAACGTACCATGATTATGGTTGTGTTGGCGTTGGTTCCGGCTTTACTTTTCGGAATGTATAATGTGGGATACCAACATTATCTGGCGATCGGTGAAACAGCGGGTTTCTGGGATATGTTTTTATACGGAGCACTCGGAGTGCTTCCGATTCTTGTGGTTTCGTATGTTGTAGGTTTAGGAATTGAGTTTGCAATTGCGCAAATCAAAGGTCATGAGATTCATGAAGGTGTATTGGTGACCGGTTTCCTGATTCCTCTGATAGTTCCAATCGACACGCCACTTTGGATGATTGCATTGGCAACCGCATTCGCGGTAATCTTCGCGAAAGAAGCCTTTGGTGGTACCGGTATGAATATCTTTAATGTGGCATTGGTTACGAGGGCATTCCTTTTCTTTGCCTATCCAACCTATATGTCGGGAAATACCGTTTGGGTGCGAACTACTTCAACATTCGGACTGGGTGGTGGAACACCGATTGATTCATATACCGGTGCTACAGTGCTCGGTGAAGTGGCGACAGCTACTGAACCCGGAGTTCAGATTGTTAACACTATTGGTCAACCGCTTTCGTTCATCGATGGCTTAATCGGATTGATACCCGGTTCGATAGGTGAGACCTCAGCAATAGCGATTTTACTCGGAGCTGCATTTATTCTTCTTACAGGCGTAGCGAGCTGGAAAGTGATGTTCTCAGTTTTTGCAGGAGGTGCGCTGATGGGACTGGTATTCAATACCTTTGGTCCTCAGACTGCTGTAGCACAGTTCCCCTGGTATAATCACCTTGTTTTTGGTGGATTTGCTTTCGGAGCTGTATTTATGGCAACCGATCCGGTAACTTCAGCCCGTACAGAAAAAGGGAAATGGATTTACGGTTTTCTGATAGGTGCACTGGCAATTATCATCAGGGTTTTAAACCCCGGTTACCCCGAAGGAATGATGCTTGCCATCCTGTTTATGAATATTTTCGCTCCACTGATTGATTATTATGTGGTTGATGCCAATATCAAAATGAGGTTGAAACGTGCTGCGACTGCAACTAAAAAATAGAGGAGGTAGAAAAATGAACACGAATAATAATACTTATACACTCTTATTTGCCACCGTTATGGTGGTGATTGTAGCGCTTGTGCTTGCTCTTGTTTCAGGTTCGCTGAAAGAAAGACAAACGGCTAATCAGCGACTGGATAAGAAAAAACAAATTCTCAGCTCTCTGAATATCGATACCAAAGGCCAGGATGCAGAAGCCCTGTATGCGCAATACATCGTGGCAGAATTGGTAATCAACACAAACGGTGAATATATTGAGAATCCATCAGTCAAAGCTTTTGATATTGACATCAGAAGGGAGCTTGCCAAAACGCCTGAGCAACGCGCACTTCCTTTGTTTGTCGCTGAAGTGAATGGTGAGAAAAAGTATATCATTTCACTTTTTGGAGCCGGTCTTTGGGGACCTATCTGGGGTTATGTTTCTTTGAATGATGATAAGAATACCATTTTCGGTACATTCTTTTCGCATGCCAGTGAGACACCGGGATTGGGCGCTGAGATTGCATACAGAGCTTTTCAGGAACAATTTATAGGAAAAAGAATACTGAATGATCGTAACGAGTTCGTTTCGATAGCCATCATGAAAGCCGGACAGAAATCAGATACACAGGATCAGGTGGATGCGATATCAGGTGGAACCATTACCAGTAAAGGGGTAGAGGATATGTTGTTGAACTGTATTGGTCAATACGAAAGCTACTTATTAATTAATGACAGGGAGGAAACAGAAGATGAGTAAACTATTCAACGATAAAACGAAGCAGATCTTTCTTGGTCCGCTGAGTAAAAACAATCCGATTACCGTACAGGTACTCGGGATATGTTCGGCACTGGCAGTAACAGCCAAACTGGAGCCGGCATTGGTGATGGGAGTTTCCGTAGTTGTTATCCTGGCTTTTGCCAACGTTATCATTTCTTTGCTTAGAAGTCTGGTTCCGAACCGAATCAGAATCATCGTTCAGCTGGTGGTGGTTGCCTCGTTGGTAACGATTGTGAGTGAGGTGCTTAAAGCATTTGCATATGATGTGAGTACGCAGTTGTCGGTTTACATCGGACTGATTATCACCAACTGTATTCTGATGGGTCGCCTCGAAGCTTTTGCCATGGGTAACAAACCCTGGGAGTCATTCGTCGATGGTTTGTCGAATGGTATCGGCTATGCATGGATACTTGTTGTCGTTGCTTTCTTCAGAGAATTATTGGGGTCAGGCACCTTGCTGGGCTTCAGAGTCATTCCGGAAGCAGTCTACGATTTCGGTTATGTAAATAACGGTCTGATGGTGATGCCTCCAATGGCGTTGATCCTCGTGGCAGTTATCATTTGGGTTCACCGTTCAGTAAATAAAGATTTACAGGAAAAAAACAATTAGGATTATGGAAAACTTAGCCAGTATATTTGTAAAGTCGATATTTGTCGACAATATGGTTTTTGCCTTCTTCCTCGGGATGTGTTCATATCTCGCGGTTTCGAAGAATGTGAAAACATCGCTTGGTTTGGGAATAGCCGTGGTTTTTGTGCTTGGTATCACACTGCCGGCCAACTACCTGCTCGAAAATTATGTTTTGAAGGAAGGTGCACTTTCATGGCTTCATCCTTCACTTTCAACGCTCGATCTGAGCTACCTCTCATTCATCCTTTTCATCGCGGTTATTGCTGCAATTGTACAATTGGTTGAAATGATAGTTGAAAAGGTAAGTCCGTCACTCTATGCTTCTCTGGGTATTTTCCTCCCGCTGATTGCTGTGAACTGCGCTATCATGGGAGGTTCACTCTTCATGCAGCAACGTCAGTTTATCAATATTGGTGAAGCTACAGCATATGCTCTCGGTTCGGGTGTTGGTTTTGCATTAGCCATTGTTGGTCTGGCTGCCATCCGCGAGAAAATGGCATACTCTGATGTGTTTCCACCGCTGAGAGGACTGGGGATAACCTTCATTACCGTGGCATTGATGGCCATGGCATTCATGAGCTTTTCCGGTTTGAAAATCTGATCTAATAATTCAAAGTAATTCAAAAAATGATATTAGCAATCAATTCAACAATGATATTCGCCAGTCTGGCGGTTTTCCTGCTGGTTATTATTCTTCTTACAATCATCCTGCTGGTAGCTAAAAATTATTTGGTTCCTTCAGGAGATGTTACCATAACCATCAACGACGAAACCAAATTAGTGGCACCTGCAGGTAGTACTTTGCTTGGCACCTTATCTGCTCAAAACGTGTTTCTGCCTTCTGCCTGCGGTGGAGGTGGTTCATGTGCCCAGTGTAAATGCCAGATAGTAGAAGGTGGTGGAGAAATTTTACCAACAGAAGCAGTTCATTTTACCCGCAAGGAAATCAAAGATAACTGGAGATTAGGTTGTCAGGTAAAAGTGAAAAGCGATATGTCCATCAAAATGGACGAAACGATTCTCGGTGTTAAGAAATGGGAATGCGAGGTTGTGTCGAATAAAAACGTGGCTACCTTCATCAAGGAGTTTGTAGTAAAACTTCCTGAAGGAGAGAAACTCAATTTCAAACCGGGTGGGTATATCCAGATTGATGTTCCAAAATACGATTTGAAATTCAGCGATTTTGATGTGCAGGATCGTTTCCGTGGCGACTGGGATAAATTCAATATGTGGGATCTTGCATGCAAGAACGATGAAGAAACCATGCGAGCATATTCCATGGCCAACTATCCGGCTGAAGGTGATATTGTGATGCTTAACGTGCGTATCGCTACTCCTCCATGGGACAGAGCTGCCAATAAATGGGCTGATGTGAAACCGGGTATTTGCTCGTCGTTCATCTTTAATTTGAAACCGGGTGATAAGGTTTGGGTGTCAGGTCCGTTTGGCGAGTTCCATCCGATACTCGACAGCAAAAAGGAAATGCTATATGTTGGTGGTGGTGCAGGTATGGCGCCGTTACGTTCACACATCCTTCATTTGCTTAACACACTCAAAATTTCCAATAGAAAGATTACTTACTGGTACGGAGCCCGTTCGAAAAATGAAATCTTCTATGAAGAAGACTTTCGCAAACTGGAGAAAGAGTTTCCGAACTTCACTTTCAATATTGCGTTGAGCGAACCGCAACCGGAAGATAACTGGACCGGTTATGTAGGGTTCATTCATAAAGTGATTCTGGACAATTATCTGGCTAATCATGATGCGCCTGAAGATATTGAATACTACATGTGTGGTCCGGGCCCAATGGCGAAAGCTGTTGAGAAAATGCTTTACGATTTGGGAGTGCCACGCGAAATGTTGTTGTTTGACGATTTCGGGGCGTAAAACTTACAGAGAAATAATCGATTTTAAGGCAGAAAAGAGTTGATTCAGACTTTTTTCTGCTTTTTTATTGTATTTATTGGAATATATACTACAAACAAATTGAAGTAGTTGTTACATCGCTGAAAATTAACAGGTTATAATAGTTAAATTGTTGGCATCGATGTATTTTTTTCAATTTTATCATTATTTTTGTCGTGGTTTATAACTAAAACCCAGAGACATATGAAAGCGAAGAATTTATTTTCAATAGTATTATTTTTACTATTGTCGGTTGTGACTTTTTCACAATCCATAGGAGACTACCGTTCGGTGAGTACCGGTAATTATACTGCGTTAGCAACCTGGCAACGATTTAATGGGACCAACTGGACTACACCAACCACTGCACAAGGCTTCCCGGGTCAGTTTGCAGGAACCGGAAACGTAACAATTCAGTCGGGGCATACAGTCACCATTGGAACTGCAGGGATAACAACTCAGCCTATGGGAAGTTTTTTCATCAATTCGACCGGAAGACTATACTTAACAGGTACAAATCGGAATGTAGATTTCAATCTCAATACCTTGGAAGTTTATGTGTTGAGTACCGGATCAATCTATTTTTTTGACAAATCAACATTAGCTTTACCTCTAAATGCTGTAATCAATGTTACAACAGGTGGACTTACAGGTGACGGATGTAATAACAACAAGATCATTACTATTGATGGAGTAAGATTCGCAGTTTGTGCAGGCGCTCCCGGTTCGATTTATACCTTTGAGCAATTAATGAGCATGGGCGGAACTTTGAATGCTTTACCCACTTCTAACAGCCCTGTTTGTCAGTTCGCAACGCTTGAGTTTTATGGAGATTATTCCGGTGCGATTGGTACAGCGCCAACATATAGTTGGTCTATAACCAATCCTTCGAATGTCATCACAACTTTTACTACACAAAACGTTTCTATCCCGAATGCAATTACTGGACAATATAACGCCAGCTTAACTGTTACAAGCAATCTGAATGGAACTAACTACAGCAATTCGGAAACAATTATTGCTACAGTTAATCCGCTACCTACTTTGAGTGGAGTGAGTCAGCCCATCACGGTATGCCCGGGATCAGGTGCAATTATCAACTTAACAGGGCTGGTGCCCAATAATACTTTTGAAGTAACTTATTCAATAGCTGGAGGAAGCCCTGTTACTGTGTCGGGACTAACCTCATCACCCAGTGGAACATCCTCTTTCGTTACTGCATCGCCTTTGGTTTTAGGTAATAACGGTCAGACACTCACAATCAGCTCTATCAGAATTACAAACCCATCAACCAACTGTTCAAGAATCTTTACTTCCAACAATAGTGTTGTTTTGTCCGTTTTCACAACTGGCTCAGGAACATGGACAGGCAAGGTTAGCAGCGATTGGCATAACGCTGCAAACTGGTGCGGAGGAATCCCCGATGCCTCAACTGATGTGATAATACAGGCTACTTCGGCATCTGTGCCCAATCAACCGGTTATCAGTAGTGAGGCAGTTTGCCGCAATATTACCATTAATGCCAGTGCCTCTTTAACTATCACAGGAACAAATATACTTGATGTGAAAGGTAACTGGACAAATAATGGAACATTTACAGCTAATCAGGGTATGGTTGTTTTCTCAGGTTCTGTACTTCAGAATATCTACAGCGGCGCCAATTATTATGGACTCAAAATTACGAACTCAGCAGGTGTAAAAGCCGGTGCCGATATCTTTGTAGATGGAGTGTTGGATTTAGCTGCGGTTAACCCTAACGAAACCAATGGCTTGCTTGAAATGACCAAAAACTATGGTGACTATTCGAATGTGTTGACTCCAACTGATTCTCTAACCACCCGTGGCACAAGGGCCTGGGATATCCTTGATTCGTGGATATTGTACATGGGTGCCAACGCCACAACGATTGGTCAGGGAGATGTTACCGGAAAAGTCAAACGCACCACCATAGCTGAAAATGTTGAATATACTTTTGGAAGTCAGTTTAGCTCTGTAACTTTTAACCGGAATACCACAGGCACAATCCCAACAGATATCATGTTCGTTATCACTAAGGGCTCTGAGCGCGGTATTCATGCCAATAAAACAAATACAGTAAAGCGTTTATATCAAATTATCAGAACCGGTGGCTCCCTGCCTACAACTTTCAGTGTTAAACTCAGGTATCTTGATAGTGAATTAAATGGTAATAAAAAAGATAGTCTGGTTCTGTGGGATCATCACATCCCATATAGTACAACTGATACACCCCACGAGCATGGAAAAAGCTCTCAAAGTCTGACTGAAAACTGGGTGTCACTGATTGGACACGGTATTAATTATCTAAATTCAGGAGAAGTAGTTGGTGGTTATACCAAATATTGGATGTTTGCTAATTCTTTGATAGAAGGTAATCAGTGGCTTGGTGCTGTTCCGAGTCAGAGAACCGTTTGGAATCACGCGTCTAACTGGTCGAAAGGAAATATACCGACCTGTAGCGATAATGTAATCATTCCACCAGCCTCTTTGGTGCCTTATGCTCCTGTACTTCCCGAAAATGCAACTGTTGGTACCATAACCATTCAGGAAGGTGGGGTGCTAGACGGGGGAAGTGGAACGCTTACTATTTGCGGAGGTATCAGGGAAAATGGTGGCTCCGGATCCTGGAGTAATTACGGGACTTTCAATCCTGGAGACAGTCATGTGATATTAAACTTTGAAAGGGGAACACTGGTTGAAACAGCAACATTGTCCGGATCGGCCAACTTTAACAACCTCACTATCAATAATGATACCTATGCTGTTGTTCAACTTGATGCCCGGGTTGATATTAAGGGCACATTTGTAAATGACGGTTATTTGGATGCCGCAAGTTACCAAAACAGTTTTGAGTATAGTGGCGATGCTGCACAGACAATCGTTAATCCAATATTGGGGAATGCAGGTTATTATGATTTGATTCTGAGTGGAGATGGAGCAAAAACTTTTCCGGAATCAGTGCTGGATATCAAACGTAACCTTACTCTCAATGCGGCTGTTTTAACCACAGGAAATACGCTTGTATTCAGTGGGAATGTTCCACAGTTGATTGATGGAACAGAATCAGGAGTCTTTAATCATGTGACAATCAATAATGCTGCCGGAATCGCTTTAGAAAATAATCTGTCGGTTAATGGCACACTTACACTGACTAATGGAATTATCAGTACCGGAAGCAGTACCCTCACAGTTGGCTGCAATGGAACAATCACCAGAGCCGGCACAGCCAGTTATATTGATGGAAAATTGTCGAGAGTGTATTGTGGAACTGGTTCAAAGCTTTTCCCGATAGGAAAAGATGGAAACTACCGGCCAGCGACATTGGAATTTGCTTCTCTTAGCGGAACCAGCACGGTTACCATGGAGCAGTTTGAGTCAACCATTCCCGGAAACATGCCAGTCAATACTTTTGCCCAACAAGGCAGATATTGGAGTATTACTCAAAGCGGAGGTAGTGACTATGATTTCTCGTTAACGCTCGATGGTAGTCCTTTTGCTTTGAATGGAGGCGAAGCCCGGATTGTATCAGGCGATGGTGAATCGAATACTGCTCATGTGGCTTCTTACAGTTCGCCTGAGTTTACAGCCTCTTCACTAAATAGCTTTAGGAACTTTGCCGTCGCTTCAGATTGTGTTGCTCCGGTAATTACAGTGCAACCCATTGCAACTTCAGTATGTGATGGAAGTAATGGAATTATCTCTGTTGAAGCTACCGGTGTTGATTTATCCTATCAATGGCAGCTGAAAACTGACGAAGAATTTGTCGATATTCAGGACGATGAGATCTATGATGATGTGAATACCTCTACGTTGAAAATTATGCATGCAAAAAGTGCGATGCATGGCAACGAGTACAGGGTTATAATTTCACGAAACTGTGGAAGTGAGGTAATTTCGAATACAGCAGCACTTACAATTAATGCACTGCCAACAATTGAGTTGGCTACTGATTCGATTGCTGCCTGCAGGAGTTCACTAACTGTTGAATTGCCTTACAATAGTACCACCGAATCTCCTGATAAATACAGAATTGATTTCGATGATGTTGCTCAGGAAGCTGGTTTTGTTGATGTTGAACTAACTGATTTAACTGCCAATACGATTGTTATTAACCTGCCTGATGCAGTGGGGTCTTTCAATGCGAATTTTTATGTTTATAAAACTTCGACAGGATGTGAGAGTCTGCCTGTCCCATTCAGCATTCATTTAATTCCTTTGCCACAAGGTAGTTTGTCGGGCAATACCACCTGCTCAGGAAGTTACGGTCAGTTAACCTGGAATGCAACAAGTGGTACAGGACCGTTTACTATCGTTTATCATGATGGTGTGGACAACAGAACGGCAACCAATGTAAGTCAGGGAGTACCTTTCAATACCCATAGTGTCGTTACAGTGACCACTGAATTCAGTCTTGTATCTGTCACAGGCGCAAGCGGTTGTGCAAGAACCACAGGTTTTGATGGCGCACAGGCCACTGTTACCGTAAGTTCAGGGATTTGGCATGGAAGTGTTAGTGAAGATTGGAATAATGCGGATAACTGGTGTGGTGGTATTCCTACTGAAACCACAGATGTCCTAATTCCTGCCAATGCAGTACGTCAGCCTGTTATCTGTAATCTTGGGGCTGTAACGCGTGACATGATTGTTGAAGGAGGTGCAAGTGTTTCTATTTCAGACATTGCAGCATTGAGCATAAATGGTGATTTCTATAACCTTGGAACGATTAACCTAAATAAGGGCAAAGTCAATCTGAATAAACCTGAAGTAGGTAACCGTGGTATGATTTACACCAAACGCAATACGCCTGATGCACTACCAAAGAATAAAAACTGGGGGGAGGGAGCTGTTGTTCTGAATGCACCTGAAGGGGTTCAAACCCTTGTTTCGGGTATTTTTTCCGACCTGATTATTGACAGTAAAGATGGAGTCGAGCTTGATGTTGATGCTGATGTTGAGGTCAATGAACGTATGTCGGTCTACCGGGGAAGACTTACAGTGGGTAGCGGAAGAAAGATTGCTGCAGAACGTGTAGAGAATCTTGCCGGGTCTTCAGGAATTTTAATCAGTGGAAGTTCGGGCGAAACACCCAACGGAACACTCATCTTCGGAAATTCGATTGATGAACCGGTAATGGCAACTGTTAGTATGTATTCCAAAGCTGCTGCAAGTACTTATGATTCTATTACAGGCAGATACTCCAATTATAAATGGCAGTTCTTCGGTATTCCGGTTCGTTCTGTTGCTGCTAATCCGACTTTTGCAGGATCCTTTATTCGTCGATACGACGAAACTGTTCCCAAGGGAAGTTTGCAATGGATTTCGCTGGTAAACAGTTCAGTCCTTGAATCATTCCGTCCTTACCAGATTACTCAGGCTCAGGCTCGTACTGTCACATTCAGTGGCATTTTGGAGAATAGAGATACTGTAATTCAGCTTTCTTATACTGCAGGAGGTAATTTTCCGGGACAAAACCTGATTGCTAATCCCTATGCGGCTGCCATTGGTATTTCTAATCTAACTTTCGGTGATGCAACCGAACAGACAGTTTATTTATACAATACCGGAAGTTATGCTGATTGGGCTTTACACTCAACATATGGAGATAGTCCGGGTCAGTATGTATCGATACCGAAACAACTCGGTGACCCATCAATTCCAAGTGGTTTGCCATGGGAAATACCTTCGATGCAAGCCTTCCTTGTAAAGAAAAAAGACCAGAATGCAGAGAATCTTGAAGCGTTTACCATCGGAATAAACTACGCTGCATCAGCTATAAAGGGTACAACACCCCAGCGTGTACGATCGTCTTCGGCCATAGATAAAAGCAGTCTGCCTTTCACCAAAATTGAAGTATCAGGTGCCCGTGTAAACGACAGGATGTGGATTTTTGATGTGCCGGGCTGCACGCGTGAGTTCGATAATGGTTGGGATGGTATGAAGGTGTTTGGACCGGCAACTGCAGCACAAATATATGCTGCAGAAGAATCAGGGAATTATCAGGTGAATAGTGTGGATCAGCTTGATGGATCCTGGATAGGTTTCCGTCCTGGACAGGAAGAGTTTTATACCATTACTTTCGAACATCGCAACAGATCGGTTGACCGTTTTAACCGGATTTATCTCACAGACCTGCAAACAGGTATCAGTGTTGATATCAGCGAAAGTGGTTCTTCTTATCAATTCAGAGCCGTTCCCGGCAGTCCGGCTGCACGACGGTTCCTGATTTCGCAGCTGAACAATCAGCCCGGAAACAATGTTGATAAATCAAACTTGCTGGAGTTAATATCACAGTCGGGTAACCTCTTTGTTGATAATAAATCGAGACAACAGGGTAATTTGGTGATATATAACATTTCCGGAACACCTGTTTACAATACGAATTTTAAAGGTAACGGAAGAACATTGATTAAAACAAATCTGGTTACCGGAATTTATTTGGTTGAGGCTATAGTGCCTGGTCATAAAGTACAATTAAGAGTATTAATAGAAAAGTAATAAGTTCAGAATGATATCGTTAACATTTATTGTTGCCTGCCTGAATATCACGTTGGCGTTAATTATGCTTTTTGCAAATTGGAAGCTTAATAAAAATGTGGTCTTCTTTTCTGTTTATCTGATTATTATTTCTTTTGTTTCTTTATTGTACGATACAATTATTAACGGAGGTTCTGCCCATTTCCTCATGTTACTAATTGGGAATTCAGGACCTCTGTTGGTGTTGACCGGCCCCATGTTCTACTTCTTTGTTCGTGGATTGGTGCGCGAAGATTATGAGTTTAGCGACAAAGATCTATTGCATTTTGTGCCTTTTTTCATCAACATGATTATTTTGGTTCCTTATATTTTCAGTCCAATCGACTTTAAACTGATGATTGCTGAAAATTCGTTAGGGAACTTGTCATTTTACATGAACAGCTATATCATCATGTTCCCTACATGGGTATGTAATCTGGTAAAGGTGTTGATTATTATTACATACATTATTTTCTCGATGATGATTCTGAGAAGGGGATTGGTGAAAAGACTGCTAACTCTTGATGAAATAGCGAGAAAACAGTATCTGAAAACCTACAGGTGGTTGAATTTTTACAGTGTGTTTTCAATAGTTCTCTCGATAATGCATTTAGGATTGATATCTTATTTCAGATTTAACGCTTATGAATATCTGAATCTTCAAAATCAGGCGTTCTTTGCTTTGTCGAGTATTGCCAATACAATCTTACCTATAACATTGTTATTCAACCCTTCTATTCTTCTTGGCATGCCAACCGTTAAGGTTTTAGCGCCTGAAGAAAAAGCAAAGCTTTGGCACGAAAATGTGGTTTATCAACAAACTGATTTAGGATTAACAGATGATAATACTGCGCATACAACCTATTTCAGGGAATTGTCGGACAGAATCATGCTTTATATCAAAAACACCAAACCATACCTGGATTCAAATTTCAGAGTGAATGATCTTGCTGATATTTTCGGGGTGCCACTGCTTCATATACACTACTGTTTCAAAACATATATTGCAAAGAAATTCGAAGCTGTAACAGATGAGTACAGGATAAATCATGCCCTTAAACTAATCAAAGACATCGGTAGTGATGATATTAGCGATTTTAGCAATATCAGGATTGAGTCAGGATTTAAAAACCAGGCGGGATTTAATAAGGCATTTAAATCCATAACCGGCAAAACACCAGCTCAATGGATTAAAGCAAAAACCTGAGCAGCAATATTTCTTCCGTCGATAGCTGAAGATGTTATGCCGCCTGAAAAGCCGGATCCTTCACCTGCTGGAAAAAGTCCCTTGATTTGAGGATGTTCACCAGTTTCGGGATTGCGGGGAATACGTACAGCTGAAGACGAACGTGTTTCTACTCCAACTACCACAGCTTCATTGGTCAGGTAACCTTTCATTTTACGGTTGAAAAGTTTGAATCCTTCCTGTAGTCTGCTTGAAATATGTTCCGGAAGCCAAAAATGCAGTGGCGATGAAATGATGCCGGGCATGTACGAACACTCTGGCAAATCAGATGAAACAACACCCCTCACGAAGTCGACCATGCGTTGTGCCGGAGCAGTCTGACCTTTACCTCCATTGTTGATGTAAGCAAGATGTTCAAGATGTTGCTGAAAACGCAATCCTGCTAAATTTCCAAAGCGAGCATATTCTTCAGGAATATCTTCGGGCTTAATCTCTACAACCATCCCCGAATTAGCAAATGGCGAGTTGCGTCGCGATGCCGACATGCCATTCACAACAATCTCCTGATCATTGGTGCCTGCCGGTACAATTCTACCACCCGGACACATACAGAATGAATATACACCACGGTCGTTAACCTGTTCAACCAAACTATAACTCGATGCAGGAAGGTATTTCCCCCTGGAGCCATGATATTGTATGTGGTCGATAAGCGATTGCGGATGTTCCACCCGAACGCCCATTGCAAAGCCTTTCTTTTCGAGTTCGATACCTTGTGAATCAAGTAATTCGTAAATATCATGGGCTGAATGTCCGGTTGCCAAAATTAGCTGATTGGCCTTGTAAGTCTTTCCTGATGCAGTTTTACAGCCCTTTACACAATTATTGTCAAGCAGTATTTCAGTCAGTTTCTCTTCAAAATGAATTTCGCCACCATGCGAACGAATGGTATCACTAATCCTGCCTACCACACCGGGCAAGAGGTCGGACCCGATATGCGGATGAGAGTCGTACAGAATATCATCTGCCGCACCATGAAGGTGAAAAATCTCGAATACTTCTACAGGGTCACCTTTCTTTTTTGAGCGGGTATAGAGTTTCCCGTCTGAGAATGTCCCGGCACCTCCTTCACCAAAACAGTAATTTGAATCAGCATTGATGCCTTTGTTCCTGTTAAGAGCAACGATATCCGATTTCCTTTTATCCGATTCTTTTCCCCTTTCAATGATGATAGGCTTTAGACCTAGTTCAATGAGCTTCAATGCTGCAAATAATCCGGCCGGACCAGCACCGATTATCAGCACAGGTGCTTTGTCGCTTACATCCTTATATTTGAACTGATATTTATACTGATACTCAGGAGCTTTTTCATCCCAGAAAACGGTGAGAGTAAGATTGATTTTTGGGTTATTGGTTCTTGCGTCGATTGATTTCTTAACGATGCGAATCAAGGTTATCCTGTTTTCGCTGATGCCAATTTTGGACGAAACAAGCTCTCTGAGCAGCATTTGCTTCTCAGCTTGTTCGGGAGTGACAATAAGTTGGAGTTGCGTTTGCATATTTAATAAAGTGATCCAGAAGGGATTCGAACCCCTGACCCACAGCTTAGAAGGCTGTTGCTCTATCCAGCTGAGCTACTGGACCTACTTTTTTATTTAGATGTGAACTTTTAAAAGCGCTGCAAAAGTAGAATATTTTTCCGGATATTACAACCCATTTCTATAAAAAACAAAAAACTAAACGGATAATTGGCGGAAAATCGCTAATATTGCAGGCTCAAAAAATCGAAGTCAGATTTACCTTAAACTGCATCTGGCCCGATGAAAAAATAATATATAATTTTGGTATGAAGGTTTTAAAATTTGGTGGAACATCCGTAGGTTCTGCAGAAAGTATTTTAAGCGTAAAAAAGATTGTTGAAAGTCAGGATGCGCCAGTGATAGTTGTAGTTTCCGCGTTAAGTGGATTAACAGACAAACTGATTCATGTCACGCAAATGGCCGCCAATGGAAATACTGCCTTCGAAACGGAATTTGATGCTATTTATGTCCGACATACTGAAGTAATAGAGGCTGTTGTGCCTGCTGACAAAAGAGAATCTGTTCTGAGTGCTGCTGACGTATTGTTACAGGAACTTCGTGTAGTTTATAATAATCTCTATTTAAAAAGGGAGCTTACGCTCGAAGTTAAAGATCTCATTGTCAGTTTTGGCGAAAGACTTTCATCATTGATTGTGTCGAATGTAATCGATGGTGCTGTTTATGCCCACACCCCTGATTTTATCAAAACTACAAGTCGCTTCGATAAGCATACACCGGATTTGGATCTTACCAATTCGCTGATAAAGAAACATTTTGCATCTTTGCCAAAAGTAACGGTTTGTCCGGGATTTATTTCAACTGATGTTTATTCAGGAGCCATTACCAATCTTGGTCGTGGGGGGTCCGATTATACAGCTGCTATTCTTGCTGCTGCATTGGATGCTAAGGTGCTGGAAATTTGGACTGATGTTGATGGTTTCATGACTGCTGATCCGCGTGTAATTCGCAAGGCATATGTGATTGAAAAGCTCAGTTTCGTGGAAGCAATGGAGATGTCTAATTTTGGAGCAAAAGTGATTTATCCTCCGACCATCTTCCCGGTTTATCACAAGAATATCCCGATAAAGATTAAGAATACGTTCAATCCTGATGCGCCCGGAACCTTCATCTCCAAAGAAAAGGATGACCGCAAAACGGTAGTTAAAGGAATTTCATCCATCAACGATACTGCCATTGTTACAATGCAGGGCATGGGTATGGTAGGAGTAAACGGGGTAAGCAAGCGACTTTTCGGAGCTTTGGCTGATGTGGGAATTTCCGTTTTTCTCATATCTCAGGCTTCTTCAGAAAATACCATATCGGTGGGTGTAAGTAACCAGGATGCTGATATGGCTGTGCAGGTTATTACAAAAGAGTTTGCACAGGAATTAAAAACAGGAGAAATCAACGCAGTTAAATCTGAAAAAGATTTGGCAACAATCGCTGTAGTAGGCGATCAAATGAAACGTATTCCGGGTATTTCCGGAAAATTGTTTGGTGCCCTGGGTAGAAGTGGAATAAACGTGATTGCCATAGCTCAGGGAGCTTCAGAAACAAATATCTCCTTTGTAACTGATTCAAAATCATTGAGGAAAGCACTAAATGTTATCCATGAAGCGTTTTTCCTTTCAGAATATCAGGAACTCAATTTGTTTTTGGTTGGAACAGGAACTGTTGGTGGCGGATTACTCGATCAGATTCGTCAGCAGCAACCCGAGTTGAAAGCACAAAATAACCTGAAAATAAAGGTTGTCGGTATTGCCGATGAAAGTAAGGTCTTTTTCGACAGGGATGGTATTAGTCTTACAGATTACCGGAATATTGTTCAGTCGAAGGGAGTTCCGACGTCACCACAAGCGATCCTGAGTGGAATTCTTGAAATGAATATCTATAACTCAGTTTTTGTGGATTGTACTGCAAGCTACGACATAGCATCGCTCTACAAAGAGTTGTTGCAACATAATATTTCTGTTGTTGCTGCCAATAAAATAGCTGCATCTTCAGATTATAAGAACTATGCTGAGCTGAAGGAAATTGCCCGTAAAAAGGGGATTAAGTTTTTGTTTGAAACGAATGTGGGAGCAGGTCTACCTATCATCAATACCATGAACAATCTTGTGAATTCAGGAGATAAGATTCTGAAGCTTGAGGCTGTATTGTCAGGTACGCTGAATTTTATTTTTAATACCATCAGCAAAGATGTTTCGTTCAGCAAAGCCATTCGTTTGGCAGTTGAGGCCAGATATGCCGAACCTGATCCACGAATCGACTTAAGTGGTACGGATGTTATCAGAAAACTGGTAATTCTTTCACGTGAAGCAGGTTATGTACTCGAACAATCCGATGTGCGCAAAAACCTGTTTGTGCCGCAAAAGTATTTTGATGGTAGTTTAGAAGATTTTTGGAGTAGCATTGCTGAAATGGATGATCATTTCGAAGAGATTAGAAAGCGTCTTGAAAAGGAAGGTAAGAAGTACCGTTTCGTGGCAACCATGGAACAGGGAGATTTCTCTGTTGGATTGCAGGAAGTGGATATGTTCCACCCATTTTACGCTCTTGAAGGCAGCAACAATATCATCATGATTAAAACGGAGCGTTATTACGAGTATCCAATGATTATCAAAGGATATGGAGCAGGTGCCAGCGTTACTGCTGCCGGTGTGTTTGCCGATATTATGAGCATCGCTAATATCCGATAAATTATAAATTGCTAAAAAGCTACATTATGCTTAAAAAATTCATTTATATCACCATCGTATTCTCTTTGATAGTTTTAAGCGCTTGTCGCGACGAAAATGTGACTTATGCCGAGGAGTTAAAAGCTGAAAGAGAAACGATTGAACGTTTTCTTGCAAGAAATAATTATCAGGTGGTAACAGTGAGACCCACAGAATTCCCATGGCCGGATAATGTTATTTTTAGAACAGCTTCCGGAATGTATTTTCGACTTACAGATCAGGGTGATATTTCCAACCCTGCCGATAGCCTGATGCCAGGCGATAAGGTTGTGCCGCGCTTTATTCAATATACACTTACCGATCGTGCCGATACTGTTTTTAATTGGAACACAATCGATTTTCCATATACATCTACATTTAACTACAGGGACTTAACTCAGGTTAGTCCGGGATGGCATGAGGCTGCCGGTTTGATGAAATACAATGATGCCGAAGCTATGTTCATCGTTCCTTCAAAACTTGGCTTTTCGCAGTTTAGTCGACCAGCGACTCCGGTTGGTTACGATATGAAAATCAGAATCAATAAATTCAGATAGTTTACTAATTACTTTTCGCATGACACTTATTAAATCTATTTCGGGGATACGGGGAACCATTGGTGGTGCTCCCGGCGAAGGGTTAAGTCCGCTCGATACAGTAAAATTTACAGCCGCTTATGCAGCTCATATCAGAGAAAACAAAACTACCAATTCAAATAAAATTGTAGTAGGAAGAGATGCCCGTATTTCAGGAGAAATGGTATCGCAACTGGTAATTGGCACATTGCTCGGAATGGGATTCGATGTGGTGAATATTGGTTTGGCAACCACTCCAACAACGGAATTGGCTGTAACGATGGAAAATGCTGCCGGTGGAATTATTCTAACTGCAAGTCATAACCCCGCCCAATGGAACGCACTGAAACTGCTCAACGAAAGGGGAGAGTTTCTGAATGCTGAAAATGGCGAAGATGTGCTGCGTCGTGCCAGTGATGAATCGTTTCGATTTGTTGAAGTAAATGAACTTGGGAAGTTATCAGAGGACAATACCTACACAGAAAAGCATGTCAAGCATGTGTTGGAGCTTGAGCTTGTTGATGAAGACGCAATTCGTAAGGCGGGTTTTACTGTGGCGATCGACTGTGTTAATTCTGTCGGAGGTATAGCACTACCGGCTTTGCTTGATGCTCTGGGGGTTAAGGTGATACCGCTTTATTGTACGCCAAACGGACATTTCCCGCATAACCCGGAACCGCTTCCGGAGCATTTAACTGAAATTGCAGAAGTGTTGAAATCAGGACAGGCAGATGCAGGTTTTGTAGTTGATCCGGATGTTGACAGGCTTGCAGTGCTTTGTGAGGATGGAAGCATGTTTGGAGAAGAATATACTTTGGTTGCTGTAGCCGATTATGTATTACAGCATACTCCCGGCAATACAGTGTCGAACCTGAGTTCAACCCGTGCTTTGCGTGATGTAACTGCCCGTTATGGTATGCAATACAGCGCTTCAGCGGTTGGAGAGGTGAATGTGGTTAATATGATGAAGGAAACCGGAGCCATTATCGGTGGTGAAGGAAATGGTGGTGTGATTTATCCTGCAAGTCATTATGGTCGCGATGCCCTGGTAGGTATTGCCCTGTTTCTGACCCTGATGGCAAAATCAGGAAAGAAAGTGACTGAGCTTAAAAAGTCATATCCTGAATACTATATCTCCAAAAACAAAATTGAGCTTACCCCGGGTATTGATGTTGATCAAGTGCTTGCGGAAATTAAGACAAAATACGAACAGTATGAGATTAATGATGTTGATGGAGTGAAAATCGACTTCCCTGAAGGATGGGTTCATCTCAGAAAATCGAATACTGAACCAATTATCCGCATTTATTCTGAAGCCGCAACGACTTTGCAGGCTGAGTCGTTTGCGAAAATGATTATTGGGGATATATTGGGGGTGATTGAGTAGATATAGAGATAAATTCATTTTAAAACAGAGAAGCTCAGAGGTATAACCCCTGAGCTTCTCTGTTTTAAAAGAACATTAACCTTACAATGTAAGCGTTGGAGGCGTAAATGTTCTGCCGGCCATTTCCTGGTCAAGCATATATAATCCACGTGGATCACCTGCAAAAAGGTCGAAACGCTTGCACAGTTCATCAGAATTTTGTTCTTCTTCAGCCTGCTCTTTTACAAACCAGTCGAGGAATTGCATCGTTTTAAAGTCTTTCAACTCAAAAGCTACAGCATAAATATTATTGATAGATTTGGTAACCAGCAACTCATGATCATATGAAGCCTGAAGTGGATGTTTCAGATTTTGGAAAACCACAGCAGGTTTTTCGATGGTGTCCAGCACTACCTTTTCACCATTGAGGTGCAGGTACTGAAGGAATAACATCGCGTGTGCATATTCTTCCTGTGTTTGGATGTTAAACCAATTGGCGAAGCCGTTCAAACTCTGATCGGTGTAGTAATTCGCCATATCGAGATAGAAGAAAGAGGAGTAAAACTCCTTGTTGATCTGTTCGTTAATAAGATCCGTAATTCGTTTGTCCAGCATAACTTTTTATGTTTAATTGGTTAATAAATATCAATGTTCAAGTCTTTCTATTTTGGCTCCCAAAGCATTCAGTCGCTTGTCGATTTGCTGATAACCGCGATCTATTTGCTCAATGTTGTCAATAATGCTTGTGCCATCGGCCGACATAGCAGCGATTAACAGCGCAATACCTGCTCTGATATCAGGAGAACTCATTCTTGAAGCCCGTAAATGCAGTTTGTCGCCCAACCCGATGATAGTTGCCCTGTGCGGATCACAAAGAATGATTTGTGCACCCATATCAATCAATTTGTCAACAAAGAAGAGTCTGCTCTCGAACATCTTCTGATGAATCAATACGCTTCCCCTTGCTTTGGTAGCAACCACTAAAAATACGCTTAATAAATCGGGAGTTAGACCGGGCCAGGGAGCATCAGCAAGTGTCATGATTGATCCGTCAATAAACGAATCAACAGTGTAGCATTGCTGTTCGGGAATAAAAATGTCATCGCCACGTCGCTCAATTTCAATTCCCAGTTTAGCGAAGGCCTCGGGGATAAGTCCGAGTTCATCGTAAGCAACATTTTTGATGGTGATTCCTGAACCCGTCATGGCTGCCAATCCGATAAAGCTACCGATTTCAATCATGTCGGGAAGCAGGGAATGTGTACATCCTTTAAGTGATTTAACACCATTGATAGTCAAAAAGTTTGAGCCAATACCCGAAATTTTTGCCCCCATATTGTTCAACATCTTGCATAGTTGCTGAATGTACGGTTCGCAGGCAGCATTATAAATCGTTGTTGTGCCATTCGCCAGTACCGCTGCCATAATGATATTTGCAGTACCCGTTACCGATGCTTCATCGAGCAACATGTAGCAACCGTTCAACTCCCTGGCGGTGATGGAATAAACCTTCATGTCGCGGTCGTACGAAAAGTCAGCTCCCAATTTCTGTATGCCGATAAAATGTGTGTCCAGTCTGCGTCGCCCGATTTTATCGCCTCCGGGCTTGGGAATAAGCGCTTTGCCAAATCGTGCAACGAGCGGACCGAGCAGCATCACTGAACCTCTTAATGAAGCGCACTGGCGCATGAATTGGGGTGATGAAAGGTAATCTGTGTTTACTTCATCCGCACGGAAAGAGTAGCTGTCGGGTGCAAGTCTATTAACCTTCACGCCCATGTCAGACAACAGTTTAATCAGATTGTTTACATCTAAAATATCAGGAACGTTGGAGATGGTAACCTCTTCGGAAGTCAGCAAAACGGCACAAATCACCTGTAAGGCTTCATTCTTTGCACCCTGTGGAATAATTTCACCACTGAGTTTCTGTTTTCCCTGAATGCTGAATGAAGCCATTTATTTCTTCCTTCCTTTATTGTTATTACTGATGTTCTTTTTGTTATATAGTACGTCTTTCGACTCAATCAGTCTGAACGAGTCATCAGAAAGATCAATTTTACCGTTGGATAATTCTCTGAGGTCGTCGAAAATTTTTCTGTTATCAACCACCTCTTTGTTCCATGAAAGGAAACATTTCTTCATCTGGTTGGCAATGAGTCTGATTAACTCGGTTTTTTCCTCACCATCTTCATAATCAGCTACGCGTGCAATCATCTTTTCCAATGTAACACCATAATGCTGATATCTTACGCGGGAACTTTGGTAAGGCACCTGATCGGGTCTTGTGTATAAGTTTTCCGGCTTTACGATTTCATAAGGATAGTCGATGTCAAGCTGAAAATCAGACATGATAGCCACATGATCCCACAGTTTATGTTTGAAATCATTGACGTCACGCAGATAAGGAAAAAGATTCCCCATGATGTTGATGATGGTGTTCACGCATCGTGTTCTTTCTTCACGATCTTCGATGGTCATCGCGTGTTTTACCATCTGTTGTATGTTTCGCCCGTATTCGGGCATAATCAGTTTTCCTTCTAAAGTGGGATAGTCCATTAAATAATAAGTTTGAGCAATATGATTGATGAGTTTATAACTCTTTTACAAGATAAATGAGGGTGGGGTAGTGGTCGGAATAGCCATTGAGCCATGCGCCACCAGCATGTGTTCTAAGTGGAGTTCCTTTGAAGCGGCCTTCCTGTTGTGTCAGGAATGGACGATTGAAGACTTCTCCTTTCCAGAAGTACAATTTGTTTTTGTCGCGGCGAAGAAGCTCGTGAGAAATAATTATCTGGTCGAAGAAATTCCACTGATCCATATATGCCAGTGTTCCGATGCCACGATCATGCATTTGCCAGAAAACATTGAAAAGTTCTCCCGGTTTTACATCTTCCCGGTTTCTTTTAGCACCAACTACAACTGCAGTGCTTTCGTCCTTTGGATCGTCATTTTTGTCGCCCATCACCACGATTTTTGCTCGGGGGTCATCCCTTAGCAAAGAATCAACAATCATGCGGGTAACCCGCGCAGCTTCAAGTCTTCTTGGTCTGGAGCGTTCTTCTCCTCCCACTCTTGAAGGCCAGTGAGTTACAATGAAATGTGTTTTTCTGTCTAACAAGAAACCACTAACCATCAACTGATCTCTGGTTCTAAAGTTTTCATCATCAGTGATGTGTTTGTAAGCTTTACTGTTGGTAACCACGAAAAGTGCGGGGTTGTACAATAAAGCAACATCAATTCCCCTGCGATCCGGACTGTCATAATGCACAATCTCATATTGCCTGTTTTTGATGTCGGGTTGCTTTACCAGGTCCTCGAGAACTGCCCTGTTTTCCACCTCACAGACACCTAACACGGCTGCTCCGTGCGGACTGTGATCCAATCCTATTTGTGAAATTGCGTAAGACATACGCTGAAGTTTTGCATTGTACTTTCTGGTGTCCCAACGCATGGCTCCACTTGGAGTAAACTCGAAATCGTTAACTCCCGGAGTGTCGATTGTATCGAAAATATTTTCCAGGTTGTAAAAAGCTACACTTGTGATTTTTACATCAACGCGGGGAAGGTGATCATGCGCATTTTTCTTTCCGCCACAGGCGCTGACCAATATAATTATTGCAATTAGCAATGGGAAAAACTCTTTTCTCATTTTGAACGTTTTAGTTTTGTTCGTGCAAAATTGGGAAAAATTCTCCATAGTACAAAATAGTCATATTTTATATTTATTATATTTTTATGCATTATTTCATGATTGTAAAATTAGTCGTATATTGCACGTCCTTTTGGGAAAAGCTGAAGCAATGAAGCTATAAAAAATAATTATTTAATTCAGAGTATATTAACACTTTATGAAGAAAATTCTATTCTTATTGATTGTCCTGGCCGTAATTCCGAATATGCTGTATTCACAGAATATTATAACCGGAAAGGTGGTTGCAGCGGATAACGATCAACCGATGCCCGGCGTACGAGTAAGTCTCGTTGAGGAGAATGTTTCTGTTTTTACTGATGTTTCGGGAGATTTCAGTCTCGAGACCCAACTCAGTGGAGCAGTTGAACTTAATTTTACCCGTTTTGGTTACTTCATGCAAGTCAAATTGATTCATGTTGAACAAGGGAAAGTGAACGAAATTGAAACTGTTGAGATGAAGGTGGATTTAAACACCGAAATCAGACAGGAGATTGTTATGCAACTGAGCGAAGTTAATCTGAATGCTGATGATGAAGGACGCAGTCAGAATATGTCTGCAACACTTTCGTCGCGCGACGTCTATATTTCCAAGACCAGTTTCTCTTTCTCACCCATGCGATTCAGAACGCGTGGTTACGAAAATCACTACCAGACAACTTACATCAATGGGGTGCATTTTAACACACTCGACAGGGGAGGATTTAACTTCTCTGCATTGGGAGGACTGAATGATGCCATGCGTAACCGTGATAATGTTTACGG